>JBMOOJ010000123.1:8646-58064 GCA_049323835.1 Pseudomonadota bacterium | reverse complement strand
TGCTTGACCGAGCGCGGCCCCCGTCAGTCCGTCCGCGTCCCTGTTGAAACCCCTGTCGAAATCCTTCGCCGGCTCTCGTGAGGCGTTCTGCCTCGGCCGTTTTCGTTGGGGTGATCATGGCCGTTCAAATTTTAAGAGCAGTCTAAATATCGGGATGAATCGAATCTGAATGCACGCCGCGCCGGGCGTGATGAATGAATTGAGAAAGCCCTGTGCCGCAGCGATTTCTCACAAAGCCTAAACGGCGGTTTACCCTCGGCCTTGGCGGTCCGATAACCATTGCAGAAACGGCGCCCCCGGCCGGCTGCGCGGCGCACGATGGACTGGCGATCTTGCGCGCATGAAAAAACCGCCCCAAGGGCGGTCTGGCGACACAATGGACAGGAACGCGCTTCCTAGTCTCCGGAGAGAACGAGGGCGTCGGTGAACACGTCAGAGTCAGGATTTCACCGGAGCTTGAGCCCGGGAAACTGCGGATCAAAATAATCTGCCACGACCGAAGAGCATTTCCGCCCTTCTGCCGGACCGGTCTTCATCCGAAGCGGGCTTCGGGAAAAGGGACGATCCAGCCGCCTGATCTGATGTCTCGCCGACACCCTCTCGTCGACCTGACCACCTGTCCGATATGTCCGGGGTGAGAGACCCGCAAACAACCTGTACCGATGGCCTGTGTGACGCTGCCGACTTTACGTTGCCGGCAATTCATTCAGAGACGAAGTTACTTCTTCTTCTTCGCAGCCTTGCGGGTCTTCTTGGCAGTCTTCTTCACTGCCGACTTCGCCTTCTTCGCCTTCTTCGCTTTCTTGGCCATGTTGCCCTCCTAAATAGTGAGATGGCTTAATCGCTAATGTGCGCCCGGGAATCGAGTGCACTCCATTCCGATTACACCAACACAAAGAAAAAAACAGTGTCCCGCTTAAGGAAGTGTTGACGCGGCGCGCAACGCGCTTCGTTCGCGCTCATCGCAACAACATCGCCGAGCATCGTGAAGCACACGCGAAAAGCCCGCGCGAAATTTGCAATCGCATTTGTCAATGTTGCAAGTAAGCTTTGTTTTTCAGTATCAACTTTGAATCCCGATCGCGATGCACGCATCGCGCACCGCGCTCGCTTGAGTCGCGGCATGCGGCAAAAAGGCCGTGCTCGGGACTCTGAGTCGCAAACTTTGGCAACAAAAAAATTTTCGGTGTACAGGCGGCTTCGCCGCATCAGCGCTGGTCAAAACGGCGCTCCACGCCGAATCGCGTTGCCCGATTCGCAACGCGAACTGTTCGCATCTGCGATGAGTGACCAGAGCGAAAAGCGCACGTGGACGTCGCGCGCGTCATATCAGAGACCGAGTTTGCTCTTGAGCAGATCGTTGACAGCCTGCGGATTGACCTTGCCACCCGACGCTTTCATCACCTGACCGACGAACCAGCCCATCAACTGCGGCTTCGCGCGCGCCTGTTCGACCTTGTCTGGATTGGCGGCGATGATGTCATCGACCGCCTTTTCGATCGCGCCCATGTCGGTGACTTGCTTCATGCCGCGGCTTTCGACGAGCGCGCGCGGATCGCCGCCCTCAGACCAGACGATCTCGAACAAATCCTTGGCGATCTTGCCGGAAATCGTCCCCTCGCCGATCAGATCGACGATCGCGCCGAGCTGCGCTGCCGATACCGGCGACGCCGCGATGTCCTTGCTTTCCTTGTTGAGGCGTCCGAACAGCTCGTTGATGACCCAGTTCGCAGCAAGCTTGCCGTCGCGTTTGCGGTCGGCGAGCGCCGCGAGAACCGCCTCATAAAACGCAGCGCTTTCGCGCTCGGCGACCAGCACGCCGGCGTCATACGGCGACAGACCGACATCGCTGATGAAGCGCGCCTTCTTCTGGTCCGGCAGTTCCGGCAGCGCCGCCTTCAGGTCATCGACGAAGCTTTGGGTGAATTCGAGCGGCAGCAGGTCGGGATCCGGGAAGTAGCGGTAATCATGCGCCTCTTCCTTTGAGCGCATCGAGCGGGTTTCGCCCTTGTTCGGGTCGAACAGCCGCGTTTCCTGCTCGATCTGACCGCCGTCCTCGAGAATATCGATCTGGCGGCGCGCTTCGTACTCGATCGCCTGGCCGATGAAGCGGATCGAGTTGACGTTCTTGATCTCGCAGCGCGTACCGAGCGGCGTGCCAGGCTTGTGCACCGACACGTTAACGTCCGCGCGCAGGTTGCCCTTCTCCATGTCGCCGTCGCAGGTGCCGAGGTAGCGCAGGATCGAGCGCAGCTTGGCCACGTAGGCCTTCGCCTCGTCGGCCGAGCGCATGTCCGGCTTGGACACGATCTCCATCAGCGCCACGCCCGAGCGGTTGAGGTCGACGTAGGAGCTGGCCGGATGCTGATCGTGCAGCAACTTGCCGGCATCCTGCTCCAGATGCAGCCGCTCGATGCCCACCGAGACGGTTTCGCCATTCTCGAGGTCGACCACCACCGCGCCCTCTCCGACCACCGGCGACTTGAACTGGCTGATCTGGTAGCCCTGCGGCAAATCCGGATAGAAGTAGTTCTTGCGGTCGAAGGTCGACTTCAGGTTGATCTTCGCGTTCAGTCCGAGCCCGGTGCGCACCGCCTGGCGGACGCACTCTTCGTTGATCACCGGCAGCATGCCCGGCATCGCCGCATCGACCAGCGATACGTGCGCGTTCGGCGCACCGCCGAACTCGGTCGAGGCGCCGGAGAACAGCTTCGCGTTCGATGTTACCTGGGCATGCACTTCGAGCCCGATCACCATCTCCCAGTCGCCGGTTGCGCCCTTGAGCAGCTTCGATTTCACGGGTGCGTTCATGTCTCGCTCAACGCCTGTGGGGAGGCGGGCGTCAGTAAGCCGCCCGAAAAGGTTTGGATTATCTGTGGTTTTGCCCCGACAGGGACGGCTGCTGTCTATCAGCCTTCACCAACAAGGTCGAGAGACCGCGGGCCCGTCAGAGCCCCTGGCGGAACGCCTGATAGGGCGCGCTCTGGCGCAGCGCGTCGCCGCCGCCGGCGATCAGAAGATCGATTTGCTCCGGTGGCAGCGAAAAGCGCGTCGGGATCGCATTGAGGATGCCCGCCCGCGCCGGTCCCAGCCGTTCGAATCTTCACGTCGCCGCAGCGCCAGCCCGGACCCGTGCCGAGGCGCTGACGGTCCGCCGCCGACAGACCGCAGCGCCAGCGTCTGATCCGCGAATTCCAGTCGGTGACCAGCGTCGAGAACGCCGCGTAGCTCGAGCGCACGCTGGCGTCGATGGCGGTGTCGGCCGCGGCCGCGACCAGTTCGACGCCACTCGGCCCTTCGACCCGCTGCGCGAAGTCGCCCGAAATGCCGCGCCCGGCGTCGACCACCAGGAACAGGATGCGCCGCACCTTCACGGCCTGCCGCTCGGTCATCGGCTCGAACGGGCGCTGCGCGGCCAGCATGCCGATGCTGAAGCCGGACAACCCGTAATTATCCACCAGTCCACCATCGAGCAGCTTCACGTACTTCATCGAGCCGTCGTGATAGCGCGCATTGGCTTGCGCGAACGATTTCAGCAGCGGTTGCGCGTCGGGATCGCGCCGCGCCCGCTCGATCCAGGCCGGCAGCTGCGTCCGGCAACCGCCCGGATACGTTTCCAGCACGATCGGCGCAAATGCCAGCGGCACGGCGGCGGATGCAGCCACCGCCTCCGATACGCGATAGGAGCGGATGTCGCTGCACAGCGCGTCGAACGCGGTCTTGCCGAACACGAACGGCGTGCGGTTGTAGATGTCGGAGGCGTTGATCCAGACGCGCGGCCGCCGGTCGTCGCGGAACACGTCGAAGCGCGCACCATCGAACAGGTTCTGGTCGAGCCAATTGGTGAGCTGGTTGTCGTTGGCGCCGCCGCCGATGGCGCGGCCGATGTTGCCGAGCGAGATGCTGGTATTCAGCGCCTCCTCGGCATTGCGCAGCAGGAAGCGCTCGCGGAAATCGTCGAGCGCCGCGCGCTTCTTCAAGCCGAAGTAGGCCGCGGTGACCGCGCCGCCCGACACGCCCGAGACGAAATCGACCCGGTCGAGCAGCGATTGCGTTTGCCGAGACCCCGCGCGCGTGCGCTCCAGTTCGTTCAGCACGCCAAACGAAAAGGCGGCCGCGCGCGTTCCGCCACCGGAGAACGAGAGCGCCAGCAGGACATCGTCCTCGAAGGCCGCCGTTTCGCGGCCGACATCATTGTTGGAGAGCGCCGCATCGAGCGGCGCGTTGCCGGGCAGATTGTAGACCGAGACGCACCCGGCGAGCGCCACTGCGCAAGCCATCGCCGACAGGCTTGCAACCCACCCTCGTCCAACCGACGTCCGCAACGCCACCACTCCCGCAGCCGGCCCCCGCCCCCTGCCGATGTCAATCTACCATGAGCCGGATCGCACCGGCCCCTCGCGACCGGCTGTGCGACAACAAGGTTAACGCCGGCGCGGCGGACTTAGGCCCACCACTTCGCTGGCGTGAAGCGGCCGGCCGCCTGCTCGATCACCTCGCCGAGCGAGAACAGCGTCTCTTCCTCGAACGGACGGCCGATCAGCTGCAGGCCGAGCGGCAGCCCCTGCCCGTCGGTGCCGGCGGGCACCGCGATGCCGGGAAGCCCGGCCATGTTCACGGTCACCGTGAAGATGTCGTTGAGGTACATCTCGACCGGGTCGGCGTTACCTTTCTCGCCGATCGCGAACGCCGCCGACGGCGTCGCGGGGGTCAGCATCGCGTGGATGCCTTGCGCGAAACAGTCCTCGAAATCCTTCTTGATCAAGGTCCGGACCTTCTGCGCACGCAGATAATAGGCGTCGTAGTAGCCGGCCGAGAGCACGTAGGTGCCGATCATGATGCGGCGGCGGACCTCCGCACCAAATCCGGCGGCGCGGGTGTTCTCGTACATCTCGATGATGTTGCGGCCGGAGACGCGATTGCCGTAGCGCACGCCGTCATAGCGCGCGAGGTTCGACGAGGCCTCCGCGGGCGCGACGATGTAGTACGCCGGCAGCGCATACTTCGTGTGCGGCAGCGACACGTCGATCATCTCGGCGCCCGCCGCCTTCAGCCACGCAATGCCCTGCGTCCAGAGCTTCTCGATTTCCTCCGGCATGCCGTCGAGCCGGTATTCCTTCGGAATGCCGATCTTCATGCCCTTCACGGACTTGCCGAGCGCCTTCTCGTAGTCCGGCACCGGCAGATCGACCGAGGTCGTGTCCTTCGGATCGTGACCGGCCATCGAGCGCATCAGGATCGCGGTGTCGCGCACGGTCTTGCCGATCGGTCCCGCCTGATCGAGCGAGGACGCGAACGCGACGATGCCCCAGCGCGAACAGCGGCCATAGGTCGGCTTCAATCCGACGATGCCAGCGAATGACGCGGGCTGGCGGATCGAGCCGCCGGTGTCGGTTGCGGTCGCGCCGAGACAGAGGTTTGCCGCCACCGCCGACGCCGATCCGCCGGACGAGCCGCCCGGCACGAGCTTCGCATCCGAGCCGTTACGCCGCCAGGGGTTGATCACCGGGCCAAAGCACGAGGTCTCGTTCGACGAGCCCATGGCGAATTCGTCGTTGTTGAGCTTGCCGAGCATCACGGCGCCATCGCGCCAGAGCTGCGAGGTGACCGTGGACTCATACTGCGGCTTGAAGTCGCCCAGGATCTTCGAACAGGCGGTGGTGCGCACGCCCTTGGTCGCGAACAGATCCTTGATGCCGAGCGGGATGCCGCCGAGCGGTCCGCCCTCGCCCTTGGCGAGCTTCGCGTCGGCAGCCTTCGCCATCGCCCGGGCCTGCTCCGGCGTTTCGAGCACATAGGCGTTGAGCACGCGCGCCTTCTCCATCGCGGCGAGATGCGCGTCGGTCAGTTCGACGGACGTGAGGGATTTTGTCGCCAGCGCATCGCGCGCTTCGGCAAGGGTCAGTGACGTCAGATCAGTCATTCATCAACCGGATCACAGGAGAAGGGATTTTTCGGAGGCTTCGGCTTGCGCGCAGACGCCGAGCCGGAGGTGTAGTGAACGGAGAGCGTCGTGTCCTCAACCTTGGCGTTCGCCATCATCGCATCGAGCGCCGCGTCCATTGCCCTATCCGGATCGGCAGTTGCACCCTGCTTCTGCATGGCGTCGAGATACGCCATGTAGGCTTCATAGGCTGCGTCATCGTTGCAAAGAATGCACATTGCGATCTCTCGATCGGCCTGTTGCCGTTACTCGACCACTTTGGGCACCAGGAAGAAGTGGTCCGCCGTCTCCGGCGCATTCGCCAGCACCGCGTCCGGCATCTCGCCGTCGTTGACCACGTCGGCGCGCTTTTTCATGGCCATCGGCGTCACCGAGGTCATCGGTTCGACGCCCCCGACGTCGACTTCCTGAAGCTGCTCGACGAACGCCAGCATGGCGTTGATCTCGCCCGTCAGGTGCTCGACCTCGCTGTCCTTGATCGCGATCCGGGCCAGATGGGCAATCCGGCGGGTGGTGGCTGCATCGACTGACATAATAATGGCTCGGCTAGGGCGCGTATTCCGCAAAAGTGGGTACCGGTTTTGCGATCAAAACCAAGAGCCACTCGATTCAGCCCGCCCTATAGCGCATCGACCCGTAAAACGGGACTGAAATCGCTCGCCAAAATGCGCTTAAAGCACGGCCAACTGCTTCAGCCGGTGCGCCCCGGCAGCCGCCAGCGCCCGGGTCAGGTCCGCCGCCGGGGTCTCCCGCCCGAGCGGTAGCGCCTGCCCCGACCAGAGATTGGTGAAATCGGCCTTTCCGGCCTTCTCGGCGGCGGCCTTGAGCGGCGCGAGTGCGGTCGCCGCATGCGGGAACGCGGGCGCATCCGGCGAGAGCGGACCCACTTCCTTCATCAGGCGATTGGCGACGCCACGCGCCGGGCGTCCGGTCATGACGTTGGTGATCACGCTGGAATCGTCGGCCGCCTCGTTCAGCGCGGCGCGCCCGGCGGCACTGACTTTGGATTCCGGGCAACGCAGATATGCGGAACCGATCTGCACGCCGGCCGCACCGAGCGCGAACGCCGCCGCGATACCCCGCCCATCGGCGATACCACCTGCCGCGATCACCGGCACGCGCACCGCGTCCACGATCTGCGGCACCAGCGCGAAGGTTCCGACTTGTGCGGCGACGTTGTCGGTCAGGAACATGCCGCGATGGCCGCCCGCCTCCGCACCCTGCGCGATGATCGCGTCCGCGCCGTTGTCCTCGAGCCACCGCGCCTCGCGCACGATCGTCGCCGATGCGATAACGACTGCACCCGTCGCCTTGACACGATCAAGCAGCGCCTTGTCCGGCAGACCGAAGTGGAAGCTGACGACCTCGGGCTTCAGTTCCTCGACGAGTTCGCACATCGCGCCATCGAACGGAGCGCGGTTCGCGGCCGTGACCGGCGCAGCCGGATCAATGCCGTGCTCGCGATAGTACGGCGCCAGCCGCTTCTTCCAGCCGGCTTCCTGCACCGGATCGGCGTCGATGCCTTTGTGAGTGAAGAAGTTCATGTTGACCGGCGCGGTGACGCGCTGGCGGATGATCTGCATCTGCTCGCGCGCCTTCTCGACCGACAGCATCGCGCACGGCAGCGAGCCTAGCGCACCGCCCTGACAGGCGGCGATCACGATATCCGCATCCTGCACACCGGCCATCGGCGCCTGCACGATCGGTAAGCTGATCTTGAAGAGATCGAGCAGCCTGCGGTCGGGCCACATGGGTCATTTTCCTTTCCAGATGCAGTGCGCACGTCGCCGCGGCGGCGACACGATACTGCGGGTGTTCGGCGAAGCCAGCCCCGAATGCGGCATGACTTGCATTCCGTACCGCCGAGTGTAGCTTCCGGAATTATTCCTGAAAAATGAATAAATAAGAAGAAGATATTCCTCTTTCGTGAACTCATATCCGGAGCGCACCGATGAACTTCGCCGATCTCCAAATCTTCAAGACCGTCGTCGACGAAGGCGGCATCGTCAAGGCGGCGCAGAAGCTGCATCGCGTGCCCTCCAACATCACGACGCGCATCAAGCAGCTTGAGAGCACCGTCGGCATCCCGCTGTTTCATCGCGACCGGCAACGGCTGCACCTTTCGCCCAGCGGTGAACTGCTGCTCGGTTATGCGGAGCGGCTGATCGATCTGTCGGAAGAAGCGCGGCAGGCGCTGACCGGCACCGCGCCGCGCGGCGTCCTCAAACTCGGCGCGCTGGAGAGTACGACCGCGAGCCGCCTTCCCGAAACGCTTGCAGCCTTCCACCGGCGCTATCCGGATGTGCAGCTTGAATTGACCACCGGCACCAACGACGAACTGGTGGCTGGTGTTTCTGCCCGGCGGCTTGACGCGGCGTTTATCGCCGAACCACCGCCGATCCGGGAGCTCAGGCATCTGGCCGTGTTCCGCGAGCGGCTGATGGTGATCTCGAGCCTCGATCATCCGCCGATCGCGAAGCCGCGCGACGCCGAAGGACACAGCATCATCACTTTCCCGCAGGGCTGCGCCTACCGCCGCGTGCTGCAACGCTGGCTCAAGCGCGACAGCCTCGCGGGCCTGAGGGTGCTCGAATTCAGTTCATATCACGCCATCGTCGCCTGCGTCGCCGCGGGTGCGGGCATCGCGCTGATGCCTGAAGCGGTGCTGGAGACGATGCCGCAGGCGCGGGTGCGGCGAAACCGCATCCCCGATGCGCAAGCGCGGATCGTCACGCCACTGATCTGGCGTCACGGGGAGAGTTCACCGGCCGTGCTCGCGCTGCGCGAACTGGTGTCTGCGACCGCCGTGAGGCAGCGGAAGCCGGCAAAGGTCTAAATTTGAGCCGTCCTCACGGTCAGCCAGCGCCGCACCGCGACCACGGCCCAGATTGCCTCGACCACGCCGAACGGCCACGCCCCTTGCAGAAAGCCGTAGATCGAGCCGAGCGCGCACGCAGCCGCGAATGCCAGAACGAACCAGTGGCTCCGCTCCTCCAGCGCATAGCAGACCAGCATTGCGGTGACCGCAAACAGGCCGAACCAGGTGAGCGCATCCATTGTTGAGCCGCTTTCGCTGTTGGGACTCTCTGGCCGCGCATGTTAAGCGAAGCTGATGCCCGCTCCTATCCTCCCTCTGGTCGATGCCGCTGCCGCGTGGCCTCAGCGCGGCGCGCTGATCGGCCTCGACCTCGGCACCAGGACCATCGGCGTCGCTGTGTGCGATCCCGATCGCAGGGTGGCAACCGGCGTCGAAACCATCCGCACGACGAAGTTCACGAACGACGCCGCGCGGCTGCTGGCGCTCGCCACCGAGCGCAACGCCGTCGGCTTCGTGCTGGGGCTGCCGATCAACATGGACGGCAGTGAAGGCCCGCGTGCGCAATCGACCCGCGCCTTCGCCCGCAACATCGCCCGCCTCACCGAACTGCCGATCGGCCTGTGGGACGAGCGGCTCTCGACGGCCGCGGTCGAACGCGAACTGATCGCCAACGACGTCAGCCGCGCCAGGCGCGCGCAGGTGATCGACGAGCACGCCGCGATCTTCATCCTGCAAGGCGCGCTCGATCGTCTCGCGGCGCTCAACAAGATCAACAAAGCCTAGTGCCGCCTATCTGAAGTCCCTGCACCGTGTGCCGCGAGTATGATCTAGGGACTTCAGGTAGAAAGCGGCACTAGAATCATATTCTAGCTGGTACCTCTGACTTTCCGAAGTTCGTGGAAGGTGGTTGATGAGACGGTTCACGAACTTCGGAAAGTAGGTACTAACCCCATGCTCGCCGTCTTCAACGCCCTCATCCCCGTCTTCCTGCTGATCGTGCTCGGCTATTGCCTCAAGCGGCGGCTTCTGAAGGAAGATGCGCAGTGGACCGGCATGGAGCAGCTGACCTACTACGTGCTGTTTCCGGCACTGCTGACGATGACCATCGCGCGCGCGAATCTCGCCAGTGTCCCTTACGGCGAAGTTGCAGCCGCCCTGATCCTCGCGATCCTGGTCATGTCGGGGTTCCTGTTGCTCATGGGCCCGGTATTCAATCGCAACGGCATCAGCGGCCCCACGTTTTCCTCGATCTTTCAGGCCTCGACCCGCTGGCAGACCTATATCGCGCTTGCGGTTGCCGGCAGCCTGTTCGGCAATCTCGGGCTGGCGCTCGCCGGCGTCGCCATGATCGCGATGATCCCGCTGCTGAACATCATCAACGTTGCGGTACTGGCCTGGTTCGCCTCACCCAAGCGGCTGTCGTGGCCGCAAATTCTCGCAGTCATCGCCCGTAACCCGTTCATCTGGGCCTGTCTGCTTGGCCTCATCTTCAACGTACTGGAAGTACCGATCCCGCAAGCGATCGGGGATACGGCGGACGCGCTCGGCAAGGGATCGCTCGCGATCGGCCTGCTCGTCGTCGGTGCCGGCCTGCATCTTGAGGGCGTCGTGCGCCCGCGCCCTGTGGTGCTGCTGACCTTGCTCCTGAAACTCATCGTCATGCCGGCCATGGCGATTGGCATCGCGCTTGCGCTTGGACTGTCAGGCATCAATCTCGCCGTGGTGGCGTGCTGCGCATCAGTACCATCCGCCTCGAACGCCTATGTGCTGGCGCGGCAACTGGGCGGCGATGCGCCGATCCTCGCGCAGATCATCGCGCTCCAGACGGTCGCCGCCGCGATCACCATGCCAATGATCATCGGCATGGTGGCGCCGATCTAACCTACACAGCGATCAGCCGGGCAGCGCCCGCGCCAGCAAGGCCCCGCTCTGCTCCGCCGACAGATCGGCGGCGCCATAGATCGCACCGTGCGCGTTTCTGAGCCGGGTCAGCGCGAACAACTCGGCATGCGCGGGATGAACAGCATTCAGGGCTGCCGCCGCTGCCAGCAGCGCCAGCATCTCCACCGCATGTCGCGCCATCCGCTCCGCATCCGGCTTGCGGAAAGCAGCAGCAACAAACGCCGCAGCCTCCGCCGCGCCGGGCAATCCCTTTGTCTCACCAACGAGCGTCTGCATCACCGCAATTGCAGCTTCGGCCTCGCGCCCGAGCGCGCGCAGCACGTCGAGACACATGACGTTGCCGGAGCCCTCCCAGATCGCATTCACCGGCGCTTCGCGGTAATGGCGCGCGAGGATGCCCTCCTCGACATAGCCATTGCCGCCGAGGCACTCCATCGCCTCGTAGAGAAAGCCGGGGGCGCTCTTGCAGGTCCAGTACTTCACCGCCGGGGTCAAAAGCCGCATGTACGCCGCTTCGCTCGCGTCGCGGTCCGCGAGATCGAAGGAACGGCACAGCCGCATCACCAGCGCGATCGATGCTTCTACATGCAACGCGAGATCGGCCAGCACGCTCTGCATCAAGGGCTGATCCGCGAGATGCTTCTGAAACACGCTACGGTGGCGCGCATGGTGCAGCCCATGCGCCAGCCCGCTGCGCATGAGCCCGACCGACGCAATCGAGCAATCCTGGCGCGTCAGTTGCACCATCTGGATAATGGTACGGATTCCCTTGCCGGGCTCGCCGATCCGTTCGGCATAGGCACCTGTAAACTCTACTTCGGACGATGCATTGGAGCGGTTGCCGAGCTTGTCCTTCAGCCGCTGGAACTGAATCGCGTTGACCGAACCGTCCGGCTTGAAGCGCGGCAGAAAGAAGCAGCCAAGCCCCTCGTCCTCCTGTGCCAGCACCAGGAAGGCGTCGCACATCGGTGCCGACATGAACCACTTGTGGCCGGTGATACGGAAGGCATCGCCATCCGGCTCAGCTCGCGTCGAGTTGGCCCGCACGTCGGTGCCGCCCTGCTTCTCGGTCATGCCCATGCCGAGGGTCATGCCGCGCTTGGTCCACCATGGCGCGAAGGCCGGATCGTAGCTGCGGCTTGCAATCACGGGCATCGCCTTCACCAGCAGCGCGGGCGACGGCGCGAGTGCAGCAACCGAGGCTCGTGTCATCGTGATTGGGCAGAGATGTCCGGTCTCGACCTGCGCCGCCATGTAGAACTTCGCCGCGCGCACAACCTCGGAAGGCGCGCCCGCATGCGCGCCGCTTGCCGTCCAGGTGGAGTTGTGCAGGCCCGCATGCGCGCTGTGCGTCATGAGTTCGTGATAGGCCGGATGAAATTCGACCTCGTCGCGGCGAAAGCCTTTCTGGTCGAACAACCGCAGCTTCGGAGTGTTCTCATTGGCAGTTCGCCCGCACGCCGCCATTGCGGCGGAACCCCAGAGCTTGCCGAATTCGGTCAGTTCGGAGGCTGTACGGTTACCGCCGTTTGCTGCGGCCGCATCCGCGAGCGGCCGGTCGAGCGCGAACAGATTGACGTCCTCGAACGGGGGCGACTGATTGAAGACCTCATGGGTCTCGAAACGAACGGTCATGATGGAGCCCCGGCAAGTTCTTCACCGAAATCCGCCTGCGGCGTCCGCTGGCAAGGTCCGACAAACGGATACGCGCTACCTCGCGGCGCGCGTCGCCGGGAAATCATAAGCCTGCGTGCCTGCTCCCGGAATCGAAAAATGCCACCATTCCTTCGAATAGTTGGCGAAGCCCTGCTTCGCCATGGCGCTGATGAGCGTTTGCCGCCATTTGCGCTGATCGGCTGTGATCGCAGGCGACGCGGTATGCGCACGGCTATCGGAGCAGTCATAGCCGGTGCCCATATCGACGCTGCCCTCCGGCGCACGCTTCGTGGCGGGCGCGGTGCAGTCCGCATAGTCGGCCTTGGGATCAAACGTGGCGCTGTTGTCGGCCGTGAGATCCACCACCGTCAGATCGACCGCCGCACCAGTCGAGTGCCCTGAATAGGCCGCGATGTAGCCAAGCTTGAACAGGTCGCGCTTGTTGAGCTTCGGATTGTAGCGCTTCTGCTCGGGCGTTTCCTTGCCGTCGTTCGCCCATGCGACCATGTCACGGGAGGCGCGCGCCGGCCGGTAGCAGTCGAGCATCTTCAGCGACAGGTTCTTGGCCTTGAGATCGGCCTGCACTTTCGCCAGCGCGGTCGCGACCTGCTGCTTCACCACACACTCGTTGGCTTCGTAACCTGCGAGCTTGCGGCCGACGAAGTTGTTGCTGCCCGCGTAGCGGATGTCCTGAATGATGCTCGGATCGACATCGCGCAGAAAAACGAAACCACCCGGCAGCTTCGGCGACTGCGCGACCACCTGTGGAGCCGCAAGCATGGCGAGCACGCCAGCCGCAGCGGCCGCGCACCTCACCGCGCCGGCTCCGTATTGACGATCAGCTTCGAGATCGCCGTGTCGGTGTACTTGTTGCCGGCGAACACCGCGTCGATGGTGAATTTCACCCAGTGCGCCTTGACCGGCTGGTCCAGCTTGAAGAGCTGCGCGTTGAACTGGTCCTGCGGCGACAGCATGATGCTCTGCCCGCCGGAGAACTGCACACGCAGCTGCCGCACACGGCTGTTCTTCTGGAAGATGTCGAAATTCTTCTGGTAGCCGTTGCGCATCAGGATCGAGGTCACGGACCTCACGTCGTCGAATTCGACGGTGATCCACTCGCCGACGCCCTGCCCGCTGCGGCCCTCGACCCAGGCGATGCTCTCCGATCCGCGGAACAGGTTCGCTGGCCCGTAGGAGTTGCCGAACTGCGACGGCAGCACGGAACTGACGCAGTACGTCTCGGCACCGTTGCGCGCGCAGCTTTCGCCCGGCGAACCCGGCCGCGGCGTGCGCGTGATCGCCGCTGGCGGCGGCAGCGCCGCCTGCTGTTGCGGTGGCGGCGGTGGCGCAGCAGGTGGAGATGGCGGTGCCGCTGCGGGAGCCGCTGCTGGCTGGAACGCTGCAGCACTCGCGGCCGGCGCCGGACCGGCGAGGAAAATCCGGCCGAGCGTCTGGTCGTAATAAGCCGGGGTCTGCTCGTGCGCGACCGCCTGCCCACGTTCGTCCTTGGCCTTCAGCGCCAGCACCGCCACGCGCTCGCGCACCTCGACGGCCAGATCACCCAGATGCATGCCCGGCTTCATCATCTGCTCGGCAAAGATGCGGGTGAAGACGGAGTTCTTTGCGGTATCGTCCGGTCCGAGACGATCGAGCGCGCTTTGCCCGATGCCTGCGGAATAGATGGTGAAGACGCCGCGCGCGGGCTTCGCGTCGGTCAGGCCGCGCGTGCCGCCGAGCGAGCGGCCTGCCGTGCGTGGAAATGGATTGTCGCGGCAGGCGTCGATCACGAGCAACGCCACGCGCACCGACTTCGCCTGCAACTCGGAGACGATTTCGGGTTCGGAGAGCGAAGCGCCGCGCACGCGCGCTTCCGCGCCCTCGGCCACCGCCGGCACGTCGCTCGGCAAGAGGTAGTTGACGCCACCGATCGCGACGCCATGCCCGGCGAAGAAGAAGGCTGCCGTATCGCCCGGCTCCAGCCGCGAGGTCAGTTCGGCAAGTTTGTCGATCATGCCCTGGCGGCCGAGGTTGGTGCCGACAATGACTTCGAAACCGAGCGACCTCAGCGAAGCCGCGATCGTATCCGCGTCGTTCACCGCCTTCTGAAGCTGACCGTTTGCCGGCAGGTTCGGATAGCGGTCGTTGCCGATCACAAGGGCCCTGCGTTTATCGGCCAGAACCGCCCCCGTCCCCATGGCAAGGGCAATGATCACCGCCAGAACGGACAGCAGGAACCTCGGCAACAGCTTGGGCATCGAAATCGGCTCGGAACATGCACACATGAAACGACGGCTCACCTTACCGCAAACCATTCCATCCGCCACGGATTCCACACATTTACCCTGCGCCGCGACAGGCTGGGGACAGGTGGTTCGAGCGGGAATTCGGCCTTGCCCCGCTTGGCCCATGCTCCTATAGCTTTCGCTTTAATGACCTCCGCCCAGAAATCGACTTTCGTCCTCGGTCACCGGCATTTGCTGGGTATCGAGGGGCTTTCCGCTGCCGATATTACCGGCCTCCTCGACCTCTCCGAAGAATTCGTTGAACTGAACCGTCAGGTCGACAAAAAGCGCACCAATTTGCGCGGCCGCACCCAGGTCAATCTCTTCTTCGAAGCTTCGACCCGCACCCAGTCCTCGTTCGAGATCGCCGGCAAGCGGCTCGGCGCCGACGTCATGAACATGTCGGTGTCCTCGCTCTCGACCCGCAAGGGCGAGACCTTGATCGACACCGCGATCACGCTGAACGCCATGCATCCGGACATCCTGGTGGTGCGCCATCACGCCTCCGGCGCGGTGGAACTGCTGGCGCGCAAGGTCGATGGCTCGGTGATCAACGCCGGTGACGGCTCGCATGAGCATCCGACGCAAGCGCTGCTCGACGCGCTGACCATCCGCCGCAACAAGGGGCGGCTCGACGGGCTCGTCATCGCCATCTGCGGCGACGTCATGCACTCGCGCGTCGCCCGCTCCAACATCCTCCTGCTCAACACCATGGGTGCCCGCGTGCGCGTGGTGGCGCCATCGACGCTGTTGCCGCCCGGCATCGAGCGCATGGGCGTCGAGGTCGCGCGCGACATGCGCGAGGGGCTCGACGGCGCGGACATCGTGATGATGCTGCGCTTGCAGCGCGAGCGCATGAACGGCTCGTTCGTGCCCTCCTCGACCGAGTACTTCCATTACTTCGGTCTCGACCAGAAGAAACTGTCCTACGCCAAACCCGATGCGCTCGTGATGCATCCCGGTCCAATGAACCGCGGCGTGGAAATCGACTCGATGGTGGCGGACGGCGCGCAATCGCTGATCCGCGAACAGGTGGAGATGGGTGTGGCCGTGCGCATGGCCGTGCTCGAAGCCTTGGCGCGCAATTTGCCGAATGCATGACCCATGCTGACTGACCGTCGCCCGATCCTGCTCGCCAACGCCCGCGTGGTCGATCCGTCACGCGATCTCGACAGCGTGGCCGACGTGCTGATTGCCGACGGCGTCATCCGCGATGCGCGGCGAGGCATCGGCGCCGCCGGCGTGCCGGAAGGCACCGACATCGTCAATTGCTCGGGCCGGATCGTGGCCCCCGGCCTGATCGACATGCGCGCGTTCATCGGCGAGCCCGGCGCCGGCTATCGCGAGACGTTTGCATCCGCGAGCCAGGCGGCAGCCGCCGGCGGCATCACAACCCTGATCTGCCAGCCGGATACGCTGCCCGCGATCGACAACTCCGCGACGGTCGATTTCGTGCTGCGGCGCGCCCGCGACACCGCGATCGTCAACATCCATCCGATGGCGGCGCTGACCAAGGGCCTGCGCGGCGAGGAGATGACCGAAATCGGTCTCCTGAAGGCCGCCGGTGCGGTCGCTTTCACCGACGGCCTTGCGAGCGTCGTCAATGCGCAGGTGATGCGCCGCGCGCTGACCTACGCCCGCGATTTCGATGCGCTGATCGTGCATCACACCGAGGACAGGAACCTGATCGGCGAAGGCGTGATGAACGAAGGCGAGTTCGCCGCCCGTCTCGGCCTGATGGGCATTCCCGCCGCCGCCGAAGCCGTGATGCTCGAGCGCGACATGCGCCTCACGGCACTGACCGGCGGGCGCTATCACGCAGCTTCCCTCACCTGCATCGACTCGCTCGAGATCCTCAAACGCGCGCGTGACGCCGGGCTGCGCGTCAGCGCGTCCGCCTCGATCAATCACCTAACCCTGAACGAAAACGACATCGGGCCCTACCGCACGTTCCTGAAGCTGTCGCCGCCGCTGCGCGCCGAGGCCGACCGCAAGGCGCTGGTCGCGGCGCTGGCGTCGGGCCTGATCGATGTGATCATGTCGGATCACAATCCGCAGGACGTCGAAACCAAGCGCCTGCCGTTCGCCGAGGCCGCTCCCGGAGCCATTGGCATCGAGACCATGCTGCCAGCCGCGCTGCGGCTGATGCATTCGGGCGAACTGGAGTTGAAGACGCTGATCCGCGCCATGTCGACCCGCCCTGCCGAACTGCTCAACCTTCAGGGCGGCACCCTGCGGCCCGGCGCACCGGCCGATGTGATCGTGATCGACGCCGACGTGCCGTGGGTGCTCGATCCGGCCGACCTCAAGTCACAGTGTAAAAATACGCCGTTCGACGAGGCAAAATTCTCCGGCCGGGTGGTGCGAACCATCGTCGGCGGGCGTACGGTGTTCGAGCTGGTCTGACGACCAGCGCTACGGAGACATCATGACCCTCTCCATTATCGCCGCCCTCATCCTCGGTTATCTGCTCGGCTCGATCCCGTTCGGCCTCGTGCTGACCAGTCTCGCGGGCACCCAGGACATCCGCACCATCGGCTCCGGCAGCATCGGCGCGACCAACGTCCTGCGCACCGGCAACAAGGCGCTCGCCGCGGGGACGCTGCTGGGCGATGCACTGAAAGGGACCGTCGCCGTCGTGATCGCCGGTGTCTATCTGGGCGGCCCGAATGCGGCGATGGCGGCCGGGTTCGGCGCGTTCATTGGTCATCTCTATCCGGTGTGGCTGAAGTTCAAGGGCGGCAAGGGCGTCGCGACCTACATCGGCGTGCTGCTCGGCCTGTTCTGGCCGGCGGTCCTCGTGCTCGGCGCCATCTGGCTCACGGTGGCCTTCATCTTCCGCTATTCATCGCTGGCGGCGCTCGTCTCGACCGCGCTAACGCCCGCGTTCCTGCTGTGGCAGCATCACATCGCGCTGGCGATCCTGTTCGGCGTGCTGACGCTGCTGTTGTGGTTTGCGCATCGCGCCAACATCTCGCGGCTGCTGGCCGGCACCGAAAGCAAGATCGGCGCGAAAGGGTAGCCCTCCTAGTTCCTGCCGTTGCTGGAATCTCGACGTTCCGCCAAGCTTCCTCGCCTCCAGGAGCTCGCGTGGATCAATCGCAACAGACCGGCCTTCGTTTGACCGACGCGCAGCGCATCGACTGGCTGCGGCTGATCCGCTCCGGCAATGTCGGACCGCGCACGTTCCGCTCGCTCATCAACCACTATGGCGGCGCGCACGAGGCGCTCGAACGCTTGCCCGATCTCGCGCGGCGCGGCGGCGCCGCGTCCCCCGCACGCATCTGCTCGCAGGTGGAAGCCGAGCAGGAGATCGAGCGCGGCCTGCGGATCGGCGTTCATCTGCGCGCACCGGGCGAGCCCGGCTATCCGCCGCGCCTTGCCACCATCGACGACGCCCCGCCGCTGCTGGGCGTGCGCGGCGAATTCGGTGCCATGGCGCGACCGATGATCGCGATCGTCGGCTCGCGCAACGCCTCCGGCGCCGGGCTCAAATTCGCCGGCGCATTGGCGCGCGATCTTGGCGAAGCGGGCTTCGTCATCGCATCGGGCCTCGCGCGCGGGATCGATCAGGCGGCGCATCAGTCAACGCTCGCGACCGGGACGCTCGCGGTCCTCGCCGGGGGCCACGACAAGATCTATCCGGCCGAGCACGAAGGTCTGCTCGCGGCAATCCTGTCATCCGGCGGCGCGATCTCGGAAATGCCGATGGGCCATGCTCCGCGTGCCCGCGACTTCCCTCGCCGCAATCGCCTGATCTCCGGCGTCGCACTCGGCGTTGTCGTGGTCGAAGCCGCGCATCGCTCCGGCTCTCTGATCACCGCGCGCATCGCCAATGAACAGGGCCGCGAGGTCTTCGCGGTCCCCGGCTCGCCGCTCGATCCGCGCTGCGCAGGCACCAACGATCTGATCAGGCAAGGTGCGACGCTGACGACGCAAGCTTCCGACGTGATCGATGTCATCACACCGATCATCGACAAGCCGATCGAGCTGCCGAGTGAAGAACCGGACGACGAATTCATCGCGGGCGAGCCGGACGACAGCGCCCGCGCCCGCATTATCGGACTGCTCGGCCCCTCGCCGATCGGCATCGACGATCTGGTGCGCATGGCGGATGCACCGCCCGCGATCGTGCGCACGGTATTGCTGGAGCTTGAACTCGCCGGCCGGCTGGAGCGTCACGGCGGCGGACTGGTATCGCTGCTATAGGTCGCCGCGAAAGCAAATTCCGGCGTCATCCTGAGGTGCGAGCGACGACAGTCGCGAGCCTTGAAGGATGGTTTGCACATACGCATATCTACCTCATCCTTCAAGGCCCGCCGCTTCGCGCCGGCACCTCAGGATGACGACATTGCGATCGAAGAGAAGTCTCAGCTTCCCATCGCCACTGGACGGAACGCCATCAGCAGGTGACGATCGAGCTTGCCGCCCATGTCTTCCATGATGGCGAACGCTTCCGCCCGCGAGAACGCCCGCTTGTAAGCGCGGTCTTCCACCAACGCCGCGTAGATGTCGACGATCGTGATCATGCGCACGATGTCGGCGATGCCATCGGCATGGAGGCCATCGGGATAGCCGGAGCCATCAAGCATTTCGTGGTGGTGCAGCACGACGTCGAGCATTTCGCGCGGATATCCGCCCTGTGCGATCAGCGCGTCGTAGCCGAGTTGTGCGTGCTTGCGCACGGTCATCATCTCCGCTTCGTCGAGCGGCCCCGGCTTGTCGAGGATCGACAGCGGAATGAACGCCTTGCCGACGTCGTGCAGCAATCCCGCACGCGCCAGCCGCCGCTGATCCTCCTCGCGCATGCCGAGATGCTGCGCGAAGGCGACGGCGAAGCCGGTGACGAACAGGCAATGCCGGTAGGTGTGATTGTGATGGCGGCCGACGGTGATCAGCCAGTCCTTGATCGAGGTGCGCTTGATCGCCTTCAGGATCGGCCCTTCGGCCTCCATCACGTCCTGCAAGGTCAGCGGATTGCCGAACGGCAGCTTGGCGAAGATCTTCACCATGACCTTGTGCGCGGCGCTGACGCCGTTGTTGAGTGCCTCGCGCTTCGCTTCACGCTCGTCCTCGCCGTCATCGGGCAGAACGGCGCGCAGCCGCTTCTGGATGCTGGCTGCATCGAACGGCCGCTGGATCGTATCAGTCGCTCCGAGCGCCCATGCTTGCGTCGAACCGTGGTGCAGCGAACCGGCGAGCACGAAAAGCCGCGGCATGTTCTCGTAGTTCTTGCCGAGCAGCTTCCGCCGCACCTGCTGGATCGCCGCCGTCGAGCGCAGGTCGATATCGACCACCACGCCGCTGAACTGCTTTTGCGGATGATCGGGAATTCCCGCGGTCGGCACGATCGAGACATCGCCGACGGCGGAGAGAATCTGCGCCAGTTCCTCGCTGTTGTCCTGCCGGTCGGATGCCAGCAGCACCCGCCTTCGCGGCCGGACGTCGTCCGCCAAACTCATTATCTATCTCTCGCGCGCCAAACCTGAGCGTGATCAAGACATAAAAGTCCATCCGGTCCGTTAAACTGCGTGCTTAAGTTGTATCCGGAAACCGCATGATCGGTTTTCTGTTTTTGCGGATATTGCATGGAACCCAACTGAAGCCCCGTTGGAACCGCGATCAGTTTTTCGCCTGCATCTGCCGGATGCGGATCACGTCCTCGGCTTCGAGCAGCGCCATGTCGAGAAGAAATCCAAGCGTTTCAAGATGATGGCGGCGCGCGATCTGCGCGAGTTCCCCAACAGAGGCCGCGATAAACCCTGCCGCTTCCAGAGAATCGCCGGTTCCCTCGGCCGGCAACGGATCGTTGAGATTCCAGCGGGCTCCACGCTGACTCATTATGGAGGGCCTCATAACGCCTGCGCGCTCATCTATAGGTTGTATCTTTTTATCGATCCCCTATTAAGAGCACAATCTCAGGTTTAATTAACCACAACTTTTGAGAGCATATTCAAGCCGGGCTGGAGCGCCCGCTCTGGATAGCGATTTGACAGCGGGGGTCTCTTTACCCATGTTCCGGCGCAACGAGGATCGGGCTGCGCCTGCGAGTCGATCCCCTCCTCTCCCGTAAGCACTTGGAAAATCATGAATATCGTCATTGTCGAGTCGCCTGCGAAGGCCAAGACGATCAATAAGTATTTGGGCTCCTCCTACGAGGTGCTGGCTTCATTCGGCCATATCCGCGACCTGCCGGCCAAGAACGGCTCGGTCGATCCGGAGGCCAACTTCAAGATGATCTGGGAGGTCGATCCGAAGGCCGCCGGCCGCATGAACGATATCGCGCGCGCCGTGAAGGGCGCCGACAAGCTGATCCTCGCAACCGACCCTGACCGCGAAGGCGAAGCGATCTCCTGGCACGTGCTGGAAGTGTTGAAGGAGAAGCGCGCGCTGAAGGACCAGCAAATCGAGCGCGTCGTTTTCAATGCCATCACCAAGCAGTCCGTCACCGACGCGATGAAGCATCCGCGCCAGATCGACGGCGCGCTGGTCGACGCCTATATGGCGCGCCGCGCGCTGGACTACCTGGTCGGCTTCACCCTCTCGCCCGTTCTGTGGCGCAAGCTGCCGGGCGCGCGCTCGGCCGGCCGCGTGCAGTCGGTGGCGCTGCGGCTTGTCTGCGATCGCGAGCTCGAAATCGAGAAGTTCGTCGCACGCGAATACTGGTCGCTGATCGCGACGCTGGCGACGCCGAAGGGCGACATGTTCGAAGCGCGCCTTGTCGGCGCAGACGGCAAGAAGCTGCAACGCCTCGACATCGGCTCGGGCCCAGAAGCCGACGATTTCAAGAAATCGCTCGAAGCGGCAACCTATCAGGTCACTTCGGTCGAGGCGAAGCCGGCGCGACGCAACCCGTATGCGCCTTTCACCACCTCGACCTTGCAGCAGGAAGCGAGCCGCAAGCTCGGCCTCGCACCGGCGATCACCATGCGTATCGCGCAGCGCCTCTATGAGGGCATCGACATCGGCGGCGAAACCACCGGCCTCATTACTTATATGCGGACCGACGGCGTGCAGATCGCGCCGGAAGCGATCGCGCAGGCGCGCACCGTGATCGGCCAGGACTACGGCAAGGCCTACGTTCCCGACACGCCGCGCGACTATCAGACGAAAGCGAAGAATGCGCAGGAGGCGCACGAAGCGATCCGCCCGACCGACCTCTCGCGCCGTCCGTCGAGCCTGCGCTCGCGTCTCGATAACGACCAGTACAGGCTCTACGAGCTGATCTGGATGCGCACGCTGGCGAGCCAGATGGAATCAGCCGAGATGGAGCGCACCACCGTCGACATTGCCGCGAAAGCGGGCGGGCGGGCGCTGGAGCTGCGCGCCACCGGCCAGGTCATCAAGTTCGACGGTTTCCTCGCGGTCTACCAGGAAGGCCGTGACGACGATCCGGAAGACGACGAGAGCCGCCGCCTGCCCGCCATGAGCGAAGGCGGTGCGCTGAAACGCAACAGTCTCGCGGTGACGCAGCACTTCACCGAGCCGCCGCCGCGTTTCTCGGAAGCCTCGCTCGTCAAGCGCATGGAAGAACTCGGCATCGGCCGCCCGTCGACTTACGCCTCGATCATTCAAGTGTTGAAGGATCGCGGCTACGTCAAGCTCGACAAGAAGCGCCTGCATGGCGAGGACAAGGGCCGCGTCGTCGTCGCGTTCCTCGAGAACTTCTTCGCCCGCTATGTCGAGTACGACTTCACGGCATCGCTCGAAGAGCAACTCGACAAGATCTCGAACAACGAGATCGCCTGGCGTCAGGTGCTGAAGGATTTCTGGACGGGCTTCATCGGCGCAGTCGACGACATCAAGGAGTTGCGCGTCTCGCAAGTGCTCGATGCGCTCGACGAAATGCTCGGCCCGCATATCTATCCGCCACGCGAAGACGGCGGCGATCCGCGCCAGTGCCCGACCTGCGGCACCGGCAAACTGAACCTGAAGGCCGGCAAGTTCGGCGCGTTCGTCGGCTGCACCAATTATCCGGAGTGCCGCTACACCCGTCCGCTCGCTTCGGGCGGCGATGGCGACGGCGGCGACCGCATTCTCGGCAAGGACCCCGAGACCGGTCTCGATGTCGCGATCAAGTCGGGCCGCTTCGGGCCGTACATCCAGCTCGGCGAGCCGAAGGATTACGGCGAAGACGAGAAGCCGAAGCGCGCCGGCATTCCGAAGGGCACCTCGCCGTCGGACGTCGAACTTGAGCTGGCGCTGAAACTGTTGTCGCTGCCGCGCATCGTCGGCATCCATCCGGAGAGCGGCGAGCCGATCAAGGCCGGCATCGGCCGCTTCGGTCCGTACGTGCAGCACGAAAAGACCTACGTGAGCCTGGAAGCGGGCGACGAGGTCTACACCGTCGGCCTCAACCGCGCCGTGACGCTGATCGCGGAGAAGATCGCCAAAGGCCCGAGCAAGCGCTTCGGCGCCGATCCCGGCAAGCCGATCGGCGATCATCCGGAGCATGGCGCGATCGTCGCGAAGAAGGGCCGCTACGGCGCGTATGTCAGCGCCAACGGCATCAACGCGACCATCCCCGGCGACAAGACACCGGACACCATCACCCTCGCGGAAGCGATCGCGCTGATCGACGAGCGTGCGGCCAAGGGCGGCGGCAAGGCAAAGCGCGGCGCCAAAGCCAAGTCGGCGGCCAAACCGGCAAAGAAGGCAAAAGCCGCTGACGATGCTCCGGCGAAACCGGTCAAGAAGGCGCCTGCGAAGAAAGCCAAGGCGGATGACGCTGCGGCCGCGAAAGCGCGCACACCCATCACTGGCAAGACCAAGCCGGCGGCGAAGACGGCCAAAACTGCCGCGAAAAAGAACGCCGGAAAGGCCAGCTAACGATTGTGAGTAAGGCACGCAATGCGACCGACTCATTTCCCTCGCGGGATGAAATCATCGCGTTCGTGCGCTCGCAGACGGGCAAGGCTGGAACCAAAGAGATCGCCCGGCACTTCGGCCTGAAAAATGCCGATCGCGCCGAGCTGCGGCGCATCCTGCGCGAGCTAACCGACGACGGCGTGATCAAGAAGCAAGGCCGCACCGTCAGCGAGACCGCCGCGCTGCCACCGACGCTCATCGCCGACATCACCGGCCGCAATGCCGATGGCGAACTGATCGCGTCTCCGACCGAATGGGACGAAGAGCTCAGCGGCCCGGTGCCGGTGATCGTCGTGTTCGTCCCGCGCCGCGCCAAGCCTGGCACCGTTTCCGGTGTCGGCGAGCGCGTGCTGATGCGCGTCGAGCACGAAAAGGATGGCAGCTACACCGGCCGCGTCATCCGCATTCTCGACAAGGCGAAGACGCGCGTTCTCGGTATCTTCCGCAAAACGCAGGACGGTGGCGGACGCCTCGTGCCCGTTGACAAGAAACAGGCCGGCCGCGAGCTCTCGATTGCGCCGACTGAAACCGGCGGGGCGCAGGACGGCGACCTCGTCAGCGTCGACCTCATGCGCGGGCGCGGCTACGGCCTGCCCTCCGGCAAGGTGAAGGAGCGCCTCGGCTCGCTCAACTCCGAGAAAGCGATCAGCCTGATCGCCATCCACGCGCACGACATTCCGAACGTCTTCCCGCAGGCCGCGATCGCCGAGTCCGAAGCCGCGCAGCCCGCGACACTCAAAGGCCGCGAGGACTGGCGCGACATTCCGCTCATCACCATCGACCCGCCGGATGCGAAGGATCACGACGACGCGGTGCATGCGGAGCCCGACCGCGATCCCGCCAACAAGGGCGGTTACATCCTGCATGTGGCGATTGCCGACGTCGCCTACTACGTGCGGCCCGGCTCGGCGCTCGATCGCGAAGCATTGAGGCGCGGCAACTCGGTCTATTTCCCGGACCGGGTCGTGCCGATGCTGCCCGAGCGCATCTCGAACCATCTCTGCTCGCTGGTGCCGGGTGAAGCGCGCGGCGCGCTCGCCGTGCGGATGGTCATCGGCAAGGACGGCCGCAAGACATCGCACTCGTTCCATCGCGTGCTGTTCCGCTCGGCCGCGAAGCTCGCCTACGCGCAGGCGCAGGCCGCGATCGACGGCAAGCCGGATGACACGACCGGTCCCCTGCTCGATCCGATCCTCAAACCGCTGTGGGCGGCGTATGCCTGCGTGAAGCAGGCGCGCGACGCCCGCGATCCGCTCGATCTCGACCTGCCCGAACGCAAAATCCTGCTGAAGCCGGACGGAACGGTCGATCGCGTTATCGTGCCGGAAAGGCTCGATGCGCACCGGCTGATCGAGGAGTTCATGATTCTCGCCAACGTCGCCGCCGCCGAGGCGCTGGAGAAATACGCGCTGCCGCTGATCTATCGCGTGCACGACGAGCCGACGATGGAGAAGGTCCACGCGCTGCAGGAATTCTTGAAGACGCTCGACCTGCCGTTCGCGCGCTCCGGCGCGTTGCGCCCCGAGCAGTTCAACCGCATCCTTGAGCGCGTGCGCGGCCATGACGCCGAACCGCTCGTCAACGAAGTTGTCCTGCGCTCGCAGGCGCAGGCGGAATACTCGTCGGAAAACTACGGGCACTTCGGCCTGAATCTTCGCCGCTACGCCCACTTCACCTCGCCGATCCGCCGATACGCCGATCTTGTGGTGCATCGTGCGCTGATCCGTGGCCTTCGCCTCGGCGATGGGGCATTGCCCGAACATGAAACGCCGGAAACGCTCGGAGAAGTCGCGGCACAAATCTCGCTCACCGAGCGCCGCGCCATGAAGGCCGAGCGCGAAACCGTCGACCGGCTGATCGCGCATCATCTCGCCGATCGTATCGGCGCGACGTTCCAGGGCCGCATCTCCGGCGTCACCCGCGCCGGCCTGTTCATCAAGCTCAGCGACACGGGCGCCGACGGCTTCGTGCCGATCCGCACGCTCGGCTCCGAGTACTTCAACCACGACGAGACACGTCACGCGCTGATCGGCTCGCGCTCGGGCGCGATGCATCGGCTCGGCGACGTGGTCGACGTGAAGCTGGTCGAAGCCGCGCCGGTAGCAGGCGCACTGCGGTTCGAACTGTTGTCCGAGGGTCAGCTTCCCTCGCACGGCGTACGCCACGAGCGCGGCAAATCCCACCTTGCGAACAAAAAACGCGGCGAACCGCCCCGCAAGGTCGGCCCCGGCCGAGACAAGCCGAAGGGCCGCAAGTTCAAGGGCAAGGATAAAAGAAAAGGCAAGAAGGGCAAGAAACCCGGCAAACGCCGTTAGTTCTGATTCCGCTCTGCGGACAGCGCGCTCAAGAGGCAGAGCTGATATTCCCCGGGCGGGTTCGCGTTTCACGACACGGATTGTATGGTCCGGCCAGCATTGAGCAACGCACCGAATTCACCGGGGATGGAATGAACGACACGATCGAACAGATTTCGAAAGATCCCAAGCACAAGGATTTCGAGGACAGCAGCCACCCCTATTACCGACCGAAGGATGCTGCGACGCTGATCCTGGTCGATCGCTCCGGTTCGGTGCCGAAGGTTCTCGTCGGCAAGCGTCACGACAAGGTCGTGTTCATGCCGGGCAAGTTCGTGTGTCCCGGCGGCCGCGTCGACAAGGCCGACGGCCGCGTACCGGTAGCCGCGCCGATTCCGAAGGAACTCGAACGCAATCTCGCCAAGGGCAGCCCGAAGACCGAAGCCTCGCGCGCGCGCGCCCTCGCCGTCGCCGCCATTCGCGAAGCTTGCGAAGAAACCGGGCTCTGCCTCGGCCGCAAGGTCGCCGGCGCGATGCCGAAGCTGGACGGCGTGTGGAAGCCCTTCGCCGAGGCCGGCATCGTGCCCGACCCGTCGGGTCTGTTCCTGATCGCGCGCGCGATCACCCCGCCCGGCCGCGTGCGCCGGTTCGACACGCGCTTCTTCACTGCCGATGCATCGAGCATCGCGCATACCGTGCCGGGTGTGGTGCATGCGGATGCCGAGCTGGTCGAGCTCGTGTGGGTCGAGATCGGATCGAAGCCGCTCGAGGACGCGCATGTGATGACCAAGAACGTGCTGCGCGAGCTGGAGAAGCGCCTCGCTACCGGACCGCTCCGCCATGACGCTCCCTTCCCGTTCTTCCATGCGGTCGGCGGCAAGGGCATGCGGATGGACGTTCTGACGAACTAGGCTGGCGGGCTGCCGCAAGCGTTTCTCAAGCAATGATCCCTGGAATCGGGCGGTTTATCGCCATTTTTTGCTGATTTCGGGCGCGGAGCAGCACAGCAACCGGCCAAACTGGTCCCCAAATCCTTGACTTTGGGGTGTTTCTGGCTAGTTTCCGGCAAAACGCGGGACCGGATCGCTGGATCGGCCCAGCCGTCTCCAGACATCCAGATTTGAACACCCGGAGCATTCTGCCATGGCGAAAGCCGTCACCATCAAGGTCAAGCTCGTGTCGTCGGCCGACACCGGCTTCTACTATGTCGCCAAGAAGAATTCGCGCACGATGACCGACAAGCTCGTGAAGAAGAAGTACGATCCGGTCGCGCGCAAGCACGTCGAATTCCGCGAATCCAAGATCAAGTAACTCTTGCCGTTATCGCGTTGAACGCACGGGGCCTTTAAGGCCCCGTTTTCATTTGGGGTCAGGATTCCTACCTAGCGGTAACCCCCTATTCACGCTCGGCCGTAATTTGGTTCCGCCGCGCGATTGTGACAGCAAAACACGCAACCTTTTCGTGCGAGAAAGCCGTCAAACCCAGCGAAGAATGGGAGGCGGCGTTGAGCTTCGGAAACAGCACCGGAATAAACGGCGGGCAGATGATGTCTGCCGTCACGGTGGCGGGCGGTTTGATCCGCTACACTTTCTATGCGGTCGGCGCGGTCGTCCTCGGCGGCATCGGCCTCTTCGTGTTGTGGATTTACGGACACCGCGTCACGACGGTCGATGCTCCTCCGGCATTCAGCATCAATGCGAAGGCCGTGGCGAACCTTCCGGTTCGCAGCAGCATCCTCAAGGTCGGCCGGCTCGGCCGCGTCGAGATCATGCACTACGGCGCGATCCACAATCGCGAAACCGACCTCACCGCCGCTCTCTTCATGCCGCCGAACGGCACCGTTCCGGTTGATCGGCTGAGCGCCAATTTCCATGACGCCAACCTGCTGCGCAACGTGCGGCACATCATGACATCGACCTACCATGATCTCGAAACGCGCTTCGGTTCGGTCCGCGCCGTCGAGATGCGCGCCGACATCGACGGACGCTGGAAGCAATGCCTCGCCTATCGCTCCCGCTTCGACGTGCCATCGGTCTACCTGATGGGCTGGTACTGCGACGGCACCGGCACCAAGCCGAGCCCGCATCAGCTCGCCTGCACGCTCGACAAGCTGACACTGACGCGCGATCTGCCGTCGCGCGAAGCGAACGAGTTCATGCGCAGCCGCATGACCAAGCCAGCGAGCTGCTCCGCTGATCCGGTGACGCAGACGACTGATACCGGATCGCGCCGTATCTCGTCGCCGTCGCGCTGGTCGCAGCCGAGCGCCAGCACACGGCTGCCGCCGAACTCATACAGTTCGTACCGGTACTAATTGGGGATTTGATTTTTGGCCGTTGCAGGCTCTGCCCACAACGGCTGCTCCGCATTAGCGTGCGCTGCGCATCATCGGCGCGCCATTCGACGGCTGCGCGAACGGCGACGGCGTCGCCACCACGCGGTTGCGGCCTTCGTGCTTGGCGCGGTAGAGCGCCTGGTCGGCGCGCTTCATCACATCCGCCACCGGCTCGGCCTGACCTTCAAGTGCGGAGATGCCGATCGACACGGTGACGTCGATGCGGCGCGTGCCCTTCTCGATCGTGAACGGCTCACCGGCGACCGAGCGGCGCAGGCGGTCAGCCACCATTCCCGCGACATGCAGGTCGGTTTCCGGCATGACGATGACGAATTCCTCGCCGCCGTAGCGGCAGGCGAGATCGATGCCGCGGATCGACTTGCGGATACGCACCGCAAATTCGCGCAGCACGTCGTCGCCGGCATCGTGGCCGTAGCCGTCGTTGATCGACTTGAAGAAGTCGATGTCGAGGATCATCAGCGCCAGCGGCTTGTTGCGCGAGGCCGCCTGCTCAGCCAGTGAGTTGGCGTGGGTTTCCATGTAACGGCGGTTGTGCAGCCCGGTCAGCGCGTCGGTGATCGCCATCTCGATCGAATTCTGCACGTTGTCGCGCAGATGATCGGTGTAGCGGCGCTTGCGGATCTGCGTGCGCGCGCGCGCCAGCAGCTCATTCTTGTCGACCGGGCGCAGCAGGTAATCGTTGACGCCGATTTCGAGGCCGCGCAGCAGCCGCGAATTGTTGTCGGCATCGGAAATGGCGAGGATCGGCATATTGCGCGTGCGCTCCAGCGAGCGCGCCTGGCTGCACAGCCGCAGGCCGTCGAAGTTCTCAAGACCGAGCGAGACGATCAGCAGATCGTAGTTGCCCTCGGCCGCATGAAACACCGCATCCGCCGGATTGGTTTCGACGTCGACGTTGTGCTCGGCCGCCAACACCGGCGCCAGCCGCTCGTAGGACGACGGCCGATCGTCGACCAGAAGAATGCGCCCGCCCTTGCCTTGGTCCGCCACCGCCTCACGCTCCGGCGCCTGCACGCCGATTTCGAGCGAGGTGATCGCGCGCATGCGCAGCTCATCGGTCATCATCTTCAGGCGCGTCAGCGACCGCACGCGAGCAATCAGCACAACGTCCGACACCGGCTTGGTCAGGAAATCGTCGGCGCCGGCTTCAAGACCGCGCACGCGGTCGGACGGATGGTCGAGTGCCGTCACCATCACCACCGGAATGAAGTGGGTCTTCGGATTGGCTTTCAGGCGGCGGCAGACCTCGAAGCCGTCCATGTCCGGCATCATTACGTCGAGCAGGATAATGTCGCACTCCGCCTTCTCGGCGATCTCCAGCGCCTGCGTGCCGCAATTGGCTGTGACGACGTCGAAATACTCAGCCGACAGCCGCGCTTCGAGCAGCTTGACGTTGGCGGGAATGTCATCGACGACGAGCACGCGGGCGGACATACAACTCTCCTCATCCGATAAAGCGTCGGACGGTTTCAATGAATTTGCCGACCGAGATCGGCTTAGACAGGTAGGCTTCACATCCGCCCTCGCGGATTCGCTCTTCATCACCTTTCATGGCAAAGGCGGTGACGGCGACGACGGGGGTCGCATAGAGTACCGGATCGTCCTTGATCCAGCGGGTCACTTCGAGGCCGGAAACCTCCGGCAACTGGATATCCATCAGAATGAGATCGGGACGGTGCTTGCGTGCGAGCGTGAGCGCCTCCATGCCGTTGCGGGCGGCGGCGGTCTGGTAGCCATGAGCCTCAAGCAGATCGCGAAAGAGCTTCATGTTGAGCTCGTTGTCCTCGACGATCAGGACGGTCTTTGCCATCCGTCCTCCCAAATCTCCGCAAAATGCCTCAAGTATCGGCCAAGCAATTCAATTAGACTTCGTTCAACCAGACTTGGGCATGATGATTCAAAATAGAGACGATAGGTTACGGAAAGGCAAACACTGACGATGAGAAAGGCTCCTACCGACCCTCGCCAAGCTGCTGAAATCGTGGCGATTCAGGCACTTTCCTTCGTCGCGCGCGATATGACGCTGCTGGGCCGGTTCCTGGCCGAAACCGGTATCGGTCCGGATACGCTGCGGGCCAGCGCATCCGATCCCCAATTCCTTGCCGGCGTACTCGATTTCGTGCTCCGCGACGAAGTAACCGTCGCGGCGTTCGCCACCTCGGCTGGACTCGAACCGCGCACCATTTCGGCCGCACGCGAGGCGCTCGGCGAACCGCAGTGGGAGCGCGACGTGCCGTGACCACCGAGCGCCGGGACAGCCCTTCTCCAGATTCGGGCCCGCTCCCCGGTTTCTGCCGCGATTGCCTGCACGACATCCGCCATCCCGCGCCGCGCTGCGCCGAATGCGGCTCGCCGCGCCTTTTGCGCCACCGCTCGCTGAAAAGCCTCTCGCTGGCCCACATCGACTGCGACGCTTTCTATGCGACCGTCGAAAAACGGGACAATCCGGCGATCGCCGACAAGCCGGTCATCATCGGCGGCGGCAAGCGCGGCGTGGTATCGGCCGCCTGCTACATCTCGCGCACCTACGGCGTGCGATCGGCGATGCCGATGTTCAAAGCGCTGGCGCTGTGCCCGCATGCGGTCGTCGTCAAGCCCGACATGGCGAAGTACGTCCGCGTCGGCCGCGAGGTGCGTCAGGCCATGCGGGCGCTGACGCCGCTTGTCGAACCGCTGTCGATCGACGAAGCGTTTCTCGATCTGTCCGGCACCGAGCTGTTGCACGGCATGATTCCGGCGAAGGTTTTGGCACGCTTCGCGCGCGAGGTGGAAGACGGCATCGGCATCACCGTGTCGGTCGGCCTCGCACCGAACAAGTTCCTCGCCAAGATCGCGTCCGACCTCGACAAGCCGCGCGGATTCGCTGCCCTCGATCAGGAACAGGCCGTGCAGATGCTTGCGGAGCGGCCCGTGAGCTTCATCTATGGCGTCGGACCGGCAACACAGGAACGCCTGTCATCACGGGGTTTCCGCATCATCGCTGATCTGCAACGCGCCGACGAAACCGACCTGATGAAGCAGTTCGGCGACGAGGGCCGCAGGCTTTGGCGGCTCGCGCGCGGCATCGACCATCGCCGCGTCGAGCCGGATCGCGGCGCCAAGACCATTTCCAGCGAGACGACATTCGAGACCGACATCCGTGACTTCGCCTCGCTGGAGAAGAAGCTCTGGCGATTGTGCGAGAAGGTCTCAGGACGATTGAAAGCCGGCGAGCACGCCGGCACGACGATCACGCTGAAGCTGAAGACGGCTGATTTCCGTCAGCGCACCCGCTCGCGCTCGATCACGCAGCCGACGCAGCTTGCAGCCCGCATCTTCGCCGTGAGCCGTGACATGCTCGCCGCCGAGATCGACGGCACCGCATTCCGTCTCATCGGTGCAGGTGTGAGTGCGCTGAGGCCCGCTTCGGAAGCCGATGAAACGGACCTCATCGATCGGCGCACGGCTCACGCCGAACGCGCAATGGATGGCTTGCGCAAGAAGTTCGGCAAGGAAGCGATCATCAAGGGGATTTCGTACGACGGGCCGGGAAAAGGTGAATAGACCATACCCGTCATCCAGGTGCGAGTACCACACTCAGAGTCGTCCCCGCGAAAGCGGGGAGCCATACACTCCGTATCTGGAAAACAACTCACACCGTCTGCCACACAGGCTCTGCGCGGTATGGGTCCCTGCCTGCGCAGGGACGATGGCAGATTGCGATGCGCTCAGCCTATTTACACGGCTTGACGTCCTTCACATCGAGCTTGGCCATCGCGCCGGCGATGACGAAGTCGTTGTAGTCGAGCACGAGTGCGCGCGAAACGCCGTTCTCGTAAAGCTCGAACGACATCGCGTAAACCGGCGTCTGTTCGCCGGTGCCCGATTTCACGCTGCGATCGTAGTAGCTCACCGTCACCGGCCAGCGCGTCAGGCCCTTGAGACGATCACTCGTCGTCGTCACGTCCGGCGTCGCCGGCGCCTTCTCGCCCGGGATGGCCTGCCCGATCACCGTCAGCGTGTTGTAGACCTTCTCGCCGTCGTCCGAGCCGTCATAGATCGCGAGTTCGAGCAGCGACTTGCCCGCCTTCGCCGCATCGACAATGCGGTGGACTTGTTCGGTGGGAAACACGATTGCGGCATCGAGCGTGAAGGTCTTCGCCTTCGGCTGCTTCAGCTTCACCGTGATTCCGGTCTTGGTGCGTTCCGCCATGCCGTCGACCGCGCTGGTCGCGGCCTCGTTGGTGCGGGTTTCGATCTTGAAGCGATAGCTCTTGCCCTCGCCGTCTTCCCAACTCGTCGAACGCAGGTCGCTCAGGATCGACTTCGATTCGCCCATGTCGAGCTGCGACACCTGACGGAACTCCGTGGTGTAGCCTTCGCATGAACTGCCGACGAAATTGTAGAGAATGCGCCCGCGCGCGCTGTTGACCGAGGCGTTGCCGCGCGATTTCTGCAAGCTCAGTTCGTACACCGCCTGATGCGACAGGAACGGCAGCGGCGGCGCGGCGTGAGCGGCGCTTCCGATCAATGCAGCTCCACCGAGCGCTACCCAACAGGCAATCCCCCGCATGGATACGTGCGCCGACTGAAGCATGCAGACCTCCCGAGAATGATTCGAAACTGTAGTAATCCGCCGATTGCGCCGCAACTGGGGCCGAAGACAGCGAAATCCGCAACTTACGCGAAAAATGTGACTTTTTGGGATTCGAGAGGTATCCGGTGAGCCCGCTTGCACGCCGCCCCCGCATCGGCGACAAAAGTGAACCGGCCGCGTGACGTGGCGGCCCCGGCCCTATCACATCAACACAACAGCTTTTGGGGAATGCACATGGCGGGAACGGTCGAGCAGAAACTTGGCGCGATGGGGATCGTGCTGGATGAGCCGCGCGCGCCGGTCGCCAACTATGTCGGCTTCGTCCGCACCGGCAACCTGCTCTACGTCTCGGGACAGATTTGCCTCACGGCCGATGGCAAGGTGGCTGCAAAGGGTCAATGCGGCGCGGCCGTCACCGTCGAACAGGGCGCCGCCGCTGCGCGCGTCTGCGGGATCAATCTGCTGGCGCAGGTGAAGGCCGCGCTCGGCGATCTCGACAAGGTCGCGCGCGTGGTGCGCCTCGGCGGCTTCGTCAATTCCGCGCCCGGATTTGTCGACGGACCGAAAGTGCTGAACGGCGCATCCGATCTGATGGTTGCCGCGTTCGGCGACAAGGGCCGCCACGCCCGCACCACCGTCGGCGTGTCCGCGTTGCCCGCTGACGCTGCGGTGGAGGTCGAAGCAATTTTCGAGGTTGCCTGAGCGATGCGCGCGCCCGGCTGGCTGACGGCTCGCCCGGTGGCACACCGGGGACTGCACACCGCGGCGCGCGGTATCATCGAGAACATGCCATCGGCGATCTCGGCCGCGGTGAACGGCAACTTCGCGATCGAGGTCGACGTTCAGCTCACGCGCGACGGCGAAGCGATGGTGCATCACGATCACCAGCTCGGCCGTCTCGAAGACGGCGCGGGCGAGCTGATCGACATGACCGCGGCGGAACTGAAAGCCGTCAGCTTCAAGGCGACATCCGATCGCATGATGACGCTCGGCGATCTCTGCGATCTCGTCGGCGGCCGCACGCCGCTGGTGATCGAGATGAAGAGCAACTTCTCCGGCGACCGCAAGCTCGCGGCGCGGATGGCGCAGGTGCTCAGTGGCTACAAGGGCCCGGCGGCGGCGATGTCATTCGATCCCGATCAGGTCATCGCCATCCGCGAAGCGATGCCCACCCTCACCCGTGGCATCGTCGCCCAGCGCACCTACGATGACAGTTACTGGTCGCATCTGCCGCAGGAGAAGCGCGACGGTATGCTTCACCTGCGCCACGGATTCCGCACGCAACCGCATTTCGTTGCCTACTCGGTGAACGAGCTGCCCGCGCCCGCGCCATGGATCGCCCGCAACATCTTTGGCTGCGCGCTGCTGACCTGGACCGTGCGCACGCCGGAGCAGCGCGCTCGCGCCGCCCAGCATGCCGACCAGATGATTTTCGAAGGGTTTGTTCCGTAGTGCCCCGGACTCCTCGCGGCCTCTTGAACTGGCACACGCACGCGCAATCTGTATAGTCAGCCTGCTGCCGCCGCGCGGATTGAACTCGCCTGATGTCCTCTCCCGAATTGACGCTCGAAGCCGTCTCATCCGTGACCCGGATCGCGGCCGCTGACTGGGATGCCTGCGCGCAAGGCAGCGGCGGCTACAATCCGTTCGTCAGTCATGCGTTCTTTTCCGCGCTGGAAGAGTCGAAGTCCGCCTCGCCCCGCGCCGGCTGGGGCCCCCGCCACCTGATCGCGCGCAACGCCTCCGGCATTCTCGGAATCGTGCCCTGCTACCTGAAATCGCATTCGCAGGGCGAATACGTCTTCGACCATAGCTGGGCCGATGCTTTCATGCGCGCCGGCGGCGAATACTATCCGAAGCTGCAGGCGTCGGTGCCGTTCACGCCGGCGACCGGGCCACGTCTCCTCATCCGCGGCGACGCCGATCGCGACGCCATCGGCGCGGTTCTCGCGCGTGGACTGATCGCATTGACGCAGGCGACCAACGCCTCGTCAGTGCACGTCACTTTTGCGCAGGAGAGCGAATGGAAGCTCCTTGCCGAGCACGGCTTCCTGCAACGCACCGATACGCAATTTCACTGGCGCAACGACGGTTACGCGACGTTCGACGATTTTCTCGGCACGCTCAACTCGCGCCACCGCAAGGCGATCAAGCGCGAGCGGCGCGAGGCGGTCGCCAACGGAATCACGATCCATCATCTCACCGGCAGCGACCTGACCGAAGACGCATGGGATGCGTTCTTCGCATTCTACATGGAAACCGGATCGCGCAAGTGGGGCCGCCCCTACCTCACCCGCGAATTCTACGCGATGGTTGGTGAGACGATGCGCGACCACATCGTGCTGGTGATGGCGAAGCGCAACGCGCGCTGGATCGCCGGCGCGATCAACTTCATCGGCTCGGATACGCTGTTCGGCCGTCACTGGGGCGCGATCGAGCATCATCCGTTCCTGCATTTCGAGGTTTGCTACTATCAGGCCATCGACTTCGCGATTTCCCGCAAGCTGACATGGGTCGAGGCCGGCGCGCAGGGCGAGCACAAGATCGCGCGCGGCTACCTGCCGCGCATCACCCATTCCGCGCACTATCTCGCGGATCCGTCGCTGCGCCGCGCGGTACGCGACTATCTCAAGCACGAGCGCAACTACGTGCAGGAGGCGGCGCGCGAACTGACCGACGCGGGTCCGTTCCGCAAGGCTTGCGAATAATCCAGCCGCGGGCGACAATCGCAAAAAGACAAACTGCCGGAGCCGTCATGACCGCCTACGACACCAACAATATCTTCGCGAAAATCCTGCGCGGCGAGCTGCCGGCCTACAAGGTCTACGAGGACGACCACACCTATGCCTTCCTCGACATCATGCCGCGCTCGCCCGGCCATACGCTGGTGATCCCGAAAGCACCCGCGCGCAACATTTTCGACATCACCCCGGACGATCTGGCGCACGTGGCGCGCACCGCGCACAAGATCGCCGCTGCCGCGAAGAAGGCCTTCAACGCCGACGGCATGACGATCGCGCAGTACAGCGAGCGCGCCGGCGGCCAGGTGGTGTTTCACCTGCACATGCATGTGATGCCGCGGACCGAGGGCGTCTCGCTGTTGCCCGCCGCCAGCGTCAAGGCCGAGCCGAAGGTGCTGGAAGATCACGCGACACGCATGATCGCGGCGCTCAAGTCGTAACTCAGCCGTACAGCAGCTTCCCCGCGATGATCACCGCCTCGCCGGTCAGCACACCGGCGAGCACGGATTTGCGGAAGCCGAGAAATGCCGCGAAGCCGGCGATTGCCGCGCCAAAGCGGAACGCGATCGGCACGGTCGCGAGCGCACCGGGCGGCGCGACCAGGATTTGCGTGATGACGCCGGCGAGAATGGCGGTCGCCACCGCCCTCACCCAGATCAGCATCTCCGAGCCTTCGTCGATGCCGCCGCCGACCCACACCCCGAGCATGCGCCAGACGCCGTTCGGCAGGATACCGGCGATCAAGAGCAGCCACAGCGCATGCCAGTCGCCGATAAAATCGCTCATCGCCGCCTCCGCCGCCAGACGTGAACGCCGTAGGCGATCGTCCCGGCCAGCACGCCGCTGATCAGGATGTCGACGCCGGTCTTGAACGTCGCCACCAGCGGATACAGGGCAATGCCCAACACCAGCGCAACCTTGTCGGCGGTCTGCTTGGCGTTGAGCGCGGTCGAATACAGGAACGTGAGCGGCGTCAGCGCGAGAACGGCAGCGCCGAACAGCGGCGGCAGTTTCGCCGCCATCTGATAGCCGAGCACGGTCGCAACGAGGCAGATGACGACGAAGCCCGTCCCCATGGCGTTGCCGAAGAGGATGCGCCGCTCGCGCGGCACCAGCGGAAACAGTCGGAAGCCCTCGACCCAGAACGTGACCGCCGTGAAGTGCGCCGGCAGGATGAGGTGATAGAATCGCGTGTTTGGTGTGCGCATCATCGGCAACAGCGACACCACCATCGGCATCAGGCGGATGGCGGTGAGCGTCACGGCGATCGCGGCCTGGATCACGGTCGCGCCGGAATGCAGTGACGTCATCAGGATCACTTGCGCGGGCCCCGCCCAGATCAGCGCCGAGCTGACCAGCGCCCAGCCGAGGCTGAAGCCGGTGTCATGCGCGAGCGCACCGACGCCGATGAAGGTGCCGAACAGGACGTAGGCCAGCACGGACTTCAGCGACTCCTGCAATCCCAGCGCGAATGTTCGCGCCGGGCTGCGCCATGTCTCGGATGTTGAAGGCGGAAGAGCCACGGGATTCGCCAAGGTTGGAAGCAGGCACTAGACGCGCAGCGAAGGCCTGCCGCGTCAAGACGGCGGAGGTATTTTCTCCCTGCGCCAGAAGCATTTGCGCCATGCCGCAGGCGATATCCGCCTGTCACAATCGCAAGCACGCCCTCGTACTGCTACGACTCTACCGCTCCGTTTAGGTTAACAAAACGTTTCCGATTTCCCGTCTTCCGTGCATCGCCCCGCTCGGGTTAGTTGAAAATAACAACCAGAGAGAACAATCATGATCGAACGGCGGAAAGCTTCTCGCGGCCGGGTTTTCTACGGCGGCGTCATCGCATTCAACGACCAGCGCTCGACCATCGACTGCACCGTTCGCAACTTCTCGCCCCGCGGCGCCAAGGTCGAAGTTCCGTTCGGTACCGTGCTCTCCAGCCACGTGGGCCTTACCGTCTGGCATCGCGGCCAGATCTATCCGGCGCGCACGATCTGGCGGCGTGGCAACGAAGCCGGGCTCGCGTTCGAGATGCGCCGCGACGGCGACAACGTCATCGATTTCGCCGAGCGACAACGCCTGCGTGGCGGCGTGTTGCGCGGTTTCGTGGCCGACGATACAGCCGGGGTGCGCCCGGGCTTCGTGCTGACTGCGGGCCTCGGCGGTCTGGTCGCCGTCGTCTCGAGCTACGGCGTCAACACCGTCGTCGCCGGCAGGTTCGACATGGTGCTCTCCGCGCTCAAGCGTTACTGACCGCCGTCGCATCTTCGCCAAAACAAAAGGCCGGCGTGATGCCGGCCTTTCTCATTTCTTGTCCTGAAGCGTTACGCCTTCACCAGCGGCTTCGCGGGCCCCTTCGGAGCGCCGCCCGGCGGCTTCGGCTTGCGCTTGCGCGCTGCCGCCGGAAGCTTCTCCGGCTTCGGCGCGACCGGCCCGTCGACGAACTCGAAGCCGATCTTGTCCTGATCCGGCGTCGCGCTTGTCTCGTCCTTGACCAGCACGACGCGGACGTGGCCGCCGCCCTTCAGCTTGCCGAACAGCACCTCGTCGGCGAGCGGCTTCTTGATGTGCTCCTGGATCACGCGCGCCATCGGCCGCGCGCCCATCTGCTCGTCGTAGCCGTGCTTGATCAGCCACTCCTTCGCGGGTTCCGACAACTCGATAGTGACGTCGCGGTCGGCGAGCTGAGCCTCGAGCTGAAGCACGAACTTCTCGACCACCATGCCGATCACATCCGAGTTCAGATGCGCGAACGAGACGATCGCATCGAGCCGGTTGCGGAACTCCGGCGCGAACTGCCGGCTGATCGCTTCCTGATCGTCGCCTTCCCGCTTGTTGCGGGTGAAGCCGAACGCCTGCCGCGCCAGATCGGCCGCGCCCGCATTCGTGGTCATAATCAGGATGACGTTGCGGAAGTTGACCTGCTTGCCATTGTGGTCGGTGAGCCGGCCGTGATCCATGATCTGCAGCAGCACGTTGTAGAGATCAGGGTGCGCCTTCTCGATTTCGTCGAGCAGCACCACGCAGTGCGGATGCTGGTCGACGCCGTCGGTCAGCAGACCGCCCTGATCGAAACCGACATAGCCCGGAGGTGCACCGATCAGGCGCGACACGGTGTGCCGCTCCATGTACTCCGACATGTCGAAGCGGATCAGCTCGACGCCGAGCGACGCCGCGAGCTGCTTCGCCACTTCGGTCTTGCCGACGCCGGTCGGGCCCGAGAACAGGTAGCAGCCGATCGGCTTCTCCGGTTCGCGCAGACCCGCGCGCGCGAGCTTGATCGATGCGGACAGCGCCTCGATCGCGCGATCCTGGCCGAACACCACACGCTTCAACGTCGCCTCAAGATGCTTCAGCACCTCGGCGTCATCCTTCGACACGCTCTTCGGCGGAATACGCGCCATCGTCGCGATCGTCGTCTCGATCTCCTTGATACCGATCGTCTTCTTGCGCTTGTTCTCCGGCACCAGCATCTGCGCCGCGCCGGATTCGTCGATCACGTCGATCGCCTTGTCCGGCAGCTTGCGGTCATGGATGTAGCGCGAGGACAGCTGCACGGCTGCTTCCACCGCCTCGTTGGTGTACTTCAGCTTGTGATAGTCCTCGAAGTAAGGCTTGAGACCCTTCAGGATCGCGATCGCATCCTCGACGCTCGGCTCGTTGACGTCGATCTTCTGGAACCGGCGCACCAGCGCGCGGTCCTTCTCGAAGTGCTGGCGGTATTCCTTGTAGGTGGTCGAGCCCATGCAGCGGATCGTGCCCGAAGCGAGCGCCGGCTTGAGCAGGTTCGATGCATCCATCGCGCCGCCGGACGTCGCGCCCGCACCGATCACGGTGTGGATCTCGTCGATGAACAGGATCGCATTCGGATGCGCCTCCAGTTCCTTGATCACCTGCTTCAGCCGCTCCTCGAAGTCGCCGCGGTATCTGGTTCCGGCAAGCAGCGTGCCCATGTCGAGCGAGAACACGGTCGACGCCGCCAGCACATCCGGCACCTCCGAATCGACGATGCGCTTGGCCAGCCCCTCCGCGATCGCGGTCTTGCCGACACCGGCGTCGCCGACAAATAGCGGATTGTTCTTCTGGCGGCGGCACAGCACCTGGATGGCGCGGTTGATCTCCGCGTTGCGGCCGATCACCGGGTCGATCTTGCCGTCACGCGCTTTCTTGTTGAGGTTGACACAGTAGGTGTCGAGCGCCTCGCCCTTCTTCTTGGCATCCTCGCCGCCCTTGCTCTCGGCTTCCTCGTCGACGCCGCGCACCGGGCGCGATTCCGACAGGCCCGGCCGCTTGGCGATGCCGTGGCTGATGTAGTTGACCGCGTCGTAGCGCGTCATGTCCTGCTCTTGCAGGAAATACGCGGCATGGCTTTCGCGCTCCGCGAAGATCGCGATCAGCACGTTTGCGCCGGTGACCTCTTCACGGCCGGACGACTGCACGTGGATGACGGCGCGCTGGATCACGCGCTGAAAACCGGCGGTGGGCTTCGCGTCGTCGGAGCCGTCGGTGACGAGATTCTCGAACTCGGTCTCGAGATAGTTGACGAGGCTCGCGCGCAGCTTGTCGAGATCGACGCTGCACGCGCGCATCACCGCGGCGGCGTCGCTGTCGTCGATCAGAGAAAGAAGGAGATGTTCGAGCGTTGCGTATTGATGATGCCGCTCGTTCGCCACGGCGAGTGCGCGGTGCAGGGATTGCTCGAGGCTCTGCGAGAAAGTTGGCATTTGCGTCCTTTACGGCCCCCGCCGATTTTTTTCAGTTTGCGAGCCGTTTCTTGTAGACCGGATTCCTTTGGACCAGGCTCTGTGTCGAAGGTTCCGGCCGCTGCGTCATGCAGGTTACTTCTTTTCCATCACGCATTGCAAAGGATGTTGATGCTTGCGCGCGAAATCCATGACCTGCGTCACTTTGGTCTCGGCGATCTCATAGGTAAACACGCCGCATTCGCCGATCCCGTGATGGTGAACGTGCAGCATGATCTTGGTGGCCGCCTCCACATCCTTCTGGAAGAACTTCTCCAGCACGTGAACGACGAACTCCATTGGGGTGTAGTCGTCGTTCAGGATGAGCACCCGGTAGAGGCTCGGCCGTTTGGTGCGCGGCTTGACCTTGGTGATGACCGAGGTACCCGGCCCGGCGGGCGTTCCCGGGCGGCCGTTATCACCAGCCATTTGCGTGACGCGAGAATTCGCGCGCGGCGGCTGCGTGGCTTTAGCCGTCAAGATATCGATCGGAAGCAAGGGTCGCATGGCAAGCGCGTTCGGCATTCCCAGAAGAAGCAGTTCCAGAAGACATCAGTTCCAGAAGACATCAGTACAAGCGGCCAGTTGCAGGCCGGACAGCCGGCAAAATCCCCGACTTGCCATGCTCCGGACCTGGCGGCGAAGCACCGACCAGTTCGTTCAAATATGGGTCGGAAGTCATCCTTTCGCAAGCGCGTAAAATGCCGCGAAATGCCGTCTCAACAAGCATATGGCGGCCTGTACGGCACGATTCCCGGACACCTGGATTCGTTCAAATTTGAATGGTTCCTGTGACGGCGCCTTAACGCAGAAAAACGGAATCGCCGGGCCGGGAGGTATTCCTCCGGCATCTTACGGTTTTTCCTAGGATGAATTTACCAACGCTTATGAAGCGAGGCTTAGCGGTCAGGCATCGAAACGAACTCCGGTGACTGCCGTGACGCGCACACCCAAGACCCATAGCAGACCACGCCCGTTCTCGCGCTTCGCCCGTGACGAGCGCGGCAACATCGCCGTGATCTTCGCGTTCGCCGTCCTGCCGATCCTCGGCCTTGTCGGCGCCGCGGTCGACTATTCCCGAGCGACCAACGCCCGCTCCGCGATGCAGGCCGCGCTCGACTCGACTGCGCTGATGATCTCGAAGGACGCGGCCGGCATGACCGCGGAACAGGTCGCCTCGAAGGCGAAAGCCTACTTCACGGCGATGTACAAGCACCCCGAGGCGCCGGCGGGCAATATCACAGCGGTCTATACGCCGAACAGCGGCAAGGGCGCGACCGTCGAAGTCAGCGCCTCGGGCTCGATCAAGACCAGCTTCATGAAGATCGCCGGCTATCCGACGATCGAGTTCAAGTCCGGCGCGACGACGACCTGGGGCAACACGCGGCTGCGCGTCGCCATGGCGCTCGACGTCACGGGATCGATGAACTCCGACGGCAAGCTGCCGGCGATGAAGACCGCAGCGAAAAAGCTGATCGATACGCTGCGCTCCTCGGCGCAGGGAACCGCCGACGTCTATGTCTCGATCGTTCCATTTGCCCAGATGGTCAACGTCGGCACAGCCAACAAGAACGCGAGCTGGCTGGATTGGGACGAGGATTACGGCTCTTGCAGCAACAACAACTACTCCAAGAAGAGTTCGTGCGTTGCGGCTGGCCGAACCTGGACCATGAACAACAGCAACTGGAAGGGCTGTGTCCACGATCGCGATCAGCCATACGACACCACCAAGGATGTGCCGACGACGAGCAACGCATCGACACTGTTCATGGCGCAACGCTACACGCAGAACGGCAGCAACATCTGTCCGTCAGCCATCTTGCCGATGACATCGATCTATTCGGTCAGCGATGCGCAGACAGTGAAGGACAAGATCGACGCTCTGGTGGCCAACGGCGGCACCAACCAGCCGATCGGCATGCATTGGGCCTGGCTGTCGCTCCAGCAGACCTCGCCGCTGAACGCGCCGGCCAAAGACGCCAACTACAACTACACTGACGCGATCATTCTGCTGTCGGACGGCCTGAACACCATCGACCGCTGGTATGGCAACGGCAGCTCTCCTTCGTCGCAGGTGGATGCGCGGCAGAAGATCCTGTGCGACAACATCAAGAATACGGCCAATGGCAAGACCGCGATCTACACGATCCAGGTCAACACCGACGGCGATCCGGAATCGGCGATCCTGAAATCGTGCGCCGACCCCGGCAACTTCTATCCGACCACGACGACGACCGGCATCGACCAGGCGTTCAATGCGATCGGCGCCTCGCTCACAAAGCTCAAGCTCGCGAAGTAACCGGACTGTTAACGAATGCGAAACCAAACCCGGCCTCACGGCCGGGTTTTTCGCGCCAGAGACCCTGGCCCCTCGTTCAACATTCATTGAGGATGCCGCAACGAGATGCCCCGGAAAACCCGCATATATCCGGACATTACCGCGATTTGGCGGACAACTTTACCGACCCTTCATCGGTATTTTCCTAGAGTCCGCGCAGGATAACCACACCTGTGCAGCCGATATGACCAAAGCCATTTTTCGTGACCAGGCCCGCCGCATGATCGGGCATTTCGCGCGCGACCGGCGCGGCAATATCGCCGTCATCTTCGCTTTCGCTCTCATGCCGATCCTCGGCCTCGTCGGCGCCGCGGTCGACTACTCGCGCGCGTCGAACGCCCGCACCGCCATGCAGGCCGCCCTCGACACCACGGCGCTGATGATCTCGAAAGATGCGGCCGGCATGACCGCCGCCCAGGTGACGTCGAAGGCGCAAGCCTATTTCAACGCACTCTACAAGCACCCCGAAACCCTCAACGTTTCCGTGACGGCCGCCTACACGCCGCCGACATCGAGCGCGGCTGCTAACATCGCGATGACCGGCAGCGGCCGGGTCAACACGAGCTTCATGAAACTCGCGGGCTTCCCGACGATCGATTTCAAGACCGCATCGACGGCGACCTGGGGCAACACCAAAACGCGCGTCGCGATCGCACTCGACGTGACCGGCTCGATGGCGTCGTCCGGCAAGATGGATGCGATGAAGGTGGCCGCCAAGAATCTGATCGATACGCTCAAGGCTTCGGCGAAGAGCACCGACGACGTCTACGTCTCGATCATCCCGTTCGCCCAGATGGTCAACGTCGGCTCGTCGAACAAGAACGCCAGCTGGATCAAGTTCACCGGCAACGAGTACGGACAGTGCAACCACAGCAACAGCTATTATGATGCTTATGTATCGCGCTTCACTGCAAAAACTGCCTGCGAGGCCAATGGCGGCAGTTGGAGCTCGATCTCCGGCAAGACCGGTTGGACCGGTTGCGTTCAGGATCGCGACCAGTCCTACGACACCACGAAAGATGCCCCCTCGAGCAGCGCTGTGAATTTAGTCGCCGCTTACTCGGTGCAAAACGGCAACGACGTTTGTCCCGCGCAAGTTCTGCCGATGACGTCGCTCTATTCGGCAAGCGACGTGACGACGGTGAAGAACAAGATTGACTCGCTGCAACCGGCCGGCGGCACCAACCAGCCGATCGGCATGCAAATGGCGTGGATGTCGCTGCAACCGACCGCGCCATTCAACGCGCCGGCGAAGAATGCAAACTACAACTACACCGATGTGATCGTGCTGATGTCGGACGGACTCAACACCATCAACCGATGGTATGGCAACGGCTCCAACAACTCGTCGGAGGTCGACGGACGCCAGACCATCCTTTGCGGCAACATCAAGAACACGGCGGCGAACGGCAAGACCGTCGTCTTTACGATCCACGTCAACACCGACGGCGATCCAGAATCGCAAATTCTGAAATCCTGCGCCGATCCCGGCAACTACTACTACGCGACCAGCACCGCTGCGATGGCGGACGCTTTCTCGGCGATCGGCGCGTCGCTGTCGAAACTGAAGCTCGCGAAGTAACCGCACCGCGAACTGCGAGTAACCAAAAAAGCCCGGCGCGAGCCGGGCTTTTTCAGTTCAACGATCGATCAGTGATCAGTGATGGGTCACCGGCGCCTGGAACTTGGCGACGACGCCTTCGAACGGTTTGTAGGTCTGCTTGGCGAGATCGACGTAGAGTTCGCCGATCTTCTTGCTCTCGGCGACGAACGTCTCGTAGCTCGACTTGGCGTACTCGGTCTGCAGCTCGAACGCCTTCTCGATCGACTTCACGCCCGAGAGCTTTTCGAGAAACGCATTGCCGTCCTCGATCGCCTTCTTGGCGTAGTCGCCGTAGGCAGTGAAGATGGCCTGCACGCCCTTGGTGAACTCGCCCGCGTTCGCAACAGCGGTTTCGAACTGCTCTTTGCCGTACTTCTGGAATTCCTCAACCTTCACCATGACATTCCCTTTCCTTGGACTGCGGTTGTGACGAGCCGTGACTTCCCTGCGCCTCAATTGTGAGCGCCTTATACCGCACTGCATCATAATGTCAAGAATCTTTGTGCGGCGCACAATTATCTCAAATTGCTGGCAAACTGGGCACGGACGGCTTCTCGGGAACCAGGCCGGCCCGGCCACGAACAAAACAGCTTCTCGAATCGGCCGCTAAGCGGTTCCAATTGCCCGCGAAATTCGAGGTGTGAAGAAATGGTTGATTAACCGTTTCGAAACCCGGTCCCCCTACCTTCGAAGGCTGCACTGCAAGCAGTTCCGGCGGAAACCGAAAAGACGCTTGAGTTCAGTCTCTTAGCCACTGCGGCCAGAATGGCGGTCATGGCATGAGCAGCGCGGGCGAATTAAGGGGCGCCGGAGAGGGAATTCACGGGAACGTGGGCACAATTTTGCCTCACGCGCCGGTGATCAACATGGAAATCGGACGGGGAAGTTTATGTTCTGCACCACCTCAACTTCCTGGCGATACGCCCGCTTTGTCGTCCTCGGCCTCGCAACCATCATCACCACCATTCTCGTCACCACCGATACTGCGGACGCACGCCGGAAGCGTGTGCGCCACCACGTGCGCGCAGCGGCGTACAGCCCGGCTTTCGCCTCGATCGTCGTCGACGCCAACTCGGGCTCGACGATGGCGGCCAGCAATGCCGACAGCATCCGCCATCCGGCGTCGCTGACGAAGATCATGACGCTCTACATGCTGTTCGAGCGGCTCGAGCAGGGCAAGCTCAAGCTCGACAGCGAGATGGAGGTCTCCGAACACGCCTCCGAGCAGGCACCGACCAAGCTCGGCCTGCGCCCCGGCCAGACGCTGCGCGTCGAGGACGCGATCAAGGCGCTGGTTACGCGCTCCGCCAACGACGCCGCCGTCGTCATCGCCGAAGCGATCGGCGGCGAGGAAGAAGACTTCGCCAGGATGATGACGAAGAAGGCGCGCGCGCTCGGCATGAGCAAGACCGTTTACAGGAACGCATCGGGCCTGCCGGATTCGCAGCAGGTGACTACCGCGCGCGATCAGGCCATTCTCGGCCGCGCCATTCAGGATCGCTTCCCGCGCTACTACCGCTACTTCTCGACCACGTCGTTCGCCTATCGCGGCCGCGTCATTCGCAATCACAACAAGCTGCTCGGCCGTGTCGAGGGCGTCGACGGCATCAAGACCGGCTACACCCGCGCCTCCGGCTTCAACCTCGTCTCATCGATGAAGCGCGGCAACCGCCACATCGTCGCCGTGGTGCTGGGCGGCCGCTCGGGCGGCTCGCGCGACGCCATCATGCGCAACCTGCTCGCCGAGCATGTCGCCAGCGCGTCAACGAAGCGCACCGTCGCGGCGATCACCGAGCGTGATGGCGGCGCAGCCAACACCGAGGTCGCCGAAGCGAAACCCGCCACACGTCCAGCCGCCGCACCGATGGTGCAGGTCCAGGGCGCTGTACAGACCGCCGCCGCGCTGCCCGAACCGACGCCGCCACCCGCGCCGCGCGCACCTGCTCCCCAGCCGCAAGCGGCCACCGAACCCACAGTGCAAGCCAAGGTCGCTACCCCGCCCGCGCCGTTCACCAACGGCGTCGTCTCCGCTCAGCCGCTCGCGCCGATCCCCGGCTCCGCCGAACCAATGACGCCAGTGCGCGTCAAGACGGTGCAGATCAAGGCCGGCGCGCCGATGAAGCTGGCATCGGCGACCGCACCGCAGGCCGTTCCTGCTCCCGCCCCGGTCGTGACCGCGGCGCTGCCGCAGACACCCGCGGAAACCTCGAACGCCGCCGTCGCCCGCAGTCAGAAGGCCGAGATGCCGCCGCAGCCCGCCGGTCACGGCACTGGCCAGGGCGTGCTCGGCGTGCTGCCGGCCAACTCCGTTCCGGCGCAGGCGCTCGCCTACGCGGATCCGGCGCCCCGCGCCGCTGTGGCCGCGCCACAGCCGAAGACGGTTCAGGACAACGGTGCCGTGAAGGCTGTGCACCGCTCCGGCTGGATCATCCAGGTCGGCGCGCTGGAGAGCGAGAGCGAAGCGCGCCAGCGGCTCGATTCCGCCCGCGGCCACGCAAAGAGCCTGCTCGGCAAAGCCGACCCATTTACGGAAACTGTCGCCAAGGGCGACAAGACCCTCTACCGCGCCCGCTTCGCCGGGTTCGAGGACCGCGATCAGGCGGAAGCCGCCTGCAAGGCGCTGAAGCGCTCGTCGATCTCCTGCATCTCGATGCGGAACTGATCGAACCGAACTCTCCAAAGCAAAAGGCCGGGCATTGCCCGGCCTCTTTATCTACCTCCTGCGGCCGACGTTACTGCTTCGGCATATCCATGCCCTTGTGCGGGTCATTGTCGTGCTTCATTCCGTCCATGCTTCCCATGGACGCCATATTGCGGCAGCAGGGACACATCATGCCCATGCCGGAGGGCTTCTTCGACATCTGCGATTTCTCGCCGAAGGGATCGTCGGCCGCAGTCGAACGGCCGCACATTCCCGCCTGTCCGCCCTGGCTTGATCCACCGCACATGGCTGCGGCGGGGGTCACGGCAGCCATGATCAGGATCACGGCGCTTGCGATCGTCACGCGCATGGCAAATCCTCCTCGATCTGGTGGACATCTGGCACCAGCGGACCGGACGGTCCCGTCTCCGTCAAGCGCCAACGGCCCGGTTGACAACCTCCCGTCAACCATTACCGGATAAAACTACACCTATGCGGTACCGGCTCAAAGCCGGACTGCGGGCGTCAACGGCGCCACGGGGCAGCATCCAGAGACAGACCAGCCATCGCGGTTGTTGCGTGATGTCGTCTGGAGTTAGTTGCGATGCGTGCGAAGCAGAGTGTCCTTGGCCTCGTTTACCCGGGCCGCCAGGTACGTCGAGCCCCCCTGGTCGGGATGGAGTTTCTTCATCAGGCCCCGGTGCGCACGCCCGATCTCCTCCCGGCTCGCCCCCGGCTTCAGGCCAAGGATCTCATAAGCCTCGTCCGCCGTCATTTTGCCGCCCGCCGGCTGGCTGCGATTCCGCCCTGCCCCTGCGCTCTCCGCGTTCTCACGCCATCGGGGAAACCGGCGGTCCAGATAGCTTTCAAGTAACGCGCAGCTTTCCGCGTCGAAGCCCGTCATCATCGCCGCGAGCTGCGGCAGATCGAATTCGTCGAGATCGCGACCCGCATGCGGACCCGCGACGATGCGGCCGTTGAGCGCGCCGGTGTCGTGATCGAGCACCATATCCAGGAACTGCGACCGGACCTGCGAGGTCTGACCACCGGATTTGCGGCCGCCAAAGTTCGCAAAACCTGAAGCCGCCAGCGGCGACCAGCCGAGCAGGCCCGCACCGAACAGGCCGAGCGGGATCGCGACTTCGAAATGGCCCCGCAAGCCGGTGAATGCCGCCGTGGCGAGGCACAGCGCGCCGCCGAGAAAGCGGAGCGCCTTGGCCAGCCGCTTCGGATCGGCCGCGCGAAACATCTGCAAGCCGAGATAGATCACGACGACGGCGACGATACCGGCAATCAAGGTTGGCATGGGTTTCGTCCGGACCGTTCGCCTCGTGTTTGACCCGCTACCCGCAAAGGCGGCGTTCCGGATCAGATGGTCATCCCATGCCCTGCCCGCCAGCCGCTTGCAACCGGGGGGACGGCTTGCCGCAGGCGGGGAACGGATTAGTCTACCGGTTTACCGCCTCATTGCGGGTTTCGCGTTTTTTCCGGAGTGCATTTCATGATGCTGCGATTTCAGCCGTTGGCCTGCCTGGCAATGCCTCTCGCGCTGTTCTGCTTATGCGCGGCAACACCTGCTTCGGCTCAGGCACCGAAGCAACTCCACAACAAGTCGATCTTCACCAGCACGACCATCTCCATTCCGGGCCGGGGCAGCGATGGATCGACATCCGACCGGCCGCGCAGCATCGAGCGGGTGATCTACGTCTCCAGCGCCGGCCGCGTCTTCGCGAAAGTCACGCGCTCCGTCGGCAAGAACCAGAAGCAGGCCGAACGCGGGCCCGAGCAAACCGGCGGCGGCAGCGGCGGACTGCGTTTCGTCGGCAACAGGCTCACCGGCGTACTGCAATTCCAGAGCGGCGCAAGCTTGATGAACATCGACTTCGATCCGAGCTTCCAGAGCTGCACCGTCAGCGTGATCATGGGCCGCGACAGCGGCAAGCCGATCGTCTGGAAAGGATTGAACGGCGTCACTTACACCTCGACCGGTGCGCCGGTCATCGGCGGGCATTCCTGCTCGATCCGCGACGGAAACGCGCTGGCAAACTGAGACCTCCTTGACGAGACGTGATCGCGGAGCGCTGGCAGACCGGCGCTCGATCTGCGACAACGCTGCACCGAATGAAAAGAAACGGCGGGAGGCAGCGTTGCGCATTGCAGTGATGGGATCGGGCGGTGTCGGTGGCTATTTTGGTGCGAAGCTCGCAAAGGGTGGCGCGGACGTCACATTCATCGCGCGCGGCGCGCATCTCGACGCCATGCGCAGGAACGGCCTGACCATCGACAGCACCCACGCGCCGCTCTCACTGCCGAAGGTCGATGCCACCGACGATCCGTCCACGATCGGCAAGGTGGACATCATCCTGTTCACCGTGAAGCTGTGGGATACGGAAACCGCGGCGAAATCGCTGATGCCGGTTATCGGATCGGATACCGGGCTGATCTCGTTTCAGAACGGCGTGCAGAAGGACGACATGCTGCGCCCGATCGTCGGCGATACCACACTGATCGGCGGCACGAGCTATATCGCGGCATCGATCAAGGGGCCGGGCGTCATTGCACACACCGGCGTCAATCAGCGGCTGGTGTTCGGCGAGTTCGACAAGCAGAAATCAAAGCGCGTCGAAGCGTTTCATCAGGCCTGCGTTGCAGGCGGCATCAC
>JBMOOJ010000123.1:0-8636 GCA_049323835.1 Pseudomonadota bacterium | reverse complement strand
CAGCGCCGACATCGGCGTCGAGATCTGGCAGAAGTTCGTGTTTCTCGTCGGCATGTCCGGCGCGACCGCATCGATGCGCGCGACCGCCGGCGAAATCCGCGCCAATCCGCTGACGCGCCAGTTCATGCTCGACCTGATGAAGGAAGTGGTTGCGGTCGGCCGCGCGCGCGGCATCAACCTTCCCGCCGACTATGCCGAACAGCGCATCGCCTTCATCGACACGCTTCCAGCTGAAATGATCGCGTCGATGTACGGCGACCTCAAACAAGGCAAGCCGCTGGAACTGCCGTGGCTCTCCGGCGGCGTGGTCGACCTCGGCGCGGCCGTCAATGTGCCGACGCCGATGAACCGCGCGGTGCGCGATATCCTGACGCTCGACGTCAATGGGAAGCGAGCCTGAGCACTCACTTCATCTGCGTCAGCAACGCGGCTGCACCCGCACCGCTTTTCGCCAGCCGCGCCAGCGCATCGCGTCCACCCGAGGCATAGGCTGCGACCGCACGCAGCAGGTCGCGCAGCTGCGCGGCTGCTCCCGGATCGAACCGGCACCACGCGCCGCCGGACAATCGCGCGATCTCGCGAAACGCCGCTTCGGCCGCCGGATCGTGCCCCTCCTGGAACATAAACACCGGCACCTTCAGCAGCCCCAGTTCACCCGCCTTCGCACACAGCTCGTCGACATTCTCTTCCATCGCGTCGCCGACGAACACCAGCGCTCGCACGCCATCCTTCACCGCCTCGCGGCGCGTCTCCGACAGCACGCGGCCGATCTGCGTATGTCCGCCTTCGACGACGATGCGGCTCATCAGCCGCGCCAGTTGCGCGGTGTCGGATATCCAGGGGCTCGCGCGGCATTCGGCAAGCCCGCGGAAGTACACCAGGCGAACGTCGAGCCCGCCGGCGAGCCCCGCCTCGGCGAACATGTCGGCCTGAAGCTGACACGCCATATCCCAGGTCGGCTGGCGGCTCATGGTGGCGTCGAGCGCGAAGATCAGCCGCCCGCGCTTGCCGTCGGCCTGCGGCGCCATCGCCTTTGCCTTGGCCACGAACGCAGCAATGTCCGCGGCCGACGATGACGGCGCGACGCTGGACGGCGAGGTTTTCGTGGGTTCCCGAGCCATATCTGAAATGTAGCTCCTCGCGGCACTCAATCAACGGCAGCCCTTCCAAGGTCGCATACGGCACCGCCTCGCGGACACTGGCATACCAGCGGGTTTGCCGATTAGACTTCCCCGGTTGCCAACAAGAACATGCTGACCGCGACTCATCGAAGCGCGGCAGCCGGGAGGAACCAATGGCTTCACGTCGCGCCGCGATCATCCTGGTCGCGCTTGCTGTTTCATCTGCTCTCTTTTCCGTCACCGGCGCGGTTGCGCAGGACTATCCCACGCGCCCGGTGAAATGGGTCGTGCCCTATCCGCCGGGCGGCGCCACCGACATTCTCGCTCGCCTGATCGGGCAGCGGCTGTCGGAGCGAACCGGCCAGCAGTTCGTCATCGAGAACAAGGCGGGCGCCGGCAACAACGTCGGCACCGAGAGCGTCGTCAACGCGGAGCCGGACGGTTACACGATCCTGCTGGTCAATCCGGCGAACTACATCAACGCCTCGCTTTACGCGAAGCTGAACTACAACTTCATCCGCGACATTGCGCCGGTGGCGGCCTTCAACCGCACCGCCAACGTGATGACGGTTCACAAGGACGTACCGGCAAAAACGGTGGCCGAGTTCATCACCTACGTCAAAGCCAACCCTGGCAAGGTGAACATGGCGTCGTCCGGCAACGGCACCTCGGTGCATCTGTCCGGCGAGATGTTCATGATGATGACCGGCGCGAAAATGCAGCACATTCCCTATCGCGGCGCGGCGCCCGCTCTCGTCGACATGCTCGCCGGCCAGACGCAGGTGATCTTCGACAACATGCCATCGATCATCCAGCACATCCGCAGCGGCGCACTGCGGCCGCTCGGGGTGACGACGACGGCGAAGTCCGATCTGCTCCCCGACGTGCCGACGGTCGCCGAAACGGTGCCGGGCTATGAGGCAAGCGCGCTGTTCGGCATGGGCGCGCCGAAGAAGACGCCGCCGGAGATCATCGCCAAGCTCAACGCGCATGTGAACGCCGTGCTGGCTGAGCCCGCCATCAAGGCGCGGCTGATCGAACTCGGCGGCGCGCCGATTCCGGGCACGCCGGACGATTTCGGCAAGCTGATCGCCGCCGAAACCGAGAAGTGGGCGAAGGTCGTCGCCGCCGCCGGCATCAAGGTCGAATAGCGCGCATCGTCACATCCCGCTTATCCGGCGGTCGCAACTCGCGTTGCGATCGCCGGAGCCGGAACGCGCAAACGCCCGTTGCCACGGCAACCGATTGCACGGCCCCTCCACCACACATCACACGCGAAACATTGGAGCGGTTCGAAATGGAACCGCGATGTGGATCGGTTTTTTGTGACATATGGATCACGCACGCGAACGAACGCGCCAGTCTAAAGGCGTTCTAGTTCGGCGCAGCGCGCCAGCATGCTTGATGCATCCGGATACCGCGATGGGTGATCGCGCAGATTCTGGGGCAACGCATGACGAACTTAAGAACAATTCTAAAGCGCACGGTCTGTTTCGGCGCCGTCGGTTATCTCGCGCTCATCGTCGGCACGCCCGACGACGTCTACGCGCAGAACTCCAACCTTCCCCCGGTCACCGTCGATGCGCCGACCCAGCAGCAGGCGCGCCGCGCACAGCCGCGCCGGAATGCAGCGCGCACGCGCGCACCGGCGCGTCGGGTCGCAGCGCCCGCGCAAGCAACACCTGCCGACGCAGCCAATCGCGGCCCCGCCGGTGAGCGCGCCAACGGTCCCGTTGTCGGCGTGCTCGCCACCCAGAGCGGCTCAGGCACCAAGACGGATACGCCGATCCTGACGACGCCGCAGTCGATCTCCGTCATTCCCAAGGACCAGATCTACCAGCAAGGCGCGCAGTCGGTGAACGAAGCGCTGCGCTACACCCCGGGCATCACGCTCGATACCTACGGCGCGACCACCTTCTACGATGCGTTCAAGCTGCGCGGTTTCGATGCGCCACGCTACGTCGACGGCCTGCGCATGCCGATCGATCCGGGCACGCAGTTCGCCTTCCCGCGTATCGATCCCTACATGCTCGAACGCATCGAGGTGGTGCGAGGTCCGTCATCGGGCCTTTATGGCGCGACCGAGCCGGGCGGCTTCCTCAACATGATCAGCAAGCGCCCGACCGACTATCATCGCGGCGAAGTCATCGGCACATATGGATCGTTCAACACCTTCCAGGGCGCCGTCGACGTGTCGGGTCCGCTCGACAAGAACAAGGAGCTTCTCTACCGCTTCGTCGGCCTCGCCCGCGACGCGGACGGACAGCAGGACTTCGTCAGTCAGAATCGCTACCTGGTCGCTCCGAGCTTCACGTGGCGTCCGACCACCGACACGTCACTCACGATCCTGTCACACCTGCAGCGCACCGATAACAAGGGCTGGCAGCAGTATGTGCCGGGGCCGGTGTCGCTGCTTCCGTGGACGCGCGGCCATATCCCCTACAGCCGCTACATCGGCGAGCCGAGCGTCGACGGCTATCGGCTCGACCAGGGCGCGATCGGTTATTCCTTCGAGCACCGGTTCGACAACAATCTGCAGGTCCGCTCGACCCTCCGCTACACCGACGTCAGCCAGAAACTGACCGGCGTACGCACGGAAAATATCCCGGACTTCACCCAGTTTCCGAACTTCGTTCCTTTGACGGTCAACGGCATGTTCCCCGGCACCAACCTCGCCGGCCGTTCGATCAACTACGTCGACTCGTCGGTGAAGAACCTCACCGCCGACAACCACGTGCAGGCGGATTTCATCACCGGGCCCTTGCAGCACAAGGTGATCGCAGGCGTCGACTATCAGCGGCAGGATGGCGATTCGGACTACCGGTTCTCGTACATCAATCCGATCGACGTCTATAATCCGGTCTACGGCACCAGTCCCCTTCCGGCCCCTTCGACGCTGCCTCCGAGCATCAAGCTCGACGCCAGGCTGAATCAGACCGGCCTCTACCTCCAGGACCAGATCAAGCTCGATCGCTGGTCACTGACGCTCACCGGACGTCATGACTGGGCGAACGTGCGCAACGTCAGCACCGGCGGCTTCCCGGCGCCTGGCACCTACACCAGCAACGACAAGGCGTTCACCGGCCGCGTCGGCCTGAGCTACCTGTTCGACAGCGGCCTCGCGCCGTACGTCAGCTACTCGACCTCGTTCCAGCCGATATCGGGTGTGAGCAGCGCGGGAACGGCGTTGAAACCGACCACCGGCGAAGGCAAGGAGATCGGCGTCAAGTTCAAGCCCGTCGGCATGAACCTGATGTTCACGGCCGCGGTCTACGAAATCATCCAGCAGAATGTCGTGACCGCCGATCCGAACAACATCAATCTCAGCATTCAGGCTGGCGAAGTCCGCTCTCGCGGCCTCGAGCTCGAAGCGCGCGGCAACCTCTCGCGTGAGTTCGAGATCATCGGCGGCTACAGCCACGTCGAACCGGAGGTCACCAAGGACACGTTCTTCAAGGGCAAGATGCTGCCGTACGTCGCGCAGGACACCGTCTCGCTGTGGGGCAAGTACACCTGGTACAGCGGCCCGGTCGCAGGCCTCGGCATCGGCGCCGGCGTCCGCTACGTCAGTCAGCAGTTCGGCGACAGCGCAAACTCGTTCGTGGTGCCGTCGTACACGTTGTTCGATGCCGCCATCAGCTACGATTTCGCCTACCTGCGTCCCGACATGAAGGGCTGGTCCGCGCAGGTCACGGCAACCAACCTTGCCAACCGTTACTACGTGTCCGGGTGCGCCACGAGCCAGGTCTATTGCGGACTTGGTGCGGCGCGCACCGTGCTCGGCACGCTGCGTTATGCGTGGAACTAACTGACGGGTGAACCCAAGTGCAGAACGGCACCAAATCGCTTCGCCGGTGGGGCTGGATCCATAAGTGGACCAGCCTCATCTGCACCGTGTTCATGCTGCTGCTCTGCATCACCGGGCTGCCGCTGATCTTCCATCACGAGATCGATGACATCCTCAATCCGCATGTCGAGACGGCGAAGGTGCCGCCCGGCACGCCGAAGGCCAATCTGGACGCAGTCCTTGCAAGCGGCCTCGCCAAGCATCCGGGCGTCGCGCACTTCTTCATCTGGGATCGCGACGATCCCAACAAGATCATCCTCAGCGTCGGGCCGTCGATCACCTCCGATCCGACGAAGAACACCTTCGTCAACGTCGACGCCCACACGGCCCAGTACCTCGACTCTCCCGACGTCACCGGCCGCTTCACCTACATCATGCTGAAGCTGCACACCGACATGTTCGCCGGCCTTCCCGGCAAGCTGTTCCTCGGCATGATGGGGCTGCTCTTCTGCGTGGCGATCATCTCCGGCATCGTCGTCTATGCCCCATCGATGCGGAAGCTGAAGTTCGGCACCTACCGCGCCGGGCGCACCCGCGTCGTGCGCTGGCTCGACGTGCATAACCTCGCCGGCATCCTGCTGGTGATGTGGGCACTGGTCGTCGGCTTCACCGGCGTCATCAACACCTGGGCCGATCTCGTCATCAAGATCTGGCAATACGGCCAGCTTGCCGAGATGACCGCGCAGTACAAGGACAAGCCGGTTCCGCAGAAACTCGCGCCGCTCGATGCCGCGGTGAAGCTCGCGCTGTCGCGCGAACCGCACATGACGCCGTCGTTCGTCTCGATGCCCGGCTCGTTCCTGTCGAGCAAGACGCATTACGCTGTCATGCTGAAGGGCGACACGCCGATCACGGCGCGCCTCGTCAAGCCGGTGCTGATCGATGCGGTCACCGGCGAGTTCACCGACAGCCGCGAACTGCCGTGGTACGTGACGACCCTGCTGGTGTCGCAGCCGCTGCACTTCGGCGACTATGGCGGCATGCCGCTGAAGATCATCTGGGCGGTGCTGGACATCTTCACGATCGTCATCCTGATCACCGGCCTCTATCTCTGGCTGCGCCGGCGCAAGAGCGGCGTCAGCGTCGAACAGGCGATCGCCAATCCGGCGCGCGTCGACGGGCCCTTGTTGACCTCATGACCCGCCCCTCGCGTCCCGCGCGGCAGACGCTGCGCCAGATTTTCACCGCCCCGCTGGTGATCGGCGTGCTCAGCACCGTCGGGCTGATCTCTGCGCTCGTCGGCGACGGCGTGTGGGATGGCTTGTCGTGGCTCACGCTTGCCATCCCCTGCCTGTTGTTCGTTGGGTTCATTGCCTGGCCGCGCGGACGGCGGGCCTGAGGCCGCACGGGCATGCTCTGGAATTAATTCGCATTTATATACTTGAGTTAGCATAAGGATGCGTGCTACAGATTGTGTAGCGTGACAGGCCGGACCTAACTGTGGGTATGTGAGTGCGTCCCTAGAAAGAAAGGGACGCCCCCATGGGCGAATTTATTCCGCAGGAAGCTACTTCTTCTTCAAGGCGCTCAACGCGCGCTGGCGCTTCTGCTTCGCAGAAGGTTTCTTCCAAGCCTTTACCAGAGGTGACTCCTTCGATGGTGGCCGCTGGGGTTGAGGTGCTTTGGCAGTCTGGGGTTGTGGAAGGACAGCAAGGTTCTGACGGATTGGTCGTAACCGAGATATTTCGGGCGATGATGCAGGCCAGTCTGAAATGATACTATTAAGTTCATTCAGAAATGCTTTCGCGTGGAAGCAGTCCTTCAAAAATTTATTGATGTCATTAGCGTGAATTGGCTTCGACACCTGGCTTGTCGGCGATGTGAGCGAAGGTAAAACCTGCATTCCTCCGCCCACATCCTCACGGTTGATGTAGATCGCCACAGCGAAGGTCCAATGAGCGATTACATTTCGAAAATCTGCTAGCTTGTTCAGAAACCCGTTGCATTCATTCCAGTGTTCGTCAATTTCTCCGCCGCTGAATATTGATATAAGAGAACTAAACATTACGCCGCGCGCCCGCACGTTCTGTGTGGCCCTAAAGACGATAGACGCTTGATTGCTGTCACACTTGAGCAGCTGCGCTAAAATCGTAGATAGTAGAAGCTCTACCTGCGAGTATTCGTCTATGGCGTAGCCAACTACCTGGTGCAGCTGAACGCGCTCCTTGTCAGGGAGCATTCGAAATTCCAATCGACGCTTTGAAGGCTTACCCATGACAAAGAACCCGACCAAAGACCCGACATTTCAAAAGACGCTCAAGAACCTCTTGAGCGCCAAGCCTAAGGCTCAATCTGAAATGAAGATCGGGAAGAAGGCGAGTCCTAAAAAGAAGAAGGCTAACGTTCGCGCCAAGCCTTGAAGTGCCCATCGATGGCGAGTTTTAGGGATTGCCAGCGGGAGTAATTCATATCCCGCCACATGCGATAGGTTCGGTAAATTCTCATTCGCCGTTCCTCTTACGCCATGCCATGAAGCGTTTAACCGCTTGCTTACGGTTCTTAAGTTCAGTGAGGCCGTCGGTAGGTAAGACGCTTACCTTCGATGCCCTTAAGCAAATCGTCGGCGCGCATCTTGTCGTTCACACCAAGCGCGGTGCGGCGATTAAATCGAAACTCGAATTCGGTCACGTAGCGCTGTAGGTGCTGCGCATCGCACTTGTGGTAGGTGCCGACCATACCGCGCTTGAATACGCCGAAGAAATTCTCGGCAGCGTTCGTGGTCTGACCATCAGCGCCAACCCATTCGCCCCGACCGTTCCAAGAGTGAGTGACGGTCTTGTGCGCAGCGAATTCCTTGCCGACCTCGTCATAGAGGCGGCTTTGATCGGTGTGCAGTTCTGACTTACGCGAGGCATTCGTAACGAGGATTTCGCGCACGCTTTTCTTGGTCGCGCTCTTAACGTGAACGGCCTTGGCTTTGCCGCCCGGTTCAACCAGCGCAACGATTTGCTCCTTGTGCGAGTGGCCTTTCTTGTAGCCCTTCGCACGCTTCGATGAATTGCCAATGTAGGTTTCGTCGGCTTGCACGGACTTGCCTTCGCCGCCAAGGGGACCGGCCTTGGTATCAATCATGGCCTCGCGGATACGGTGCGAGAGAAACCACGCAGACTTGTAGGTGATGCCAAGCATGCGGTGCAGTTGGTGCGCGCTCATACCCTTCTTGCTGGACGCCATCAGGTGAATGGCCAGCAACCACTTGTGGAGAGGGATATGCGAGCGTTCCATGACCGTGCCGGTGCGGCAAGTGAACTTGTCGCGGCAATCGTTGCAGAGCCACATACCGGCCTGCGTCTTGCCTTCCATCCGACGAACCGCGAACGAGCCACAGTGCGGGCAGTTCACGCCATCGGCCCAACGGGACTTTTCGATGTGCGCGAGTGCGGCTTCTTCGTTCGTGAATTCTGGGGCGTAAATGTCGGCCATAGGTCTAACTCCTTGGCATCTTTATGCCCGGAGCGACCTTGCTAAGTCAAGTATATAAATGCGAATTAATTCCTATTGAGCTATCCCCGCCTTCCAAACCTGGGTTATGATGCTGGCATCCTGCCCCACAGAGGGGCGATCGCGATCGTCACGATCCGCGGGGCGGGATGCGGTGGACGCGGCAGCGTCAGGCGCGGACGATGCGTGGTTGGGGATGTGAGGGCCGTGCTCCGCAGGGGTAGCCG
>JBMOOJ010000122.1:0-58766 GCA_049323835.1 Pseudomonadota bacterium | reverse complement strand
CAGGGGAGGGATGGCGCTCGCCGCGGCGTTTTCGTTTCCCTCCCCCTCGTGGGGAGGGTCGGCGCGTAGCGCCGGGGTGGGGGGCGCGTCGCGCAAACGTCAAGCGCAATGCATCACACCCGCATCGGCATCAGCACGTAGAGCGCGCCCTTGGACTCCTTGTCCTGGATCAGGGTCGGCGAGCCGGGATCGGCGAGCTTCAGCACCGCGACTTCACCCTCGATCTGCGCGGCGATGTCGAGCAGGTAGCGCGAGTTGAAGCCGATATCGAGCGCATCCGCCGCGTACTCGACTTCCAGCTCCTCCGTGGCGCTGCCGGAGTCCGGGTTGGTGACCGAGAGCGTCAGCTTGCCGCCGGAGAGCGCGAGCTTCACCGCGCGGCCGCGTTCGCTCGAAATGGTCGAGACGCGATCGACCGCCGCCTCGAAGTCCTTCTTGTCGACGACGAGTTCCTTGTCGTTGTTCTGCGGAATGACGCGGCCGTAATCGGGGAACGTGCCGTCGATCAGCTTCGATGTCAGCACCACGTTGCCGAGCGAGAAGCGGATCTTCCCTGTCGAGAGCTCGATGCCGATCTCGGCCTCGGTGTCCTCGATCAGGCGCTGCACTTCGCCGACCGTCTTGCGCGGCACGATCACGCCCGCCATGCCGGCGGCGCCCTTCGGCAGCGCGAGGTCGATCTGCGCCAGACGATGGCCGTCGGTCGCAACCGCACGCAAGGTCGCGGTCTTGCCGCTGCCGGCGTTGTGCAGGTAGATGCCGTTCAGGTAGTAGCGGGTCTCTTCCGTCGAGATCGCGAACTGCGTGCGATCGATCATTCGCTTCATGTCGGCGGCGGCGAGTTTGAACGAATGGGTCATTTCGCCGGCAGCGAGATCGGGGAAGTCGCTCTCAGGCAAGGTCTGGAGCGTGAAGCGCGAGCGGCCGGCGCGGATCGCCAGCACCGAACGGTCGCCGTCGCCTTCGAGGATGATCTGCGAACCGTCCGGCAGCTTGCGGACGATGTCGTAGAACATGTGCGCGGGAACGGTGGTGGAACCGCCGCCGGAGACTTCCGCCGCCAGCGTCTCGGTCACTTCGAGATCGAGGTCGGTCGCCTTCAGCGACAGCTTGCCGCTTTCGGCGCGGATCAGGACGTTGCCGAGGATGGGGATGGTGTTGCGGCGTTCCACCACGCGATGGACGTGGCCCAGCGACTTCAGAAGTTGCGCACGCTCGACGGTCACCTTCATTGCAAATCCCGCCCGAAAACACGATCAGAGTGAGGGCCGGGCAGCCTGGTCAGGCGCCGCGGCGTTGGACGCCCACCGGATCAGGATTTTGGCCGGACCGATGGGGGACCGCAAGGTGGCGTGGAAGGGGGATCAGTGCAAGGGCGGAGCCGCCGGGACAGCGCACTTTTCCCGGCGATTCTGGTGACTTAGGGCTTTTGTTTGAGCACGGTCTTTCGGAAAACCGCTTCACACTTTTCCGGACCATGCTCCCCGCGAACCGCGCTGTCGACCCTCAGTCCTGGAGCTGGCGCTTCAGGAGTTCGACCTCGTCGGCGAGCGAATTGTCCTTGCCGACCAGTGCCTCGATCTTGCGCACGGCATGCAGCACCGTGGTGTGGTCGCGGCCTCCGAAGCGCCGGCCGATTTCCGGCAGCGAACGCAGTGTCAGCACCTTGGAAAGATACATGGCGACTTGACGCGGACGCACGACGTTGGCCGTGCGGCGCGACGACAGGAGGTCCGAGCGGCTGACGTTGTACTGGCGCGCGACGACGCGCTGGATGTCCTCGATCTTGACGCGCTTCGGTTCCTGCGGACGGACCAGATCGCGCACCTCGCGCTCGGCCATCTCCAAGGTCACCGGCTGCGCGTTGAGCTTCGAGTGCGCAAGCAGGCGGTTGACCGCGCCTTCGAGATCACGCCCGTTATGGGTGATTGCCTTGGCGAGATAGTCGAGCACGGGTTCCGGCACGTCGAATCCGGCGTGATGCACGCGCGCGGCATTGACGCGCGAGCGCAGGATTTCCAAGCGGAGCTCTTCGCCGAGCGAACCCATCTCGACGACGAGGCCGCCGGCCAGGCGCGAACGCACGCGATCATCGAGGGCTTCAAGATCGGATGGCGGGCGGTCGGCGGCGACGACGACCTGACGGCCCGCGTCGATCAGCGCGTTCAGCGTGTGGCAGAACTCGCCCTGAATGGTCTTGCCCTGAAGGAACTGGAGATCGTCGATGATCAGGACGTCGATGCCGCGCAGCGCTTCCTTGAACGCGAGCGAATTCTGCGCCTTCAGCGCGGCGACGAAGCCGTACATGAATTTCTCGGCGGTGAGATAAAGCACCTTGCGGTCCGGGCTGGAGTTGCCGGCCCACGTCACCGCTTGCAGCAGATGGGTTTTGCCCAGCCCGACGCCGGCGTGAATGTAGAGCGGGTTGAACATCACCGGGTCGCCGCGGCGGCCCTCGGCGACCTGACGCGCGGCGGCATGCGCCAGCGTGTTGGAGCGGCCCATCACGAAGCTCGAGAAGGTGAGGCGCGGATCGAGCGGCGAGCCGCCGAGTGCGTCATGGCTTGCCGACACCGGCGCGGACGCGCCGACGCGCAGTTCCGCGACCGGGCGATCGGCGCGGCGAACGTCAGCGACCGGCGGCGCCTCTTTCACCGGCGCGGCCGCGCGCATGGCCGAGCGGACCGACACGTTGACGCGCTTCACGTCCGGCAGCTCCGCCTGCCAGCAGGACAGAACGCGGTCGGTGTAGTGCGATTGAATCCAGCTGCGCAGGAAGACGGTCGGAACCGTCATGTACACGCACTCTTCATGCACGCTTTCGAGGTCCATGCGTGCGAACCAGCTCGAATAGATGTCCTCGCCGACGCTCGTGCGCAGCCGGCCCTTGACCCGCGCCCACTGGTCCTGATGCGACGGATCGCGATGGGTGTGTGCCTGTTCCTGTTGCAAGCTTGCCATTGTTTTCGACTTTTCTCGTTGTGTCGTTCCAGCGGAGCAATCGCTGCCATGCAATTCGATTGCCAGTTATCTCGTGCGTCGCCGAAGCCTTGCGGGCGGCGAACACCTCACGCGCCTTCGACAGGCAAAGCCTTCCCTTGCAACGCCGGGCGCTGCGAGCAGTTCAGCCAGTGCGGTCGAAGAAACGGCGCGAGGTCAGCGCGTACTGGAACTCGGCGGATGCTGTAACTCGGTCCAATGAGCGACCGCGCCGGGCGCAGTCTGAAAATCCAGAGATACACAAAGCGCTGCAAGCATCTGCCGGGACGTTTGCGTAAGTGTCAGCGCACTGTGGTGCAACATCATGGCTCCGTAAAATTGCATAAAGCTCCCCCTGCCTGCCGCGGCAACCCGCGGCAAGTCGTCCTTGCCTCGATCGTGAATCATGGTCGTGGTCTGCGAAAGTCGCCGCGCTGGCGATATCGCTACGCTCGATACCTGGTCGTGTCGTTTGCCCGTCTAAGCCCGCCGCCGTCCTTGCCGTCTTCTTGCCGGAACCTTCTGGTTCCTCTTGCTCGCGAGGCGCTTCCTCAACCGATACGTCTGATCTGGATCACATCCCCGAACTCGTCGCAGCGGCGATCTCGCCAGCAGTTGCTACAAGCCTTCGGACCTGAGCCATCCAGACATGAGCCATCGTTCTCATAGAACATCGTTGTTCTCATAGAACGTCGTTCTCATAAAACTATGAGTTCGATCCTCATCATCGATTGGAAAGCGTCGCTGACGCGCACATCATTGCTGATTTGCACGTGCGCCCCGGATCTTGAGCCGCTCTGATCTGAAGAGCCGGGGGCACCGCGAGTGATCTAAGAGATACACGAGGTTAAGAAAGCCGCAACGAAATTGATTCAGGCGAATCGCAAATATTTTGCTTGGAGCGCGCGCCGGACGCACAGCCGCTCATGACAGCGCGACAACGATTTGAATTGTCGCGGAGAATCGAAGCGTTGCGTGCGTGTCACACAATGCGACCCGAAATACAAAAAATACATCTTTCTGTCGCATGCGATCGGGGCCGATGTCGGTTTTGCAACTACTCGCGGACACTATGTTCTTAAGTGATTAGCTCACCGCACGTTTTTGTGAGCGTCCGAGCAGGGTAACCCTGCGCGCCGTTTCTTCGCCGCAACAGCGTGGGACTTGCAATTCGAATTCGTCTTTGATCTCGCGCCATCGAGGCCGGGCATGCACGACGGGCGGCGCATCGTTCGCACCTGCGATATCGTGATGGACAGAATGCGCCTGCGGCGCAGTCGTTTCTCACTCTCGCTTGTTCAGATGGCGGCCGGAGAGCACGACAGTTTCCAACATTCGTCAGCGCAATGATTTTTTGGAATGTGGTTCAGGCGGTTGCCGCGAGAACGATTTCGCGCATGATGATGAACGTTACGTCCAACGGAAGTGTCGGGTGTCGGCGCCGTGCGACGAGGTCACCCGAACGGAACCGCGCGAGACAACAAGACCTGGAAATGCAAAAGCCCGGCGGTGAGCCGGGCTTGCGTCGTGCCGAAGTGTAACGCGGGATACTTACTTCGCGAGCTTCGCGATCTGATGCGTCAGGCGTGACACCTTCCGGCTCGCGTTGTTCTTGTGAATGATGTTCTGCTGCGCGGCCTTCATCAGTTCTGGCTCGGCGGCGCGCAGCGCCTTCAGCGCAGCCTCGCGGTCGCCGTTGGCGATCGCTTCCTCGACGGTGCGGACCGAACCGCGCATCTTGGTGCGGCGCGCCTTGTTGACGATGGTGCGGCGGGCAATCTTGCGCGTCGCTTTCTTGGCGGAGGTTGTGTTGGCCATGGTCTCTTTGCCGCTTCTGTCATTTTCCAGCCAGGCGCTGAAATGTCCGCCCGGTCGATGGACACCGGAGCAGCCCACTGCCACCGGCGTTGGTGAATCCTGATTGTTCCAGAAAGAACATCGGCGGCAGAAATGATCTGCCGCCCGCTGGCGGACCTTATAGGGGCGGCAGCCCCTAGCGTCAACGCCCGGCAGGCGCCGTTTTGCGCGAAAAACCGCCGGAAACGGGGCATTCGGGCATCCGTAACTGGTTTGGCGGACGGCTGGGCCGGCTCGTCCCGTCCGTCATTGAAATCGCCATAGTCCGGCGGTATTGCCGGACATTGGTTGTGGGCAGGCATTTATATGGTGCGGGTGGCGCGATGATCCGGGGTTTGTTCCGTCTGGTGGGGCTTTTGCTGCTGACCGGCGCCTTTATCTTTCTGGTTTACGACGGGGCCCGCTCGATCGCCGATCAGGCGCTGCGGCTGACCCAGTTGGGCGAGCTCTGGAACGACGTTAACCAGACAAGCCAGGTCGCCTTCCAGAAATCGGTCGAAGGGGTTTCGCCCTGGCTCTGGACCAGCGTGGTCAAGGTCATCCTCAACCAGCCGACGTGGGCCGTGCTGGGCGTCGTCGGGCTGGTGCTGATGCTGGTGTTTCGCCCGAGCAAACCGCTCATCGGCTACGCCCGCGATTGATGCAGCCGGTGCGGATGCCGGATTTATGATCGGCGCGTTTCGGTAACGCCCTGACGGCAGCGGCGTAGCTGCATATATAGAGTGCAACGGTGCGACCCTTATTTCAGAGGAGTTGACGATGCTGTTCATGCGCAAACCCCTTGCTCTTCCATCTGCCGCAGAGGCGCTGCCCGGCCGCGCGACGCCGATCCCGACCGCGCGCCAGCATTTCGTCAACGGCAATCCGCTGAAGGGGCCGTATCCCGAAGGTCTCGAGCAGGCGGTGTTCGCGCTCGGCTGCTTCTGGGGTGCGGAGCGCAAGTTCTGGCAGCTCGGCGACGGCATCTACACGACGGCGGTCGGCTATGCCGGCGGTCATACGCCGAACCCCACGTATGAAGAGGCTTGCTCGGGCCAGACCGGCCATACCGAAGTGGTGCTGGTGGTCTACGACCCGAAGAAGATCGGCTACGAGCGGCTGCTGAAAACCTTCTGGGAAAGTCACGACCCGACCCAGGGCATGCGTCAGGGCAACGACATCGGCACGCAATATCGCTCGGCGATCTACACCTTCGGCGATGCGCAGTTGAAAGCGGCGCAGGAGTCGAAGGCGATATACGAAAAGGCGCTCGGCAAGATGCGCTACGGCGCGATCACGACCGAGATCAAGCCGGCCGGCCCGTTCTACTTCGCCGAGGATTATCACCAGCAGTATCTGGCGAAGAATCCCGGCGGCTACTGCGGCCTCGGCGGCACCGGCGTCTCGTGCCCGATCGGAACCGGCGTCAGCGCCTGATCGGAGCCCGTTCAGATTTGAGGTCCGGCGCGTAACCGCGCCGGGCCTTTTTGTTGCTGGTCATTCCCGGCCTGCGTCGTTCCGGCGCGATTTCAGCCGTGACATTTCAGAAAACGGGCAGCAAAGCGGTACCGATATCCGCCGCCGGTTGCGGCGTGCGAAGACTTAAACGAAACACGAGCAAGGACGTCAGAGGGATGGGTAGCAAGGGTATGCGCGGCTTCGTTGCGGCTGCGCTTGGCATCGTGGCGATGGTCACGACCAGCAACTTTGTGCAGGCGCAGACGAACTATCCGGAGAAGCGCATCACCTTCGTGGTGCCGTATCCCCCGGGAGGCGCCACCGACGTCACCGCGCGCATGCTGGCGCAGAAGCTGAGCGAGGCGTGGAAGCAGCCGGTGATCGTCGAGAACAAGCCGGGCGCCGGCGGCATCGTCGGCAACGATTTCGTCGCCAAGGCGGCGCCGGATGGCTACACCGTGCTTGTTGCGATCACGCAGATCATCCAGGCGCCGAGCCTGAACGCAAACCTGCCTTACGACGTGGCAAAGGATCTCGCGCCGATCGCGCAGGTCTGCCTCTCGACCATTTCGCTGGTCGTGCCGGAGCAGCAACCATTTAAGACGCTCAAGGAGTACATTGATTTCGTCAAGGCCAATCCCGGCAAGCCCTACGGCTCCTTCGGTAACGCCACGACGTCTCATCTCTATGGCGAACTGCTCAAGAAAGCTGCCGGGTTCGATATGACCCACGTTCCTTATCGCGGCTCTGCACCGATGCTGAACGATCTGCTCGGCAATCAGGTGATGGGGGCGTTTATCGATCTCACCACGGGCATGCCGCAGATCAAGGCGGGCAAGATTCGCCCGCTCGCCGTCGGCGGCGAAAAGCGGAATCCGTTCCTGCCCAATGTGCCGACGATGGCCGAGTCGGGGTTCCCGGGCTTTGAGGCGGAAGGGTGGGTCGGTCTTTTCGTGCCGGCGGCGACGCCGAAGCCGATCATCGACAAGCTGTCTGCCGAACTGGCGAAAATCATCGCCTCGCCGGAAGGCGTGGAGAAGATTCAGTCGTTCAGCATGGTGCCGGTCGGCGGTGGCGCCGAGGTGTTTGCCAAGGCGCTCAAGACCGATCAGCAGCGCTGGGCGGATGTCGTGAAAGCAACCGGCGTCAAGGCGGAGTAGGCCGCGCCGCTGCCGATCTGAGCATCGAGGCCCGGTCCGTTCGTTCGGATCAGGCCTTCAGCTTTTCAGATGCTTTGCAAAGAACGCGAACGTGCGCTGCCAGGCGAGGTCGGCGCTCGGCTTGTCGTAGCTGGCGCGTTCGTCGCAGCTGAAGCCATGCTGAGCGCCGGGATAGACATGGATGTCGACATCTGCGCGCTTGGCGCGGATGGTGTCCACATCGCTCAGCGGAATCCCGGTGTCCTTTTCGCCGAAGTGCAACATCGTCGGCACTTGCGGCGCCTTGTCGGCGTAGCGCACGACCGCCCCGCCATAGTAGCCGACGGCAGCTTTGAGGCCGGACAGCTCGGTGGCGGCGACGAATGCCACGCTGCCGCCGAGGCAGAAGCCGATGATGCCGATCGCGCCGCTGCCTTCGGCCGCGCCGATAGCCGCTTGCGTGTCGCGCATGAAGGCCGGCCAGTCGGGATTGGCGACGAACTTGCGGGCGACGGCGATTTCATCCGGCGAGTAACCGCTCTGGAAGTTCCGCTCGATGCGGTCGAAGATCGATGGCGCAATGGCTACGTAGCCTTCCGCCGCGACACGATCGCAGACGTTGCGGATGTGATGGTTGACGCCGAAGATTTCCTGGATGACGACGATCGCGCCCTTGGGACTCGATGCCGGGTCGGCGCGATACCCACCGAGCTGAAAGCCGTCGGCCGCGGTCAACGCGATGTCGTGTCCCATGACGAAGTCCTTTGCGTCCTGATCGGATTTTTTGGGCGGGAGTGCGGGGCGAAAGCTAGCGCCACATCCAGTTGCGGCTCCAGTCACCCTTCCAGCCGGTGAGGCGGCCGTTGCGGAACTGGAGATAGAGCCGGCCCTCGCGTTCGAAGAACGGCGCGCCCCATTGCACCCGCTGCACCACGAACACTTCATTGCCCGGCTTGCCGCTCACATAAGTCAGCGGCGCTTGCAGCACGGCGGCGGCGTCGCCGGCGCTCATGCCGAAAGCAAGCGGAGTGGTGTTGGAGAGCGTCTGCGTGAACGGCGTCGCGGTCGCGAACGGGCGCGGCTCCGGCAGCGTGGCGATGCCCTGTGCGACGGCGGACGAGGCGGTCACGGATGCGATAGCAAGGATAATGGCACGAAGGATCATGCGCGGATTGTTCGCTGGAACGCCTGCGATTGCAAGGTGAAACCGCTCGGATACTGCGCAGTGTCCGAGCCGTCGTTATCGGAAAACGGGTGGAGCGCGCCGCCCCCGCGCGGCATGGATGGCACACGTCAAGGCGCGTCAATGCGCGACGCGCGAATTCCGCTTTTCGAAAGGTGACGCCATGAGCGCCGAGATTCACGATATCCGGGAATACCTGTCCGGCAGCCCGCGCCCGGCCACGGACGCTGCCGCACCGGCCGCCGGTGATCGCATTCAGTATGCCGTCGGCCGGTGTTCGCTCGGCCTTCTGCTTGTCGCCGAAAGCGCCAAAGGTCTGTGCGCTATCCTGCTTGGCGATGACGAGGCGGCACTGATCGCCGATCTGCGCGGACGTTTTCCGCACGCCGTGATCGCCGCCGCAACCGACGATATGCCGGATGTGCTGGCCGCCGTTGTGCAGTTGATCGAGACGCCGGGCACGCCCGTCGGCATGACGCTCGACCTGCGCGGCACCTCGTTTCAGCGCCGGGTCTGGCAGGCGCTGCGTGAGATTCCCGCCGGCCAGACGGCAAGCTATGCGCAGATTGCGCGGCGTATCGGCGCGCCCGGCTCGGCGCGGCCGGTGGCGCAGGCGTGCGCAGCCAATCCGCTTGCGGTCGCGATCCCCTGTCATCGCGTGGTGCGCAACGACGGCGGGCTCTCAGGCTATCGCTGGGGCGTGACCCGCAAGCGCGAACTGCTTGCACGGGAGAAGCAAAAATGACCCCGGGCGCGCAACGCAAGCGAACGAGCAATGGCGAAGGCCTGATCGCCGCTCGCGTCGCGGCAATCGACTGGGACCGCGTCGCGTCCGATCTCGATGCCACGGGATGGGCGCGGTTTCCGCAGCTTCTCGCGCCGGACGAATGCCGGCAGCTCGCAGAGCTTTATCCGGACGACAGCCGCTTCCGCAGCAAGGTGATCATGGCGCGGCACGGCTTTGGCCGCGGCGAGTACAAGTACTTCACCTATCCCTTGCCCGATCTGATCGCGGCGCTGCGGCCCGCGCTCTATGCGCGGCTCGCGCCGGTCGCCAACCGCTGGAACGAGATCATGGGCATCGCCGTGCGCTTTCCGCAGGACCATGCCGAATTTCTCGCGCGCTGCCACAAGGCAGGCCAGACCCGGCCGACGCCGCTGCTGCTCCAGTATGCTGAAGGCGATTACAACTGCCTGCATCAGGATCTCTACGGCGATCACGTGTTTCCGTTGCAGGTGGTGTTCCTGCTGTCTCAGCCGGGTAAGGACTTTTCCGGCGGCGAACTGGTGCTGACCGAGCAGCGTCCGCGCATGCAGTCGCGGGCGGAAGTCGCGGACCTTCAGCAGGGCGACGCGGCGGTGTTCGCGGTTCATCATCGTCCGGTGCAAGGGACCCGCGGGGCTTACCGCGTCAACATGCGCCATGGCGTCAGCCGGCTCCGATCCGGCCGCCGCAGCACGCTCGGTGTGATCTTTCACGATGCACGCTGAAAAAGATGAGGCGCGGCCGCGGCGAAACCCGGCCGCGCTTACGTTTTGTTTACCAGCCGCCAAGCTGTGAAGGGGGGCGATGCGGTCTTTAAGGCGCATTAACGCGGATTTGCTGAGGTTACCCGCTCGATACCTGTCATTGCACACCGATGTGCGATTCTCCGACGAGAGCGGTTCTCTCGCAGGCGTTTGCAGGCCCACCAATTCGCCGGCGCCCGCGAAGTGCCGGTCAAACGGAGCTGTGAATGCGCAGCAAGTTTCGTCTCGTCCGGCTGATCTGGCCCTTCGTCGCCATCATCGCCCTGCAAGCTGCGATCACGTGCATCAGCCTCGAGTTCCTGTCAGGTGTCCGTGCGTATGTCGCCGGCGAAGCGCTCTGGTCGAAGGGCCAGAAGGACGCCATCCATGCGCTTCAGCGTTATCTCGCGACCGGCGATGAAGCCGACTACATGAGCTACGAGGTCGCGGTCGCGGTGCCGTTCGGAGACCGCACCGCGCGGCTCGCACTCGAAAGCAATCCGCCGGACTACGAGATGGCGCGTGAGGGCTTTCTCCGCGGCGGCAACCATCCCGACGATGTTCCCGGGCTGATCCGGATGTTCGGCTGTTGCCGGACCTGGCCGTTCGTCAGCGACGCGGTCGAGAAGTGGCGGGCGACAGATTCGCTGCTCGGCGAACTGGTCGTGCTCGCCACCACCATTCATGATGAAAAACGCGCCGGCATGACGCCGGCGATCGCGCAAATGCGCATGACGCAGATCAGCATGCTCGATGGCCGCCTCGCTCCGCTGGCGAATGCGTTCTCGCAATCGCTGTCGGAGCTGTCGCGGTTGACGAAAATCGTTCTCATCGCCGGGAACGTGATTGCCGCCGCACTGCTGATCGTTCTGCTCCACTGGTACGCGCGCAGTTATCTCGCCGAAACCCGCGCGCATCGTCATGCGCTGCGCGCCGAGCAGGAGCGGGCGCGCGTCATTCTGGCGTCGATCGGCGATGCGGTGGTCGGCATCGACGTTCACGGCCGCATCGACTATCTCAATCCGGCAGCGGAGAAGCTGATCAATATCGATATCGCGTCGGCACGGCAGCGGCCGGCGAAGGACATGCTGCGTTTCGTCGATTCGGTCACCGGTGAAACCAATCCGGCAGCACTCGACGAGGCCGTGGGATCTCAGGCGACGCATTCGGTGGCGACGCGGCACCTCCTCGTGCGCGAGGACACATCGACGGTTCCGGTTTCGCTGGTCGGCGCGCCGCTCAACGCCGGCGCGCGCCGGGCTGCGGGTACGGTAATCGTGCTGCGCGACATGACCAACGAGATCGACTACATCAGCCGTCTCGCATGGCAGGCGTCGCACGATACGCTGACCGGTCTTGCCAATCGCAATGAATTCGAAAGCCGTCTGGCCGACGCGCTGCATGCTTCAATCGAAACCGGGGAGCGCCATGCGGTGGCGATGCTCGACCTCGACCAGTTCAAGATCGTCAACGATACGTGCGGCCACGCCGCGGGCGATGAGCTGCTGCGCCAGCTTGCCGAGCGCCTCCAGCAGAACCTGCATCGTGACGAACTGGTTGCTCGTCTCGGCGGCGACGAATTTGCGATCTTGCTGCGATCGTGTCCGATCGATCGCGCGGCGCTGATCTCCGAACGGCTGCGCGCGGCGATCGAGGAAATGAACTTCAGCTGGCAGGGCAGCTCGTTCAGCATTTCCGCCAGCATCGGGCTGGTCCAGGTCAGCCGCGCCAGCCTGTCGATTGACGACGTCATCCGCGCAGCCGACGTGGCGTGCTATCTCGCCAAGGACAAGGGCCGCAACCGGATTCAGCTGCACGATCCGAACGATGCGGAGTTGCGCAGCCGGTTCGGAGAAATGGTCTGGGTGCAGCGGATTCACGAGGCGTTCGAGGAGAACCGCTTCTGCTTGTTCGCGCAGCCGATTCTCGCATTGAAGAACGAGGAGCCCGGGCTGCATGCCGAAATCCTGATCCGCATGCGTGACCGCGAGGGGAAACTGGTGGCGCCGGGCGATTTCATCGCCGCGGCCGAACGTTACGGCCTGATGCCGATGCTGGATCGCTGGGTGGTGCAGACTGCGCTCAGGACGATCGCAGCCGCCGGCAACCCGTTCGCGCTGTGCGCGATCAATTTGTCCGGTGCGACGTTCAACGACGAGGACTTCGTCGATTTCGTCCGCGAGCAGTTCCGCAGCTCGGGCGTTGCGCCGGCCTCGATCTGCTTCGAGATCACCGAGACGGCCGCAATCTCCAATCTCGCCGCCGCCGGCCGCTTCATCCGCGCACTGAAGGCGCTGGGTTGCAGCTTCGCGCTCGACGATTTCGGCGCCGGCATGTCGTCCTTCACCTATCTGAAGAACCTGCCGGTCGATTTCATCAAGATCGACGGCAGCTTCGTCAAACAGATGCTCGACGATACGACCGATCACGCGATCGTCGATCTGATCGCGCGCCTCGGCAAGGTGATGGGCATGCGCACCATCGCCGAGTTCGTCGAGAACGACACGATGATCGGGGTGTTGCGCCGTATCGGTGTCGACTACGCGCAGGGCTACGGCGTCAGCAAGCCGAAGCCGATCGAGGAGATCGTCGGGCCGCTGGCCGGCGCGAACCCCGGCCGCGCGGTCGCCTGAACGCCCGGCCTTCAGTTGACATTTCGGCCGGCGTTGTGACCCGTTGGCCTGTGGGGCAACGGGCAGCAGGGACATGACGGCAGATCGCGACGTGGTGAAAGCGCTCAAGGCCGAGGGCTGGCAGATCCTCGACGATCAGGACGGCTTCATCGATCTCGTCGGGCCGATGTGGCACCGCCTCGCCGGCAAGGTCCATGAATACGCCATCGTCGCGCAAGCGAAGCATCGCAACCGGCGCGGCCTCGTGCAGGGCGGATTGCTGATGACATTGGCTGATCGCGCCTGCGGCATGACGGCGAGGCTCGAGACGGCGTCGCAGCAACTCGCCACCATCCAGATGGACACGCAGTTCATCGACGCCGGCAAGATCGGCGATCTGCTGGTCACCCGTCCGCGCGTGGTGCGCGCCACGCGCTCGCTGATCTTCATGAGCACGGAGGTCCATGCCGGCGATCGCTGCGTCGCGATGGCGAGCGGCGTGTTCAAGGTGATGCGCGCCTGATCGATCGCCTTTGATTTGATTTGGGGCGCTGCCGTCAGTGCGGAACTAACCCTGCGTGCAGTTTGGAGGAACCTGGGGTTCCGCGGATCGTAGTCTTTCGGGGCAATGTCCGGTGGAGAATGTCGATGGTCCGACACTTGCCGCTCTACCCGCCAGTTCAGATCCGCGGACACATCGTTCGTTCGCTGGACGAGGCTGCCTATCAGTTGCGCCAGTATGCGATCGATCACCGCGACGACGAAGCGCGGCGGCTGGTGCACGCGATCCGCGATGTCCGCAGCGTGCTCGACGCCGAAGTGGTCGAAGGCCGCCTGCGGGCATGGCTGATCGCAACCGATAACGAGCGCACCCCTAGGCCGGGCGGCGACTCGAAGAAATCGGTGGCGTAGCGTCACACGTGAAATCTACCGGCGTGATTTCGCGAACAGGCCGTGCGAGGTCGATCGCAGCCAGCGATGTCCCGGGTCGCGCTGATATCGCTCGTGCCAGTACTGCGCGATCTCGAACTGCGGCAGCGGAAAGGGCGGCGGGATCGGAACGAGGCCCATCGGCTCGGCCAGCGAGTTTGCGAGGTTGGCCGGGATGGTCGCGACGCAATCGGTGCGCGATGCGACGAGCGTTGCGATGATGAAGCTCGGCGCGCGCAGCGTGATGTTCTCCGGCGCGACTTCGGCTTCGAGCGCCTGTTGCACCAGCCGTTGCGCGGCATGTCCCGTATCCGACGCGACGACGACGACATGACGCGCGGCTTTGAAGCCGGAGCGTTTACTCAGATTGCGCAGCGCCGGATGATCCCTGCGCGCGACGCTCACATACCTGTCGTAGTAGAGATGCTGACGCCGCAGCCCGCGCGGCGCCTTCGGATAGGCGCCGATCGCAAGGTCGGCCTCGCCGGACTCAAGCTTCGCCTCGAAGTGCCTTGAATCGAGCGGCACGCCTTCCAGCGTGAGACCCGGACCTTCCTTCGCGATCCTGCCCAGCAGCGGCGGAAGCATGAGGGCAAACCCCGTGTCGGCCATCAGCACCCTGAACATGCGATCGGAGGTGCGCGGATCGAACGGCGGGGTCGGCGAGCAGAGCGTATCGGCCGCGGTGAGCAGGCTATGCAGCGGCGCAGCCAGCTCCAATGCCTTCGCGGTCGGGTTCATGGCCTGACCGTTGCGTACGAACAGCGGATCGCCGAAGTGGGCCCGCAGGCGCGCAAGCACCTTGCTGACCGCGGGCTGCGTCGTGTCGAGCGTCTCCGCGGCGCGCGTGAGGCTGCGTTCGCGCAGCACGGCGTTCAGCACCTTCAAATCCCAGAGCCTGAAATCGGCATCATTCCAGTCTGTCATGATCATCATTCCCGCTGCGGAATGGCGTCACCTCAGCGGTTGTGAAACTCATAGTCAACGGCGGTCTGAACAATCTTTTGCGAGAGAGGAAACACAAGCGATGTCCAAGTTCGTGATCGAACCGCATTTCCGTTTGCAGGAATGGGTTGCCGAAGAGAAGGGTTACTTCCGCGAAGCCGGTCTCGACTACGAGTTCAAGGAGTTCATCCGCTCGACCAATGGCGCCCATCACGACACCGTCGGCAAGTCGGGCGCATTCCAGAGCATCGAGAAGGGCCGTGCGTCGGACGTCACCTGCGCCTGTCACTGGACGGTGAACGTCGCGGCCTCCAAGGGGCTGACCAAGCTCTATGCGGATGTCTATTCGGTCGCCCCGTCCGCCGTCTTCGTTCCTGCCGACTCGCCGATCAAGACGCCCGCCGATCTCGCCGGCGTGCCGATCTCGGTCGGATATCAGTCGGGCAGTCACTACGCGACGATCCAGGCGCTCGAGCAGTATATCCCCGTCGACCAGATCAAGCTGTCGTTCGACGAGGGACTTCTCTTCCATCGCATGGAAACGTTCCTCGACGGCAAGTCGCCGGCGGCGACGCTGTTCAGCGGTCCGTATTACCTCGCCGAGCAGCTGGGTTTCCGCAAGATCATCGACAACACGTTCATGATCGCGATGATGCTCAATGGCGATCCCGATCCGGAACAGGTGCGCAAGTATTTCCAGGCGCTCAAGCGCGCGCAGGCCGACATCGATCTGCGTCCCGATCGCTACACGCACTTCTACAAGAACGAGTTCCCGGAGCGCTTCCACGGCGTCATGGATACGCGGCGCTGGGGCCCTGGCGAGCGGATCGTGTTCGAGCCCTACTCGAAGGAAATCTTCGGCGAGTCGTTCTCGTGGATCGCCTCGCACGAGATCTTCAAGCCGGGCGACATGGGAGCCGGCAACTACGAAAGGTCGGTGGTGAGCCTGACCGACGCCTGAAGCTCGTCTGCCGATCGCGACCCTTAAGATGGAGAAGCCATGTCACGCATGAAGGCTTTGGGAATTCTCGCCCTCTGCATTGCCGCGCTGACGGGATCGTTGATCACGCAGGCTTCGGCTCAAGACAACGCGGCAAGGCCGGTGCGCATCATTGTCGGATTCCCGCCCGGGGGGCCGACGGATATTCTGGCCCGCCTGACGGGGCGCTGGTTGCAGGATCGGCTCGGCCAGCCGTTCGTTATCGAGAATCGGCCCGGCGCCGGCGGCAACATTGCCGCGCAGGCGGTGGTCAACGCGGAGCCGGATGGCACGACGTTGCTTCTGATGGCCCACAACAATGCCATCAACGCAACGCTCTACGAGAAGCTGCCCTTCAACTTTCTCACCGACATCGTACCCGTCGCGGGCCTCGCGCAGATGCCGAACGTGATCGAGGTGCATCCGGATGTCCCGGCGAGGACGATCGCCGAGCTGATCGCCTACGCCAAGGCCAATCCGGGCAAGCTGAACTACGCCTCGGCCGGCAACGGAACCTCGCCGCATCTCGCGGCCGAGCTGTTCAAGGCGATGACCGGCACCAACATCGTCCACGTGCCGTATCGGGGATCGGGGCCAGCGCTCAACGACATGGTTGCGGGCCAGGTGCAGCTGATGTTCGATCCGATGGCGTCGTCGGTCGAGCTCATCAAGGGCGGCAAGCTTCGCGCGCTTGCGGTCACGAGCGCGGAGCGCTCGGAGGCTTTGCCTGATGTCCCGACCGCCGCCAGCACGGTGCCGGGCTACGTGTTCCTTGGCTGGTTCGGCATCGGCGTCCCGAAGGGGACGCCGCCGCAGCTTGTCGAAAAGCTCAATCGTGAGATCAACGCGGGCCTCGCCGACGCCGCGATGAAGCAACGCTTCGCTGAAATGGGTGCCACGCCGCATGTGGTCACACCGGCGAAGTATGCCGAATTCCTCGCTGCCGAGACGGAGCGGTTCGCCAGGGCGGTGAAGATTTCCGGCGCCAGGGTCGAGTAGCCGCGCGCAGCCGATGGCACTCAGGCGAAGCGCCGCGCACCGGCGACGCAGACGACGACGATTGCCGTGGACGCGACCATTGTCCAGGCGATCGGCTCGTGCAGCAGCACGGCCGCCAGCACCAGCCCGAAGAACGGTTGCAGCAGTTGCAGTTGGCTGACGCCGGTGATGCCGCCGAGCGCAAGCCCGCGATACCAGAACACGAATCCGATCAGCATGCTGAAGGTCGAGACGTAAGCGAGGCCGATCCACGCGGGCACGCCGACGTTGCTCCAGCTCACGGGCCAGGTGAAGAGAGTCAGTGCCGCCATCACCGGCAGCGATAGCAGCAGCGCCCACGAAATCACCTGCCAGCCGCCGAGCCGGCGCGAAAGCGTCGCGCCCTCGGCATAACCCAGTCCGCACACCAGAACCGCGGCGATCATCAGGAGATCGCCGGTGACCGAGCCGCCGCCGCTGCGCGAGAGGGCAAAGCCCGCAACGGTCGCGGCGCCGAGCAGCGAGAACAGCCAGAACGCGGGCTTCGGGCGCTCGCCGCCGCGCACGACGCCGAAAAGGGCGGTTGCGAGCGGCAAGAGGCCGATGAAGACGATCGAGTGCGCGGCGGTGATGTGCTGGAGCGCGAGCGCGGTCAGCAGCGGAAAGCCGACCACCACGCCGAGCGACACGATCACGAGCGGCATCACGTCCTCGCGCGCAGGCCGCGTCTGGCGGATCGCAAGCAGGAGCGCCGCGCCGAGCAGTGCGGCGATCACCGCGCGTGCGGAGGTGAGAAACAGCGGCGAGAAATCGGCGACGGCGGCACGGGTGGCCGGAAGCGATCCGCTGAAGATGATGACGCCGAGCAGCCCGTTGCCCCAGGCTGCGGTGGTTCGTTCCATGTCGTCCGGCTTTCCTTGGCATGGCTTGGTAGCGAACCAGGGCTGGCGCCAGAAGAGACAATGGGCATACAATTCTGCCAATCTGTATGGCTCAGCTGACCAGTACAGTTGCGGAGCGGGCGGTGACCGAAGCAGGCATGACGCGGACGGCCGAGCTGATGAGTGCCGTGCGCAGCAAGATCGCAAACAGGGTGCTCGCGCCCGGCGACCGGCTGCCGTCGGTTCGCCGCTTCGCGGATACGATGGGCGTGTCTCCGTCCACCGTGGTCGACGCCTACGATCGTCTGGCGGCCGAAGGCATCATTCGCGCGCGGCGCGGCTCCGGCTTTTACGTGACGGCCACGAACCTGCCGCCGATGGCGCTGGCCGAGATGGGCGCGCCGCGCGCGCGCGACGTCGATCCGTTCTGGATTTCCCGGCAATCGCTCGATGCCGATCCCTCCGTCCTCAAACCCGGGTGCGGCTGGCTGCCCGCCGACTGGATGCCGAACGACGCGCTGCGCAGGGGGTTGCGCACGCTCGCGCGCTCCGGTGACGCGATGCTGTGCGAATACGGCAGCACGCGCGGCTCGCTCGCGCTGCGCCGCCTGCTGCTTGCGCGGTTCGCGGACGAGGGGCTTGCCGCGACGCCGGACCAGATCATGCTCACGGGCTCGGGCACGCAGGCGATCGACCTGATCTGCCGGCTGCTGTTGCGTCCGGGCGATGCCGTTCTCGTCGATGATCCGTGCTACTTCAATTTCCGGGCGCTGCTGCGCGCGCATCAGGTCAGGATCGTCGGCGTTCCCTTCACGCACGCAGGTCCGGACGTCGCCGCGTTCGAGCAGGTGCTCGCGGTCGAGAAGCCGCGCCTCTACGTCACCAACGCGGCGCTGCATAATCCGACCGGCGCGAGCCTGTCGCCGCAGACCGCCTATCGCGTGCTCAATGCCGCAGCCGCGCACGATCTCACCATCGTCGAGGATGAAATCTTCGCCGATTTCGAACCGGCGCTGTCGCCGCGTCTCGCCGTCCCCGATGGTCTCAACCGCGTCATCCGCATCGGCAGTTTCTCGAAGACGCTGTCGGCCTCCGTGCGCTGCGGATACATTGCCGGCCGCGCCGACTGGATCGAGGCGCTGGTCGATCTTCAGGTCGCCACGAACTTCGGCGGGCCGGGGCCGGTGGCGAGCGAACTCGTCGCCGGCGTTCTGGTGGGCGGCACCTATCGCAAGCATATGGAGGAGGTACGCCGGCGGCTCACCCGCGCCCGGCGCGATGCGATCGACCGGCTGGCGCCGCTCGGCATCGTTCCATGGATCGTTCCGCGCGGCGGTTTCTATCTCTGGTGCCGGCTGCCCGAGGGATATGATTCAGCCGCGATCGCGCGGCGCTGCATGGATGACAAGGTGATGCTGGCGCCGGGGAACGTCTTCAGCGTGTCGCAATCGGCCGCCGCGTTCATGCGCTTCAATGTCACGCATCTCGGCGACAAGCGCATCTGGACCGCCCTCAAGCGGGCGATGGAGGATCGCAGGCCCGTATGAACGGTCATGCGAGGAGTGTTGGCGGACCAGCAACCGCAAGCATACCCCGCCTGATCTCATGACGGTTTGATGACGGCGCGCGCCATTCGCCGCCAAGCTTGTTCACAAGAAAGCGCCGGTTGTGACGCCGTTGTCACATGACTGTTGGATGACTCGGCTACCCCTGCGAGCCTAGGCGGTGGAGGTTCGTATGCTTGTGCTTGACGGAGTCTCGCGACGGTTCGGAGAACAGGCAGCCGTCTCCGACGTTTCCCTCACGATAGAGCCGGGAAGCTTTGTGGCCGTTATCGGCCGCTCGGGTGCCGGCAAATCGACCATGCTCCGGATGATCAATCGACTGGTCGAACCAAGCCAAGGGCGCATTTTGTTTGGCGGAATGGACGTGACGCAGTTGCGTGGGCAGGCGTTGCACAAGTGGCGTTCACGCGCTGCCATGATCTTCCAGCAATTCAACCTTGCGCCTCGCCTCGACGTCCTGACCAACGTGCTGGTCGGCATGAGTCTGGAGGTGCCGCAAGTTCGGCGCTTGCTGCGTCTGTACTGGACCCATGAACGCTTGCGTGCCGCCGAGCGGCTCGACGAACTGGGGTTGCTCGACAAGGCCTTGGCGCGCGCCGAGCGGCTCTCCGGCGGCGAACAACAGCGCGTCGCGATCGTTCGCGCGCTCCTGCAGAGCCCCGACATCATTCTAGCCGACGAACCGATCGCATCGCTCGATCCGCGCAACTCGACCATTGTCATGGATACATTGCGGCAGATCAATCGCGATCGGGGCATCACCGTCCTGTGCAATCTCCATAGCCTCAACGTTGCCCGAACCTACGCGGATCGCATTGTCGGGTTGAGATCCGGCCGGGTCGTATTCGACGGGCCGGCTGAAAGCCTCACGCCGGCGGCAATCACCGAAATCTACGGGACCATTGCCGGCGCAGACGACCAATCCTGGGCCGCTGCCGCCTGAGCGCGGTGACGGGTCCGCTATCCACGCACTCTCGGAGACGAACATGAGAACATCCCTTTCAGCTATCGCCCTGATGGCGGCAGTCACCGTTTCGTCCGGCGCGCAGGCGCAGGGCTGGAAAGACAAGTACAAGGAGATCGGTTTCGGCGTCATCCCGGTCGAGACGCAAACCCAGACAACCACGGGCATGGAAGCTTTCGCGGCTTACGCCAGCAAGAAGCTCGGCGTACCGGTCAAGATTTTTACTGCGACCGAGTTCATCGGCATCAACAACGCGCTGCTGGCTGGTCAGATTCAGGTGGCCTGGACGAGTCCTTCAGCCTACGCCGGCACATGGCTCGACTGCAAAGGCTGCGTCGAGCCGCTCGTGACGGCAACCGACAAGGACGGAAATCTGGGCTACAACTCGGTTCTGATCGTGAAGGCCGAAAGCCCTTACAAGACGTATGAGGATTTGAAGGGTAAGACGGTCGCGCGCACCGAACCGAACTCCCAATCGGGCTACCTCGTCCCGACGGTCGAGTTCGCGAAAATGAAGACGCCGGTTGATACCATTTTCAAGTCCCCGATCTCCGGCGGCCATACCCAGTCCGTGCTGGGGGTCCTGAACGGGACCTACGATGCGGCATTCACCTGGACCACGAAGGGCGACGGGTATGGGCAAATTCGGACCATGATCGACAAAGGCATGCTGAAGCGCGAGCTGATCCGTGTGATCTGGGAGTCTGCGCTGGTGCCGCCTCCGCCGGTCATCGTCCGCACCGACCTGCCTGCCGACCTGAAGGCAGAACTGACCGCACTGTTTGTCGAACTGCACAAGGAAAACATGGCGCTTGCCGAATCCGTGGCGAAGGGCAAGACGCAGGGCTTCGTGCCGGTCAAGCACGATGCCTATGACAGCACAGTGGATATGCGGATCCAGCTGCGGGATGCGCGCAAGCGCTCCTGAAGGGTTTTTGGCTTGGCGGCGCCGTGCGTGGTTGCCGCTAGGTTGCCTCTGGCGCCGGATTGAAAATGCCGCTCCCCGTCACTGTCGAAAGCTTCTGCCATGCCGAGCAATCAGCTCGTATGGCACGGCTGCGCCGCGCCTTTGCGGGCTTGGTTGCTTTGTCGGCGATGATCGCTTTCTCGGCCCATGTCGGCCAGTTTGACCTCGCGAGGCTTACTGCCGGGCTGCCGAAAATCACCGACTTTCTGTCCGGCCTCGTCCCGCCGCTGCGATGGTCTACGCTCGGTACCGATCTTGCTGCCTGGTACTGGGGGTGGGCCAAATGGCTCGCACTGCTTTGGACAACGATTCTGATGGCGCTGTTCGGCACCGCAGCCGGAACCGTGCTGGGCGCGCTGTTGAGCTTTCTGGCCGCGCGGAATCTCGGGTGGTCCTCGCCGGTCATTTTCCTGGTGCGCCGTGTGCTGGAGATCGCGCGCACGGTGCCCGACCTCGTCTGGGCTCTGGTGTTTCTGTTTGCGTTCGGGCTCGGACCGTTAGCCGGTGTGCTCGCCATTGCGCTTCACACGATCGGAGCCCAAGGCAAGTTGTTTGCTGAAGCCAATGAAAACGTCGATATGCAACCCCTGGAAGGAGTGCGCTCGGCCGGGGGCTCCTGGCTCGACGAGATTATGATTGGCTTAGTTCCCCAGGTTCTCCCGAACTACGTGTCCTACTCATTGTGGCGGTTTGAAATAAACGTTCGTAGCGCGACCATCATCGGATTTGTGGGCGCCGGCGGGATCGGCATGGAGCTGTATGACTCGCTCAGCCTGAACTATTTCGATGATGCGGGTGCAATTCTGCTCATCGTTCTGGCGACGGTTACCCTGATCGATCTGATCAGCGAATGGGCTCGGTCGCAGCTGGCCGGTCTGAACACGGCGGAAGCGCGCTAGGCGATGACAATCAGCATCGATACGCCCAGTTGGGCGACAGGCATGGCCGGCAATGATCGCCTCGTTGCCGCGATCCGGCGTCCGCTCAGGAAGCGGCTGATGACGGCATCAGCCTGGATTTCAGGTTTTGGGCTTCTGGGTTATGCAGGCTGGGTCAGCGATGTATTCAGCGCCCGCCTGATCGATGGTCTGCCTAAACTTGGCAGCGCTCTTGTGATGATGCTGATCCCCTCCGGATTCGAACATCTTCCGGAGTTCGTGTGGGCGCTGGTCGAGACGGTCGCCATGGCCTTTCTCGGCACGTTGATCGGCGCCATTCTGGCCATTCCGTTGGCGCTCCTATGTGCGCGAACGACCCTGCCCATCCGTTTGCTTCAGCTTGGTTTCCGGCGAGCATCCGATTCGTTGCGAGGACTGGATCATCTAATCTGGGCCCTGGTATTCGTCAGGGCGATCGGACTTGGACCGCTGGCTGGTATTCTGGCCATCGCGATTGTCGATCTCGGAACGCTGTCAAAGCTCTATTCCGAAGCCATCGACAACGCCAAACGCGGACCGGTTGAGGGCATCCGTGCTTCCGGCGGCTCCTGGCTCGACGGCGTGACACTGGGGCTCCTGCCGCAGGTTCTGCCTAACATCCTGTCGGTTACGCTCTATATGTGGGAATCGAACACCCGCTCCGCGACGATCCTTGGCATTGTCGGTGCTGGGGGGATCGGTTACCAACTCGCTGATCGCCTGCGCGTCTACGAGTTTGGACAGGCGAGCCTCATGATCATTCTCATTATCGCAATGGTGTACGTGATCGACGTGGTGTCGTCCAAGCTGCGCGCGGGTTTCATTGGACAGCCGCGCTAGAGTCCGGCCGCAAGCCGCTTCCCGCGCGTGATATCATGCATGAACAGGCGCGGGCTCGATCTGGTCGTCCGCTCGCTTGAGGCCGCAAGCCACGCCGCTTCATTGTTTACACGAAGCAATTCAGCCCAACGAAAACCGGTATCTGAGAACGTTGGCGCACCCGACACGATTCGAACGTGTGACCTTTGCCTTCGGAGCAATTTAGGCTGCCTTACGCTTCAAAGCGATAGGACGCGCCATGCTACGCTATACTACTGAATTAAATGAAGAATTTGTGTTTATCGGGTTGCCGGACTTATCCTGGCATACGCCCCAATTTCGCTCCGGCTGCTTACGTGGTGCTTACGCGAACAGTGGGTCTCAATCGGAGATGGCTCGTGGCTAAGCTCACCAAGAGGGTCGCCGACGCGGCCGAGATACGAAGCAAAGACTACGTCATTTGGGATGACGAGTTGCCTGGCTTTGGTCTGCGCGTGTTTGCATCCGGCAAGCGCAGCTATGTCATTCAATACCGATCCGCTGGTCGCTCGCGACGTTACACCATTGGTCTGCATGGGGTGTGGACGCCTGATGGCGCGCGACAGGAGGCGAAGGCGCAGCTGGGCCGCATTGCGCGGGGTGACAATCCCGCAGAGGAACGGCAGCTCGATCATAAGGCGATCACGGTCAAGGAGCTCTGCGAGCTCTACCTCAACGACCTGAAGGCGGGCCTCATACTGGGAAAAGGAGGTCGTCCAAAGAAGCCGACGACAATCGTCACCGACACAGGCCGCATCCATCGCCATATTATTCCGCTTATCGGTACGCGGAGGGTCAAGGACCTCGTCAAGGCCGACGTCAACAAGGTCTTGAAGGACATCATGGCTGGTAAGACTCGCGTTTCAGTCAAGACAAAGAAGCTGCGTGGGAAGGCCATTGTGCGCGGCGGAGCGGGAACGGCAACGCGCACTGTCGGTCTGCTCGGCGGGATCCTCACTTACGCTGTCGAAGCCGGCATCATTGAAATCAATCCAGCCCATGGAATCCGAAAGCCCAAGGACAACGTTCGCAATCGCCGACTGACAGAGGCAGAGTATCGCACGCTCGGAGATATTCTGCGCAATGCTGCCAGGAACGAGAAGTATCGAATGACGGTCGACATCATCCGGCAGATCGCTCTGACCGGGTGCCGCCGTACTGAGATGATCACGTTGCGTTGGATGGAGGCAGATACAGACGCAAGTTGCCTGCGGCTGATCGACAGCAAGGAAGGCGCCTCGACACGACCGATCGGCTTGCCTGTTGTCGAATACTTGGAACATCGCAGGGTCGACGCTGTCGGCACCTATGTCTTCCCCGGCCAAGGGGATGACAACGCGTTCGGCAGCTTTCCCAATCACTGGGGAAAGGTTTTCGAGGACACGTCGCTTGCCGATATCACGCCGCACGTGCTGCGACACAGCTTCGCGAGCATCGCTAACGACCTTGGGTTCACCGAGGTCACTATCGCGGCCCTGGTGGGACATGCCAAGGGCTCGGTCACGAGCAAATACATCCACACGCTCGACACCGCGCTTATCATGGCGGCCGACACGATCTCCGGCTACATCAATGGGCTACTCGACGGCGTCGAGTTCAAGCAGACTGCCTATGCGCTCGATCGGGATTCCCGGAAGGCGGCGCTTGCCCGCTTCCTTCGCAAGGCCGCCGGGGAGCGATCTACGGAGATCGAGGAAGATGCACGCCTTGCGGCCTGAAGCGCTATGATGCCGCGCTCGACTTCGCTTTTATCTTCTGGCGCTCGCTCTCGATCTCGGCGGTCAGCGTTTTCGGGAGTTGGATAACCGATACCAACTGTTCGGCTATAGCAGGCACCCGGAAGACCTCTGGAAGCTCGATCAGGTTGTTTTCATAGTACGACGAATGTGTCGGCCGCTTGAAGCGTACGAACTCGGCAAGCCACACGACGGCGCCGCTAATCTCTCCAATAGGGACATCCTCGGGAAATACCCGCAGCGATGGCGGCTAAATTCCCGCCTAGAAGAAACGATGTCCGGCAAGCGTGGGGAAGAGCTAACGCGCGCTGCCTTGACTTGGAACTTTCCATTTGCGCCCGCCGACTACAAGCATCCTCCTGTGTCGTACACGTCGTCAGCACAAAATCCCGTTTTGGTCCGACGTCTTTACGATCCGCTCGAGGCCGGCCACGCGCACTTCTCACACAACGACGCTGTGTGGCAGTGGGTGAAGGACAATATCTGCCTGGCCGTCACGATGCAGCCGAGCGATGAAATCGACAGCATTCTCTACATGCCAATATGGATCGGGCATGCGATCTTCCGGTTTGACGAGGATCGCGGGAAATAGTTCGGGCGCGAGAGGCGTCACGGACGCATAGAGCTTCACGATGTCGTGGCTGTATGACTTCGCGCTCTTTCCGTTCAACAGCAGAACTGCCTTAAGATATTTTTCAAGTGCGTGAACGGCGAGCCAAAAGAAATCGACGTTCAGGTGCTGATGGAAGCACCAGCGAGCCAGGACGTAGTTGTCGTCGGCAGTCGCAATGAATAGCTCGTTTATGATGCTGTGCTTGTCGGCGAATGAATCATCCAATACTTCCGGCATAGCTCGCTCTTTGTGCGCATGTTAAGACCGCAAGGTCACCGATCGACGGGACGACTTTTCGTCTTTCGATGATTCTCTATGAATCCAAATTCAACATAGCTTTCTGCGCACAGAAGGTCGACGCGCGGGCATCTGAATGCAGCTCCAAATTTGCTTTGGTCATCCACACCGTCGGCCACCAGGCCCGCCGCCGGGCGGAAGGCCGCGAGGGGTTCGCGCCGGATGTCGCGACAGTGTTTCATAACCACGACCCGAAGCGGGTGAGCTATATGGAAGTGGATCGAGTCGAGAGGGCGCGATGACGGAAGCAGATTTTGACGTGGGCCCCACAGCGAGGAATCTCAACGCGCGTGCAGCGCCTTATGCGATCGGGCGCCTCCAAGACATCCGCATGCGGCTGCGGGGATTTTCCAAGCGGCCCTCTTCGGATATCTTCACCTCGCACACGATCCATCCGCGTTGGGCGTTCCACTACGGCGGACGAACGGAGCTGCAGTTCAATATCGGGCTGGAGCGCGTCTCTGACGTGGACGAGCTGCGGCATGGCGTGGCGTTTTCGTTTGAGCCAAGCCAATCTCTGCCGTCGATCGACGTGTTGATACCAAAGGTTCGACTCTTCAACGACTTCATGCGCTTGTATCCGGAGCATTATGGGGACATGTGCATGTGGCATCATGCCGGCCACGAACGCAGTGCCGACTATGCGCCGAGCCCCATTTTGCCCGATCTCGTCAGGCCAGGCCCGTTTGTGTTTCTTGGCAAGCGTCGTCCTGTCGCCCTCATCGACTACGACGAGATCCTTACGGATTTCGACCGGCTCTTGCCGCTCTACGAATATGTCGAAAGTGGCGGACGAGAGGATGCCGGGCTACCGGCCGCGCCGACGGGATTCACGTTCCAGACCGGCTGTACCGAGCGGCCTGCAGCGACGACGGCCACGCTTGCCGAACGCGAACTGAATGTGAGCCTCCGCCATAACCTGCTGCAAGCAGGGCTGTCGGCGCGCCTGATCGCGGAATACGGGGCTGAGAACGTGGCCGACGAACATCCGAGCGGTCTTGGCACGAAGATCGATGTGGTGTTGCGGCGGACACCCGAGGAATACTGGTACTACGAGATTAAGACCGCGCATTCACCGCGATCATGCATCCGCGAAGCGCTCGGCCAGGTGATGGAATATGCGTACTGGCCTGGGGCTCGGGAGCCGCGGCGCTTGATCGTATCCGGAGAAAACGCGCTCGATGACGACGGTCGCGCATATCTGCGGCAACTGAATGAACGCTTCCGTCTGCCCGTGGCTTACGAACAGATCGTCTTGGAAGAGTGATCCGATGTTCGATGACCTGATCACGCACCGAGCGCCGCCACCAAACCGCGTCGGTATGTGCGACGGCGAGCACGAGCAGCATCTGACGGAAGGCGCCGTGATGGTGGCGTTCGCCATGCACCTGCTGCGCACCGTTCCCGGCTTGCGCGAGGTGTCGATCCATCCCGATGGCGAGCACGGCAAGCGCTTTGATTTCAGCGGCTGGCTCGGCAAGCGCGGCTTTGTGATGACGTCGGGCCTGGGCAAGACGGTCTATGGCGGCACGTATGCCGACACGGACGGCAAGACGATTGTGGTCAATCCCAGCTCGGGGCGAGGTGATGTCGTCGCCGAAAGCGATGGCATGCGCGTCGTGGCGGAGTGCAAGGGCGGCATCGTCAACACGCGGCATGCGGGGCAGCTTTCACGGCTGCGCCAGGGTCTATGCGAAGTGATCGGCCTCTCGCTTGCGACGCCGCTTGTGGAGAGACGGCGCCAGTTTGCGGTCGTGCCGCGGACGAAGGTGACCGAGACATTAGCGGGACGCATGGCGGCGAGGGCCCTGAGCGCCGGCATTGAAATCGCGCTCGTGGATGCGCGGGGCAATGTCTTTGATGTCAGACCGGAAACCGAGGAAGGCCGCCGGGCGTCATGAATTCGCTGCGCCGGCCTTCTTCTGCTTCAACCGCGTGATGTGCGGCTGCATGCGGGTCAGGATCGCTTGCGTGCCGGATTCACTCAGCCACCATTCGCCGCCCGGGGTGATGCCGGCCTTCTTGGCAAGCTCTTCGAATTCGGCGAGCTCTTCCGGCGAGGGCTTGCGTTGCAGGTGAAGCTCCACGAGCGTCTCGCGGTTACCCGAAAATCCGCCATAGGAATGGACGCTCGCTTGGTCGAGATTGCCGAGCTCAAGGGCGACCTCGCGTTGTGAATCCCCCCAACGCCCAAGGCCGTCGTGATAGCCGTCGATGCTGGCTTTGTGGGTTTCGACAGCGGCCTGAAATGCCGGGTCGGCGTGGAGGGCGGTCAGATTGAGAACCACGCTGCCCTTCGGAGGCATGATCTTGAATATGATGCCTTGCAAACCTGCCGGGGGCACGCCGCCCTTGAATGCTTTTGCGATGGCGATGTCGGTCGTCCAGGAGGCGATGGTCTCCGGCAGATGATTGTCGGCGAGCAATTGCCAGACCCGATCCTTTTTGTGGGCCTCCTGTCGGAAGCACGTGGCGGCACAAGTCCGGAAGTACTTAGGCAGTAAGGCCGCGGCGGTCTTCAGGCGCTCACCGCGCTTAACCTTCTGGTCGTGGCTGCCGCCCCGCTGCCAATCCGATACGGCCTGGATGAGGTCGCGGGTGAAAATTTCGGTGGTCATGGGTGTTCCCGGTTCTATTGCATCATATTGAAAAGTGGACGTTTTTGGGTGGAATTTGCGTACGCCGCCAGCTCATATCTAGCTGCATATTGAAAAATGGACATTTATGGGCTATTTTTGAATACGATGCTACAGCCCCGCTCCAGTCTCTCGACCTTCATCACGACCCTCCAATCGGAGGGCCGGATCACGTTCACGCGGGCCGAAGCCATCGCCGCTCTGGGCATCACGGAGGCCGCCTTCCTCAAAGCCGCAGCCCGGCTCCAGAAACGCCACACGCTGTTCAATCCCCGGCACGGCTTTTACGTCGCCGTCCCACCGCAATTCATGAGCTGGGAGGCGCCGCCGCCTACCTGGTACATCGACGCGCTGATGCGCCATGAAGCGCGTCCTTATTATGTAGGCTTGCTCAAGGCGGCCGAACTGCACGGCGCCTCGCATCATGCCGTGATGGAATTCCAAGTCGTGACGGACAAGCAGCTTCGCAAGATCCGGGCGGGGCGCTCTTGGGTTACGTTCTATTTCCGCAAGGATCTGGAGAGCGTCCGCGGGGGCATCGTCGAACGCAAGACAGATACGGGAAAAATGAAAATATCCTCGCCCGAACTGACGGCACTCGATCTCTTTCGCTACATGCATGTCGCCGGTGGCATCGACGCCGTTGCCACCGTGCTTGCCGATCTCGGCGGAAAACTCGATGGCGAGAAACTGGCAGCGATGGCGGCGCACTTTGAGCGCGCTTGCAGCCAAAGGCTCGGATATATGCTTGAGCGGCTCGGACAGGCCGAGCGCGCGCAGGCTTTGCACAATCACCTGTCCTCCGCGCAAGCGCTGCCGTGGGTGACGCTCGAACCGGCAAAGCGCGGCGCAAAGGCTTCGACGCCGAAACCCATTGAGCGTAATGAGCGATGGCGCGTAGCCGTGGAACGCCACCCGGAGGTGGATGAATGATTCCGACGCAGAATATCGTCGCGTGGTCAAAGGTCGCCCCATGGGCCGAGCCGCGGCAAGTCGAGCAAGATCTCATCATCGCGCGGGCGCTCGTCGAGCTGTTCAGCGATCCATTCTTGAGCAAGGAGCTTCGGTTTCGCGGCGGTACGGCGCTCAACAAGCTGCATTTCCCAAAGCCGCTGCGGTACTCCGAGGATATCGATCTGACCCGCACCAAGGAGGGCGCATCAAAGCCTATCTGGGACCGCGTCCACGATTTGCTCGACCCGTGGTTGGGCGATCCTGAGTATCTGCGCAGCCCGGTCGCGCCTGCGCTCCGTTATAGCGTCGCTGCCGAGGACGGCTCGTCGACGATCCGGCTAAAAATCGAGATCAACGAAGTCGAAATCACGCCGCTCGATCCGACCCGGAGCGTGCCTTTCAAGGTCGACAACACATGGTTCTCGGGCGCGGCCGACATTCCTATCTTCTCCACGGAAGAGGTCTTGGCGACGAAGCTGCGGGCCCTGCTTCAGCGCGACAAAGGACGCGACTTGGTGGATCTCGGGCATGCGCTCGACATCTTTCCCAAGCTCAACGCGCAGCGCACCGTCGACATGTTCGTCGAGTACATGAAGAAGAGGCCGCTTCCGCGGTGGGAGGCCGAAAAGCGCATGTTCGAGAAGCTGGATAGGCGCGGATTTCTCGGCGATGTGCGTCCGCTGCTCACGGCGGAAGAGCAAGCTCGCTTCGACGATGCCGAAGGCAAGCGCGTCTTCAAACGTGTGTTCGACGGATTCGTCAGTCTGATTCCCGGCAAGGAGTGGGCGACAACCCCGGATTTGCGCAAGAAGCACGGCCTGGATGGCAGCGCGGAAAAATCCTGAACCCACAAATGTGGATTTGTGGACTCATGCCCCGGATATCCCGGCAGGGGTCTCAAGAATGCGCGAGAACATATCCCGGATTGAGCGCGCTGAAGTCCTGCGGCGTCGGCACCGCGCTGCGGTATTCCGGCGCCTTGAGATCGAGATCGATGAGTTCATGCACGGCGCCGCCCTGCAGGAGGCGCAGCACCTCGCTCAAGGCCAGCGTCGCGGCCACGGTGCCGACGAACGGCGCGCCGACGGCCTTGCCGGCGAGCAGCGTGACGCCACAGCGATCGAGCGCTCCGCTCGCGAGCATGCCCTTGTATGCGGGGCGGTCCTCGACCTGATCGTCGGCCTGCGCGCTGCGCCAGATCTGCGACGCCGGTCGCGACGCCGGAAGCGTATGCAGGCGGATAGCCCGGAAGTCCCGGTGCCCGCGGCCGAGCCCTGCCTCCACCACGAAGTCGAAGCCGACTTGATCGAGCGCCTGGCGTCCCGCGCCGTTGTCGAGCCCGCACAACGCGACGGCGGGCTCATCATCCTGGCGCCGGAACGAAGCGTCGAAGAGGCGCTCGTGGATCACGGTCGAAAAGCCTCGGCGCTCGGCCCAGGCGGCCATGGCGCGCGTCTTCTTGATGTTGATGAGCGTGGAGTCGCTCAAGATCGACGTGCTCTCGGTCGAGGGCGTGATGATGTCGATGTCCTGAAGAACCAGGCTCAGGTCTTGCGGACGGGCGAAGGGCAGGAGCCCGAGCGCCCAAAGATAGGCCTGGCCTAGATGGCCAAGGCCGATGAGCCACAGCCGCGCGGGTAGGAGCGAGAGCACCGGCTCGGTGACGGTAGCGCTAAGCCAGTCGCACGCAGGCGCAGGATCCCAGAGCGACAGACCCACAGCACGCCGTCCCGCGACGCCGACATGGCCGGAGACGTAAAGAAAGGCTTCATTCACGGCGAGCGCGGCGGCGAGCATCGGCGCCAGCGCCATGACGGGCGCCGGCACGGGCGCCGCCTCGGCCGGTGCCGGAACGATCCCGCCGCGCCAGCCGGCGAACACGGCACGCACATGAAACGGCGCGCGCCTTGCGGACGGCGCGCCGCCGATCTCAATCACCGGCGTGCCGGCTGCCGGCTCCCCGATGCTGGCACCGAGGGCCACGATCGCGTCGGCGAGCGTGACGCCGAACGGAAGAGGGACGGCCAGCGGTGCGTCGGGCAGCGGCGCCACGCTCACGCCGCCCAGGAAGACGCGCCGCGCGAGCGCGACGGTGGTCAGCAGGGCCGCCTGGTGATGCCGGTCTCGCGCGGCCTCATCGCCGATACGTAGCGCAAGGCGATATCCAGCGAAGAGCGCCTCGGCTTCGGCTATGCTTGCGGCGGCGCCGCTGTCGAGCGCTTGCTTGACCAAGCGATGCAGCTTGTCGGCGGCGGTGAATGCGGTCATGGCGGCCTCACAGTCCGATGTGGAAGAAGATGCGGCGGGCTGCGGCCGGCACGGTGTGCCAGCGCTTGCCGCCGAGATAGCGGTAGATGCCGACCGACTCCTGCGGCACCGGCGGCCGCGCGAAATCGGGCAGGATGAATGCGATGTGCCCGGCGCGCGAGATCATCGGGTGATCGCGATCGGAGCTGCTCTGCCCCGCGCCGCCGGGATGCACGTGCACGTCGGCGACGACGCTCATGCCACGCCGCTTGCAGATATCCCAGAGCGCCCCGAAATAGCGGCCGTCGAAATGCACGATGCCGGTGTCGAGCGCGTGCGGGTCGAGGTCGTCGTAGAGGATAAAGTCGGTGATGCGGGCGCGACCGTCCGCGCGGTAGCCGAGCAGGAACGCGCCGCTCTCGCGGGTCGCGTTGCGGCCGCGCTCGCGCAGCTTTGCGCACAGGCGCTGCCACAGAAACCACGAGCAGGAGACCTCATGCCGCGGCGCCCACAGGCGGGCAATAATCTGCGCAATTGAGAAGTTCATGAACAAGCTCCAGATACTGATTGATGCCGGCGGCGGGCCGCCAGATTTTCGAGGGCAGCTCGTGCCGCCAGTTGTCGTGGCCGACGATGCTTTCGCGATCGCAGGGCAGGTAGAGCGCGGTGCCGCCCTTCCAGTCGGGGCGGAACACCGTGCCGAGCCGCCCGCCCTTGCTGCGCGGCCAGCGCGCCGCGGGCAGGATGCTGTTCTTCTCGGGGTCCCACGGTCCGCCGGTCGGCGGTTGCTGCGGGTAGCCGGCGCAGTTGAAGCGCAGGACATAAGCGCGGCCGTCGGCCGCGGTGACGGCGATCAGCACGTGCGGCCAAGCGACGCCGACCAGGTGCCAGCGGTCTTCCGCCTGCGCGAGGCGGAAGGCGGGCTTCCCGATATCGGCCCGGAAAGCCCGCTCGTCCGGGAGACTCATCACGCTGCTCCCTAGCCGTTGACGCGCTCGTTGGGGACGAGGTCGAAGGCGATCTTGCACGCCGGGCAGGACGCGATCGTGCCGAGGTGCGTACCAGGATCCGGCCGGTCCTTGGTGCCGGCGATCTGCAGCACGTGCTCGCCGGCCTCCTGCGGCGTCATGCCGAACTTGCGCTCGGCCGCCCAGGTTTTGACCCGCGCCACGGTCGTGCCGGGACCGAAATGGTGGTGCACCGTCTCGCCGTTGAAGGTGACGGCGACCTCCACGTGGCGGCAACGGTGCAGGTGGGCCTTGATGCCGGCGTGGCCGGCATGATCGCGGAGCAGACAGCTCTCATCGATCGGTTCGTCGCGGTCTTCGAGGTAGATCAGGGTCTCCTTATCGAGACCGTGCTTCTCGATGATCGCAATCTTGACGACGGCGAAGCTGTGATCCGGAGCGGCTTCGAAATGCGCGATCTCGCGGATTCCCTCGCCCTGGTAGAAGATGTCGATAGACGTCATGTGCAGCACTCCTTGCTGGGATCAGGAGTGCGGCCCCTTTGCCTTTCTCCGTCCCTTCAAGAGGTGATCGGAAAAAACAGGGAGTACCCGGAAAGGCGGCGCGCGACTTTTTTTAAGAAAGATCGAGCAGTCCCTTCGGCGCTGCCGGGCAGATGAAGAAATGCGGGCAGCGCGGGCAGGTGACTGGATTGATCTCGGTCGGAAAGCTCCCGGCGTTGATGCCGGAGAGCATTCCTTCCGTCTTGTCGCGCCGGTTGCCGAACTTCTCGTCGCTGATCTCGACGAACTCCATCACGCCGTCGGTCAGGTGCAAGGCTTCGACCACGAAGCCGTCCTTGAAGTGCACCTCACCGGCGAGCCGGTAGAGCGTGTATTCAAGCCCGTCATACTCTTCCTTGGTCCGGTACCCGGTGCGCACGCGACGCAAGACCACCTTGCCGTCGAGCATTTCGGCGCGCTCGTTCGGCTCTACCACGACGCGGCCGTTCGGGAAGTCAATCGCAAGCGGCTCCGACTTCTGGAAGCGGCGCCCGGCGCCGGAACGCACCAGCGCGCCGACTAGACGAGAGGCGAGCTGCCGGTAGTCTCCGGCAAAAGCGTGGTCCTTGGGTCCGCGATCCTGCCAGATTGATTCGAATGCGGCCTCCGCGTCGGCCTCGGCGGGTTCGCCCTCCAGGCGCGCCTGCGACATCCAGCGGATCAGCTCATAGAGGCAGTCATGCGTGCGCGCGAAGGCTGTCGCCTTGCGGGCGCCACCGAGTCCCAGCACGTGCGTGTAGAAAAAGCGGCGCGGGCATTTCTGGTAAAGTTCAAGTCGCCGATCGGAGAGGATCCAATCTGGTCCGAACGTGATTACGATGGGCTGCGGTCGCGGGGCATCGGGCGGCAGGGGGACGGTCGGCGGAGACGCCGTCTCGTGAACCAGCCGCAATAACGGCTTGGTCAGAAGCTTGGACGCGGAGCGCTTGTCGCCGTTTGCGTAAAAGCGCGTCTGATAGAGCCGCAGATAGGTGCGCGCGCGCGACATCGCAACGAAGAAGAGACATTCTTCCTCCATGGCGTGCGAACGCTTGGCATCATCCGAAACGCTGCCTTCCGCGCCTGCGATGAGCCCGACCGGAGGCGGGCAGCGTTGACCCGTGTAAGAAGTCGGGAAGCTCCGCGTTGCAAGGCCCGGTACGTGCACCGCCTCGAACTCAAGGCCTTTGCTGCCGTGCACGGTCATCAGCCGGACCGCATCCATGTGGAGGGCAGGGGCGGGAACTTGGCGCAGATCGCGCTCTTCCGCGAGCAGCACAAGCTGGCGGACACGATCCAGGGCGCGCTGAATCGGAAGACCGAACCCAACCGGGCTGTGGTCGCGCAGGAAATTCAAGAACTGCCAGACGGCCACGTTGCGCATGCGCGCCGGAACCGTGGCGGCGCCCGCCATGGTGCGGCCGATATCGGTGCGATCAAGCAGGTAGGTCGTAAGGAAATCCCATGGCTGGCTTTGCGGGGCGAGGCCCTTCAGGTCAGCGGCGAGCCGCCGGAAACCGTTGCCGGCCTCCGCTGACAGGCCGGGCAGGTTGGCGAGCTCGTCGAGACGCTCCACCGAGCGCTTTCGTTCATCGCGCAAGTGGATAAGAGCCGCGTGAATGTCCTGAAGTGGAATGCCGTAGCGCGGCAAGGCTCCCACGCGAACAAGCGCGTCGCCAAAGGGATCCACGGCGAGACTCATCAACGCCAAGAGGTCGCGAATTTCGTCGCGCTCGAACAGACTTCCCAAATGCAGGACCGGAATGTTGCGTGCCTCAAGCGCGGCGGCGATTTCATTCAGGCGCCGGTTGGAGCGACAAAGAACCGCCTGGTCCCGCAGCCGCACGCCCTTGCCCTTCAATTCCTGGATGGCGGCGGCAATGCCTTCTTCTTCATCTTCGTCGTGATCGAACTTGCGCAGATCGAGTCCCTCCGGCCCCATGCCGCGATCGGGGGTCAACGCAAGGGCCAGCATGTCTTTGGACGCGCCCATGTCCTTCGCAAAAGCCGTGAACGCATCAATGACCTGTTGGGTCGAGCGGTAACTGATCCCGAGCTGATCGATGTCGGCCGTCGGAAATAGCTCCGTCTTAAAATTCGCCATGTTGACGGAGGAAGCGCCGCGAAAACGGTAGATCGACTGCCGTGCGTCGCCCACGACCCACAACCGCTTGCCGTCGCCGGCAATGGCTTTCACCAAGCGCACGCTCGCGCGGTTCACGTCCTGGTACTCATCGACCATGACATGGCGGTGGCGTAACTGAACGGCCGCTTGGATCGCCTTGTTGTTTTCGAGGAGTCGGGTTGGCCCCATGATCAAGTCGCCGAAATCCACGGCTTTATGATCGGCCTTGGCGCGCTCGTAGCGTTCGTAGACCGCGGCGATCTCAAGGCATTTCTTCGCGGCGATCTGTTTCTCCTCGTCGTCGCCCGCGTCTTCTTCCATCTTCTTGGCGAGGGCGAGATAACCCTTGTCGTCGTATAGCTCGTCCTTGGCGCGAGAGATTGCGCTCAGAATCTCTTTCAAGATCAGGGCGGGGTCCCAAAGATTGCGATAATGGACCAGCGGCAAGGTCGGCAGGATCTCTTCCAGTACCGCAATCGCGTCGCTGCGATCGAACAGAGCCGGGTCCGGCGGGAGCTTGAACTCCTCATAATGTCGGCGAACGAGATCGAGCCCGAAAGCATGGAATGTGCCGATCCAAATCTTCGGAGCCTTGTCTGGTGCGGCAGCAGCAACCCGTTCGGCCAATTCACCGGCGGCACGGTTTGAGAAGGTCAGAACAAGGATGGACGCGGGATCGACACCTTCCTCAAGTAAGGAAAGGATGCGCTTGACCAATGTCTTCGTTTTCCCCGTGCCCGGACCAGCTTGGAGCTGAAACGGCGTGCCGCGATGCGCCGCCGCGCGATCTTGCGCCGGGTCCGGGCGGGATGGACGGGCGAGTGGGCTGTCCGAGTCATCGTCCGTCGGGGGAGGCGGCAGAAGGATCACATCCAAGATTTGCTGGCGCACGAGCGGCACTGGCAAATCGAGCTGCTTGGCGATGTCGGACGCGCTCAGAGCTTGATCGACGAACATCCGACGCGCGAGCGATCGGGGGAATAGAAACGCCCGTGCAAACACGTTGGCTTGCAGCTCCCGGCGCTCGTGCGCGCCGTAGTCCTCGACGCGCTGCAGGCCGACCGGCGCGGCTTCCATTGAACGCGAGGGATCCACGTCCTCGGCGCTACAGGCGACGGGCCCTGCGTGGATGCATTCGTGTCCGATCTCGTGCGCGACGACGAGCGCGCGCTGCGATTCATTGCCGATGTCCTCGGCGAATATCGTACCGCTTTGATCGTCGAAGACGGCGCGCGCGCCCTTGAGCGCGGGATCGCCCGTCGGAAGCCAAGTCAATTCAAGCTTGAGATGCTTGATTGCGGCATCGACCAGCTCCATAGGCTTCTTGGGCGTCCCGCCGCCTGCCACCTGATGGTGCAGGTCTTCCGCAGCCTTCCGGATGGGGTCGAACGAATCCATTCTCTAGTCCCGAAACGACAGCAATCGGCGTTGCTGCTCTTCGCTTAATCCGGATGTCTTCACTGCTTCTTCGAAACTTTGTCTTGCCGTTGCAGCGGGCTTTCCTTCCGCTTTGTAAAGTTGACGGCCGGCCGCGACGGACTCTTGTGGCGCATAGAGGTGCGCAGCCATTGCGTCTGCATCTTCATCCATCTCCTGAGCGAGATGCCGACAATAGGCTTTTGGAATCGAAATAGGCTCTATCGTCCTATCTCGCAGCTTCGAAAGGAAGGCGCTGTTAACATCGAGTTGTGATACGAGCGCACGAAATTCTTGCCGGTCGAGCGCTGCAAAAGGATTTTCCACGGAAGCCGTCGCGGGGCGGGGGGGGGGGGGGGGCGCACGCGCCTGCCGGCGTTCGAAGAGCTGGTTTTCAAACTGGCTCATGACGCGCGACACCACGTCGCTGATCGCGTCGGCATCGGCGGGGACATCTTCCTCGTCACTCCGGTGCATGAGCGAGTCAATCGCAAGTTCAATGGCGAATTCGGTAAGCGCGTCGGCATACTTCGGGTAGAGGCGCGCGAATTCGTCGAGCAGTTCGGCGTCCGGAACAGCCTTCGCCAGCGACATGGCGTACATGGCGTCTCGCAGGGACGTTTGGGTGGCGGCGGTCATGATCATAGGTCCTCCTTCATAGTCTTGAGCTGCTTGTCGGCGGCAGCGAGGCGGTAGCGAATCGTCCGCTTGTCCACCTTGCAAATCTTTGCAGTCTGTTCCTCGGTGTGCCCGATGATCCGGCGGAGCACGACAGCGCGCTTTTGATCCGGCGGCAGCTTGTCGAGCGCCTTGATCACCTCGGGCAGATAGAGGGCATCTTCTTGCGATGGACCGATGCTCGCCATCCGGGACAGCCGGGCCAACATCTCGTCATCGAGAGCCGGCTCATCCTGGCCGTCGCCGCTTTCCGGCAGATCCGTCAGCTCCTTGCGCTCGGACAGCGCCTTACGGACATGATCGATCCGAAGGAATCGCAACGCCCGTAGAAACTTGCATTCATAGAAGTCCAGTTCGTCCTCGTGCCCTTCCGTGCCGTCTTGCGTGAACATCATCGCGAGATCGCTGAGAATCTCGTGCCGGACCGACTCGGCGTCGCGCATGCGGCTGTCTGGCACGGTGCGCTCGAGATTGGCCTCGGCGCGTTTGAGGAGCTGCGGCATCAGCACCCTCGCGATACGGTCCTCGCCGCGGCGGATGGCATCCCGGAGAAGATGGACGAGACATTCCGACGGCAGGAAGTCGCCGGACTGCGGATTCGTCTCGCGCGCGCGCCGGGAAAGGGTGGCCCAATCCTGGGTCAGCGCGATGTCGATCTTCCGTTCGATACCCGGCGGGCGGGCTAGGTTCTTGTTCAACAGCGGACGTGCCATGTCGCCCCCTTTCAGCAGCGGGTTTACCGGGCGTCCAATTCGTTCGGCCCACCCTTCACTAGGTGATCGAAAAAAAGAGGGGGTACCCGGAAAACTGAACCTGAAAATTTTTGAAGTCAAATGTTATCAAGTAAAATCAATATGTTAGTTGGAGTGATAACATAAATTACGGGAAATAACCGGAGATCACGGGCCGTCATGCGGCCTGGGACCGTGGCGGCGGCGGGCTTGCGGCCGCCGGCAGCGTAACGTCGCTGATCGGGGCGCCCAAAACTTTTTGCGCGACCTCCAGCAGGTGCTCGTGATGGGTGAAGAACAAGACTTGCGTCTTCTTGGCGAGTTCGCCCAAGACGCGGAAGCCGGCTGCCGCGCGCTTGTCATCGAAGTTGATGAACAGGTCGTCCGCGATGAACGGCATCGGCTCGGCATGGTCGAGATAATCCTCGATCGCGGCGATCCGGAGCGCGAGGTAGAGCTGGTCCGCGGTTCCGGTGCTCATACCGCCAACCGGAACCTGCCGGCCGTCGTGGCGCAGGCCGGCGAGCTGCATGTTATCGTGTTCGTCGAATTCGAGCTGCAGCGTTTGGAAAGACCCGCAGGTAAGGATGGCGAACAGCTCGCCCGCGCGCTTGAGCATGGGCGCTTGCTTCTCGCGCCGATAACGATCGATCGCCCATTGCAGCAATACGATCGCGGAGCGAAGGCGCACATACTGCTCGGCAATCTCGGTCATCTCAGCAAGCGCCGCCTGCCGATCCGCGGCGTCCCTCGCCGCCCGATCCTCCCCGCCAATGGCCGCGAAGGCCTGGCGGGCGGTGTTGCGGGCCTCGCGCGCTTCCATCAGGCGATCGCGCAATTCCTGCACTTCGTCGGTGACGGTCTGGTCCTTGGCCGCGATGGCGTCGAGGTCGATGCCCGAGCACTCGGCGGCGAGCTCAACAACCGAAAGACCATCGCCGTCCTGCGTCAGCGCGGTCGTGAGCCGATCAAGCTCCGCGCCGAGCTTTCGCATCTCGTCGGAGCGCTGAATTGCGATCCGTAATTCGTCGGTCGATGAGACACCAGCCTTCTGCTGGAGCTGTGCAATGGTTTCGCGCGCTTCGCGGCTTGATTCACGGCACTCATCGATCTTCTCTTGCAAACCAGCGATGTCGGAATCCTTCGCGACCCTTAGATCCCGCACGCGTGCGGCGTCTACAGCCTGGCGATCGAGCTCCAAGACAGCTTCTTCGGGATCCGTGCCATTCATGCGCGGTGCGATGGCTTGCGCCAAGGCCGCCACGTCGGCCTCGAACGCTTTCACATCGCGCTCAATCTTTTCGATACGCTCATGCCGCAGTTCGTTGATCCGGACTGCCGCCTCGCGCATGTCGTCGATTGCGTTGATCTGCGCTTCGGCCGTCTCAGGCGTCGCTGTCGCGGCGAGTTGCAGTGCATTGAGGGCGGCTTGCCACGCGCTTGTCCACTCCGTCCACTCCGCCTCGACCTTTTCCAAATCCTTGCGTTTGCGCATCACCACGCCCGTCGCCTTGCGGTGCGCGTCATTGAGATCGCGCGCTGTCTTGGCGGCGTTTTCGTGCCGGCGCTCCTGCGCCGCCGCGGCCTCGATGACGAGATGGAGCGGCTGGGCAGCAAGAGACGTTGTGGAAATTCCCAACGCTTCAAGTTCGGCCATGACCAGACGTTTGCCCTCGTCCTCGCGCTGTTGCCAGCCACCTGTCTGCCGTTCAGCCGCCGAAAGCCGCGCGTTCAGCTCCAGGATCTCGGAGCGCGTGCGCAGCCACTCGATCATCACGTCAGGATCTTGCGGCGTGATGGAGCTGCCCGACCACAGCGTGGTCCAGGCAGCATCCAGGGTTGCGCTCTCTTGCGTCAACGCCTGTTCTTCCAGGCCCAAGGATTCCAGAAGGTCGTCCTCCTCGCCGATCTGGCGGCCAATGACGGCAAGCTGCGCGGCAGCGTCGGCGTGCTCGAAGCGCCGATCCGCAGCCACATCCGCACCGCGCATTGCGGCTTCGAACTCCTGCGCCAGGGCGTCGGGTGGACCGAAGGCCGCCATCTCGTCTTCGGAAACCGCAACACCTTCTACATGGTGGCGGCGGATGATTGACCAGCCGGTGTCACGCCGGCCGCGCAAGCGTTCAAGCTCGTCGGCCGCCACGACGTGTTCGTCGGCGATGATGCGTTCATGGGCCTTCTGGTGTCGGACGCGATCCTGCTCGGCATTGCTGATCCGTTCGCGGCAGGTCCGCTGCCGCTGCTCCAGGTTGCGGCAAGCGTCACGATGGGTCTCCACCGAAGTCAGTGGAGGAACCGGCGCCGATTCCAGGACGACAGCATCGGCAACTGCCGGCCGCAGGGCCTTCAACAAGCGTGCAATTGCGGTCCGCGCCTCCTGCTCCTCGCGCTTCGAATTGGCGATCTGGCCAGCGATGTCGCCAAGTTCGCGCACGGCCTTGATGACTGTCGCGAGCTTCGAGACATCTGTCACCGGCCCATGGGCTTCGATTTCTGCTGCGATCTCGCCGAGCTTCTCCTCGGCTTCGGCCAGGGCGCTCTTGGCATTCTCGACCGCACCGGATTGCGCACCGCGGCGGTTGAGCAACGCCCGAAGGACCGAAACCTTGGCTTTGGCCGGGATGCGCGCGATCAACTGATCGATATCGCCACTCCATTCAAGCTCACTGGCGAGGCGATTGAGGGTTGCTTCCGCCGCGGCCAGCTCTGCCCGTCGCTTGGGGAGATCGGCTTTCCCGGCGCGTACCTGGATGCGGCGATCACGGAGCTGCGCGATGTCTTCGGCACGTGTCAGCAAGGCTTCGTCGAAGATCAAGGCCGCGCATACCGCCTCAAGCGCCGCGATTTGCTCGCTCAGGGTCGTGATGCGCGCCGTGGCGGCTGCTTCGTCCTTTGCGGCCTTCTCCAGAATCTTGGAAGCGTCGGCATCAAACGGGATGACCTCGCGAAGCGAGTCCATGGCGCTTTGAGTCTCAGCGCGCTTGCGCACGTCGCGGCAGACCCGGCGGATGCGGCCCAGCTTGAGCAATTCTGCCGACTTGGTCTCGATTTCGCTTTCGATGACGCCGTAAGCTTCGTTGGCGGTCTCGAACGCGCTCTTGAGTGCCTGCCACTTGGTCGTCGTCACGACATCGTCGCGCATCGAGGCTTCGGCAGCCTTCAGACGGTCCTCTGCCTGGAAATACTTTCGGTGCGTCGCGCGGCGCGAGGCCCAAAGCGCGTCGGCTTCGGCCTCCATGGTCTTGAGCGTCTCGCGCAGGCCCGTAATCCCGGCGCTCGCCGAGAACAGCATCTGGCCGACATCGTCTTGCGCTTGCAGGATTTCCTTGCCGCCTTGGCGCAGGCGTTCGTGATCGAGGCTGAACATCCGCGTATAAAATCGGCGGTCGGCGCCAGCAAGAAACGGAGCGAGCGCCCCCTCGCCCGAAGGGATGGGCGTGTCATTGTCGCCCAGCAGCGTGTCCTTGTTGCCCTTGCGGCGGCGCAGCTTGAGCGTATCGCTCCCTTTCTCCAGAAGCGCGCCAACGCGCATGGCGTTGTATTCATACAGGAAGTTACGGGACGAGTTGGCCGGGATGCCGAAGAGCAGGTCTTCGACGCCATTCATCGCCGTCGACTTTCCGGCTTCATTCTCGCCAAGCAGCATCTGAAAGTCCGGCTTGCCGGCCGGCAGAGCGATGATGGCGTCCGTGAAGTGCCCGTATCGAAGCAGATCGAGCTGACGGATACGCATGATTACACCTTCTCTGCTGTGAGACGTGCGCTGAGATACGCACCGCCATGCGCGATCAAGCTTGCGATGTTGCCGTCGATGGCGGCTTTGAGCACGGCGTCGTCCGCATCCGTGCGGATGTCGTGGGGCAGCTTGCGGGCGAGATCGCCGAGATCCGTCGCGAGCCGCGCCTGCAGCTCGGCGTCACTGCCAGCACTCTCGATGATGCGCTGAAGGTCGCCCAACGCGTCCTTGCGTGACGCGGTGTCAGGGCTTGCGGTCGCAACGACGAGACGCTCGATCCATGCGACCTCCTCGCCCAAGCCCAGAGCTGCGGCCTTCGCCTCAGCAAGGAGATGATCTGCCGATGCGAGCAGTTCCCTATGCAGTCCGGTCTGCCCGGTCAGTTCGATTCTGCATGCGAGGAGACGCCCTTGCGCGTCGCGCTCGACGGCCTCTTCGATGGCCTGCCGAACACAATCGACGGCGTCGGCGACAGCGCCGCACTCATTCACCGGAACCGGCAAATGGATCCAGCGCACGCAATCAACATGGAGCGGCGAAATCTCCGCGACCTGGCCGTCCTCGACCGTAACCAGCGAAGCGCCTTTCGGGCCGCTTTCGCGGATGTGGCGGCCCTGCAGGTTGCCGCAGAACACGACATGCGGCCGCTCGTGGAGGATGGCGGCTTGGTGCACATGCGCGAGCGCCCAATAGTCGTAGCCCTTGTTGGTCAGGTCTTCGATGGCGCATGGCGCGTAGTTCGCGTGTCCCGGCATGCCGCCCAAGCCGGTGTGCAAGACGCCGATGTTGAAGCAGCCCGCAATGGGTGACGGATAAGCCGGGACCAGGTTGTCCGTGATGTCGCGCTGCCGGAAGCTCTGGCCATGCAGGGCGACGTTGAGATGCGGCAGCCGGAAGGTCTGAGCCTTGCGTGCCGGGAACACGCTGACATTGGTCGGCAGTGTGAGCTTGCGGGTGATCTGGCTTTCGGCATCGTGATTGCCGTGGAGCAAGAAGACCGGGATCTTGGCCTGCGCCAACCGGCCCATCTGCTTTACGAAGAAGAGTCCGGTCTGGTAGTCGCGCCAATCGCCGTCATAGAGATCACCGGCGATGACGACAAAATCGACCTCGTCCTCGATCGCCTGACCGATAAGGTTCTCGAACGCGGTGCGCGTGGCGGTGCGAATCCGTTCGGCCGCGGCGCCTTGCTGTCTGGCCAGTCCCTTCAAGGGGCTGTCGAGATGGATGTCGCCGGTATGGATGAAGCGAAATGACTGCAAGACAATTTCCTCCCGATCGAACGAAGTGGCCGATCACCAGTGTCGTGGCGGCTTCCGCGCCACTGGCTCGTCCCTATCCGGTGATCGAAATCCGAAGGGGGCACCCGGAAAGGCCGGACAGAAAATTTTGCACAACCTACCTGGAATCGAACATAAAGAGAACGCAATAGTCAATAGATCACCGATATCCACAATATCTAGGGGAAATTTTTAAAACACGATCTGCTTCGGATGCCCGGCACGGCCGAGACCGTTGGAAAAGCCCGGCTACAGAGCAGCCGGGCGTCGCCGCTAACGGCGAATACGGTTATTCGTCGTCATCTTCGGCATCTGTGCTGGCTTCTTCGGTAGAAAGCCCATGGGGTGTGAAGGGCATGCGCGGGGGTGCCGTATCCCACATGAGCGCAACTTCGTCGGCCGTCAGTCCGTAGGCCGAATTAACGAGTTCGGAAAGCTGCTGTTCGAGCGTGAACATTGTCCGGCGCGCGGCCCGAGCAGGTTCAATGGTCGCGCCGTGCTCTCTCTTCAGATCGGCGATATCCCCGGCGGTTAATTTGCGTCGGCGCGGGATTGCGGCCTGAACCGCTGTCACGAAAGTGTCAGGCGTTAACGCATCGAAGTTGAGGAGCGCTCGGCTAGGCTTGGCTATAGCAAAAGTATGCCTGAGCCAGTCCGAGATGGAGCCGGTGGCAGCGCTAACGGTCCTGGTCTCTTGAATTAATCGGTGTACCAGCCCAATGGCTCGTTCTCTGGCGGCGGGCGTGAACTGCGCGATGGGTAGCCTCTCCATCTTATAGCCCATCGGAGACAGAGCCTCATCCTTGAGATGAGTGAGATGCCGCCAGTTGAACCACCACATGAGGGGAGAGTTCAGAATGGCAAGCAAAGAGAGGTCATCGGTCGGAATGATAAACGTCTTGTCGTTTCCGAGGCGTCCTTCGGCGTCAAATGCGTAGGATGCATAGAACTGAATCACCTTGTAGATGATCTTGGGTCTGCTGAACTCCTGCCAATAATCGACGGCGTCTTGAAGCTCATACCATGCGTATGTGCCCTTCTTGCGTCCAGACCATTTTTCGCCGACCCTGCTCGGTTTCCAGTCGTCCGGCCGAGGTTGAAGTCGCGCCTCATATCCTTCTAGATGCCGCTTGACGCTCGGATATGCATCGATGTCGATGCCGCGGCGCGCAAAAATCATCCATAGTCCGTTGTCAATGCATTGCCAGCGCGCAACGTCCTGTCCACGCAGGTAGGGTTTGATGATCTCGTCTGCGGAGCTGTGCTCGGCAACCAAACGATTGCGCGCCGGCGTGTCGATCAGGAAAGCCTGATTGAAGCCGGTTTTCACGCCGTACATTGGCGCTGTGCCGACCTTCTCCGCAAGCGGAATGCCGGTCCCTTTGATTTTATTGAACAGCGCGACAACTGCAGGCGGCTCAATGATCCAGTTGTCCTTCGTGAAGTGACCACGGGGCAGCGGGTAGCTTGCATGTGTAACGGCTTCGTCGAGATGCTTTTCCGGCACGTCGTCACGTGGAATGGCGCAGACGGTCGTTCGCGTAGGTTCGCTCGTCCCGGGCGCAGGCTTGCGCACCACGATCACGGACGGGAAGACGTCCGCGTCCGGGAAGAATTTCTTCGCATGTCCGAAATCGGCGACAAACTCGACCCACGCCTTTGAGGCGAACAAGTCGCGTAATTGCTCCGCATAGCCGGCGCGAAGCCACTTGTTCGTGACGACGTAAGACAGCCGCCCTCCTGGCGCTAAGAGCTTGAGGCCCTGCTCATAGAAGTAGATGTAAAGGTCGGCATAGCCGTCATAGGCGGAAAAGGCTCGCTTAAGCGCCGGTTTGGTCGTACCCAAGAGTTCGTGGCGCACATAAGGTGGATTGCCAATAACGGCGTGAAACCCGCCTTGCAGCTCGCGGCTCTCCCATTGTTTCCACACACCGGGAAATGAGACCTGCCAGTTCTGGAAACGCAGCGCCTTGTCAAAATCGCGCGCGCGATTGAGGAGCGCGGCGAACCGCCGGGCGGGGACTCTTAGGTCTTCGGGGATGCGTCCAAGGATATCTCTCGCTTCCGCGTGGCCTAGCCCAGCATCATCGGGGCCAAGCAGGAGCTTGCCACGGGCAATATCAAACGGATCGCCGAACTGGCCATCCAACCAGGCCCGAATCGCCGCCTCGTCCTCGCGCTTCAAATCAAGCCAGTCGAGCGCGTAGAGGACTTTCAGAAAAGTGTTGAATGGCCGTGTTTCCTGCTCGATGCCGTTGAAGAGTGTCTTAGATTCAACGACCTCCGCGATATCAGCATCGGTGACGCGCTCCAGCTTCTGCATGGCCGTGGCTTGAGCCATTGCCTTCTGCATTGGCTCGTTGATCAGAAGCTGACCGCCCCACTTGGTTAGGCGGTCCATCGCACCCGAAATCCAGGAGCCGAATAAAGAGTTGCCGCAACGCAGGTGGTGGTCAAGGAACGAGAGAGGTGCGCCGACCGTGAAGGTATGCAGCCAAAGGGCGACCTTGGCGAGCTCCACGGCCATGGGATTGAGATCAACACCGTAGATGCAGCGCTTGAGAATGGTGCGCCGAACGATATGACGGTCGTCGAGATGCTCGATCGTAAACGGCCAGCGATGCTGCGTGGCCTGCTTGATAATGTCCTGGCGCGTGGCTTCGATGCTGTTAAGGACAGGTGATCGATACGGAGTATCAGACCAGTCAACGACAGATTCAGCTTCGGCAATCGCGGCAAGCGCGTGATCGGCGAGCCAATCGACTAGGCTGACCAGAAAATGTCCCGATCCCATGGCCGGATCGCAAACGCGCAGCTCCAGGATGTGACTGGCCGGATCAAGGCCCTGCAGTTCGGCGAGCCGGATTTCTGGACGGCGTTTGTCCTTCGCCAAAGCGGAAGAGCGTTCGCGGAACGCCGCGAGCCTTTCTTCGATGAAGGGGCCTACGGCCTTTTCGATGATCAATGAGACCAGGCTGTCGGGCGTGTAATAGCTGCCCGACTCGTGCCGCGCCGCGTCGTCCGCACTGACCGTGACCGCACCGTCTTCGTATTTCAGGCCGTACTCAAGGGTGCGCTCGTAGATGGTGCCAAGCTGCTGGACCGAAAGGTCGCGGTAATTGATGTAACGGGCGCGCCCCTCTTCTTCGCGGTGGGAAAGGCCGAAGATGAGCGCCGCGACAATGCTGTCGGGCAGTTCAACGCTGCTGAGCAACCGGGCACTATCGGCGGCGAAGAGGCCGCCGTTATAGGGCGGGATGCCGAGATCATCATCGCCCTCGGCAATCGCCTTGAACACCGCCCGCAACTTCGGCCAATAGGTCGCGGCCGATGATGAGAAGACCTGCTTTCGCTCCATCCGCTCGGCGATATCCAAGCGCATGGTGGTGAGCGAATAGGATTTATAAGGCTCGCGTTGGTTAGGAAGCAGATCGCGATCCTCAGCGTAGACCACGAACAACAGCCGATAGAGTAGGATGAGCGCTGCTTGGCGGATCTCGTCGAGATACGCATCGCCCACGTGCGCTTGCCGTGCCGGGTCGTGCTTCGCGAGCGCCGTGACCAGTTTCGGGAATAGCTCGCCGAAGACCAGGCGTGAGAGGTCTTTGGTGACCTGCTCTTCCCAAGTCTTGCCGGCCTCGCGCGAGAGATCGTGGAATGTGCGAGGCCCCTCGATCGGCAAGAAGGCGGCCTTGCCAAAGAACAGAATGAACAGGCGCAACACGCGATCGGACGTCAGGCGAGCATCGGCGTGATCCAGAAGGTTGAGTTGGTGGCCTGGCAACTCCAAGGCTTGCGCGAGATCGATTTCAAGGAAGTCTTCTGAAACGGAAAGCGCGCCTTGGAAGTAGAGGCGCCACACATTGCCATTCGTCAGGATTCCGAGGCGGACCTTGTTGTTGGTCTGAACATCGACGCGGCTCAAGTACTGAAGCATCTGCGTGGAAGGCACCCCCTCTTCGCTCGGATCGCGTTTGTCGGCACGATCGAGGGCGCGACTCCAGCGCTTGGCCTCGAGCACCGCGAGCCCATACTGGAATCGTTTCCATTGCTGGGCCTCCGCGATGGCCAGGGATTTGGCCGCGTCGTCGGCAAAGAGCAGCGCGTCGGGCACCTGCTTGCGACCTTTCTGCGACAAGATTTGCTGGACTTGGTAGTCGGACCATCCGAGGGCCTCGATGACCGGGTAGATAAAATCCTTTTCGGTCTCGGCCTCGTTGGGCTTGGCGATCTTGAGGAATTTGCCGGCGATCGTTTTCAGCCCATTGCGAAACTCACCCACGGATTTGTCGGTGAGGGCCTGCCATTGAGCGGTGCGATCGATGCCATCCAGCAGGTAATCGCGAGTGAAGAGATTTCCAGAAATCACGAATCCAATCCCGACAAGTTTTTGATGTTCGTGACGCAATCTACTGAGATATCTGGATTGCGGGGACAGATGATGGAGAGCGGGCGCGACGCCTGGTACCGGACACTCAAACCTGCCGAGACTGTTGCCAGCAAGTGCTGGTTAACGATCGGCACGCGTTAGACTTGGCGCAGTGTTGGAAATGATACCACCTTGTTCTGTAAGCTGCCCGCAGGCATCGAGCAGAGCGACTCCACGTCGCTCGCATTGAGTAGCACGTCCTCGGCAATTTCGGCGGGCAGCTTGACTTTGTTGTCGATCAGCATCTGCACGGCGGAGCCGAGCACGGTTGGCTTTGACAGTGCGAACGCGTTGTCGAGCGGCTCTCGCTTGCGGATTCCGCGGGCGTTCATCTGCTTCCACATGTACTTGACCTGATCGGGGTTTAGGATCCCCAGTTCCTTGCATCGATAGATCATCGCCGCCACTGCCACGCGCCACCGGCCCTTAAGTGATAGGAAGTAGTCAACAGTGGTATTCGCGATCTCACGCGCGAACGTTCGGCGCGGCAGGAGGAAGGCGCCTGCGAATCGATTAGCCTGCTTCTCAAGTCGATCCAGGTTGCGGCTGTTCACCTCGACGCCGTTGTGCAGGGCGAGGTGGCCAAGTTCATGCGCCAAGTTGAAGAGCTTGCGCGAGTTGCTCTCCTGGTCGGCGGCGTAGAGCATGTACGGTCGTCCGCCCTGCCAGCGGGAGACGGCATCCATGTCCTCACAGCGTACCGGCTCCTCGATCACGATAACGCCGTGGTATTCGAGCAGCGGAGCCAAATCCGTGATCGGACCGAAGCCGACATTCCAGAACTCGCGCAGCTGATCAGCGATTTCCTCGATGCGCTCGTTGCCCTCACGTTCGTAGTCGAACTCGATGGCGGGCAGGTGCACCGGAGGCAGTTCGACGTATTCGGCCAGAGACTCCGCGATATAGAACGCCCACTCTAGCCGGCGACCGACACGTAGGCGGTCGGGCCGCTGCATGCGCTTCAAGCTGCGCCACGTCGGCGTCAGGAAGCGCTCGGCGGTATGCTTGCGCGGTGTTGTGAAAAACCCCGGCGGTTGCCGCGTGACGGCGATGATCTTGCTGAACACGTCACCACGTGGGGCGAAGGCACCGGTCTCGTAGGTACCGACAGACTGACGGGTTACGCCGATCGCGTCGGCGAACTGCTCGTCGGTCATGCCGACGGACTCGCGCGCCTCCCGAATCCTCTCGGGAATGATCCTCACAGACATGGGCACGTCCTTAAAGCTTGGTATCGTCGTTCTTTTTCTTCTTGTCGATCATCGAGACCACATTGTCCTTGAGCTTCATCTTAGACTTGGGATCGACCTTGGCTGGTCGTTTCGCGTCCTCCGATTTCTTCTGCACAACGACGGCCATCAGGTTGATGCGGGCGAGCCACTCGTCAGCGTTCGCCGATGGCGCCTGCCAGAGCGCGTGCGAGAGCCGGCCGTCCGGCGCCGCGCGATAGGTCAGCCATGTGTAGAGCTTCGGCGGCGCGAGGCGGACGATCCGTTCCTCCTCGGTCTCGAACAGGTCCGGCATGTTCGACGCCCGCGCGTCCTGGCGGTTCGGCGTGTCCTCCGGAAATCTAGCAGGGTCCTCGGTGCGAACGATATGCCCGTGGCAGTCGCCGCTATAGATGTTGAGCCAATGCCACGTGCCGCGAGGCATGGGCGTCAGCGCGCACTTGAAAGGAAGGTCGCCGGCTTTGCACATCTCCTCAAAGCGCATCAGGATGCCGGCCCGGCGGATCAGGCCGCGCAAGTCGTCGCCGACCCCTGACGAGAACATCAAGGTGCCCTTGATCACGTCGTCGCCGGCGGCGATGCCTTCACGCAGGGCCCGGAGCGTGTTTGCGTAGGTGTCGTAGGGAAACGCGGTGTCCAGACGCTGCTGAAAGGTCTTGGTCTTCATGGTGCTGGGTTTTCCTCTGCCCTGACTCCCGTCAAGGGTATCGCCCCTTTTCCTGTCCTGCGTCAAGTTTAGTGCCCCTTTTTGCGTCAGCCTGTGGATGGCGAAGCGCCGAAACGGCGAAACATCGGCAGATTCAATGGCTTGGGTCTGCGGAAGGAACTGCGAAGCAGCCGCTCGGCGCGCCAAAACTATGGCAACGGCCGGGAGCTGGGTGGATGGCGCTACACTGTCGTCTGATTCTCGCGAAACCCGGTTGGGCGTCTCCCTGGCGGGACCGGGCTGTCGGCTTTGCTGAAGCCCCGCTGCGCGGGTCTTCACCCTTCGGGCTTCCATCCCTGACGCGACGCTTGCAGAGCCGGACGCAGCAGTCGCGCGTTCCGGCGCTGCTTGCGTCGCGAGAGTGAGAGTGCCGGCCGGGTTGGCCGTGACGGGTTGGAAGTCGCGAGGGAGGCTCGCGGCGCCCGTCGCGGAGACCCGCGATGTCGAGACATGCTGTTCAGGCGCGCACCGGCCACAGCCGGGCGAACCTCTATGACGAAATCACCGACAAGATCATCGCCGAGCTGGAGGCTGGGCGTGTGCCCTGGGTTCAGCCTTGGGGGACCACGGTCGCGAGAGCGCCGCTCGCCATGCCCAAGAACGCTTCGACGTGCAGGCAGTACAGCGGCGTAAATGTGCTGATTCTCTGGGGAGTGGTGATCGAGCAGGGGTTCACCGGCCAGAGCTGGCTGACTTTCCGCCAGGCGCTCTCGCTTGGCGGACATGTCCGAAAGGGCGAGCGCGGCACAACCGTCGTCTATGCCGACCGTTTCATTCCCGATGACGAGAAGAAGCGCGCGGCCGAGAGCGGCGAGGACGCCCAGGCGATCCCGTTTCTGAAGCGGTTTACGGTTTTCAATACCGATCAGTGCGACGAACTGCCGGACGAGATCGCGACCGTCGCGCCGCCGCCACCGCCTGGCATGATCGAGCCGCGGGTGGAGACGCTGATCAAGGCGACCGGCATCGACTTCCGCATCGGCGGCAACCGCGCCTTCTACGTCCCCTCCGGAGACTATGTGCAGGTGCCGCCGCCGGCAGCGTATTTCGAGCCGATCAACTGGCACCGAACTGCGCTGCATGAGCTGGGCCACGCGAGCGGCCATCATTCACGCCTCAACCGCGATCTCTCCGGCGCGCACGGCTCGAAGAAATACGCCTTCGAAGAACTGATCGCCGAACTCTGTGCTGCGTTTTCTTGTGCGTCGCTCGGCATCGCGCCGACCGTGCGGCATGCAGACTACATCGGCTCCTGGCTTGAGGTCTTGCGTGAGGACAATCGGGCTATCGTGCGAGCCGCGTCGCAGGCGAGCAAGGCCGCCGACTTCATCCTCGGCTTCCTGCCGGACGAGCATGCACAGCGCGGAATTCCGGTCGATGCGGTCGAAGGGAGGGCGGCATGATCCTCCTCACACCCGATCTGCGCGAGCGCCTGCTCGCCAATGGCCGCCGCTGCGGTCTCGACCACGTGCCAGTGGTCAAGTTCTTCAACCCGCTCGGTATCGGCACCTGGCTCGCGACCGAGCTCGACGAGGATGGCGATACGCTGTTCGGGCTCGCCGACCTCGGAGATCCCGAGCTCGGATCGTTCAGTCTTGCAGAGATGCAGGCCCTGGAGCTTCCGCTCGGCATGGGCATCGAGCGCGACATCCTGTTCGCGGGTGACTATCCGCTGTCGGTCTATGCACAGGCAGCACGGACCGCAGGACGAATCGTGATCGATGAGCGATCGCTGCGCGCCGCGGCCGCCGCTCTGAAACGTGAGGGGTAGTGAGAGTGAGAGGGCGGAGTGGGCTCCGCGACGGGTTGGAGGCCGAGAGAAAGTCTCTTGGCCGCCCGTCGTGGAGAACTGAGATGGCAAAGGCCGTTCAGAAGATCACCCTGTCGCCCTCGCGCGACATTCCCTTCAACAAGCTTGTGCTCAGCCAGTCGAACGTGCGGCGCGTCAAGGCCGGCGTCTCGATCGAGCAACTGGCCGAGAGCATCGCGCAGCGCACGTTGCTGCAGAGCCTTAACGTGCGCGCGGTTCGCGATGCCGATGGCAACGAGACCGGCATGTTCGAGGTTCCGGCCGGTGGGCGCCGCTACCGCGCCCTCGAGTTGTTGGTGAAGCAGAAGCGCATGGCCAAGACGCAGCCCGTTCCCTGCGTCGTCCGCGAAGGTGGCATCGCCGAGGACGACTCGATCGCGGAAAACGACGAACGTGTCGGCCTCCATCCGCTCGACCAGTTTCGCGCGTTCCAGACCCTGCGCAACCTCGGCATGAGCGAGGAAGACATCGCCGCGCGGCATTTCGTGACCCCGGCAATCGTGAAGCAGCGCCTGCGCCTGGCGTCGGTGTCCGCGACGCTTCACGGGGTGTATGCCGAGGACGGCATGACGCTCGAACAACTCATGGCCTTTTCCGTCACGGGCGATCACGCCCGTCAGGAGCAGGTCTGGGAGAATGTCAGCAAGTCCGGCTATGATGAACCGTACCAGATCCGGCGCATGCTCACGGAGAATACGGTACGTGCGTCGGACAAGCGCGCGCAATTCGTCGGCGTCCCTACCTATGAAGCCGCCGGCGGCGCAATTTTGCGCGACCTGTTCGAGCGCGACGATGGCGGTTGGCTGCAGGACGTGCCGCTGCTGGAGCGTCTCGTCACCGAGAAGTTGAAGGCCGAAGCCGAGACCATTGCGGCCGAGGGCTGGAAGTGGATCGAGGTCGCTATCAGCTTCCCCTACGGCTACGACGACGGTCTTAGGCAGCTCGAGGGTACGCCTGAAGACATCACGGCCGAGGAGCAGGCGACGGTCGAAGCGCTTCAAGCCGAGCACGCGAAGCTCGAGGACGAGTATCAGGACGCCGACGAACTTCCCGACGAGGTCGACGTCCGCCTCGGCGAGATCGAGAAGGCGCTGTCCGCCTTCGAAAACCGGCCGCATATCTTCGACTCCGCCGACATCGCCCGCGCCGGCGCCTTCGTCAGTATCGACAGCGACGGCAGCTTGCTGATCGACCGCGGTTACGTGCGGCCGGAGGATGAGGCGTCGGTTGAAGGCGTAGACGCAGATACCGACTCTTCTGACACAGACGGAGCCGCCCCCGACACGTCATCGGCCGGACGGACTGTTATCACGGTTGGCGGCCAGCCGGAGGCGGAGGACGAAGAAGAGGACGGCATCAAGCCTCTGCCCGACCGCTTGGTGATGGAGCTCACGGCCTATCGCACGCTCGCGCTGCGCGACGCCGTGGCGACCAACCCTCATGTCGCGATGACGGCACTGCTGCACAAGCTCTGCCTCGACACCTTCCGGCGGGAGATGCCGAGCGGCTGCCTGCAGGTGTCAGTCCGCCAAGTCCATTTCTCGGCGCCGGCGCCTGACCTGAAGGACTCCGCGCCGGCAAAAGCCATCGCCGATCGGAGCACGGCTTGGGCGGCCGGCATGCCGAAGGACGAAGTTGCGTTGTGGGATTGGCTCGCCGCGCTCGACGACGCCAGCCGCTCCGCACTGCTGGCGCATTGCGTGTCATTCGGCGTGAACGCGTTGCTCGAGAAGGTCGATCGCTACGGCGGCAACGGCGTGTCGGCGCACGGCCTGCGCCACCGGCTTGATCAAGCCGATCGCCTGGCGCGTGCGGTGAATCTCGACATGGTGGAGGCTGGATGGCGGCCGACAGTCGACAACTACCTCGGCCGCGTGACCAAGAGCCGCATCCTCGAAGCAGTGCGCGAAGCAAAGGGAGAATCGTCGGCGCAACTCATCGACCATCTCAAGAAGTCCGAGATGGCGAAGGAGGCCGAGCGACTGCTCGACGACACCGGTTGGCTTCCGGAGCCGCTACGTCTCGACGAGGCCGGCCCCGCATCGCGTGAGCCCGATGCCGCGGCCGAGCCGTTGCCCGAATTCCTTGCTGATGACGAGGACGACGCGGATGAACCCGGCGAGGACGAACAGTCGCACGCCGTCGCTGCCGAATAACGCCTGGTGATTGCATTCGAAGGGTCCGGCGCATCCGCGCCGGGCCCCGTTGTCATGTGTACCCCAGAGGGAGAGGCGGGCCGGGACGAGTTTGAGCCGCCGCGGGTCGAGAGAGCGTCCGGGCGGCCGCTCTGTCCCCGCTCTCCCGAGGCTCCCCATCATGTCGCAATCTTCCAGGTCCGCGATCTCCCTCGCGGCTTCGCCGGTTCGTGCCGCCGCGGATCCCACTTCCGCCATCCTCGAAACCGCACGCCACCTTCTTCCTCATCTCGAATCCGGTCGCCGTGTCGACGCCGCGATACTGCGTGCCGCATTGGAGACTGCTTTCGGCGCCTCCGACACCGATGGCGCCTGGACCTGGAAGACCGCATACGACGCCTGCGAAGCTGCAACGGTCTTGTTCCTGCGCAAGTTCGGTCCCGCCATGCGTACGAAGGCGGTTTCGCCAGCCGCGATGCTGCCAATGCTCGCGAGGGTCACAGCGCTCCTTCCGACGCACACGCGCCGCTCCGAGGAAAGCGAGGCGCTTCAGCAGTTCTCGACGCCGATCGCATTGGGATATGTAGCGGCGGCTGCCGCCGCGGTCACGCCGGCCGACCTCGTCCTCGAGCCATCCGCCGGCACGGGCCTGCTCGCGATTCTCGCTGAACTCGCCGGCGCATCACTCGTGCTCAATGAGCTTGCCGACACGCGCGCCGGCATCCTCGATCAACTCTTTCCCGGACCGTCCGTGACGCGGTTCGATGCAGCGCACATCGACGATCACCTCGATGCCGGCATCGTGCCGAGCGTCGTTCTCATGAATCCGCCGTTCTCGGCGGTAGCTCATGTCGATCGCCGCATGGCGGACGCGGCGTTGCGGCATGTCACATCGGCACTCGCACGGCTGCCCGACGGCGGGCGCCTTGTTGCGATCACCGGTGCGAGCTTCTCTCCCGGGAACTCCGCCTGGACGCACGCGTTCGTGCATTTGCAGGAGCGCGGCCGCATTGTGTTCTCGGCCACGGTCGACGGCACGGTCTATGCCAAGCACGGCACGACAACCGATACCCGATTGACGGTCATCGACCGGCTGCCTGCCAACGACGCGTCGATCTTTCCGCCATCGCTCGGCATGGCTGCGGATGTTACCACGTTGCTAACGTGGATCGGCGAGCATGTCCCGCCGCGCCTGCCGATCGCAGGGCGCATCTCGGCATCGTCGGCGACGCCTTCAGCCATCCCGCGGACGGTGCGCGCCTATGTTGCACAGCGCGCTTCTGCTTCATCATCGTCGATCAGTCCGCAGGCGACCGAGCTCGCGTACGAGGCGGTCGCATGGCGGCCTGCGGAAAGCCGTAAAATCACCGATGCGCTTTATGAGGAATACGCGCTTCAGTCGATCCGTATTCCCGGCACGCGAGCTCATCCAACCAAGCTCGTTCAGTCGGCGGCAATGGCGTCGGTCGCGCCTCCCGTGCCGACGTATCGCCCGCATCTGCCGGTGAACGTCGTCACCGATGGTTTGTTGTCAGACGCGCAGCTTGAGTCCGTCGTCTACGCGGGCGAGGCCCATTCGGATTTTCTCGCTGGCTCGTGGACAGTCGATGAGACCTTCGATCTCGTCAGCGCAGCACCCGACGACGCCGAGAATGCCGTTCGCTTCCGCCGCGGCTGGTTTCTCGGCGACGGCACCGGCGCCGGCAAAGGCCGCCAGGTCGCCGGCGTCCTGCTCGACAACTGGCTCAAGGGCCGCCGTCGTGCGGTCTGGATCAGCAAATCGGACAAGCTGATCGAGGATGCCCAGCGCGACTGGTCTGCGCTCGGCATGGAGCGGCTCCTGATCACGCCGCTCGCGCGCTTCCGGCAGGGCACGCCGATCCGGCTCAGCGAAGGCATCCTGTTCACGACCTACGCGACGCTGCGCTCGGACGCGCGCGACGACAAAGCGTCGCGCGTCCGCCAGATCGTCGACTGGCTCGGGGAGGATTTCGATGGCGTCGTCGTGTTCGACGAGGCGCATGCCATGCAGAACGCCGCTGGCGGCAAGGGCGAGCGCGGCGATGTCGCGGCGTCGCAGCAGGGCCGCGCGGGTTTGCGGCTACAACATTCGCTCCCGAACGCCCGTGTGCTGTATGTATCCGCGACCGGCGCCACCACGGTCCATAACCTTGCCTATGCTCAGCGCCTCGGTCTGTGGGGCGGGGAGGACTTCCCGTTCGCCACACGCTCGGAGTTCGTCGAGGCGATCGAGGCCGGCGGCGTCGCCGCAATGGAGGTGCTAGCGCGCGACCTTAAGGCACTCGGCCTGTACGCCGCGCGATCACTCTCCTATGAAGGAATCGAATATGAGCTCGTTGAGCACAAGCTGACGGATGAGCAAGTCCGCATCTACGACGAATATGCGGGTACGTTCTCGATCATTCACAACAATCTCGACGCAGCGATGCGGGCAGCGAACGTTACCGGAGAGACCGGCACTCTGAACGCGCAGGCCAAGTCCGCGGCGCGCTCTGCCTTCGAGAGCGCGAAGCAGCGCTTTTTCAACCATCTCATCACGGCAATGAAGACGCCGACGCTAATTGCGTCCGTCGAGCGCGACCTGAAGCAGGGTCATGCCGCCGTGATCCAGATCGTCTCCACCGGCGAGGCGCTGACGGAGCGCCGCCTCGCGGAAATCCCGACCGAGGAGTGGAGCGACGTCCAGGTCGACATCACCCCACGCGAATATGTCCTCGACTATCTCGCGCACAGCTTTCCGACCCAGCTCTACGAGCCCTTCACCGACAGCGAGGGCAACCTCTCGTCGCGGCCGGTCTATCGCGACGGCCAGCCGGTGCAGAGCCGGGAAGCGGTTGCTCGCCGGGACCGCCTGATCGAGAGGCTTGCGTCATTGCCGCCGGTACATGGCGCGCTTGACCAGATCGTGCAGCGTTTCGGCACGGGCATGGTGGCGGAGGTGACAGGCCGCTCGCGCCGCATCATCCGCAAGACCGGCTCGGATCGTATCGACCGCCTAGTGGTCGAGAACCGCGCCGGCTCCGCCAATCTCGCCGAGACGCAGGCGTTCATGGATGACGGTAAGCGCATCCTCGTTTTCAGTGATGCCGGCGGCACTGGTCGCAGCTACCACGCCGAGCTGTCGGTGAGGAACCGGCGGCTGCGCATACATTATCTGTTGGAAGCCGGATGGAAGGCGGATGCCGCCATTCAGGGGCTTGGCCGCACCAACCGCACCAACCAGGCCCAGCCGCCGCTGTTCCGGCCGATTGCGACCGACGTCAAAGCCGAAAAGCGGTTCTTGTCGACCATTGCGCGTCGGCTCGACACGCTCGGCGCTATCACCAAGGGCCAGCGCCAGACCGGCGGCCAGGGCCTGTTCCGCGCCGAGGACAATCTCGAGAGCCACTACGCCCGCGATGCGTTGCGCCAGCTCTATCTCCTGCTGGTGATGGGCAAGGTCGAAAGCTGCTCGCTTCAGACCTTTGAGGACGCGACCGGGCTGAAGCTGACCGACGCGAATGGCATCAAGGACGAACTCCCGCCGATTACGACGTTCCTCAACCGTCTGCTGGCGCTGACCATCGACCTGCAGAACATCCTGTTCGTCGCCTTTGAACAATTGCTGACTGCTCGGATCGAGGGCGCGATCGCGTCCGGCACCTATGATGTCGGCCTGGAGACGCTGACGGCCGAGAGCTTCACCGTTACGGATCGCCAGACCATCTATACGCATCCCGGCACGGCGGCAGAGACGCGCTTGCTGACGATCACGCAGCGGCAGCGCAACCGGCCGGTCACACTCGATGACGCGCTCACCTATCTCTCCGATTCGCGCGCCATGCTGCTCGTCAACACGCAGTCGGGGCGCGCGGCCGTGCAGGTGCCGGCCCGCAGCGTGATGCTCGACGACGGCCAGGTCGAACGTCGCGTGCGTCTGATCCGGCCGATGGAGCATCCGGTGTTGTCGCTCGCCGTGATGCCGCAGACGCATTGGAAGGAGGCCGACCGCAACACCTTCGCGCGGGCCTGGTCGGCTGAGCTGACCGATGTGCCGGCGTTCACCGACAGCGAGATCCATATCGTCGCCGGTCTTCTGCTTCCGATCTGGAAGCGCCTCCCGAACGAGTCCACGCGCGTCTATCGGCTCCAGACCGACGACGGCGAGCGGATCATCGGCCGCAGGGTCTCGCCGGCCTGGGCCGCGACTGCGACCGAGACCAGCGTCTCCACGCTCACGCCGGACGCCGCGTTGTCCGCATTGCTCGACGGCAAGACTATCCTCGACCTTGCCGAAGGCCTTCAGCTTCGCCGCGTCCGTATCATGGGCGCGAACCGCATCGAGCTGACCGGCTTCACCGATGCCATGCGCGAGCGGCTCTCCGCCTACGGGCTGTTCCACGAGATTATCTCATGGAAGCTGCGCATGTTCGTGCCGACCGGCGCCGCCGGCATCGATGTCCTGCGCAAAGTGCTCGACCGTTATCCGGTTGCGCGCATTGCCGAACGTGCGGCATGACCATGCCGGGACATGCGGGGGAACTGGCGCGCCGCCTCGCGCGTGAGGCCGAGGCGGTGTGCCGACATTATCTCTCCAGCGGCCGCCGCGAAGGCCGCTACTGGATGGTCGGTGACGTCAAGAACACGCCGGGGCGCTCGATGTTCGTGCGCCTCAGCGGTCCTGAATCCGGCAAGGGCGCCGCCGGCAAGTGGACCGATGCCGCCACAGGCGAGCATGGCGACCTGCTCGACGTCATCGGTCAAACCTGCGACCTCGACGATTTCCGCGACATCGAGACCGAGGCTCGCCGCTTCCTCAGCCTGCCGCGATCACAACCCGGTCCCGAGTCCGGGCCGCGACTATCGCCTGTGCCGCCCGGATCGCCGGAACCCGCACGACGCCTGATCGCCATGTCGAAGCCGATTCCACGCACACTCGTGGAAACGTACTTGCGCAATCGGAGCATTACGGCTCTGCACGGAACCGGAAATCTCCGTTTCCACCCGCGTTGCTACTATCGGCCCGACCGCGATAGGCCGACTGAGATCTGGCCGGCGATGATCGCCGCCGTCACCGACCTCGACGGTCGCATCACCGGTGCCCACCGCACCTGGCTCGATCCGAACGGGTTCGATCCCATCAGGCTCGGCAAGGCGCCGATCGAATCGCCGCGGCGCGCGATGGGCCATCTCCTCGGCAACGCGGTACGTTTCGGCATCGCTCACGACATTGCGGCCGCGGGCGAAGGCATCGAGACCATGCTGTCGCTTCGCTGCGTCATGCCCGATATGCCGATGATGGCGGCGCTCTCGGCCGCGCACCTCGCTGCCATCCTGTTTCCCGCAACGCTGCGCCGGCTCTATGTCGTCCGCGACAACGATCCGGCCGGCGACGGTGCGTTGGATCAACTCTTCAACCGAGCCAACGCGGCCCGGATCGACGCCGTCGCCTTGTCGCCGCGGGACGACGACTTCAACGCCGATCTGCGCCGCTTCGGCATTGATGCGCTGCGGATGGCCGTTCGGGTTCAACTCGTCCCGGAGAACGTCGCCCGCTTCATGCGTCTGTGAGGTGTGGCCGGAACGGGTGAGCGTGGGGCGGGCGTGTTCCCGCCGGGTCGGCGTGTCAGGCGCTTCCTTCGGAGAGGGCCGCGGCCCACGGCCTTCTTGAGAGGGCGACCTTGCGGCAAGCGGCCCGGCCCGGCAATGGCCGCGGCCGGCTATTTTCCGCCGGCGCTACGCGCCTTTGCATCGCGAAACAAAATAGCCGTCCTCCGCCATCCTCCGCTTCGCTCCGGCCGCTGCGCTTCGCGCCGCGG
>JBMOOJ010000121.1:58168-60601 GCA_049323835.1 Pseudomonadota bacterium | reverse complement strand
GTTTTTCACGTCGCTGCCCCTCACCCCGACCCTCTCCCCGTAAACGGGGAGAGGGAGATTACGCGCTGATCGCCTTCGCGGACTCCACCTGATTGCGCAGCAGGAATTTCTGGATCTTGCCGGTCGAGGTTTTCGGAATGACGCCGAACACCACGGCCTTCGGCGTCTTGAAGCCCGGCAACTGCTCGCGGCAGAACGCGATGATATCCGCCTCGCTGGCCTTGGCATTGTCCTTCAGCTCGACGAACGCGCAGGGGACTTCGCCCCATTTCGGATCGGGCTTCGCGACAACCGCCGCGAACAGCACCGCCGGGTGCTTGTAGAGCACGTCCTCGACCTCGACCGACGAGACGTTCTCGCCACCGGAGATGATAATGTCCTTTGAGCGATCCTTGATGATGACGTAGCCATCCTTGTCGAGCACACCGAGATCGCCGGTGTGAAACCAGCCGCCTTCGAACGCTTCCTTGGTGGCCTTCTCGTTCTTGAGGTAGCCCTTCATCACGATATTGCCGCGGAACATGACCTCGCCGATGGTCTCGCCATCGCGCGGCACCGGCTTCAGCGTTTGCGGATCGAGCACCGTCACGTCTTCCTGGAGATGATAGGGGACGCCCTGCCGCCGTTTCAGGCTGGCGCGCTCGGTGGCGGGAAGGTCGTCCCAGCCCTCCTGCTCGGCGCAGACCGCCGCCGGGCCGTAGACCTCGGTCAGGCCGTAGACATGCGTCAGCTTGATGCCGATGGTCTCGGCACCCGCGAGCACCGCCATGGGCGGCGCGGCGCCGGCGATGAGGCCGACGATCGGAGCTGCGCCGGATTTGGCTTTCGGCGCGCCGGGCGCGTTGATCAGCGTGTTGTAGACGATCGGCGCGCCACACATGTGGGTGACGCCATGTTTCGCGTTGACCTCGAAGATCTTCGCCGGATCGACCTTGCGCAGGCAGACGTTGACGCCGGCCGCCGCCGCGATCGTCCAAGGGAAACACCAGCCGTTGCAGTGGAACATCGGCAAGGTCCACAGATACACCGGATGCGCGCCGAGATTGCCGGCCAGAATGTTGCTGACGGCGTTCAGATACGCGCCGCGATGATGCGTGACGACCCCTTTGGGATTGCCCGTGGTGCCGGACGTGTAGCTCAGCGCGATCGCGTTCCATTCGTCGGCCGGCAGCGACCAGACGAACTCCGGATCGCCCGCTGCGACCACGGCCTCGTACTCGATCTCGCCGATGCGCTTGCCGCCGAACGCAGCGTCATCGACATCCACAACGAACGGCTTCGGCGTCTTCATTTGCGCGAGCGCATCGGCGATCACCGGCGCGAATTCCGGATCGACGAAGATGATCTTCGCGCCGCCGTGCTCGAGCATGAAGGCGAGGGCGGCGGCATCGAGGCGGGTGTTCAACGTGTTGAGCACGCCGCCGGTCATCGGCACCGCGAAATGCAGCTCATTCATCGCCGGAATGTTCGGCAGCATTGCCGCAACCGTGTCGCCCGTCCCGATCCCGCGTTTGGCGAGAAACGACGCCACGCGCTTGCAGCGCTCGTAGGTCTGCGCCCAGGTGAACGCCCGGTCTTCGTAGACGGTGCTGAGCCGGTCCGGATAGACGGCCGCGGAGCGCTTGAGGAAGCTCAAGGGAGATAGCGGAACGTAGTTCGCAGGCGTCTTGTCGAGCCCGAGGTCGTACTGGCTGCCGATTTGGCTTGCGGAACTCATCGTTTCATCCCTGATCTGGAGGCGCGTCTTGCGGCGTCTTCCGGCCGCTTTTCACGCTAGATTACTGCCGATCGCGACACAGTTGGAAATACATAAAATCGACAATGAAATCGCGTAATTTCAATCGGATGAGCAGCCTTTTCCACCTGCCAAACTGTTCCGGATATTTTTCGAACAAAGATCGCAGGATTTTTCTTTAATTATATGAAGTTGAAGAGAATTTTTACAGGCTAACTGGCTCAAAATACTGATCGAACCAGGAGCGACGCCCATGAGCAAACTCGAGTTTCCGCACGCTGCCGGACTTCTGAATAACCCGGCTTTCTCCCAGGTCGCCATGGCATCGGGGACGCGCGCCATCTACACGGCCGGTCAGGTATCCATCGACGAGACCGGCGCGCTCGTCGGCGCCGACGATCTGACCGCACAAACAGCGCAGGTCATGCGCAACGTCGGGCTCGCGCTCAAAGCCGCGGGCGCAAGCTTCAACGATGTCGTCAAGATCACATCGCGCCATCATCGGCAAGGCGCGCGCGCCGTTCTTTGCCGGCCGGACGCCGCCGGCAAGCACGCTGGTCGGCGTTCAGGCACTGGCGCTGCCGGAGTGGCTGATCGAGATCGAGGCGATTGCCGTTGTGGATTGATTGGCGGCAGCTTACTCGGCGCCACCTTGGCTAAGCCATTGCCCGAATTGGCGTTTGGGGCGTCTAAATATA
>JBMOOJ010000121.1:0-58158 GCA_049323835.1 Pseudomonadota bacterium | reverse complement strand
ACCTTATGCGAATTCGAGATACCCGGATCGGGATAGTCGCGGCCGCCTAGGCCAACCGTTCACGGCCAGGAATGCCCCTTGAGCCAACGCACGAAACCGTCCTGAAACAAATCTCCCCGGCGACGAAACCATTTTCGGCTTTCGACGCCAAAAGCCGGAAACGAGTCGGGTCTAGAAGTCTGGGCAACGAAGCAAGACTGGCCAACGGGCCGGAGGCTCAGATGAACCACTCGATTTACAGCGCAGACCGCACGACGCACCTGAAGATCGTTGCCGTCGCTTTGATCGCCGGCATTTCGCTCGCAGGCCTCGGCATCGCATCGCGCGTCAACGACATGTCGAACGCGCCGCAGAGCGCCCAGGTGATCAAGGCCGGCAAGCCGACCATGAACGCCACCGCGGCTTCCACGGTCGTCCGCTAGGAATTTCGAATCTCCAAGTTCGAAAGGCCGCCCATGCCCGGGCGGCCTTTTCGTTTGCGCGCATACTGATCTGACAGCTTGCCGTCCGCGGGCCTTCGCCGGATGATCGGTCCACGGATGGAGCGCGCCGCGAATGGCTGACGATGCTGACGAGAAACTGGGCCTCAACGACGGCGACCTGTTCGCCCACAGGACGGTCTTCGCGGCGGATGCGCTTGCGGATCAGGTGATCGTGGTTTCGGGCGCCGCCGGCGGCATCGGCCGCGCCATCGTCTGGCTGTTCGCGCGGCTCGGCGCGCATGTGGTGCTGGCCGGCCGCGATCAAAGCAAGCTCGATGCGTTAGGGGCCGCCCTCGCCGCGAAAAATCTGAAAGCGTCGTCGCATGCGCTCGACATCAAGGATGCCGACGCTGTCAGCGCGCTGTTCGACGCGCTCTGGACAAGGCACGGCCGCGTCGACGGCCTGATCAACAGCGCTGGTGGCCAGTTTCCGCAGGCCGCGATCGACTTTTCCGTCAAAGGCTGGAACGCCGTCGTCAACACGAACCTCAACGGCACCTGGTACATGATGCAGGCCGCGGCGCGGCATTGGCGCGATGCCAAGCACGCCGGCAGCATCGTCAACATCGTGGTCGTGACCACGCACGGATTGCACGGCATCGCGCATTCGGTCGCGGCGCGCTCCGGTGTGATCGGTCTGTCGCGCAGCGTGGCCGTGGAATGGGCGCCGCTCAACATCCGCGTCAACTGCGTGGCGCCGGGCGCGATCATGACCGAGGGCTGGAAGGTCTATACGCCCGAGGTCCGCGCGGCCTCGAACCGCTCGAACCCGATGCTGCGGCCCGGCTCGCCCTGGGATATCGCGGAATCCTGCGCCTATCTCACGGCGCCGTCCGGCAACTTCGTCACCGGCGAGGTGCTGACCGTCGACGGCGGCGGACAGTTGTGGGGCGAGGTCTGGACCACGGGTACGCCGCCCTACTTCCGCGATGGCGGCGCGACCTGAGTTACCGCTCCACGCGCCCGAACACATCCATCAGCTCGGCGATCTTCTTGCGCTGATCGGCCTTGTCGCCGCTCGTGATCGCGTGCTCGACGCAATGCGCGACGTGATCCTTCAGCACTTCTTCCTCGACCCGGCGCAGCGCCGCGCGCACGGCGGAGATCTGCGTGACGATGTCGATGCAGTAGCGGTCCTCGTCGACCATGCGCGCGAGCCCGCGCACCTGGCCCTCGATCCGGTTGAGACGTTTCTGGCAGGACGCCTTGATGTCTTGTCGCATGCAGCCTATATACCCCCATAGGGTATATGATTCAAGAGCCGGTCCCATGCAATCTCACGATCATCATTCGCATTCCTCGAGCTGCTGCGGGGGCTCTCACGGCCACGCGGCGCACACGCCAGCGAAGGAGATCGATCCGGTCTGCGGGATGAGTGTCGATCCGAACGCGGGCAAGCCGCGCTTTGATTACAGGGGCAAGACTTATCATTTCTGCTCGAATGGCTGCCGCACCAAGTTCGAAGCCGATCCGGTGCGTTATCTCGACAAGAGCAAGGCGCCGAAGATCGACGTGCCAAAGGACGCCATCTACACCTGCCCAATGCATCCGGAGGTGCGTCAGGCCGGTCCCGGCAGCTGCCCGATCTGCGGCATGGCGCTTGAGCCGGAGCTCGTGACGCTCGATAGCGCGCCGAATCCCGAACTCGTCGATTTCACGCGGCGTTTCTGGATCGGCCTCGCGCTCGCCCTGCCCGTGATCGTGCTCGACATGGGCGCGCACATCACTGGTCACGATCTGATCGAGCCCAGGTTCTCGCAATGGGTGCAGTTCGTTTTCGCGACGCCTGTGGTCGCATGGGCGGCCTGGCCGTTCTTCGAGCGCGGCTGGCAGTCGCTCGTCACGCGCAACCTCAACATGTTCACGCTGATCGCGATTGGCACCGGCGTCGCGTATCTCTACAGCGTGGTCGCGGTCTTTGCGCCCGACCTGTTTCCGGCCAACTTCCGCGGCCATGGCGGAACGGTTCCCGTTTACTTCGAAGCCGCCGCCGTTATCACCGTGCTGGTGCTGCTCGGTCAGGTGCTGGAGCTGCGCGCGCGTGAGGCGACGTCCGGCGCGATCAAGGCCCTGCTCGATCTCGCGCCGAAAACCGCACGCCGGATCGGCGCGGACGGCCACGAACACGATGTGCCGCTCGATCAGGTGCAAGCCAACGACAGGCTGCGCGTGCGGCCCGGTGAAAAGGTGCCGGTCGACGGCGTCATCGTCGAGGGGCGCTCCTCGCTCGATGAATCGATGGTGACCGGCGAGTCCATGCCGGTGACGAAAGAGACCGGCGCGAAGGTCATCGGCGGAACGCTGAACCAGTCGGGCGGCTTCGTCATGAGCGCCGAGAAGGTCGGCCGCGACACCCTGCTCTCGCAGATCGTGCAGATGGTCGCGCAGGCGCAGCGCTCGCGAGCGCCGATCCAGCGGCTTGCGGATCAGGTGTCCGGCTGGTTCGTGCCGATCGTGATGCTGGCGGCGATCGCAGCTTTTGCCGGCTGGTATCTGTTCGGACCCGAGCCGCGCTTCGCGTTCGGGCTCGTCGCAGCCGTCAGCGTGCTGATCATCGCCTGCCCGTGCGCGCTCGGCCTCGCCACGCCGATGTCGATCATGGTCGGGGTCGGCCGCGGCGCGCACGACGGCGTGTTGATCAAGAACGCCGAAGCGCTGGAGCGGATGGAAAAGATCGACACGCTGGTGGTCGACAAGACCGGCACTCTGACCGAGGGCAAGCCGAAGGTCGTGTCCGTCGTCCCCGCTCCCGGCTTTCAGGAAGCGGACATCCTGCGATTGGCTGCGAGCGTCGAGCGCGCCAGCGAACATCCGCTGGCGGATGCCATCGTGCGTGCGGCTCAGGAGCGCAAGATCGATATCGGTCAGGTCGATGGTTTCGACTCGCCGACCGGCAAGGGCGCGACCGGCCGCGTCGATGGCAAGACCATCCTGCTCGGCAACGCGACGTATCTGCATTCATCGGGTGTCGACGTTGGTTCGCTCGAACCACAAGCGGATAGTCTGCGCGGTGACGGCGCGACCGTCATCCACATGGCTGTTGACGGTGTGTCCGCCGGATTGATCGCGATCGCCGATCCGGTCAAGCCATCGACACCCGATGCCGTGAAGGCGCTTACCGCCGAGGGCATCAAGGTCATCATGCTGACCGGCGACAACCGGACGACCGCGAATGCCGTCGCCAAACGGCTCGGCATCGCCGAGGTCGAAGCCGAGGTGCTGCCCGATCAGAAGAGCGCCGTGGTCGCCAAGTTGCAGAAAGCAGGCCGCGTCGTCGCCATGGCCGGCGACGGCGTCAACGACGCGCCTGCCCTTGCCGCCGCCGATGTCGGCATCGCCATGGGCACCGGCACGGACGTCGCGATGGAAAGCGCCGGCGTGACGCTGCTGAAGGGCGATCTTAACAGCATCGTCCGCGCCCGCAGGCTGTCGCAAGCGACGATGCGCAACATCCGGCAGAACCTGCTGTTCGCGTTCCTCTACAACGCGCTCGGCGTGCCGATCGCCGCCGGCGTGCTCTATCCGGCGTTCGGGCTGCTGCTCTCGCCGATGATCGCGGCGGCGGCGATGTCGCTGTCGTCGGTCAGCGTGGTCGGCAATGCGTTGCGGCTGCGGGTTGCTAAGCTGTAATGTCATGCCCGCGCTTGTCGCGGGCATCCACGTCTCCCAAACACGCCTGCAAGAAAGTCGTGGATGGCCGGGTCAGGCCCCGCCATGACGATTTAGTCTCGCGCCTTAACGCCCTTTGAACGTCGGCTTGCGCTTGCCGAGGAAAGCGGCAACGCCCTCCTTGTGATCCTCGCTCATGCTCGCGAGCGCGAACTGATCGACATCCATGTGGCTTGCGAGATCGTCGAGCGCATGCGTCAGCCGGTTGACGGTGAGTTTGGTCATGGCGACCGAGAGCGGCGGCTGCGCGGCGATCTTCTCGGCGAATGCCATCGCAACGTCGAACGCCTTGCCATCGTCGGCGAGATGCTCCACCAGCCGCCACTCGTAGGCTTCCGCCGCCGAGATGCGCTGATCGGCAAGGATCACCGCCTGCTTGGTGCGCGCCGGCCCCATCAGATGCAGCATGCGCGGCACGCTCTGCCAGCTCATGTTCATGCCGAGGCCGATCTCCGGTACGCGCATGTGCGCGCCTTTCGCCATCACCCGGAAATCGAGCGCGACCGCGAGCGCGACGCCGCCGCCGATGCAGAAGCCTTCGATCGCGCCGATCGTCACCTGCTCCATCTCCTGCCATGCGCGCGTCAGCCGCGGGCCGAGCTTGAGATGCCGCCGCAGCGTGCCGAGATCCATCGATGCGCGGGATCGGCCCTCCGGGTCTTTCAGATCGAAGCCGGCGCTGAAAGTCTTCGCGCTGCCTGTGAGTACGACGACGGAGGTTTCCGCATCGTCCTCGAAACTACGTGCGGCGTCGGTGAGTTGCCGCAGTGCTTCCGGTGACAGCGCGTTGACGCCGTCGCCGCGATCGAAACGAACGACGGCGATGCGGCCATCCGGACCGAGACCACGCTCGATATGTACGAACTTCGTCATCGGCGTTTACTCGAACTTGCCGCCGCGGCCCGCACCCGCGGCAAAACGTGCAGCACCAGCGAGCGTTTCGCCCGATGCGATGACGCCGAGACCGCCGGTCATCTCGTCGTTGATGGCATCCTCTTCCTCGAGGTCCCACTGGCGCAGCGCGGAGCGCTTGTCGTTACGCATGCATCCTTGCGGGAATTTCGCGAGCTCATGCGCGAGCGCAACAGCGGCTTTGCGCGCCTCGCCACGCGGCACCAGCCGGTTGGCAATGCCGAAATCGAAAGCCTCACGCGCTTCGACAGGACGGCCCGTCAGGATCAAGTCCATGGCGCGCGAATGGCCGATCAGTCGCGGCAGTCGGATGGTGCCGAGGTCGATCAGCGGCACGCCGAAGCGGCGGCAGAAGATGCCGAAGGTGGCGCCCTCGCCAACCACGCGCATATCAGCCCACAGCGCCAGCTCCATGCCGCCGGCGACGGCAAAGCCTTCGACAGCGGCTATCACCGGTTTCGACAGCCGCAGCCGGCTTGGCCCCATCGGAGCAATCGTCTCATGGCCGCCGAGCTCGCGCTTCTTCTCGGGGTCCCCGGCGGCAACGGCTTTCAGATCAGCGCCAGCGCAAAAGGTGCCACCAGTGCCTGTGAAAACCGCGACTGACGCTGTGTCATCCGCATCGAAAGCGCGAAAGGCATCGAAGAGCTTGCGGGCGGTCGCGCCATCCACCGCGTTTTTTCGCTCCGGGCGATTGATCGACACGATGGTCACCGGACCGTCGCGCTCGACGAGAAGCGTTTCGCTCATGGCGTTCCTCACTGGCTGCGGCCATTGCGGCCTGTTCCGTCATTACACCGATCTGTGTAGAGTGAATGCAGCGAGCGAAACGTCAAGCGGATTATCGGTTCGGCCGATTACCGTGCGGCCGAGTATTCCCGCCAGCCCTTGGCGCGCAAACTGCACGCGGGACACGTGCCGCAGCCATAACCCCAGTCATGCTGCGCGCCGCGTTCGCCGAGATAGCAGGTGTGCGAGTGCTCGCGGATCAGATCGATCAGCTTCTCGCCGCCGAGATCATGCGCCAGCGCCCAGGTCGCGGCCTTGTCGCGCCACATCAGCGGCGTGTGCAGTTCGAACGGGCGATCCATGCCGAGGTTGAGCGCGTTGTTGAGTGCCTTGATGGTGTCGTCGCGGCAATCGGGGTAGCCGGAGTAATCCGTCTCGCACATGCCGCCGACGATGTGGGCGATGCCACGGCGATAGGCGAGCGCGGCAGCGAACGTCAGGAACACGAGATTGCGGCCCGGCACGAACGTGTTGGGCAACCCGCCCTCGCCCATTTCGATCGCAACATCGCGGGTGAGTGCCGTTTCCGAGATCGTGCTGAGCGTCGGAATATCGAGGGTGTGGCTGTCGCCGAGTCGCTTCGCCCAATCGGCGTTGATGGCGCGGACGCCATCCAGAATGCGCGCGCGGCAATCAAGTTCGATCAGATGCCGCTGGCCGTAAGAGAACCCGATCGTCTCGACGTGATCGAACTTCTCAAGCGCCCAGGCGAGACACGTGGCGGAATCCTGTCCGCCGGAGAACAGCACGAGGGCGGCGTTTCGTTTGATAGCATCGGTCATGTCGTCCGAACCTAGAACATTGTTGCCATGGGATGAAAGCCGTTCGCTGTCGTTGCCGGGCATAGCCGTTCAAAGAACGGCGTTCTATAAGAACGCCTATGCCGGCGATCCATCTTTACTTGAAGAGAAGATGAATGCCGGATCAAGTCCGGGCATGACGAGAAAAAATGACATGGCCTCTCCCCGCGATATGTCCCGGCTGATCGAGATCATGGCGGCGCTGCGCACGCCGAAAACCGGCTGCCCGTGGGATCTCGAGCAGACCTTCGAGACGATCGCACCCTACACGATCGAGGAGGCGTTCGAGGTGGCGGATGCCATCGCGCGTGGTGATCGCGAAGACCTGAAGGACGAGCTCGGCGATCTGCTGCTCCAGGTCGTGTATCACGCGCGGATGGCTGAGGAGGAAGGCGCATTCGCGTTCCCGGACGTGGTCGAGGCCATCGTCCGGAAGATGATCCGCCGCCACCCGCACGTGTTCGGCGAACAGGCCGGTAAGCTGACGCCTGAGCAGGTCAGTGGCCTGTGGGGCAGGATCAAGGCCGAAGAGAAGGCCGAGCGCGCAGCGCGGCGGCCGGCTGGCGAGGTGTCGTCATTGCTGCTCGCGAGCGTCAAAGCAGGTCTTCCCGCGCTCACACGCGCGATCGAATTGCAACGCAAGGCCTCGACGGTCGGCTTCGACTGGAACGACCCGAAGGCGGTACTCGCGAAGATTCACGAAGAGGCCAACGAGATCGGCGAAGCGATCGACAGCGGCGACAAGGCGGAAATCGAATCCGAGGTCGGCGACCTGATGTTCGTGCTGGTCAATCTCGCGCGCCACGTCGGCGCCGATCCGGACATGGCTTTGCGCAAGGCCAATGCCAAGTTCGAGCGACGCTTTGCGCATATCGAAACGACCCTGAAGGCCGCAGGCCGTTCGCTCGACGATGCCTCGCTCGACGAAATGGACAGGCTTTGGCACGAGGCCAAGCTGAGCGAGCCGAAAACTGGCGAAAAGTCAGCGACGAAAGTTGCGGGGTAGTGCAGCGTCATGGCCGGGCTTGTCCCGGCCATGACGCCTATCCTGGCCGCAACGTTTGAAGACGTGGATGCCCGGCACAAGGCCGGGCATGACGACTACGGATGTGCTGTCGTTTCGTGGAATGACAACGAGTTCACACCCCCGTCTGGGTGATGAACTTCGTGTTGAGATAGCCTTCCATCGCTTCGGTGCCGCCTTCCGAGCCGAAGCCGGAATCCTTGATGCCGCCGAATGGCACTTCGGGCAGCGCCAGCGCGAAGCTGTTGATCGACATCATGCCGGCTTCAACCGCGGCGCCGATCGCGGTCGCGGTCTTCGCCGACCTGGTAAAGGCGTAGGATGCCAGCCCGAACGGCAGCCGGTTGGCCTCTTCGGCCGCCTCATCGAACTTCGAGAACGGCGACATCAGCGCGATCGGCGCGAACGGTTCTTCGTTCATGGCGAGCGCCGACTTCGGCACATGGGTGACGACGGTCGGCTCGAAGAAGTAGCCCTTGTTGCCGACGCGGTTGCCGCCAGTCGCGACCTTGGCGCCCTTGCCGACCGCATCCTGCACCATGCGCTCGATCGTGGCGACGCGCCGATCGTTGGCGAGCGCGCCCATGGTCGAGTTGGCATCGAGGCCGTTGCCGACCTTCACGGCCTTGGCGTTCTCGACAAACCTGGCGATGAACTTGTCGTAGACGCCCTCCTGGACCAGGAAGCGCGTCGGCGAGATGCACACCTGCCCGGCGTTGCGATACTTCGCGGCCGCCATGATCTTCGCCGCAGAGTCGATATCCGCGTCGTCGAACACGATGACCGGCGCATGACCGCCGAGCTCCATGGTGACGCGCTTCATGTGCAAACCAGCAAGCGCCGAGAGATCCTTGCCGACCTTGGTAGAGCCCGTGAAGGAAATCTTGCGGATCACCGGATGCGGGATCAGGTATTCGGAAATTTCAGCCGGCACGCCGTAGACGAGATTGACGACGCCGGCAGGCACGCCGGCATCGACGAACGCGCGGATCAGTTCGGCCGGCGAGGCCGGGGTTTCTTCCGGCTCCTTGACGATGATCGAGCAGCCGGCGGCGAGCGCTCCGCTGAGCTTGCGCACCACCTGGTTGATCGGGAAATTCCACGGCGTGAACGCGGCGACCGGGCCGACCGGCTCGCGGATCGCCATCTGATAGACGCCGGGCGCGCGTGCCGGGATCAGGCGGCCGTAGGTGCGGCGGCCCTCTTCGGCGAACCATTCGATGATGTCGGCAGCCGCCATCGTTTCCATCTTGGCTTCGGCGAGCGTCTTGCCCTGCTCCAACACCATCAGCGGTGCGATCTTGTCGGCACGCTCGCGCATCAGCGCGGCCGCAGCGCGCATCACCTTGGAGCGTTCATACGGCGAGACCGCCTTCCAGACCTTGAAGCCCTTCTCGGCAGCGGCCAGCGCCTCATCGAGATCCGCCTTGTCAGCGTGGGCAACCGTGCCAACGACCTCTTCGGTGGCCGGGTTGAGAACCGGAATGGTCCGGCCCGAACCGGATGCGCGCCACTGGCCGTTGATGAGCAACTGGACGTTGGGATAGGTCACGTTTGTTTCTCCCGCCTGTTCTTTTGCATTTTTTCGCAGTCTTGGGCGCGCGGATCAGAACGCGGAGATCAGCTGCGGTCAAGCCTGCAACTGGCGTCTCGCGCCGCTACAAGCAAGCGTTGCATCCAGCTGTGCCGATGATCCTGGCGAGGGGCCAGAACTGGTAACTGACAGCCAGCTGCCACGCGGTCTAGTGTTCATCGTTTTTTCAAGCTGGGAGAACGGATCATGAGAAGACTTCTTGCAGCTGTTTCAATCGCCGTCGTGCTTTGTCCCTCACTTTCGTTTGCAGAGACCATTGCCGCAAGACCGCCGACGTTCAGTGAAGTTCAGGCGCGGGTCAACAAGATGACGCCCCGACCAACCGAAACAGCCCAGTGGTGCCTCTATTATCGGTGTGGCGGCTCGGAACGCTGTTGCCCCGGCACCACCTGCGAGTGCAGCAGCTCCGAGTGCCAGTGCCGCTGAACCGGTACGGGCTGTCTGATTGATCAGTCTTGCCGTACCCGCGGCATCGCACCGAATCGATCGATGACGATATCGCGCTTGGTCTCGTCCACCCGCACCGTCATCGCGTAACGGCCATCGTCGAGGTGCTTGTCGAGCACCTCGGCATTGCGGTGCAGCCAGCTGATCCCGGCGCCATCGGCGGCATCAATGGTGAGGTCGAGCGTGCTGCGGGTTTCCGCGAGTTTGGTTTCGATCGCCGACAGCAATTCCGGGATGCCCTCGCCGCTCACCGCCGAGACGAGGAAGCACGGATGATCGGAGGGACGGCGCGCCGCCGTGTTGGCGAGCTGCCGGCGCTGATCGTCGCCGAAACGATCGATCTTGTTCCAGACCTCGACAATGCGGCTGCCCGCCTCCGGGCCGATGCCGAGCTGACGCAGCACCGCTTCGACGTCGTGCTGCTGGGCTTCCGCATCTTCATGCGAGATATCGCGCACATGCAGGATCACGTCGGCCTCGGTGACCTCTTCCAGGGTGGCGCGGAACGCGGCCACCAGCATGGTCGGCAGGTCCGAGATGAAGCCGACCGTATCGGACAGCATCGCCTTGCCGCCGTGCGGCAATGTCAGCGCGCGCAGCGTCGGGTCGAGCGTCGCGAACAGCATGTCGACCGCCTGCACATCGGCGCGGGTCAGGCGGTTGAACAGAGTCGACTTGCCGGCGTTGGTGTAACCGACCAGCGCCACCACGCGATACGGCACCCGCTTGCGGCCGGCGCGATGCAGCCGCCGCGTCGCCTGCGCTTTCTTGATCTCATTTTCGATGCGTGTAATGCGGTCGCCGATCAGGCGGCGGTCTGCCTCGATCTGGGTTTCGCCGGGGCCGCCCATGAAGCCGAAGCCGCCGCGCTGGCGCTCGAGGTGCGTCCACGAACGGACGAGGCGGCTGCGCTGATAGATCAGATGCGCCAGCTCGACCTGTAGCGCCCCCTCTTTCGTCTTCGCACGACGGCCGAAGATTTCGAGAATGAGTCCGGTGCGGTCGAGCACCTTCGCATTCCAGGCCTTCTCTAGATTGCGCTGCTGGATCGGCGATAGCGCGCAATCCATCACCACGAGCCCGGCTTTGTGCATGACAATGCTGGCCGCGATCTCGTCGACCTTGCCCTTGCCGATATAGGTCGCGGGACGGATATCGGAAACCGGCGCAATCGTTGCGTCAGCCACGGTGAGGTCAATCGCGCGAGCGAGCCCGACGGCCTCCTCGAGCCGCGCTTCGGGGTTGCGGATGACATGATTGCGCGAGTCATACGTCTGCTCCGGCGCATCGCTGCCGATGCGCCGTGATCGCAGATAAGGCCCGATGACGATCACCCGGCCGGTTGTCTGTTCCCCCGCCGACCGCGGACGGTCGGCGCCCCCTTCGAGTGCACGGGGTTCCAAGTCAGCTCAATCCAAACGCAGTGTCACGCCGGAGCGTCCTCGCCGCCTTCGAACAGCTGGATCGGAGCACCCGGCATGATGGTCGAGATCGCATGCTTGTAGACAAGCTGCGAATGACCGTCGCGCCGGAGCAGCAAACAGAAGTTGTCGAACCAGGTGACAATGCCCTGCAGCTTGACTCCGTTGACCAGAAAAATCGTCAGTGGCGTTTTCGTTTTACGGACGTGATTGAGGAAGGTGTCTTGTAGGTTTTGTGCGCGGTCTGCCGCCATTGTTGTTATCCCGCAGTTTCTTCATCTTCGTTTCATTCTCGTGAGAACGCCTCATGAGAACGCCTTTCCGGCAGCGCTCCCGTTTTCGGGATTCACGCCGGCTGCCGACATCCAGAGATCCCCCTCCTTGATGCGGCAGCGTAATTAGACGGCAGGCCCGCTCCATAGGCAAGGCCAGTTGCGACCGCTTCCCGGTTTTCTGGCGCAATAGATGCCCGAACGCAGCACTGTCCAGTTGCAGTTCCGCAGACCGGAACGGCAACTGCTTGCTGATAAATATGGAGAAGCGTTTTTGATCAGGAGACGTTGGCGAAGCGATGAAACTGCTCGCGCAAGCGAAGGGCGAGCGGGCCCGGTTTGCCATCGCCGACCGGGCGTCCATCAATGCTGACGACCGGCATCACAATCTGGGTTGCGGCCGTGACAAAGGCTTCTGCAGCATTCCTCGCCTCTTGCGGCGTAAATGGGCGCTCCTCGAGCTTGATCTGAAGCGCGGCCAGGGCCTCGATCAGCACAGCGCGCGTGATGCCCGAAAGGATGCCGCTTTCGGCCGAGCGCGTCACCGCGCGTCCGTCTGCGGTGATAATCCAGGCATTGCAGGATGCACCTTCCGTGACATGGCCGCTGCCATCGACGTACCAGGCCTCCTGCGCGCCCTGGTCCTTTGCGGCCTGCCGCGCGAGCACGTTCGGCAGCAGGGCGACCGACTTGATGTCGACCCGCGGCCAGCGATTTTCCGGCACGGTGATTACCCTGATACCGTTGGCGGCTGCCTTCTCGGCCTTTTCCAGGTTGGCGTTGCGCGCGGTCACGACCACGCTCGGCCGAACCGGTTGCACCGGAAACCCGTGATCGCGGCGCGCCACACCGCGTGTCACCTGAAGGTAGACGATGCCGTAGGAAACGTAGTTGCGGCGGACGACCTCGCGCAGAATCATCAGAAGCGCATCGAGCCGCATCGGCTCGGCGATCCGCAGTTCGTTCAGCGACCGCTGCAAACGCGCGGCGTGACGCGGCCAATCGATCAGCCGGCCGTTCCGCACCTCGCACACCTCGTAGACGCCGTCGGCGAACTGATAGCCCCGGTCCTCGACATGGACGCTGGCGTCGCGCATCGCGATGTAGCGGCCGTTCACATAGGCGACTCTGGACATGCTTTCTTCCGAGCGAGTTTAACCGACGCCGAGCGCCTTCAATTTGCGGTGGAGTGCGGAGCGTTCCATGCCGACGAACTCGGCGGTGCGCGAGATGTTGCCGGAGAAGCGGCTGATCTGTGCGATCAGATAATCGCGCTCGAACACCTCGCGTGCTTCGCGCAGCGGCAGCCCCATGATGTGCTCGCCGTTGTTGCCGGTCGGCATCGCCGGGATCATCGATCCGACGTCCTGCGGCAGCATGTTGGCGGTGATGGTCGCCTCGGGTTCGCCGCCGGCGAGGATCATCACGCGCTCGACATTATTCCGCAGCTGGCGGACGTTGCCCGGCCAGACGTGCGATTGCAGCACGGCCATGGCGTCCTCGCCGATCTGGCGGCGCGGCAGGCCGGTCGAGAGCGAGATTTGCTCCATGAAGTAGTCGACAAGCTCGGGAATGTCCTCGCGACGCTCCGAAAGCGGCGGGATGCGGATCGGAACCACCGACAACCGGTGGTAGAGGTCTTCGCGGAAACGGCCCTCCGCGATCTCGACCTCAAGGTTGCGCGAGGTCGACGAGACGATACGCACGTCGACCTGCACCTTGGTGGTGCCGCCGGAGCGCTGGAAGGTCTGATCGACCAGCACGCGCAGAATCTTGTTCTGCGTTTCGCGCGGCATGTCGGCGATCTCGTCGATGAACAGCGTGCCGCCATGCGCCTCTTCCAGTGCGCCGGCCTTGTGCTGCTGCGTGCCGTTCGAGCCCTCGATGCCGAACAACTCGATCTCCATCCGCTCCGGCGTGATCGCGGCGGCGTTGATGACGATGAACGGGCCATCGGCGCGGCCCGACATATTGTGCAGCGTGCGCGCGGCAAGCTCCTTGCCGCCGCCGGACGGGCCGACAATCATGATGCGGCTGTTGGTCTTGGCTGCACGCTCGATGGTCTGGCGCAGCTGGTTCATGCAGGCCGAGCGCCCGATCATGGTGCCGGACGACGGCACATGCTGCTTCAGCTCTTTCACCTCGCGTTTGAGGCGTGAGGTCTCCAGCGCTCGCGTCGCGACAAGCACGAGGCGGTCGGCCTTGAACGGCTTCTCGATGAAATCATACGCGCCGCGCTTGATGGCCGCGACGGCGGTTTCGATGTTGCCGTGACCGGAGATCATCACCACCGGCACGTCGGGGTGGTCCTGCTTGATGTGTTCGAGCACCTGCAAGCCGTCGAGCCGGCTGCCTTGCAGCCAGATGTCGAGGAACACCATGCTTGGACGGCGATTAGTCACTTCCTGAAGCGCCTGATCGCTGTCGCGCGCGGTGCGCGTCTGGAAACCTTCATCCTCCAGGATGCCGGCCACGAGCTCCCGGATATCGGCTTCATCGTCCACGATGAGGATGTCGTTCGCCATGTGCTACGCCCTGTTGTTCAGTTGCCGTTAACGGCTTCGGTTTTTGTTTGGCCCGGCGGTTCGGAAGCACCGGGTTCGGGTGTGTCAGTCTTGATTTCGTCGGCAGCCGCCGCCGGAAGTTCACCAGTTTTGCCATCCGCCGCCGGCGGCTGCCCCGAAACGGCGAAGCGCAGCCGCACCCAGGCACCCCGCGCGCCGGGACGGATCACCGATGCGTCGTTGAGTTCGATCCTGCCGCCGTGATCCTCGAGCACGCGCCCGACGATGGCGAGGCCGAGGCCGGTGCCCTTCTCGCGGGTCGTCACATAGGGTTCGAGCAGGCGCGAACGGCTTTCCTTGGGCAAGCCAATGCCGTTGTCGATGACGTCGATGATGATGTCGTCATTTTCGCGGAAAGCGATGACATCGATGCGACCGCGGCCGAGCGTTTCGGGCGGCACCGCGCTGATCGCCTCCGATGCGTTCTTGATGATGTTGGTGAGACCCTGCGAGATCAGCCGCCGGTCGAACTTCGCCGGCATCGGATCCTGCTTGATATCAGTTTCGATGTCGACGTCCGGATGGCCGACGCGCATCAGGAATACGGTCTGGCGCACGGTGTCGGCGACGTCCTCGCCCTCGATCACCGGCTTCGGCATCCGCGCGAATTTCGAGAACTCGTCGACCATGCGGCGGATATCATCGACCTGACGGACGATCGTGTCCGTGCACTGATCGAAGATCGGCCGGTCCTCGGTGATGACCTTGCCGAACTTGCGCTTGATGCGCTCGGCTGACAGTTGGATCGGCGTCAGCGGGTTCTTGATCTCGTGCGCGATGCGGCGAGCGACATCCGCCCAGGCCGAGGTGCGCTGCGCCGAGACAAGCTCGGTGATGTCGTCGAGCGTGATGATATAGCTGTCCCGCGACTCGCCGGTCTGCTCAGCACTCACGCGAACCGACAGATTGCGCTCGACATTGTCGCGGCTGATCGTGATCTGCCCCTGCACGAGACGTTGCGCGCTCTCGCGGGCGGTCGCCATCAGCTCGTTCAGTTCGGGTACCACCTCGGACAGCGGATGCCCCAGCGCTTCCGATTCGGGATGACCGATCAGTTTCTCTGCCGAGCGGTTGAGGATGCCGATCTTGTTGGCACCGTCGACGCCGATAATGCCGGCGCTCGCCGACGACAGCACCGCTTCGATGAAGCGGCGGCGGCTGTCGATCAGGCCGCTGGCATTAACGAGTTCATCCCGCTGCGTCCGCAGCTCCTGCGTCATTTTGTTGAACGTCGCGCCGAGCTGGGCGAGGTCGCCCTCGGATTTGATTACCGGCACCTGCACATGCAGATCGCCGGTCGAGACCATGTTTGCTGCACCCATCAGCCGGCGGATCGGCGCCACCAGCCAGTTCGCGAAATTGAGGCCGATCAGCACCGATGACATCAGCACGGTGAGCGCGATCACCGTGAACATCAGCGCGAAGGCGACCTGAATGCCGAGCTTGCGGGATTCGAGATCGGCGTATTCGGCGACACTGGCTTCGGTCTGGTTCAACTGCGCCACGACGCGCGGATCGAGCAGCCGCGCGACGTAGAGGAACGTGTCCTGGAATGCCCTGAGCCGGATCACGGCCGCGACGTAGTTGGCTTCGGTGAACACCGCGATCTGCGGCTCGTTCTCGTCGACATTGCCGAGAAATTCAGCCTCCGGCATCGCAAACCGTTGCTGAGCCGTGCTCGATCCGGCCTCGAGCACGCGCCGCTCGCTGTCAAGCATGATGGCAAACGGCAGATTGCGCACACCGGCGCTGGCCGTCATCAGCTGGCGGAACGTGCCCCGATCCTGATCGAACAGCGGCCGGGCCCGCGAGAGATCGCCGGCCATGCCGATGATGTCGCCGCGGATCAGTTGCGCATGCTCGTTGAGATAGGCGCGCGAAACGATGAGCGAGTTTTCGATGACCGCCTTGGTGCGGACCGAGAACAGGCGATCGAGACCACGATCCAGCGTGACGTTGGCGACGATCGAGACGAGCACCGCCGGCAGCATGGCGATAACGGAAAACAGGCTGACCACCTGGACGTGAAGTTTTGCCGCGGCCCGGCCCCGCCGGCGGGCTTGCACGACCTTGAAGATTTCGCTGCCGCCGATCGCGACCAGCAGCAGCACGGTGGCGGCGTTGATCAGGAGAAAGGTAATGACGACGTTGTGGGTCGGCGCAATCGGTCCAAGACCGGTCAGCACCACGAACGTCAGAAAGGCGGACAGCAGCGCCAGGCCGACCGCAAACGGGATCAGCAGCTTGCCAAGCTGCCGTTTCCGGGGCTCGGCAAACGGCGGATCGAACGATGCGGCCGTCGGGTCTGCGGTTGTCATACGTTGGGGCGCAATTGGTAACTGATCCGGCTGGCCCATAAGCCATCCGGCCCACTGATGCAATCATACAACAATGTTGCTCAATTGCGACAAATCCGCGGCGCGAGCCTCTGGAAGGTGTCCAGATAGGCCCTCGCCAGAGAACCGGCGCTAGCTGCCGGTTCGATAGACCTGAATATCGAGGTCGCGGATTTTCTTTCGCAGCGTGTTTCGGTTCAAGCCCAGCAAGTCGGCGGCCCTGATCTGGTTACCCCGGGTCGCAGCGAGCGCAGCAGTGAGCAGCGGGACTTCGACCTCACGCAGGATGCGGTGATAGAGGCCCGGCGGCGGAACGCCGTTCGGGAAGCCGGAGAAATGGCTCGCGAGATAGGTTTCGACCGCATCTCCGAGGTTATCGACATTGACAGGCCCTCCGGCCGGTCCGGCGGCCACGGCCGGCGGAGCGAGTTCGCCATCGATCACCGGCTGGGTGATGACGTCCTGTGGATAAAGCGCCGCCAGCCGGCGGGCGAGGTTTTCCAGCTCGCGCACGTTGCCGGGCCAGCGATGCTGCTTCATCCGCTCCAGCGCCTGAGCGTCGAGCTTCTTCGGCGGCAGACCGTCCTTTTCGGCCAGCGAGAAGAAGTGACGGACCAGATCGGGCAAGTCCTCTATCCGCTCCCGCAGCGGCGGCAACCGCAGCGGCACCACGTTCAACCGGAAGAACAGATCCTCACGAAATAATCCTTGTTGGATCAGGATGCGCAGATCCTTGTTGCTCGCGGCGACGATACGGACGTCCGTTTTGATCGGCGTGCGGCCGCCGACAGTCGTGTATTCGCCCTGCTGCAAGACGCGCAGCAGCCGCGTCTGCGCTTCCATCGGCATGTCGCCGATTTCGTCGAGGAACAGCGTGCCGCCCTCGGCCTGTTCGAAGCGGCCGGATGCCCGGTTGTTCGCACCAGTGAACGCACCGCGCTCGTGACCGAACAGTTCGGACTCGATGAGATCGCGGGGAATCGCCGCCATGTTGACGGCGACGAACGGGCCGTTGCGCCGCTTGCCGTAGTCGTGCAGCGCACGCGCCACCAGTTCCTTGCCGGTGCCGGACTCGCCGGAGATCATGACCGTCAGATCGGTCTGCATCAGCCGCGCCAGCACGCGGTAGATTTCCTGCATCGCCGGCGAGCGGCCGACCAGCGGGATCGAGTCGAACTCGCCCTCCTCATGCAGGGTTGCCACCCGCTCCTTCGGCTCGGCCAGCGCGCGGCCGACGATGCCGATCAACTCCTTCAGATCGAACGGCTTCGGCAGATACTCGTAAGCGCCGCGCTCCGAGGCGCGGATGGCGGTCATGAACGTGTTCTGCGCGCTCATGACGATCACAGGCAGGTTCGGCCGCATCTTCTTAATGCGCGGCAAAAGATCGAAGGCGTTTTCGTCCGGCATCACCACATCGGTAATGACAAGATCGCCGTCGCCCTGGCTGACCCAGCGCCACAGCGTCGTGGCATTCCCTGTGAGGCGAACCTCGTATCCGGCACGCGAGAGTGCCTGATTGAGCACGGTTCGGATTGCGGCATCGTCGTCGGCAACGAGAATGCTACCTGCGGGCATCGGTATTCCTCATGGTTCACCATGTGAGGGTTGCAGCGGCGAGCCCGGCATCTCGCTGCTACCGTTGGACGTTTTCTTTTTCGCGGTGCTGTACATGGGCAACAGTACGCGAAACACGGTTTTGCGCGGCTGCGACTCGCATTCGATGATGCCGCCATGGTCGCCGACGATCTTGGCGACCAGCGCAAGACCAAGCCCGCTTCCCGTCGGCTTGGTGGTCACGAATGGGTCGAACAGATTGGGCAACAGGTCGTCCGGCACGCCGGGCCCGTTGTCTTTCACGCAGAATTCGAGAGGTAGCGAGACGCGCGACTTGTTGCCGGGAATCGACAGCCGCACACCCGGACGAAACGCCGTGGTGAGCTGGATTTCGCCGTCGCCGCCCATGTCGGTCAGGGCTTCGGCCGCATTCTTCACGAGGTTGAGGAAGACCTGGATCAGTTGATCCTGATTGGCGAGCACCGGCGGCAGCGACGGGTCGTACTCCTCGACGAACTTGATGTTGCGCGCGAAGCCAGACTGCGCGAGCCGCTTCACATGATCGAAAACGGAATGAATGTTGACGGCATCGCGGGGCACCGGGCGCTCGTCGCCGAACACCTCCATGCGATCGACCAGCGTCACGATGCGGTCAGCCTCATCGCAGATCAGCCGCGTCAGCGTCCGGTCTTCGGCGGACGCCTGCTGCTCCAGCAGCTGGGCCGCACCGCGAATGCCGGACAGCGGATTCTTGATTTCGTGCGCGAGCATGGCGGCGAGCGCGGTCACCGAGCGCGCGGCGCTGCGATGAGTCAGCTGACGGTCCATCTTGTCGGCGATCGTGCGCTCCTGGAGCATCACGACAATGCAGCCGGGGCGCTCATTCAGGGGCGCAACATGCAGGTCCACCTGGCGGTCGCCGCCGATGCGCGGCGTTCCGAGGTCGACCTTGTATTCGTTGACCGGCGAGCCGGAAGCGCGCACCTGCTCGATCAGCGACAGCAACGGACTGCCGAACGGGATCAGTTCTTTCAGCAGCTGACGCCGCAACAGCTGCACCGACACCTCGAAAAAGGATTCAGCGGCGATGTTCGCATCCATGATCTTGCCGTCGGGGGCGATCTGGAGCACCGGATTCGGCAATGCATTGAGAACGACGTCGCTGTCGGACGACGGTGAGGCGCGATACTCCGACGTCCCCGTCATGCCGCAGCCTCCCATGCGAAATCGTCAAATGCGTCGCGCAAAGCGCGGCGAACGATATCCGGAGAATCTGTCGTCAATACCTCCGCGCGCCAGCGCTTCAGAACCTTGATCGGCGCCCCCGCCGTTTCAGCGGCCACATCGAGCGCCCATCCGAGATGCTTGCGCACGTGACGGACACCGATGCGCAGTCCGTAATGATCGAGCGCGTCTTCATAAAGCTCACAGACGTAGCGAAGCTGATCCGGCAGTGCCGGTGCGGCTTCCTCTGGCGCGCCATCGAGCCGGCGGCCAATCTGGCCCGGTAGCCAAGGCTGGCCCTGGGCGCCACGGCCGATCATCACCGCATCCGCGCCGGACTGCTCCAGCGCATCCTCCGCCTTTTCGAATGACGTGATGTCGCCATTAACGACCAGCGGGATCGAGATCGCTTCCCGCACAGCACGGACCGCGCCCCAATCAGCACGGCCCTTGTAGAACTGACAGCGTGTGCGGCCATGCACCGTCACCATCTGCACGCCGGCCGCTTCCGCACGTTTCGCAAGCTCCGGCGCGTTGAGCATCTGCTCGTCCCAGCCGAGCCGCATCTTCAGCGTGACTGGCACGCGAACGGCCGCCACGGTGGCTTCGATCAGCCGGAGCGCATGATCGAGATCGCGCATGAGGGCTGACCCGGACTGACCGCCCGTCACATGACGCGCCGGGCAACCCATGTTGATATCGATGATGTCGGCCCCGCCCGCCTCGGCGATGCGTGCACCTTCGCCCATCCAGTGCGGTTCGCAGCCCGCGAGCTGAACGACATGCGGCGTATCGCCTGCGGCTTCACATCGAAGCTGCGACATCAACCGGCCATGCACGAGATCTTCACTCGCCGTCATTTCGGAGACGACGAGACCTGCGCCGAGTGCCGCCGCCATGCGCCGAAAGGGTGCGTCCGTGATGCCGGACATCGGAGCGAGAATGACCCGGTTCATCAGCGCATGGCCCCCAATCCGCGGGCCAGTTGCGGGACTCTCATCGACCGGACTGATCACCGGTTTTCCCGTTTCTTAAAGCCGGATGGCATCGCCACAGCTCTCGATTAAAACTTGGGCATGAGGCCCAGATGCCTAGAGTTTAGACAAAAAAAGGAAACGTGCAAGTGCATCGCAGCATACTTGCCGATTCTGCACACAAACGAGGAATCATCCTGTTTTTGCTGACGAATATGCTAAGTGCTGACCCCGGATCTTGTCCCGTTCTCCGCCCGCTCAAACGGCTCTGTCGTCTCCGCATGGCTCAAACTGATCGAAACGCCGCCATTATTGTCGCCGCTGGTCGAGGATTGCGCGCCGGCGCTGGCGGACCCAAGCAGTATCGCACGCTCGCCGGACGGCCGGTGATTGCCCGCTCGCTCGAGCCGTTCTGCTCCCACCCGCAAATTTCAGTGGTTCAGCCGGTGCTCAATCCAGACGACATCGCGATGTTCAGCCGCGCCGTCGCGGGTCTGCGCCTGCGAGCGCCCGTCAACGGCGGCGCCACACGTCAGGCATCCGTGCGTGCCGGTCTCGAGGCCCTCGCCAGTGATCCGCCGGAGATCGTGCTGATCCACGACGCGGCGCGCGCGTTCGTGACCGACGCGGTGATCGCACGCGCGATCGACGCCGCACGTGCGACGGGGGCAGCAATCCCCGCTATCGCGGTTACCGATACCATCAAGGCGGTCAATGCGGCCGGTCATGTCGTTGCCACGCCGGATCGCGCAACCTTGCGCATAGCACAGACGCCGCAGGCTTTCCGCTTCGATGCGATTCTCGACGCTCATCGCCGCGCCGCGCACGAGGGCCGCGACGATTTCACCGACGATGCCGCCATCGCTGAGTGGGCGGGATTGACGGTCGCAACCTTTGAAGGCGATGTTCTCAACATGAAGCTGACGACTCCCGAAGATTTCCAGCGCGAGGAAGCGCGCCTCGCCACCTCGCTCGGCGACGTGCGCCACGGCAGCGGCTACGACGTGCATGCGTTCGGGGATGGCGACCACGTCTGGCTCTGCGGCATCAAGGTACCGTTCAATCGCGGCTTTCTCGCTCACTCGGACGGCGACGTCGGGCTGCATGCCCTGGTCGATGCCATTCTCGGTGCGCTCGCCGATGGCGATATCGGTTCGCACTTCCCGCCGAGCGATCCGAAGTGGAAGGGCGCGGCGTCCGACCAGTTCCTGAAATACGCGATGGATCTCGTCGCCAAGCGCGGCGGCCGTGTCGCCCATCTCGATGTGACGATGGTGTGCGAGGCACCGAAGATCGGCCCGCTGCGCGATCAGATGCGCGCGAAGATTGCCGAGATCACCGGCCTGCCCATCTCGCGCGTATCCGTAAAGGCGACGACCAGCGAGCGGCTCGGCTTCACCGGCCGCCAGGAAGGCATCGCCGCGATCGGCAGCGCCACCATCCGCCTGCCCTGGGACAACTGACAATGGCCGGCGCTGGCAACGAACCCCGCGCTTTGGCCCGATCGCTGCTCGATCTCTGCCGTTCCCGCAAACTGATGATCGCGACCGCCGAGTCCTGCACCGGCGGGCTCGTCGCCGCTGCACTGACGGATATTCCCGGATCGTCCGACGTGATCGACCGCGGCTTTGTCACGTATTCGAATGCGGCCAAACACGCGATGCTGGGCGTCAGCAACGATACGCTCGAGACCTTCGGCGCGGTCAGCAAGGAAACTGCGATGGCGATGGCGATCGGCGCACTCGAAGCTGCTGATTCCGATCTCGCGGTGTCAATCACCGGCATCGCGGGCCCCGGCGGCGCAACACCGGGAAAGCCTGTCGGATTGGTGCATTTCGCGGCCGCCGCCCGCGACGGGCGGATCATTGCGCGCGAATTCCGGTTCGGTGCGCTCGGCCGCAGCACCGTGCGCCAGCGCTCGGTGCTGGAAGCGTTGAAGCTGTTGATGGAGCTCGCGCGCGGCCCGGCGAAGCCTGCGGTCAAACGCCCGCGGGTGGCGCCCGGTAGATCACGTCTGCGCGCGCCTCGAACGCCGCGGCGAAGCGCTGGAACGCGGCGTCGAACATCGCGCCCATGAGCATCGCCAGCATCCGGCTCTTGAATTCGTAAGCGATGAAAAAGCCGACGTCGCAGGCGTCCTCGCCCTTGGCGGTGAAGGTCCAGCGGTTTTCCAGCTTCGAGAAAGGCCCGCGCAGGTACTCGACCAGAATTTTCAGGTTTGGCCGGTCGAGCGTGATGCGGCTGGTGAAGCTCTCGCGCACCAGTTTGAACGATACCGTCATATCGGCGACGATGACCTCGCGCCCCTCGGCATCGGTGGTGCGCTGGTGCACCTTCAGCGAATGACAGAGCGGCACGAATTCGGGATAGCGCTCGACATCCGCGACAAGGTCGAACATCTGATCTGCGCGATGGCGCACCCGGCGGGTGTTGGCGAATTGCGGCATCGGAAAAAATTAACGTCCGAGCGCTTCGCGCGCCGCTTTCAGCTTGGCGAAGTCGTCGCCCGCGTGGTGCGACGAGCGCGTTAGCGGACTAGCCGACACCATCAGGAAGCCCTTCGCATAGGCGGTCTTCTCGTAACCGGCGAATTCATCCGGCGTCACATAGCGCATCACCGCGTGATGCTTGCGGCTCGGCTGCAGGTATTGCCCGATCGTGAGGAAGTCGACATCGGCCGAGCGCAGATCGTCCATCACCTGCAACACCTCGTGCCGCTCTTCGCCCAAGCCGACCATGATGCCCGACTTGGTGAAGATCGTCGGATCGAGCTCCTTCACCCGCTGCAACAACCGCACTGAGTGAAAATAGCGCGCGCCCGGACGCACCGAGAGATAGCGCGCCGGAACGGTTTCGAGATTGTGGTTGAACACGTCGGGCTTCGCCGCCACCACAACTTCCAGCGCGCCGTCCTTGCGCAGAAAGTCGGGCGTCAGAATCTCGATCGTCGTTTGCGGGCAGCGCTCGCGGATGGCGCGGATCGTCTTCGCAAAATGCTCGGCGCCGCCGTCCGCGAGATCGTCGCGGTCGACCGAGGTGATGACGATATGCGCCAGCCCGAGCTTGGCCGTCGCTTCTGCGACGTTCTGCGGCTCGTCGGCATCGAGCGCGCCGGGCATGCCGGTCTTCACGTTGCAGAAGGCGCACGCGCGGGTGCAGGTGTCGCCCATGATCATGAAGGTGGCGTGCTTCTTGTCCCAGCACTCGCCGATGTTCGGGCAGCCCGCCTCCTCGCATACCGTCACGAGCCTGTTGTCGCGGACGATCTTGCGCGTATCCGCATAGCCGCGGCTCGTCGGGGCGCGGACGCGAATCCAGTCCGGCTTCGACTGCAACGGCGTATCGGGCCGGTGCGCCTTCTCCGGATGCCGGGGACGTACGGGCTGCAATGAAACTGTGTCCAGAACGACGACCATGGCTTGTCCTAGCGCTGCCGATATTACTTAATCCTCAACGGCTTCTGCCGCAACCGCCGCCCCGCCCCGACATCCATGCATGTCCCTCAGCCACCCCTTGGAAAGCCTCTGAATAAGCGGTTTTTCGCCCGCAGCGTTCATGACGTGGCGCCGGACCTGATCGGCGCCACCATGCTGGTGGACGGCGTTGGCGGAATCATCGTCGAGGTCGAGGCCTATCACCACACCGAGCCCGCCGCCCATTCCTACCGCGGGCCGACGCCGCGCAACGGCGTGATGTTCGGGCCGCCGGGGTTTGCCTACGTCTACCGCTCCTATGGCATCCACTGGTGCGTGAACATGGTGTGCGAGGCGGAGGGTTCGGCAAGCGCGGTGCTGATCCGGGCGATCGAACCGACCCACGGCCTTGCAGCGATGCGCCGCCGCCGCGGGCTTCAGGATGAGCGCTCACTCTGCTCCGGACCGGGCAAGCTGTGCGAGGCAATGAACATCTCGATCAAGCACAACGGCCTGTCGCTGCTCGAACCTCCATTCGCGTTCCATGCACGCCGGACGAAGCCCGAGATCATTACCGGCATCCGCATCGGCATCACCAAGGCGGCCGAGTTGCCATGGCGTTACGGGCTGAAGGAATCAAGATTCCTCAGCAAGCCGTTTGCAAGAACGTGATCACACCGCATGATGGCACACCGCTTCGATGCGGTTGCCGTCGGGATCGCGCAGGAACGCCGCATAGTAATGGGTGTGATAGTCGCTGCGCAGGCCCGGCGAGCCGTCGTCGCTGCCGCCGTTCGCAACGCCTTCATCCCAGAACAGGTCGACCTGCGTGCGTGACCCGGCCTTGAAGCACCAGTGGCGGCCGAACGCCTCTTCCGGCTTCGCGCCCTTACGGATCGAGATGTAGACGCGATCCGGATAGGACGACCGCGCACGCTCACCATAACCAAGCCAGTCGTCGCGGCGGCCGACCTTGACGACGCCGAGCGCCTTCATCACCGCGTCGTAGAAACGCTCGGCGGCGGCGATGTCGGAAACGGTAATCGAAACATGGTCGAGCATATTGCCCTCACGCAGCGTTCTTCAGCCGCTCGATCGCTTCCATGATCCTGGCCTTGCGCGCTTCGGCGGCTTCGCGTTTCTCTTTTTCTTCCTCAACGACCTCTTCCGGCGCATTGGCGACGAACTTCTCGTTCGAGAGCTTCGCGTCGACACGCTTGATGTCGGCGTCGGCTTTCGCGAGTTCCTTCTGAAGCCGCGCATTCTCGGCAGCGAGATCGATCACCCCCTTGAGCGGGAGCGCCGCGACTTCGCCGCGCACAAGCAGTTGCACCGCGCCATCCGGAGCCTTCGGTGTGATGGTCACCTCGGACAGCCGCGCCAAACGTTTGATGACATCATTCCAGCGCGCCGCGCGCTGCTGCGTCGCCTGCGATGCACCGGCGAGCACGAGCGTCAAAAACGTCGCGGGCGGAATATTCATTTCGGCGCGCACCGAGCGGATGGCGGAAATCAGGTCGATCACCCAGCCGATCTCCGCCTCGGCGTCCGGATCGGTGAAATCCTGCATCACCAGCGACGGCACGACCATCGCCGGCATCATCGGATCAGCAACAGCGGCGGTGGCTTCCAGAACGGCCAGATCGGCCGGGCGCAACGGCCATTCCGTCAACACGAGCAGGCCGTCCCGCCTGGCGGTGACGTCCCACAGCTCCTCGGTCAGGAAGGGCATGAACGGATGCAGTAGCTTGAGAATTTCGTCACGCGCCCATGCGACCATGGCGCGGGTTTCGTTCTTGGCCTCGCCATCCGGACCCATCATCACGGGCTTGGCGAGCTCGAGATACCAGTCGCAGTAGACGTTCCAGACGAAGCGGTAGATCGCACCGGCGGCATCGTTGAAGCGATAGCCCTCGATCGCCTGCGTGACCTCGCGTGCGGCGTGCATCGTCTCGTGCGCGATCCAGCGATTGAGCGTTTCCTTCGCCTGTGACGGATCGAAATCGGCCGGCAGTGCACAGCCGTTCATCTCGGCGAAGCGGCAGGCGTTCCAGAGCTTGGTCGCGAAGTTGCGGTAACCCTCGACGCGCTGCGTCGACAGCTTGATGTCGCGGCCCTGCGCCGCCATCGCCGCAAGCGTGAAGCGCAGCGCATCGGCGCCGTACTCATCGATGAGATTGAGCGGATCGATGACGTTGCCCTTCGACTTCGACATCTTGGCGCCCTTCTCGTCGCGGACGAGCGCATGGATGTAGACGGTCGGGAATGGCACCTCCTTCTTGAAATGGAGGCCCATCATCATCATGCGGGCGACCCAGAAGAAGATGATGTCGAAGCCGGTGACGAGCACGTCGGTCGGATAGTAGCGGGCGAGTTCAGGTGTCTCATCCGGCCAGCCGAGCGTCGAGAAGGGCCACAACGCCGACGAGAACCAGGTGTCGAGCACATCCTCGTCGCGGGTGATGAAAGCAGCGCGGCGCTCGGGATCGGCAGCGATCGCCGCGCCCTCTTCGGCCGTGATCGCGCCGGTTTCCGCATAGTAGCCAAGCGCGTGACTGATCGCTTCTTCTTCAGTCTCGAAGACGAAGACCTTGCCGTCCGGCCCGTACCACGCCGGAATCTGGTGCCCCCACCAGAGCTGGCGCGAGATCGACCACGGCTGAATGTTCTCCATCCACTCGAAATAGGTCTTTTCCCAATTCTTTGGCACAAACTGCGTCGCACCGCTGCGAACGGCCGCAATCGCCGGCTGCGCCAGCGTCTTGGCGTCGACGTACCACTGATCGCTCATGAACGGTTCGATCACGACGCCCGAGCGGTCGCCGTGCGGCACCATGTGCGTGTTCGGTTCGATCTTGTCGAGGAAACCGAAGTCCTCGAAGCGCGCGACCAGGAGCTTGCGCGCGGCGAAGCGATCCATGCCGTGCAGTTCGTCGATCAGCTCGTGTGCGCCTTCCGGCAGGCCGCGCGCGTAGTCGTCGTTGTCCTTGAGCGCGATGCGCGCCTCGATGTCGAGCACGTTGATCCGCGGCAGATCGTGGCGCTTGCCGACCTCGAAGTCGTTGAAGTCATGCGCCGGCGTGATCTTGACCGCGCCGGTGCCCTTCTCCGGATCGGCGTAGTCGTCGCCGATGATCGGAATCTTGCGGCCGACCAGCGGCAGGATCGCGTTGGTGCCGATCAGGTGCTTGAGTTTCTCGTTCTCCGGATGCACCGCGACGGCGGTATCACCCAGCATCGTCTCGGGCCGCGTGGTGGCGACGACGATGTAAGTCGATGCATCATCCGGATCGAACGTCTTGCCCTCGAGCGGATAGCGCAGGTGCCAGAGGCTGCCCTTGACCTCGACCTGCTGCACTTCGAGATCGGAAATCGTGGTCAGCAGCTTCGGATCCCAGTTGACCAGCCGCTTGTCCTTGTAAATCAGCCCGTCGCGATAGAGTTCGACGAACACCTTCGCCACGGCGCGGGATAGACCCTCGTCCATGGTGAAGCGTTCGCGCGACCAGTCACACGAGGCGCCGAGGCGCTTGAGCTGGTTGACGATGGTGCTGCCCGACTCAGCCTTCCACTGCCAGACGCGCTCGAGGAATTTTGCACGGCCCATCTCGCGGCGGCCCGGCTCCTGCCGCTCCATCAGCTGCCGTTCGACGACCATCTGCGTCGCGATACCGGCGTGATCGGTGCCCGGCTGCCAAAGCACATCGCGGCCACGCATGCGCTCGAACCGGCACAGGATGTCCTGCAGCGTGTTGTTGAGCGCGTGTCCCATGTGCAGTGAACCGGTGACGTTCGGCGGCGGGATCACGATCGTAAAGGGCTTCGCGTCCCGACGTTCGGGCCGTCCGGCCTTGAAGGCGTCCGCCCTCTCCCACGCCTGCGCGATGCGGCTCTCGATATCGGCGGGCTGATAGGTTTTCTCGATCATTTGCGGCAGATCACAGATTGGGCACCGGTAGCGGGATTCCGTTGGGAAGCCGCTCAGCAGGCGTCATTTGAGCTGATGATGAAGGGTTAAACCCCGCGGGCAGGAACCAAGTCAACCCGCTGGCGCGCGGCTTTGGGGAGGCCTGGCGATCAGCGGCCGCCGCGGGATACCCGCTCGATTTCAGCCTTGACGATCCGCTCGACCAGACCCGGCAGATTGTCATCAAGCCACGACTTGAGCATCGGCCGCAGCATCTCTTTTACAAGATCTTCCAGCGTGCGCGCGTTATTGCTGAGCACCGTGTGGGCGAGAGAATTGAAGGCCGACTCTACCGCGAAAACCGTCGAATTTGACAGCATCGGCGCGGGCTCCGGCGGAGCGGCCGGCGGCGGTTCATAGGCACGCGCGCGAACCTGCTCCTCCCTCGCGGGTGGCGGTTCGGAGAATTCGAGGTCATCGTCAGCCACGACAGGCTGCGCGCGTTCGGAAACCGCCATCTGCTCGGTCAGCTCAAACACATCGTCAGCTTCGGGTTCCGGCTCGGCAGGCGGCGCCGGACGAACCTCGGATGCAGCCGTATCGACATCGAGGCTCGCCAGCATTGCATCGATATCGTCCTGGCTGTTGCTGGCCTTCGATGGAGGAGGTGCTGGCGGAGGCGCGGCTTTCGCCGGTTGCGGGGCGACCGCCTGCGACCGGGCTGGCGCAGGTTCCGGCTTCGCCGGAGCCGCTTCTCCGGCAACAGGTTTGGCTTCATCGTCGGCGATGATGCGCCTGATCGACGCAAGAATCTCCTCCATCGAGGGTTCTTGCGCTTTGGCCGCCTGCGTCATCTCCGACCCCACATCATCGGTCACTCATTCGAATTGCACTCTCCGACCTGCAGACGCCGCAAGCCATGCACGATTCGAATCGATCCGAATCCCTCAGGACAGGCTATGTCACTGCAAGAATTGATTGCAAGCGATGCGCCCGCAAACGCGGGCGTTTGTCACGGCTTTCGACGCCGCCGTCCGACAACAATCAGCGGCCGTCCGGGATCCGCAGACCGAACCAGCTATCGCGCACCTGATGATAGTGGACGCTCGGATCATAGATGGTGGTGTTGAGCTTCAGCACCTGGGGTGACAGCCGGCCGATCGCGCTGAGCACGCTGTAGGAGGCCACCACCCGATCGTGCTGTGCGGTAACGAGTGCGACGCGGGCATTCACCAGTGCCTGCTGCGCGTTAAGAACGTCAAGCGTGGTGCGCTGTCCGACGCGCGCCTCTTCGCGCACACCGTTCAGCGCAATTTCAGAGGCCGCAACCTGCGCCTGCGCCGACGCGACCTGCGCCTTGCCGGCGGTGAGCTGGCCCCAGGCCTGCGCTACCGTTGCGCGCGTCTGGTCACGCACCTGCTCGAGGTTGAGCCGCTGCTGCGCCAGCGTTTCCTTGGACTGGCGGATCAGCGCGTACTCGCCACCGCCCTGGTAAATGGGCACGGACAGCTGAGCCGAGCCGACGGCCGAGAACTGGCGCGGGATCGTCAGTGACACGTCATAGTTCTGCTGAACGCTCGCCTGCACCGTCAGCGTCGGGAACAGCGCGCCTTCGTTGATCTTGACCTGAAGGTGACTGACGTCGATGCCGTACATCGCCGCCGTGATGTTGGGGTTCTCAACCAGGCCGAGGCTGGTCGCCGCCGCAAGCGTCGACGGCAGGAAACGATCCACCGGAGAGCCCGGCGCCAGTTGCGCGGGATCGTTACCGATAATGCGGCGGAAGTTGGCGCGCGTCGTGGTGAGATTCGATTCAGCCGTCAGCAGCTGGGTCCGGCCGGCGGCGAGCTGTGATTCCGACTGCGCAACGTCGGTCCGGGTCACTTCGCCGACGTTGAAGCGGTCGCGCGTCTGCTTCAGCGTCTGCTCCAGCACGCGCGTGTTGCTGCGCTGAACCTCGACGATCGCCGCATCGCGCAGGTAGTCCATATAGATCGTTGCTGCGGCCAGCAGCACGGTCTGCTCGAGCACGCGCAGCGCTTCGCGCGCCGCCGACACCTGGCTCTCGGCTGCGCGGGTGCGGTTTGCAGTCTGCTGACCGTTGTAAATCGTCTGGGTAATGGTGCCACCGACACCGCGCGGATAGGTGACGCCGTTGAGAACCGAAGATGTCGTTCCAGCCGCCGTCGATGTCTGCGACTTGAAATCGGAGTACTGGCCGCCGGCGTTGGCGGTGATCGAAATGCGCGGGCGATAACCTGACAGTGCCTGTGGCACGCCTTCGTCAGTTGCACGGACGGATGCCCGCTGCGCGTTCAGTTGCGGATTGTTTTGATAGGCGCGCACAAGCGCGCTCTCGATCGTGTCGGCACGCGCGGCGGTCACCAGCGACGAACTCGCCAGCAGCCCTGCCGCCAGCATTCCCCAAAACCGCGTCGCTTTGCGGGTCACAAGCATTCCACTTTCCCCTTCGCCGGCCGCTTGTGACCAGCGCATGCAAGGACGCGCTCCTGCAAAGGAGCTGCCCCACCTCACTCCGACACCATATGGCACCGCACGCCCAAGGCGTAAGCCCCCGTCTCCAAAGACTTCCGAAGTGGGACATCGAAGCCACACTTTTGAAATCGTGTGTCGATTCGGCCTCGATCGTCACCGGAACCTGGAATGGTTAGAAGACGAAAGCCGCCGGCCGCTCCAGGCCCGGAAGCACCGGCGCCGCCGCATCGAAGAGGACTCGATCACCAAAATCCGACGCAGATCGGGTGACGAGCACTGCCCGATCTGTCCCGCTCATGGTGCTGATTCCAACCATCCGCCCGCCGACCGCAAGCTGCTCCCGCAGGCTCTCAAGGCCGACCTGCGATGCGCCATGGATCAGAATCACGTCGAAGGGTGCTTCAGCAGGCGCACCGTCTCGCGCCGCAGCCTGCTTCACCATGACATTTCCAAATCCCAAAGCAGCCAGTGCATTCTGCGCCGATTCAACCAGGGCGGGTATTGCCTCCGTTGCCACCACGGTTGCGGCGAGTCTGGCCGCTATTGCAGCTGGATAACCACTTGTGCAACCGACGACCAAAACCTTGTCAGCGGCCGCGATCCCGGCGGCCTGGAGCAGGCGCGCAAGCAATCCGGGACGGAGCAGGAATCGCGGCGGTGCAGCGGCCGGACTCACGTCCAGATCCTGGTCGAGATAAGCCAATGGCTTCAATCGGCTTGGCACGAAGGCCTCGCGCGGAACCTCAACCAATGCCTCAATGATCCGAAGGTCGGTGACATCACTGGGGCGCACCTGACAATCGACCATTCGCCGCCGCGCTACGGTGAAATCCGACATCGCAAACGCCCTCTCGAATCGCGCGGCAAACCTGCAGCCGCCGGCTATCCTTGGTGCATCGCGGTCGCGATGGCAACAGAGCGACGGGCGGCACGCACAGCCGCACCGCGGACCGTCCTTGCCGCGGCGGAAAGGGACTGCAATGTCGAGAAATGATCCAATAGGCGAGTGGCTCCCCGGGCTGGATTCGAACCAGCGACCATTCGATTAACAGTCGAATGCTCTACCGCTGAGCTACCGAGGAACAGTGCCAAGCAAAACAGGGCCGCGTATAACAAAGGGCCACAGCATTGCAAAGCGGCATTTGAGCCTGAGGCACTTGTCTTAACAGGCTGCAAATACGCGGATAAGTCACGATTCTAGCACGGTTATTGCGATTCTGCGGGGCCAGTCCGAGCCGGTTCGGGATAATTTGCAACCGTCGACGGACCGGGATTCGCGCAATTCGCTAAAATCCTAACGATCGGCGCAACGCGATCCCAAATCTTGTCTGTCAGGTTCCCTCCAATATCGAGGGATTTGCCATGACTGACGCCGCCTACGACCGTTTGATGGATGCCGTTCGCGATGAGCTTGCGGCGGAGCCCATCGAGGCGTTTCAGTACGAGCTTCCGTTTCCGGCCAACGATAACCAGCCGATCAACTGGCTCGACATTCCCTTCCCGGCCGGATGGGAAGCGTCCTGCTGAGCGCGTCACCGCGTCAGCGCTCCAAATCAACAAATCATGAGCTGGTGAAGGGTGGTTGAAGCTCGCGCAAAGCGCGAATGGAGGCCACGACCAGAATTGAACTGGTGTACACGGTTTTGCAGACCGTTGCGTAACCACTCCGCCACGTGGCCATCCGGGGCTTACCGGAAACCGGCGAAGCCGCCATGCGTATACAGGAGCCGTCCCAGCCCGGCAACCGCATGGGTTTTGGATCGCCAATCCCTTCAAAGACGATGAACCGCTTATTTCCGCGGCCTGCGGGGACGAAATCGTCTCGGCGCCGGCTTCGCGGCAACCGCCGATCCCGCCGACTGCGCGTCGCGGTATTTCGCGAGCAGCCGTTCGAAGCTGCCGTGCAAATTCACCTCGATCTCCTCGCGCCGTTCGAGACGGCCAAGCAGCATCGCCGCGGCTTCCAGCGTCGAGAGGCCGTCGCGCCGTGGCTCCTTGCGCAGACGGCCATAGCGCGAAGGCCGTGAGGGGCCGAGAATGACGCGCCGGCACTTCAGCATCCACGCATTGCGCCACCAGAGCGCCTTGGCCTGCGACCAGGTGCCATCGAGCAGGATCACGCCTTCCAGGCTTTTCAGGATTGCGGCCTGCGCATCCTCGAGCTGGCCCTTGCGGTCGATAACGACGATATCGCGATCGGTATCGAGCTCGGCGACTTTCGAGGAACCGAGATAGAGGATCGCCCAGCGCGCCGGATCGACCGTTCGCCCGAGAATTTTCGACAGGCTCGGCCACGACAGACCGATCTTCAGCGTGGCGTTCGAGAAATGCATCGCGGTGAGGCGCGCGGTCCCAAGCGCCCTGTCCTGCTCCTGTGGATGCTGGAGGATCAAGAGCTCGACCCTGTTGTCGATCGGCTCGATACCATCGCAGACACATAGCTCGGCTGGCTTCAGGCAGCGCGGGCAGTCGGTCGCGGGCGTCTCGGCGGCGGATGCACCCGCATTCGGAGGCGTGGTCATCATCATGTGCCGCGTATACGCCCCGGGCGCATGTGGAGCAATCGCCGCCCCCTCGAGATGCCGCCTCACTCGGCCGGCGCCACGCTCATTCTTTGCCGTACCCGGCGCTGCCGCACCCGATCGATCAGGAGGTAGATGACTGGTGTCGTGTAGAGCGTAAGGATCTGTGAGACGATCAGTCCGCCGATGATGGTGATGCCGAGCGGCCGCCGCAACTCGGTGCCAGGCCCGATCGCAACCACGAGCGGCACCGCGGCCAGCAACGCAGCCATCGTCGTCATCAGGATCGGGCGAAAGCGCGCAATGCTTGCCTCGAAAATCGATTGCTCCGACGACAATCCGCGATGGCGCTCACCTTCGAGCGCAAAGTCGACGATCATGATGCCGTTCTTCTTGACGATACCGATCAAGAGAATGATGCCAATGAAGGCGATGACCGTGAGCGGCGTATTGAAGAGCTGCAGCGCCAGCAGCGCACCGAGCCCGGCGGACGGCAATGTGGAGATGATCGTCAACGGGTGAGCGAGGCTCTCGTACAGGATGCCGAGCACGATATACATCGCGACCAGCGCGCCGAGAATGAGAAGCGGCTGCCGCCCCGACGTCTTGGCGAAGTCACCGGCACTCCCGTCGAATGTGCCGCGGATGCCTTCGGGCATATGCAGCTCATCGACCGCACGCTGAATGCGCGCCGTCGCATCCTGCAAGGTCACGTTCGGCAGCAAACCGAACGAGACGGTCGAGGATGGCAGCGAGCCCTGATGGTACACGGCGAGCGGTGACAGGCCGCGCTCGTAGCGCACGACGGTCGAGAGCGGAATCTGGGTGCCGTCCGCGCCGGAGACATAGATTTTCGCGAGATCGGATGGATCGCGCTGGGAGCCCTGCTCGACCTCCATCACCACCTTGTACTGATTACGCTGGGTGTAGATCGTCGAGATCTGACGCTGCGAAAATGCATTGTTCAGGGCCGTGTCGATGTCTTGTACCTTGACGCCGAGGCTCGACGCCATCTGCCGGTCGATCACCAGCCGCAGTTCCAGCCCGCCCGGATCGCGGTCGCCGGAGACGTCGGTGATCCCTTCGACCGTCTCCATCCGTTTGGAGACGAGCGGCGCCCACTTGGTCAGAAGATCGAGGTCCGCGCTGACCAGTGTGTACTGATAGTCCGAGTCGCTCTGCCGCCCGCCGGTGCGCACATCCTGCGCGGCAAACAGGAAGAGCCGGATGCCCGGCACGCGGTAGAGCTTGATGCGGAGGCGATCGATCACCTGTTGCGTTGTGACGCCATCGCGCTCGGCGAGCGGCTTCAGACTGATGAACATGCGGCCGCGGTTCTGACCGCCGCCCGGACCACCGCTGCCGCCGAGCGATGAGCCAAGACCGGCAACGGCCGGATCGCTCAGCACGATCTCAGCGACGCGCTGTTGCAGCGGCAGCATGGCCTGAAACGAGACGTCCGGCGATGCGCGGGTCGATCCAATGATCAGGCCGCTATCGTCGGTCGGGAAGTATCCTTTTGGCGTCTTGATGTAGAGCGCAATGGTCGCAGCAATAGTCGCGACGAAAACCAGCATCGTCAGAACCGGAAAGTTCAGAACGACGCGCAGCGTCCGCTCGTAAAACCGCAAGATCGCATCGAGCGTATCCTCAACCACGCGATCGAACCACGACTGCCGGCTCGCGTGCGCGCTCTTGATGTAATGCGCGCAGATCATCGGCGTCACCGTCAGCGACACCAGCGTCGACACGGCGATCGCGAAGGTCAGCGTCAATGAAAACTCGCGGAACAGCTTGCCGACGATCCCGTCCATGAAGATCAGCGGGGTAAAGGCTGCAACGAGCGAGAGGCTGATGGCGACCACGGTGAATCCGATCTGCTTCGCGCCCTCCAGCGCAGCCTTGTAGGGCTGCATGCCCGCTTCGAGATTGCGGTACATGTTCTCGATCATGACGATCGCATCGTCGACGACGAAGCCGACCGAGATCGCGAGCGCCATCAGCGACAGGTTATTGACCGAAAAGCCAGCGATCCACATCCCCGCAAACGTGCCCGCGAGCGCCAGCGGCACCGACACGCCCGCCGCGATCGTCGGTACGCCCCTGCGCAGGAACAGAAACACAACCGCCATCACGAGAATGGCAGTCGCCAACAGCGTCCATTCCATATCCTCGACGCTGGCGCGGATCGTGCCGGTGCGATCCGACAGGATCGAGATATCAATTCCCGCCGGAATCCATTGCTTCAGATCCGGCAGGATTGCCTTTACCCGCTCAACCGTCTCGATCACGTTGGCATCGGCCTGCTTGGTGATCAGGATCAGGACGGCCGGCTGACGATTGAACCAGGCGATCGAGCGGCTGTTGCGGGTTGCATCTTCCACCAACGCGATATCCGACAGACGCAACGTATTGCCGTTGGCCGATTTGACGATGATATCGCGAAACTCCTCCGCCGTGCGCATCTGCGGGTTGAGCGCGATGGTTTCGCTTTGGCGCGTACCGTCGAAGATGCCGGCTGGCGCCAGCGGGTTGGCATTGACGATCGCGGTCCGCACGGTGTCGGTCGAGATGCCGGCAGCCGCGAGTGCTCCGGGGTTCAGGCGCACCCGCACCGCAGGCTGGTCGGCGCCGCTGACATTCACCTCGCCGACGCCGGTCACTTGCGCGATCCGTTGCAGCAGCACGGTGTCCGCGACATCGTAGATGGCGCTGGTCGGCATCGTGCTCGACGTCAGCGCCAGGATCAGAACCGGCGACGCGGCCGGGTTGGCCTTCCGGAACGTCGGCAGCGCCGGCAGATCGCTCGGCAAGTCGGCGAGCGAGGCATTGATCGCCGCCTGCACATCGCGCGCCGCGCGATCGATGTTGCGGTTGATATCGAACTGCAGCGAGATGCGGGTCGAGCCAAGCGAACTGGTCGAGGTAATCTGGTTGATGCCGGCAATCTCGCCGAGCTTGCGTTCGAGCGGCGCGGCGACGGTTGCCGCCATCACCGAGGGATCGGCCCCGGGGCGCGAGGCGCCGACAAAGATCGCCGGAAACTCGACGTTCGGAATGTTCTGAACCGGCAGGAAACGATAGGCCACGAGCCCCACCAGCACGAGACCGATCGCCAGCAACGTGGTGCCGACGGGTCTACGGATGAACGGCTCCGAGATCGACATCAGCGGATCCCTTCGCTGGTCCCGGGTATCGGTCCCTGCTCCGGAGCAACTGGCGGCAATGCCTGCTCGACGCGGCGATTGAGACGGTCGAGCGCAAGATAGATCACCGGCGTCGTGTAGAGCGTCAACAACTGGCTCAGCAGCAAGCCGCCGATGATCGACACGCCGAGCGGAAAGCGCAATTCCGATCCGGTGCCGCTTTCCAGCGCCAGCGGGAGCGCGCCGAACAGAGCGGCGAGCGTCGTCATCATGATCGGGCGGAAGCGCAAGAGACACGACTGCACGATGGCATCATAGGAGGACATGCCGCGATGGCGCTCGGCTTCGAGCGCGAAGTCGATCATCATGATCGCGTTCTTCTTGACGATGCCCATCAAGAGGATGATGCCGATCAGGCCGATCACCGACAGGTCCTCCCCGCACAGCATCAGCGCCAGGATCGCGCCAACACCGGCGGACGGCAGCGTCGACAGGATGGTGATCGGATGAATATAGCTCTCGTAGAGCACGCCGAGCACGATGTAGATCGTGATGATCGCCGCCAGGATCAGCCATGGCTGACCCGATAACGAGCGCGCGAATTCAGCCGCATCGCCCGAATAGAGCCCGGTGATAGAGTTTGGCATGCCGATGCGTTTTTCCGCTGCCTTCACGGCATTGACCGCATCGCCCAGCGCTTCGCCCGGTGCGAGATTGAAGCTGATGGTGACGGAAGGAAACTGCGCCTGATGCGAGATCGCCAGCGGCGCGGTCGTCCGTGTCAACGTCGCCACCGCCTCGATCGGCACCTGCGCGCCGTTGGCGCCGGGCACGTAAAGCTTCGACAGCACGGACGGATCCCGCTGGTATTCCGGCAGCGCCTCAAGCACCACGCGATACTGGTTCGCCTGGCCATAGATCGTTGAAATCTGCCGCTGACCGAAAGCATCGTTAAGAGTGTCGTTGACGCCCTGCACGGACACGCCGAGTTGACCCGCGCGCTGGCGGTCCACATCGAGCTTCAGGCTAAGGCCGCCCTCCTGCGATTCCGAGGAGACGTCGCGAAACAGATCGTCGCGCCGCAGTTCCTTGACGAGCTTCTCCGACCATTCCGACACCTCAGCCGGATCGGTAGCTGTCAGCGTGTACTGATACTGCGAGCGGCTCGAGCGCGTGCTGATCTGGATGTCCTGCACCGGCTGGAAGTAAACGGTCATTCCGGCCACAACGCTGGCGCGCTGCTTCAGCCGCTCGATTATGTCGGCAATATCGGCCTTGCGCTCGCCACGCTGCTTCAGATTGATGACCAGCTTGCCGACGTTCAGCGTCGGGTTGACGGTGCCCGCACCGATCACCGACACGACGCCGGTGACGTCCGGGTCGGCCTGGATGGCGGCGACGATAGCGGCCTGCCGGCTCGTCATCTCTTCGAACGAGACGGCGGGGCCCGCCTCGGTCACGGCTGTGATCGCCGCCGTGTCCTGCAACGGCAAAAAGCCCTTTGGCGCGATGATATAGAGCGCCAGCGTGGCGACGATGGTCAGGAACGTGACGATCAGCGTTGCCCGCTGCCGCTGCAACACCCACAGCAGCGTTGTGTGATAGACCTCGACCGTGCGGTCGATGAAACGGCTGATCGCCGCGAGGCCCGGCACCGCGAATTCGTCCCGGTGATGTTTGAGCAGCCGCGAGCACATCATTGGCGTCAAGGTCAACGAGACGACGGCCGAGGTCACGACCGCGATCGTCAGCGTCAGCGCGAACTCGCGGAACATGCGCCCCACAAGTCCGGACATGAACAGCAGCGGGATAAACACCGCGATCAGCGACACCGTCAGCGAAATCACGGTGAAGCCGATCTCGCGCGCGCCCTTGAGCGAGGCTTCCATGGCCTTGTCGCCGTTTTCCATGTGGCGAACGATGTTCTCGATCATGACGATGGCGTCGTCGACGACGAAGCCGGTGCCGATGGTCAGCGCCATCAGCGACAGGTTGTCGAGGCTGAAGCCGGCGAAGTACATGATGCCGAAGCTCGTCACCAGCGACAGCGGCAACGCCACGCCGGCGATGATCGTGGCCCGGATCGAACGCAGAAACAGCAGCACCACCAGCGTGACGAGGATGACGCTCAACACCAGCGTAAACTGCACGTCGCGCACCGAGGCGCGGATCGTGACGGTGCGGTCGCTGACGACGGTCAGCTTGACTGCGGCCGGAATCGCGCGCTGCATTCGCGGGATTTCCGCACGGATCTGACGCACCACCTCGATGACATTCGCGCCCGGCTGGCGCTGGATGTCAATGATGACGGCGGGAACACCCTGGAACCAGCCGCCGGTCTTGTCGTTCTCGAGCCCGTCGACGATCTGCGCAACGTCGCCGATCGTCACCGGCGCGTTGTTGCGGTAGGCAATGACGATGGGCTTGTAGGCGTTCGCAGCGGCGATCTGGTCATTCGCCGCAATTGTGTACGCCTGCTGCGGCCCATCAAGCGAGCCCTTGGGGCCCGACACGTTGGCGCTGGCGATGGCCGTGCGCAAATCCTCCATCGAAATGCCGTAGGCCACAAGCCGCGCCAGATCGGCCTGTACGCGCACCGCGGGCTTCAATCCGCCGAGCACCGATACACGGCCGACGCCGGAAATCTGGCTGAGCCGTTGCGCGAGCTGCGTATCGGCCAGATCGCTCATCGCCCGCAGCGCCACGGTTTCCGACGTCAGCGCCAGCGTCATCACCGGCGCGTCGGCGGGGTTCACCTTCGCATAGGTCGGCGGATAAGGCAGGTTGCGCGGCAGAATGCCGGCGGCGGCGTTGATCGCCGCCTGCACGTCCTGCGTCGCCCCGTCAATGTCGCGGCCGAGATCAAATTGCAGCGATATCTGGCTGACGCCGAACGAACTTGTCGAATTCATCGACGACAGGGCCGGAATCTGCCCGAGCTGCCGCTCGAGCGGGGCCGTAACGAGCGAAGCCACCACATCCGGGCTCGCGCCCGGCAGCCGCGTCGTCACCTGCACTGTCGGAAAATCCACCTGAGGCAATGCGGAGACCGGCAGTGCCCAGTAACCAAGCGCTCCACCGATCATCAGCGCAATGCCAAGCAGCGACGTCGCGATCGGCCGGCGAATGAACGGTTCTGAGACGCTACTCATGTCGCTGCTTTCGGGGCTAGCTCGCGCATGGGGCTAGCGCGGACGGCCGCCACCCTGACGGCCCTGCTGCTTCCGCGGTGCAAGATCCTGCGAGGGCCCCTGCCCCTCGCGGCCGACGATCACTTTTGCGCCATCGGACAGATTGGCGAAGCCGGTGATGACCACCCGATCGCCCGCGGCAACTCCGCTCGCGATCACGGCCTCGGTTTCATTCTGCTGCGTGACGGTTACCGGCTTTGCGGAAACCGTATCACCTTCGTTGATCAGATAGACGAACGGCCCGAGCGGGCCGCGCTGCACAGCCGCGGCCGGAATAACCGTCGCCTGCGACAGCGTTTCGACCTTGAGCCGCACGTTCACGAACTGCCCCGGCCACAAGGCCAGCTTGTCGTTCGGAAATAGCGCTTTCAGCTTCACCGTTCCGGTCGTCTGGTCGACCTGATTGTCGATGCCTTCGAGCGCGCCGGTGTCGGCGACAGTGCGGCCATCGCCTGCGAACACGTCGACCGTAAGCGGGCCCTTCGAGGCGGCGGTATTCACCCGCACGAGCTGCTGCTGCGGCAGGCTGAAGATCACGGCAATCGGCTTCACCTGCGTCAACACGACGAGGCCATTCGTGTCCGAGGTGCGGATGATATTGCCCTGGTCGACCTGACGTAAACCGGCGCGGCCGGAAATCGGCGCGATGATCTTGGTGTAGTCGAGCGTCGCCTTGGCGTTGTCGATCAGCGCCTGATCGGCCTTTACCAGCGCCTCGAACTGCGCCACCAGCGATTTCTGGGTGTCAGCCTGCTGCTTCGAACCGGCATTCGAGGCGGCGAGCTGCTGATAACGGGCAAGGTCGATACGGGCATTGGCGAGTTGGGCCTCGTCTTGCGCCTTTTTCGCGACTGCCTGATCGTACTGCGCCTGATAGATGACGGGATCGATCTCCGCGAGCACATCACCGGCCTTGACGTCCTGGCCTTCCTTGAAGTTGACCGATTGCAGTTTGCCTTCGACCTGCGCGCGAACAGTCACATTGTTCAGCGCCCGCACGCTGCCGACGCCATCGAGGTAAACCGGCACATCGGTAACCTTCGGCGACGCTGCAAGCACCGGCACGGCGAGATCGGGCCGCGTGCGGGTCTCGGTCTGCCGCTTCTGAAAGGCATTCCAGAAGATGTAGCCGAGGCCGCCCGCGATCAGCAGCACGAGGGCGATCGACATCACGCGGCCACGCAACCGCGAACCCGACTTGGCGCTGCCGGGCGGCTGCACGGTGTCCTTCCCGTCGGGCTTAAAGAGCATTGACCGTCCTCACCGCCTCCCGTGTCCAGCCGCCGCCCAATGCCTGGTAGAGACTGACGATCGCCTGGAAACGCGACAGGCGAATTTGCGCGAGCGAATCTTCAGCCTGAAATAACGTCAGTTGTGTGTTTAACACAGTTATGATGTCGGTTGTGCCGGCTCGCAACCGTTGTTCCGCGAGGTCGAACGCCCGGCGAGAGGCCGATACGACCGCCGTTTGCAGCCGCAGCCGTTCCGACGTCTGCCGCAGGGCCACCAGCGCGTTGTCGACGTCGGCGAAGGCCGAAACGACGGTCTTCCGGTACGTTTGCAGCGCTTCGTCCTGCCGGGCCTTTTGCAGATCGAAATTGCTCTGGATGCGTGCGGCGTCGAAAATCGGCTGGGTAGCGCCGGCGGCAAGATTGAAGAAGGCGGCCTGCGGGGTGAAGAGGGATGCCAGCGCCGCGCTCTGGTAGCCGCCCTGCCCGGTCAACTGAATGCTCGGGAAGAACTGCGCACGGGCGCTGCCGACATCCGCCGTCGTCGAGGCCAGCGACGCCTCGGCGCGGCGAATGTCGGGCCGCTGAATCAGAAGCTCCGACGGCAATCCGGGTGTCACACGCGGCAAGGCGAGCCGGCGCAGCGACCCGCCCGCCACATTGATGCTCTCCGGCGGCCGCGACACCAGCGTCGCCAGCGCATTGACGTTCTGGGTCAGGGTCTGACGCAGCGGCGGCACCGAGGCTTTCTGGCTCGCCAGCACGCTCTCCTGCTGGGCGAGATCGAGGTCGGTGCCGGTGCCGACGTCCAGCCGCTGCTTGATGGCGTCATAGATGCGCTGGGCGCTGGCAATATTGCTGGTCGCGAGGCGGATGCGATCCTGTGCCGTCAGAACCTGGAAGTAGGCATTGGCGACGGCAGCAAGCGTCGTCAGCGCGACCACGTCGCGGTCGAACTTCGTGGCCTTGACCAGTTCCTCGGCGGACAGCACCGCGTCGCGGTTCTTGCCCCAGAAGTCGATCTCGTAGCTCGCGCTCAGAGAAGCCGAATAGGTCGAGAACTCGCGGCCCGTGGTCAACCCGCCGCCGCTGCTGCGTCCCGACGACCGCGCCCGGCTCGCGTTGACGTCCGCCGAGACGAACGGCAGCAACGCCGCGCCCGTGATCCGTGCCTGCGCATCCGCTTGCAGAATGCGTGACGTCGCGGCCGCGATATCGAGGTTAACGGTCTGCGCCTCCTCCATCAGCGTCGTCAGCTCGCGGGACGCAAAGCCGCGCCACCAGTCAAGCGCCGGCGGCCGTTCGCCTCCGCGGTCGCGTGCCTCCTTATAGACGGACGGCACATCAAGCGCCGGATCTGGCAAATCCTTTTGCAGGATGCATCCGGACGTAACGGCTGCGACAAACAGGGCCGCTCCGACACGAAGACCGTGCCGAACCCCTGTCCTTCCAGATGAAACCTTGCCGCCCCGCATCGACAGACTCGATGGATCACGCCAACGCCGGCCGAACCGGCTAGATGGGCTTATTCCAGGCAACGGAACACTCGCTTTTCTCTTTTTGGCCCTACCCCGTGAGGGTCACTCTACCGTCCGCCGTGGGCCGCGGACAGCCGCCCGGCGACGATCCTGTGCATCGATTTGACGCTGGCGCACCCAGACCGATGGACGAGTAATGCCCATGGATAGCGGGCTAGATGTGGGTCAGGCGCGAATCGTCCCGATATCCTTACCAAGATTTCATCTGCGGATATGTGCGCGATCCGGCACACCCGGCCCGCGCTCAACGAGCAGCGCGTCAGTGAAACCCGCGCGAGGTAACCCCGTATTTGCTGCGACATCACGTCATGAGGGGCCAAACGGAATGCGCGTTGCAGTTGTTGGAACGGGAATCGCTGGCAACGCTGCAGCCTGGGCCCTTTCGAACCGATATCCGGTCACCGTGTACGAGCGCGAGTTGCGCCCCGGCGGCCACAGCCACACCGTCACCGTCGACTATGACGGCGTGCCGATCTCGGTCGACACCGGCTTCATCGTCTATAACGAGCTCAACTATCCGGAACTGACCGCGATGTTCGCGCATCTCGGCGTCGAAACGATCGCCAGCTGCATGAGCTTTGCGATGTCCGCCGACAACGGCCGCTTCGAATGGAAGGGCGGCGGCGCGACCTGGGCCAGCCTGTTCGTCGGTCTGTTCGCCCAGCGCAAGAATGTCGTCTCCCCATCCTTCCTCTGGATGCTGAAGGACATACTGAAGTTCAACAATCAGAGCGTCGCAGATCGCGCTTCCGGATACATGCACGGGCTGTCGCTCGGCGAATATTTTGAGCGGCGGCGTTATGCGAAGCGCCTTCTTTCTGACTATCTCGTGCCGATGGGAGCCGCCATCTGGTCGGCGCCGGCGGACAAGATGCTCGAATTTCCAGCCGAGAACTTTGTCGCGTTCTTCAACAACCATCGCCTTCTGCACTACGACCGTCCAGTGTGGCGCACGGTGAAAGGCGGCAGCCAGAACTATGTCGCAAAGCTCACCGCCAATTTCCGTGACAGGATGCGGGTGGGTTGCGCCGTCACATCGATCGAACGCACCAGCCGCGGCGTCACGGTTCATGACAGTCATGGTCATGCGGAAACATATGACCATGTCGTCATCGCGGCGCATAGCGATCAGGCGTTGGCGACGCTGGCCGACGCCAGCGACGCCGAGCGTTCGGTGCTCGGCGACATCCCGTATGCTCCCAACGTGGCCTATCTGCATCGCGATCCGCGGCTGATGCCGGCACGCAAGGGTGCATGGGCCTCCTGGAACTTCCTGCGCTGGCAGCGCGAGGACACCCCGCTCAACGACGTGGCGATCACCTACTGGATGAACGAGCTGCAGGGCATCGACAAGGACAAGCCGCTGTTCGTCAGCCTCAACCCGCCATTCGCCCCTGCCCCCGAACTGACGTTCGGGCGTTTTCTCTGCGACCATCCGCAGTACGACGCTGCGGCATTTGCGGCGCAGAAGCGCCTGGGTGACATTCAGGGAAAGCGGCATACATGGTTCTGTGGAGCGTGGACCGGCTACGGCTTCCACGAGGACGGCCTGCGCTCAGGCCTTGCGGTTGCCGAAGCGCTGGGCGCCACGGTACCGTGGCGCGAGCCGGCACAGCCGCTGGCGCAAGCCGCCGAGTGACAATCGGACGGGCATGATGTCGAGCGACCGACCAGATACGCGATTGCCGGAACGGCAGCCCGCCGCCTCGCTCTACTTCGGCGACGTGATGCACGCACGGCTGAAGCCGATGGGGCATCGCTTCACCTACCGCGTCATGAGCCTGCTCCTGGATCTCGACCGGCTTCCCGAGGCGGACCGGCAGTCGCGGCTGTTCGGCATCAATCGTGCGGCTGTCTACAGCTTCCATGAAAGGGATCATGGCGAACGCAACGGCGCCCCGCTGAATGCTTACGTCCGCCGTCGCGCGCTGGAGCACGATATCGACCTCGATGGCGGGCGCATTCTGCTGCTCTGCTATCCGCGCCTTTTCGGTTTCACGTTCAATCCGCTCTCGGTTTACTTCTGTTACGACAAGCGCGGGACACCGGCACTTGTCATCTACGAGGTGCGCAACACGTTCGGGGCGATCCACTCGTACGTACTGCCAGTGACGGCCGACCAGCGCTCGCCCGCCGGCATCCGGCAGGAGCAGGACAAGCTGTTTTACGTCTCGCCCTTCGTCGAGATGCAGATGCGCTACCATTTCCGCGTCTCCCCGCCGGGCGAGACGGTCAAGCTGCGCATTCTCGAAACGGACAGCGCCGGACCCCTGCTCTCGGCAACCTTCCATGGCACCCGGCGCGCGCTGACGGCATGGTCGCTGCTCGGCTCCCTTTTTGCGCTGCCGCTGCTGCCCTTCAAAATCGTCGCTGCGATCCATTGGGAGGCCTTGCGTCTTTGGCTGAAAGGCGCGACGCTGGTTCCGGAAGCAGCAGCCAAGAGCGCCGACGCTGGCAACAGGCCTGCGCGGGCGCCGTCCGGAGCCAAGACTTCTGGAGTGACGACATCTGGAGTGATGACGCCTGGAGTCCGGACATCCGCTGGAGCGCCCCTTGAATCGACGTACGGCCATGGAGCCGCTTCGAATTAACGGTACCGCCCATGTCCCAAGAGTCAGCTTCGAACCCAACAGTCCCTAACTCCCCACCGATCCTCCTGACGCCGGACGCGATCGAAACCAAACTTGCTGATCTGCCGCGCACCATGCGGATGGCCTTCGGCTTCGCCGTCAACTTGAGCCGCGGCACACTGGACGTCACCTTGCCCGACGGACGGGTCGTCCGCTGCGGCGGTCGCGCACCCGGACCGGCCGCGGCGATCACGATCCACGACCATAACGTCGCATGGCGGCTCGCCAACGGCGGCGACATCGGGCTCGCGGAGAGCTATCTGCGCCGCGAATGGGACACGCCCGATCTGACGCAATTCCTGTATCTGTTCTGCGTCAACCACGACCAGATCAAGACCCTGCTGCACGGCAATCCGCTGGCGCGCGTCGTTCAACTCGTCCGCCACTGGCTCAACCGCAACACCAAGCGGCAGGCTCGCAACAACATCCACGCACACTACGATATCGGCAATGCGTTCTATTCGTCCTGGCTCGACCCGAGCATGACCTATTCGTCGGCGCTGTTCGAGGACGGCACCGGCGACCTCACCGCCGCACAGATCAACAAGTATCGCCGGCTGGCGGAAGCGATCGACATCCGGCCGGGCCAGAAGGTGCTGGAGATCGGCTGCGGCTGGGGCGGCTTCGCCGAGTACGTCGCCAAGACCTATGACGCGAATGTGGTCGGACTGACCATCTCGACCGAGCAGCGCGATTTTGCCGAGAAGCGCATCCGCGATGCAGGGCTCGCCGACAAGGTCCAGATCAAGCTTCAGGACTATCGCGACGAGCAGGACCGCTACGACCGCATCGCTTCGATCGAGATGATCGAGGCCGTCGGCGAAGAATTCTGGCCGAAATATTTCCGGCAGATCAGCGATCGCCTGCTGCCGGGTGGGCTTGCCGGCATTCAGGCGATCACGATCCAGGACAGGTTCTTCGACGTCTATCGCCGCGAGGTGGACTTCATCCAGCGCTACGTCTTTCCGGGCGGCATGCTGCCCTCGCCGAATATCCTCAAGGCGTTCGGCGAGAAGTTTGGAATACCTGTCATCCGCGAGCGCGTCTTCGGGCAAGATTATGCCAGGACGCTGGCGGCATGGCGGGATAATTTCCGCGCGGCGTGGCCAAACCTGACGCCGATGGGATTCGACGAGCGTTTCCGCCGGCTATGGGAGTACTACCTCGCGTATTGCGAGGCAGGCTTCCTCTCGGGCAACATCGATGTACGTCAGGTAGTGTTCGCAAAGCCCGCATAAACGCATGTCTCGCGTGCAAACAGCCGCAGGCTTGTGCAGCATCGGCGCGTGAACTAGATTCCGCTCAATATCTTTCCCAATCACCTCCGCTGCGCTCCCCGCGCGGCCTTTAATGCGATTTCCCACATGACAGTTCACAACGGCGTTGTCGAAGCGATTGGCAACACCCCCCTCATCAAGCTGAAGCGTGCCTCCGAACAGACCGGCTGCAACATTTACGGCAAGGCCGAATTCATGAACCCGGGCCAATCGGTGAAGGATCGCGCCGGCAAATGGATGATCCTGGAAGCCGAAAAGCGCGGTGACCTCAAGCCCGGCGGCCTCGTTGTCGAAAGCACCGCCGGCAACACCGGCATCGGCCTTGCTCTCGTCGCCAGTGCGCGCGGCTACCGCACCGTCATCGTGATTCCCGAGACGCAGAGCCAGGAAAAGAAGGACGTGCTTCGCCTGCTGGGCGCCGAACTGGTCGAGGTGCCCGCGCTGCCCTACAGCAATCCGAACAACTACCAGCACGTCGGCCGCCGTCTCGCGGATGAACTGCGCAAGACCGAAAAGAACGGCGTGATCTTTGCCGATCAGTGGAACAATCTCGACAACCGAAAGGCCCACTACGCCTCGACCGGCCCGGAAATCTGGGAGCAGACCGGCGGCAAGGTTGACGGCTTCATCTGTTCGATCGGCAGCGGCGGCACGCTGGCGGGCACATCGACGTTCCTGCGCGAAAGGAAGAAAGACATTGCGATCGGCGTTGCCGACCCGCGCGGCGCGGCGATGTACAACTACTTCGGCAAAGGCGAGGTCAAGTCGACCGAAGGAGGCTCAATCACGGAAGGAATCGGGCTCGGCCGCGTCACGCCGATCATCGACGACCTCAAGGTCGACAAGGCCTATCTGATCGAAGACAGCGAGGCGGTGCCGATCGTGTTCGACCTGCTGGAACATGAGGGCATCTGCGTTGGCGGCTCGTCAGGCATCAACATTGCCGGCGCGATCCGGCTGGCCAAGGATCTCGGCCCCGGCAAGACCATCGTGACGGTGCTGTGCGACTACGGCACCCGCTATCAGTCGAAGCTGTTCAACCCGGAATTCCTGCGCTCGAAAAACCTGCCGGTGCCGGCATGGCTGGAACGCAAGAGCACGATCAAGCCGCCGTTTGAATAGACAATCGAGCGGCCGAACGCTCAGCGCAAAATCTGGCTGAGGAACAGCTTGGTCCGTTCGTGCTGCGGATTGGCGAAGAATTCCTTCGGCTTGTTCGACTCGATGACCTGCCCCGCATCCATAAAGACGACGCGGTCGGCGACCTCGCGGGCGAAACCCATCTCGTGGGTCACCACGATCATGGTCATGCCCTCGCGGGCGAGGTCGATCATGGTGTCGAGCACTTCCTTGACCATTTCCGGATCGAGCGCCGAGGTCGGCTCGTCGAACAGCATGACCTTCGGGTTCATGGTGAGCGCACGTGCGATCGCCACGCGCTGCTGCTGACCGCCCGACATCTGGCCGGGATACTTGTTGGCGTGCTGGGGAATGCGCACGCGCTCGAGGAACTTCATCGCCGTCGCTTCCGCATCCTTCTTCGGGATGTTGCGCACCCAGATCGGCGCCAGGGTGCAGTTCTCCAGCACCGTCAGATGCGGAAACAGGTTGAAGCTCTGGAACACCATGCCGACTTCGCGGCGCACATCGTCGACACGCTTGAGGTTCGGCCCAAGCTCGATGCCATCGACGACGATGCGACCCTCCTGGAACTCCTCCAGCGCATTGATGCAGCGGATGAAGGTCGACTTGCCCGACCCTGATGGACCGCAAACAACGATGCGCTCGCCCTTCGAGACGTCGATCGTGACGTCCCGCAGCGCGTGATAATCGCCGTACCATTTGTTGAGACCTGCGACCACAACGATCGGATCGATACTCATAAGCTGGTCCTAGTTTCGCTTGAACGCATTCAGGCGGTTTTCGACAAAGAGCGAGTAGCGCGACATCGCAAAGCAGAACACGAAGTAGACAATGCCGGTGAACGCGAAGCCCGTGAACAGCGTGTTCGGCGTCGCCCAGGTCGGATCGGCGAACGAGGCACGCAGTTGCCCGAGCAGATCGAAGATCGCGACGATCAGCACCAGTGTCGTGTCCTTGAACAACGCGATGAAGCTGTTGACGAGACCCGGGATGACGTGGCGCAGCGCCTGCGGCATGACCACGAGCCCTGTGGTCTTCCAGTAACTCAGCCCCAGCGCGCTGGCCGCTTCCGTCTGGCCGCGCGGAATGGCGGCGAGCCCGCCGCGGATGGTTTCCGCATTGTAGGCGCCGGCGAACAACGCAATGCCGATGAGGACGCGGACGAGTCCATCGACCGTGAAGTTCCCCGGCAGGAACAGCGGCAGCATGTACGTCGCGAAGAACAGCACCGTGATCAGCGGCACGCCACGCCAGAACTCAATAAACGTGATCGAGAAAATCCGGATCAGCGGAATTGCGGAGCGGCGGCCGAGCGCCAGCGCCATACCGATCGGCATCGAGGCAACGATCCCCGTCACCGACACCACGAGCGTCACCAGCAGTCCGCCCCACTGGCGCGTATCGACGATCGGCAACCCGCCGCGATGCAGCCCCATCACGTAGATCACCGCGGCGATGCCCGCAAACGTCGCGATGCTGCCGAACAGCGCACGCCAGCCGTTGCGGATGCCGCCGGCCATGATAAACAGCAGCAGCGAGACGATCACCGCCGTCACCGCCAGATCGGCGAAGACTTCGGACGCCGACATCTGTATCCGGTCGCGGATAAACGTCATCGGCGTCAGAATGACGAGAAGGAGCGATCCAAGGATCGACAGCAGCTTGCCAAATCCGGCCAGAGCCGAGCCGATCGCCGCGACCGTGAACGTATTTCCGTACGACGTTAGCCGCTCACCGATATCCAGAATGCTGATGAACAGCGCCCACAGTCCGTCGTGGCTCCAGGTAATCGCGAAACCGCGCATACCGCCGCCGTGCAACAGGAAGAACGCCACGAATGGAAACGCAACGAAGAACAACCCGGCATTTACGGCCTTTGCTGGAGCACGCGGGATCAGCAGCGGCAACAACAGCAACGCGCCGAGCACGAAGGTCAGGTTGACTCGCCAGCGCTGCTCCTGCGGATAGAAGCCATAGATGAACTGTCCGAGCTTGGCCTGGATGTACGGCCAGCAGGCGCCCACCTCAACGCCGCCCTTGGCGAGACAAGCATTGCGATCGGTTCCCTGCCAGACCGCATCGATCAGCAGGAACTTGATCGACGGGACGATCGTGAACCACAGCAGCAGCGCACTGACGATCGTCAGCAGGATGTTGGTCGGCGAGTTGAACAGGCGCGTGCGCAGGAAACCGACGAAACCGGTCGTCTTCACCGGTGCTGGGCGCTGGTCGACCAGTTGGCTGCGAACAAAGGCGTCAGTCGTGCTCATGCGCCGCCCATGCTCCGGTTCACACGCCAGCCGTAGAAATTCATGATCGCGCTCGTCACCAGCGAGATCAGCAGATAGACGCCCATGGTGATAACGATGATCTCGATCGCCTGCCCGGTCTGGCTCAGCGTGGTACCGGCGAACACCGAGAACAGATCCGGATATCCGATCGCGACCGCGAGCGAGGAATTCTTCGTCAGGTTGAGATACTGATTGGTCAGCGGCGGCAGGATGACGCGCATCGCTTGCGGCACCACGATCAACCGCAAGGTCTGGCCGCGGGTCAGCCCAAGCGACGAGCCCGCCTCCATCTGCCCCTTGTGAACCGCGGTGATACCGGCCCGGACGATCTCGGCAATGAAGGCCGCAGTGTAGGTCGCCAGCGCCAGCGCCAGCGCAACGAACTCTGGAATGATCCGCGATCCGCCGGCGAAGTTGAAGCCACGCAGCACCGGCAATTCGAATGTCACCGGCGCGCCGAATATCAGCGCGGCCAGTAGCGGCAGGCCGATCACCGCGCCCAGTGTATAGGGCCAGACCGTGATCACCGCACCACGCTCGTACAAAGCGCGCCGCGCATAGACGCGCGCGCCGATGGAAAAGGCGATCGCGATCGCCAAAGCAATGAGGAACGGTACGTAACCCTCGATCGGCACAGGTTTCGGTACGATAAGTCCGCGGCTATTAAGAAAAACCGTGCCAAACAGCGAGATGCTCTGCCGCGGGTTCGGCAGGGCGGCAAGCACGGCGAGATACCAGAACAGGATCTGGAACAGCAGCGGCAGATTACGCACGATCTCGACGTAGCCGCCGCACAGTCGCGCAACCAGCCAGTTCGGCGACATCCGGCCGAGGCCGATGATGAAGCCCAGGATCGTGGCGAAGAAAATACCGACCGCCGACACGGCCAGCGTGTTCAGCAAGCCGACAAAGAAAACCCGCGTGTAGCTGTCGTTCTCGGCATAAGGGATCAGCGCCTGGCTGACGCCGAAGCCTGCGGTGTTTTCGAGAAAGCCAAAACCGGACGCAATGCGCTGCGCCTGCAGGTTCATGCGCGCGTTGGCGATGATCTCGTAACCGATCCAGATCAGCGCGGCCGCGAACAGCAGCTGCATCGCGATGCCTGAGAGGCCGCTACGGCCTCCCAGGGCGCGTTTGAGTCTTGCACCGAATTGCGGCGGCGGCTTGCGCGGTTCGATGGCCATGCCAGCCGCCTCCGGCCGCGGTCAGCGGATCGGCGGTGCGTACTGGATGCCGCCCTGATTCCAGAGCTTGTTCAAACCGCGTGCGATGTTGAGCTTGGAGCCAGCGCCGACGTTGCGATCGAACGACTCCCCGTAATTGCCGACGGCCTTGATAATGCGCGACACCCAATCCTTGGTCAGCCCGAGCTGTTCGCCGAGGTTACCGTCGGTGCCGAACACGCGCTTCAGCTCCGGCTTGTCCGACTTCGCCATTTCGTCGACGTTCTTCTGCGTGATACCGAGTTCCTCGGCGTTGATCATCGCGAACAGCGTCCACTTGACGACATCGAACCACTGATCGTCGCCGTGACGAACCACGGGTCCAAGCGGCTCCTTCGAGATTACCTCCGGCAGCACGCCGTGATCGTTCGGCGCGGCGAGCTTGAGACGCTCGGCGTAAAGCTGGGACACGTCGGACGTGAACACGTCGCAGCGGCCGGCTTCGTAAGCTTTCAGGGTTTCGTCGGCGGTACCGAAGGCAATCACCTCGTACTTCATCTTGTTGGCCTTGAAGTAGTCGGCGACATTCTGCTCATTTGTTGTGCCGGTCTGCACACAGATCGACGCGCTGTTGAGCTCGAGCGCGGAGTTGACCTTCAGCGACTTGCGGACCAGAAAGCCCTGCCCGTCGTAGTAGGTCACGCCGGTATAGTTCAGACCGAGCGAGGTATCGCGCGACAGCGTCCAGGTGGAGTTGCGCGACAGCACATCGATCTCGCCCGATTGCAATGCGGTAAAGCGGTCCTTCGCGGACAGAGGGACAAACTTGATCTTGGACGGGTCGTTAAGCACAGCGGCTGCAATCGCACGGCACACGTCGACGTCGAGGCCGGTCCAGTTGCCCTTGTCGTCCGGCGTGGAGAACCCCGGCAGACCCTGACTGACACCGCAGGACAGGATACCGCGATCCTTGACCGTCTTCAGTGTCTGGGCCGTTGCAGCGCCGGCTGCCAAGGACACCGCTGCGGCGGCAGCGGTCGCGATCAGTGTTGCACGTTTCATGGTGAGACCTTTCACAAAATGCCGGATTCACAAGCTCTTGCGCAGCAGCATGGACATGCGGCCGACCCACTCCGGCGCTCAAGGATGAACGCCGGCAGGCCTCTGGATCGAACAGCATGTCTCCCACAAGGCATGCGCACGCTGACTTGGGATATAACAGGACGACTTGCGTGGCCGGTCAAGGGGTTGACGGAGTTGGCCGCGAGCCGCTTATTAGTTTTGCTTCACAACAATCGCGTGTCGGCCGCCCCGGACCGCGACAAAACGTAACAAGACGCATCACAGAAAGCGGCGATCATGAGCAATGCCGGTAACCGAGAGGGGCAAACGCCGCTCGGAATTGAAACGCAGATCGTCACATCCGGGCGCGACACGGCGGCGCAAAAAGGCTTCGTCAATCCACCGGTCGTCCGGGGTTCGACCGTTCTGTATCCGACCGCTGACGACCTGATCTCGCACCGCGGCGAATATACTTACGGGCGGTCCGGAACACCGACGACACGCGCGCTTCAGAATGCGCTGAAAGCGCTGGAGGGACCGCAATGCGCCGGCATCGGCCTGGCGCCCTCCGGCATGGCGGCGATCTCGACCGCACTGCTGGCTGTGCTGAAAGCCGGCGATCATATTCTCGTGTGCGACAACGCCTACCGACCGACGCGCAACTTCTGCAACGACATGCTCGCGCGCTATGGCGTGGAAACGACCTATTTCGATCCGATGATCGGACAGGATATCAACAAACTTTTTCGTTCGAATACACGAGCCGTGGTGGTGGAATCGCCCGGCTCGCAATCGCTGGAGATGCCCGACGTTCCCGCGATCGCGGACGTTGCGCACGCACACAACGCACTCGTGATTGACGACAATACATGGGCGACGCCGCTCTATCATCGTTCGCTCGAGTTCGGTGTCGACATCAGCATCCAGGCCGCGACGAAGTACATCGGCGGTCACTCCGACATCATGTTCGGCACGATTGCGGCAAACGAGAAGGCATGGCCGCAGATTGCGCAGGCCGTGCGTCTGCTTGGGGTCTGTTGCGGACCTGACGACGTGTTCCTGGCTTTGCGTGGATTGCGGACGTTGTCCGTGCGGTTGGCGCATCATCAGCGCTCGGCGCTCGAAATGGCGCGCTGGCTGAGCGAACGTCCGGAAGTTCAGCGGGTAATGTACCCCGGCCTCGAAAGCGATCCGGGGCATGCGATCTGGAAGCGTGATTTTACCGGAGCCAGCGGCCTCTTCAGCATCGTGCTGCAGCAGGCGCCGGACAGGGCCGTGCACGCGCTGCTGAACGCGCTCAAGCTGTTCGGCATGGGATATTCGTGGGGCGGCTTCGAGAGCCTCGCCATCCTGTTCGATTGCTCGACCTATCGAACGGCAACCAAATGGCAGCCCGGCGGTCCGACCTTGCGGCTGCACATCGGACTGGAATCTGTCGACGACCTGAAGGCCGATCTCACGCAGGGCTTTGCGGCGTTCAACGCGGCCCGGTAACGCCCGGTGCGTAACGAAGCCTAATCCGGCTTGGTTTCCTTGCTGCGCCGCTCCTTCAGGATGAGAGCGATGTTGCGCAGATAGATGATGGTCGCAAGTCCCTGCCCCAGAATGATCACGGGCTCGCGTTTGACGAAACCGTAGATCAGCGTCATCAGGCCGCCGCCCATCGAGAAGAACCAGAACGCCATCGGTACGACGCTGCGGCCGGCGCGCTCGCTCGAAATCCACTGCACGAGGAAGCGCGCGGTGAACAGCAATTGCGCGACAAGCCCGAACGCCAGCCAGAAATCGAACTTGGCGACGAACACGTCGTACATGTAGTCGCCGAGATCCTGGCCAAACTGAATCAGCATTACTTCGTTACCTCGATTACGACCGGCGTCGACCTCTTACGGCGGATCAGCCACCAGACCCCGGCGAGGTCCATGATCCCGACCCAGAGCCGGTCGAAAAAACCGTAGTTGGAAACGCCCGAATGACGCGGGCGATCGATCACATCGACGTAGGCAATCTCATAGCCCTCGCGGCGCACGAGCGCTGGCAAGAACCGGTGCAGTCCATCGAAGTAGGGAAGCGACAGGAATACATCGCGGCGAAAAGCTTTCAGGCCGCAACCGGTGTCCCGGGTGCCGTCGCGCAGGATGCCGTTGCGCACGGTGTTGGCGACGCGCGACTGGAATTTCTTGAAGCCGGTATCCTTTCGGCCGACGCGCTGACCTGCGACGAGGCCAATCCGCCCGTTACCCCTTTCGATCGTCGCGATCAGATCGGGAATGAAAGCCGGGTTGTTCTGCCCATCGCCATCAAGCGTCGCGACGATGGCGCCGCGCGCTGCGCGGACTCCGGACCGCACCGCCGCCGACTGGCCCGCCGATTGCGCATGCTTCAGCTGGCGCAAATAGGGGCGCGTCTGCATCAGTTCGGAGAGCCGCTCGCCGGTCGCGTCCGTCGAACCGTCATTCACGTAGACGATCTCAAAGTCCCAGCGGCCCTCGAGCGCCGCTGCGATCTCGGCAATCAGCGGCGCAACGTTGCCCGCCTCGTTGCGCACCGGCACGACGATGGAAACGGCAGGTACAGCACCCGCGGACGGGTTGGAATCGGTCATGGAGAAGCCGGTCTTTCAGCAGCCGCGCGTGCGGCGCCTTGCGTGACGCTTCTTATGGGGCGCGGCGGCGGCGGGCAACTCTTTTCCGCTCCGAAGTCATGCGTTTGCGCGCAACCCCGGAAGACAAAAATATCATGTATTTCATATAGATAAAAGATAATGCGCAATGCCGGCCGAGCCTAGCGCGTCCCTTCCGAATGGAAGATCGCGATCGAGACCTTGCGGCCCTGCGAGTAGTTGTAACCCTCGATCCGGGTTCCGGCCCAGTAGCGCAAACCGACGGCTTCCGCCCGCTGCGCAAATGCCCGCTCCTGCCTGCTTTCGATCACGGCAAACCGGCATGCCCCCTGATTGAGAAAGTCGGCCGCGCGCGGGCCATCCGTCAGCAAGGTCGAGGTCGCGGTCATGAATACGAGACTAGGCTCGTGGAAACCCGCTGCCGCGATCCGCGGACCGACACATTCGACCTTGCGGATTGCGCGCGCTATTTCGACCGACGGAAACAGCGGCGTCAGCGATGGAATTACGATTCCAAACACGACGATGCTGACGAACCAGGACGATGCGACGGCATTAAGGACCGAACGCTCGGCCCGGTTCTCGTCGAACATCCACCATGCGAACAGGCCGAAGATCAAAGCTCCGGCCGCGAACGGCCACGCCAGAAATTCGGGTTGCCGGAAGAGATAGATGGCAGAGACAATTGCTGCGACGCAAATGATCAGCGGCAGCACGAACCACCATGACGCGCCGCGCGTCAGCCATGGCGCCTGCGAGAGCACCCGCCGCTCCAGCGCGCCGACGATCAGGATCGCGATTGCGGGATAGAGCGGCAGCACATAGTGCGGCAGTTTGGTGATGACGATCTCGAATACGATCCACGACGGGACGAGCCATGCCAGCAGATACTGCGCACCTGGTTCACGCCGCGCCCGCCACACCGCCGGCGCCGCCATCGCGGCGAGCGCCGCTCCCGGCCAGAACGTCGCCCAGAAGATCACGAAGTAGAGGCCTGGCGGTGCGCCGTGCGACTCCTGCCCCTGCGCGAGCTTGTTGAACATGTCGCCGCCAAGCGACTGCGCGAAGAAGCTGTCGCCCGATTTCAGCACGATCGCGACGAACCACGGCAGCACCAGAAGCAGCGTCCAGAGGATGCCGATGACGGGACGCAGTCGCCAGACCCAGGCCAGTGACCGGTCGAGAAACGCGAGGCTCGCAAGCGTCAACCCCACGAACATCAGGATCAGCGGACCCTTCAATAGCACAGCGCCCGCAACCGCCGTCCAGAAGATCGCCGGCAGCCCCCACGACGGCTCCATGTCGTCGCCACGCTGCCAGTCGACATAGATGCGGCCCATCGCGCCCATGGCCGCGATCACCGTGAGCAGAAGCATCGCGTCGGTCTTCGCCAGACGCGCCTCGACCCCGAGCAGGATGCAACTGCACAGCATCAGCGCCGCAAGCACGGCGCCGCGCCGCGTCACGAACGACAATGCTGTCCAGTATGTGAGAAGCACGGCCCCAATCGCGCCGATCAGCGACGGCACGCGGTAAAGCCAGATGCGCAGTTGCGCGCGCGGCACGCCCAGCGCCGACACCGTTTCGACGACAGCGGATTGCAGCCAGTAAATGCCGACCGGCTTCTTGTAGCGGACCTCATCCTGATAGCGGATGTCGACGAAGTCGTTGGTCTCGACCATCTGCTTCGTCGCTTGCGCGAAGCGGGCTTCGTCGCGGTCGATCGGCGGAATCGTGAAAAACCCGGGGAGGAAGAACAGCAGGCCGACGATGGTCAGCAGGATCACGGCACGCGCGTGACTGCCCACGACGAAATCGAGCACGGTGACAAGGCCGCGGCCGGGATTTGCCCGCACCTTGGGCTCATGCCCCGCCCCAAACCTGCGCCCGTAGCTGTCCGCCATGGGGCTCGCATACGATGAAACCGCAGGCCGGACAACAGCCTCCAGACAAAGGGCTTTTTGTTGGTTTGGCGGCGTGACTTATTGGATACGGACAACCACGGAATCAGCCGAACCAGCAGCGTCCATCACCGTCAGACGGACGAATCCTGGCCCCGGGGGATCGATAAGCCGCTGGCGGCGGCTGTCGATTTCGCCCGCGGACACGCCGTTCATCAGTACGGTCATGGGCAGGACGCCGCCGGACACCTTGACCGGCATGGCCGACAAGATGCCGGCGCCGCCGGACGCATCGATCCGCGAGCCATTGAGCGGAAACTGGATTTTCAAGGTCTGTTCGCTGCCGGCTCGAACCAGGTCACCGGCCGGCCGGAAGCGCTTCAAAGGTAGTGGCAATCTTGCGGCGGTGGAAATCAGCGTCCCGCGCGGCGCCTTCGGCAACGCCGCCGGGGTTTTCCCGGTCCGGGCAAAAGCATCGAACAGGATGGGTGCCGCAGCGGTACGTCCCAGCATGCCCGGAACGGGCGCGCCGTCCGGCCGGCCGACCCACACGCCGATGGTCATGCGGCCGTCGAAGCCGACCGACCATGCATCGCGATAGCCGTAGCTGGTGCCGGTCTTGTAGGCGATGCGGCCGCCGACGGCATTCTCGGGCGGGGGCGTGCCGATCAGCACATTGCCGACCTGCCAGGCCGCGACCTGATCCATCAAACGCAACGACTCGCGCGTGTCCTTCGCATCGTCCTCGATGGCGATCTCCCGCAGCGGCAGGATGCTGCCGAGGCGCGGGAACCCCGAATAGAGCTGAACGAGGTCACGCAACGTCACACCGACACCGCCAAGACCCATCGCAAGTCCCGGAGCTTCATCCTTCGGCAACACAAGACCCGTGCCGGCCTGCTTCAGCCGCGCCGTCATGCGGCTGGCGCCGACGCGATCGAGAAGCGCAATCGCAGGAACGTTGAGCGAGAGCTGGAGCGCCTTCCGAACCGGCACCGTGCCCTGGAACGTCATGTCGAAGTTTTCCGGCGCGTAGCTGCCGAAGCGGATCGGGCGATCGTCGATCAGGCTTTCCGGATGGACGAAGCCGTCCTCGAAGGCGAAGCCATAGATAAAGGGCTTCAGCGTCGAACCGGGCGAACGGACTGCGCGCGTCATGTCGACCTGTCCGGCGCGGCGCACGTCGAAGTAATCCGGCGAACCGACGCGCGCGAGCACCTCGCCGCTGTCATTGTCGACGGCAAGGATGCCGATCGAGATATCCGGTCCAAGCGCGTTAGCACGATCACGCGCCAGCGTTTCCAGATTCTGCTGCAACGTGCTGTCGAGCGTCAGATGAATTGTGGTGCCGGCAGACGCGCCCGCAATCGCCTGATCGGTCGCATGCGGCGCCAGCAGCGGCATCGGCCTGCGTCCGCGCGGCACGATCTCGGCTTTCGCATGCGCCGCGTCATCGGCCGAAACAACGCCCTCTTCCACCATGCGATCGAGCACGCGGTCACGCGCACGCTGCGCGGCTTCGGGATGTCGGTCGAGGCGGCGCGTCTCCGGTGACTGCGGCAGCGCGACGAGAAGAGCAGCTTCGCCGAGCGACAGACGCTTCGGCTCCTTGCCAAAATATGCAAACGACGCCGCGCGAATGCCTTCGAGATTGCCGCCGAACGGCGCGAGCGTGAGATAGAGATTGAGAATCTCGTCCTTCGACAGCTGCTGCTCGAGTTCGAGCGCGCGCACGATCTGCCGCAGCTTCGCGGACACCGAGCGCTCGCGCCGCGGCTCCATCAACCGCGCCAGCTGCATGGTGATGGTCGAGCCGCCGGAGACGATCTCGCCTTCGTTTGCCAACTGCGTCGCCGCACGGCCGAGCGCGAGCGGATCGACGCCGTGGTGTGTCTCAAAACGCCGATCCTCGTAGGCGAAAAGAATCTTGAGATACGTCGGATCGACGCCTTTCTTGGCATCGACCGGCAACCGCCAGCGGCCGTCATCCATCGCGTAAGCACGCAACAGCTTGTCGTTGCGATCAAGGATGATCGACGACACCAGCCGCGCTTTCGCCAGCGGCAGCGGGCCGAGTGAGATGGCCCAAAGCGCGAAAGCGCCACCAACCATCACAGTCACCAAAGCAACCCACCGCGCAAAGCGCCGCACGATGCGCCACCTCCTTCTCCCGTCATGGCCGGGTTTATCCCGGCCATCCACGTCTTCTTTGACAAAGGAAGACGTGGATGCCCGGCACAAGGCCGGGCATGACGATGTCGAGATTTGGTCGGTGGACGCGCTCATTTCTTCGCCGGGCTGATCTCGATCGTGCCCGTGCCGGTGCGGCCATAGCGCGACGGATTGTACATGTCCTCGACGTAGGCTTGCGGCAGCACGTACTTGCCGGGTGAGACCGCACGGACGATGTAGGCGACGGTGAAGACCGGGCTGTCATCGCTGCCGCGTTCGAACGCCGCGTTGAAGCGATCGTCGCGGAACTCGGCATTCTGCGCGTCCTCGCCATCCTCGATCCAGTCGAGCGTGCCGGTATCGCCGGACGAGACGAGCTTCGGATTGTC
>JBMOOJ010000120.1:49161-61619 GCA_049323835.1 Pseudomonadota bacterium | reverse complement strand
CCTTGGCACGGCAGCTCGTCGCGACGGCGTGCTCGCGCGCGCTGCCGCCGCTGACGATGTCGGCGTGATTAGCCTCGAGCCAGGTGAAGAATGCGGCATCGCCCAGCGCGCCGTACTTCGCGACTTCGGCGTATCCCGCACGGAACTGGCGCGGCGGAAGCGTGTCGAGCACCGACGTATCGGCGACAACCAGCACCGGCTGATGAAACGCACCGACGAGATTCTTGCCGTGCGGCGAATTGATGCCGGTCTTGCCGCCGACGGACGAGTCGACTTGCGCCAGCAGCGAGGTCGGCACCTGCACGAAATCGACGCCGCGCCGCACGACCGCCGCTGCGAAGCCGGCGAGATCGCCGACGACGCCGCCGCCGAGCGCGATCACCAGATCGTTGCGCTCGATCTTCGCGCCGATCAGCGCTTCGCTGACCTGCTCCAGCACCGCATAGCTCTTCGACGCTTCACCCTCGCCGACAATGATGCGCGATGTCGCGACACCGGTCTCGGCAAGCGCGGCCTCGGCTTGCGGCAGCCAGTGCTTCGCGACCGAATGATCGGTGACGATCGCCGTGCGCGCGCCTGGACGCAGTTCGGCGATGCGCCTGCCGAGCGACGAGAGAACGTTGCGGCCGATGACGATGTCATACGAACGATCGCCAAGCGCGACATCGACGACGATCGGATCGCTGGACTTGATGGGTGCGGTCATTGCCCTTCGTCTCCGCCGCACAGTTTGACATGCAGCGCTTCGGCGCATTCCTCCACGATCTTCTCATGCGGAACGTCGCGCGACAGGATTTCGATATCGGCTTGCTGATAGAACGGCGTGCGCTCGGCAATCAACCGTTCGATGGTCGCAGCCGGATCGGCGGTTTGCAGCAAGGGCCGGTCGGCGCGGCGCTTGACGCGGCGAAGCACGACCGCGGCATCGGCCCGCAACCAGAGCGAGATACCACGCTTCGCGATGCGCTCGCGCGTTTCCTGGCGCAGAAATGCGCCGCCGCCGGTCGCAAGCACGGACGGCCCGTTGTCGAGCAGCCGCGCGATCACCCGCGCCTCGCCATCGCGGAAATACGGCTCGCCATGCGCGGCAAAAATGTCCGGAATCGACATGCCGGCCGCGGCCTCGATCTCCTGATCCGCATCGACGAAAGGCAGATGCAGGCGGGCGGCGAGCCGGCGGCCGATGGTCGACTTTCCCGCGCCCATCATGCCGACGAGCACCACCGAGCGATCGCCGAGCGCACGGGCCGTTTCCGCATCCACGGAAGAAAAAGTCTGCTGCGAGGGAGCCGTTTCCGTCATCTCAACCTTGTCGCCGCCGGTGCGGCCCGTTGGCTTTCCTATACTACCCCTCCGCACCCCCTCGCCAGTGGCTCGGGCAGCCTTGCGCCGGAGATGCGAACATGTTGGTACTCTGGCGGTGTTTCTGTTCGAAGCCGGTTGACGCCATGCCAAGCCTGATTCGCTTTCTGACCGTCGTCGGCATCATCGGCGGGCTGATCTACGGCGGCATCTACGCGCTGGCGAATCTCGTCGAGCCGAAGCCGCGCGAGATGACCGTCACCGTGCCGCCCGACCGGTTCCTGAAGCGATAGGCCGGCTTGCGAGGCCCCATGCCGGCTGCGAAGTCCCCCACCGCGAAAAACAGCGACGCCCGGCTGACGACGCTGTTTCTCGACATGCTGGCGGCCGAGCAAGGCGCCGGCGACAACACGCTCGCCGCTTACCGCCGCGACCTCGAGGATCTCTCTTCCTTTCTCGGCAGCCGCAAGTCGAGCTTTGCTGCGGCCAACACTGACGACCTGCGCGCGTTCCTCGCCGATCTCGATACGCGGGGCTTCAAGTCGGCGAGCGTCGCGCGGCGGTTGTCGGCGATTCGCCACCTCTATCGCTTCATGCTGAACGAGCGCATGCGCAAGGACGATCCGGCCGCGATCCTCTCCGGACCGAAGCGCGGGCGTGGCTTGCCGAAAGTGCTCTCCATCGCGGATGTCGATCGCCTGCTGGCCAAGGCAAAAGAACTGACGGAGGCGCCAGATCTCTCTCCGCTGCAAACGCTGCGCGCCAAGCGACTGGCGTGCCTGCTGGAAGTCCTGTACGCGACCGGCCTGCGCGTCTCGGAACTCGTCTCGCTGCCGCTCTCGGCGGCGCGGCGCGATGCGCGCATGATCGCCGTGCGCGGCAAGGGCGACAAGGAGCGGCTGGTGCCGCTCAACGATGCATCGAAGCGGGCGATGGCCGACTATCTCGCAGCCATCGACCAGTCGCGGAAAAACAAGACGGCGGGAGCGGCGCAGCAGAAATGGCTGTTCCCGTCATTCGGCGAGAGCGGACATCTGTCGCGGCAGCATTTCGCGCGCGAGCTGAAAGACCTCGCCACTGCGGCCGGGCTCGCGCCGCGGCTCGTCAGCCCGCATGTGCTGCGCCATGCCTTCGCAAGTCACCTGCTGCACAACGGCGCTGACTTGCGAATCGTGCAGACGCTGCTCGGCCATACCGACATCTCGACCACACAAATTTATACACATGTGGTCGAGGAGCGGCTGAAGAGCCTGGTGCGCGACCTGCACCCCCTGGCGGAGAAATAATGCCAGGCTGGTATTTCTATCTTCACCAGCTTGACTTGAAGAACCCCTGAGGCCAGTTTCCGCCCGCTCGCGGACCCCGATGGTGTCCTGCGGCAGCGATTTGAGCCCGGCTTCGGGTTCAATCCCGCGGTCGCAAGAAAGCTCTTACCATCAATAGCTTGTTGCCGAGCGGCTGCAAAAACGGGAGTCCATTTTTGCGGCACAAGCGTTTATCCTCCTCTCAATGCCGGACCCGATGCGAAGCTATCTCGATTTTGAAAAGCCCGTCGCCGAACTCGACGCCAAGGTCGATGAATTGCGCACGCTTGCTGCCAGCGGCAGCGAGATCAGCGAAGAAGTTTCGCGTATCGAGGAGAAGGCGGCGCAGGCGCTCGACGAACTCTACGCCAATCTCACACCATGGCAGAAGACGCAGGTCGCGCGGCATCCGCTGCGGCCGCATTGCGTCGATTACATTCAGGGACTGATCACCGATTTCACGCCCCTCGCCGGCGATCGCAAGTTTGGCGACGACGAAGCGATGATCGGTGGCTTCGGCCGCTTCGGCGGCGAGAGCATCTGCGTGATCGGTCAGGAAAAGGGTTCGACCACCGAAAGCCGGCTCAAGCACAATTTCGGCATGGCGCGCCCCGAAGGCTATCGCAAGGCCGTCCGGCTGATGGAAATGGCCGATCACTTCGGCATTCCCGTGCTCTCGCTGGTAGACACCGCGGGTGCCTATCCCGGCATCGGCGCTGAAGAGCGCGGACAGGCGGAAGCCATCGCACGTTCGACCGAAGCCTGTCTCAACCTCGGTGTTCCGAACGTCTCGATCATCATCGGCGAAGGCGGCTCCGGCGGCGCAATCGCGATCGCCACTGCCAATCGCGTGATGATGCTGGAACACGCCGTCTACAGCGTCATCTCGCCGGAAGGCGCCGCGTCGATCCTCTGGCGTGACGCGGCCAAGGCGCAGGACGCAGCCGTCAACATGAAGATCACCGCACAGGATCTGATGCGCTTCGGCGTCATCGACAGCATCCTGAAGGAACCGCCCGGCGGCGCGCACCGCGACCCGCAGGCGATGATCACGACCGCCGGCGAAGCGATCAACAACGCACTCGACGAATTGCGCCACTTCGATCCGACGACCGTGCGCACCCAGCGCCGCCAGAAATTCCTCAATATCGGCCGCAAGCTCGCCTGAATTCGCAGGTTATCGTCTTGCATGGGGCGAGACCTGCCAAGATCAGCGTGCACTCCCGCAAAGATTTGCGAAAGATCAGCTTTCGCTCGCGCAAAGTCTAATTCAGGCTTTTTCTGGGCAGACGCGGCCTGCCGACCCAGGTACCGCGCTCTCGAATATTTACGATCAGTTTACTATTCGCCACGCGGAACTCTCGCACCGAGCCCGTTCAGCTTGCGAGGCCGGGGGCTTAAGGATAATAATTATTCAATTGCTTCACATTATTGGATGCTATTCCCGGAAGAACGGGCTCTCCCCGTGAAGCACGGAGTTCGGTTTTGATTTCACGTCCTCTGGCCCGCGCGCTGACGACGTCCGCTCTTCTGGCAGCGGGCGTGGTTCTGGCTGGCTGCGACACCGACGGACTGACGACCAACGCCAAGGCGTTGCGGCCGATCCCCGAGAAGCTCGTCGCCGAGATTCAGAAAAAGGACATGGAGACGCAGTCGCCGATCCTCGTGCGGCTGTTCAAGCAGGAGTCCGAACTCGAAGTCTGGAAGCAGAATCGCGCCGGACAGTACGACCTCCTGAAGACCTATCCGATCTGCCGCTGGTCCGGCGATCTCGGCCCGAAGATCAAGGAAGGCGACCGGCAGGCGCCGGAAGGTTTCTACAATATCACGCCCGCGCAGATGAACCCGCAGTCGCAGTTCTATCTCGCGTTCAACATGGGCTATCCGAACGCCTTCGATAAGGCGCTCGGCCGCACCGGCTCGCAGCTGATGGTGCACGGCGACTGCTCGTCGCGCGGCTGCTACGCCATGACCGACGAGCAGATCACCGAGATCTATGCGCTCGGCCGCGAGTCGTTCTTCGGTGGACAGCGCTCGTTCCAGGTGCAGGCTTATCCGTTCCGCATGACGCCGCAGAACATGGCGAAGCACCGCGGCAGCCCGCACATGCCGTTCTGGCGCATGATCAAGCAGGGCTACGATCATTTCGAGGTGACGCGGCAGGAGCCGAAGGTCGACGTTTGCGAGAAGCGTTACGTGTTCGATGCGCAGCAGCCCGCGAACTCGACCAAACCGTTGAACTTCCGCCCCGATGGGGCGTGCCCGGCATTTGAAGTTCCGGCAGAGATAGCCGATGCGGTACGCGACAAGCAGCGCCAGGACGACATCAAGATTGCCGAACTGATCTCGCGCGGCACGCCTACGGCCCGTTCGCGGGCCGGCATCGACGGCGGCATGCATCCGGTGTTCGCCAACAAGCTGCCGAACTCCGAGACGATCGCGATGCCGGACAAGGATACGGCCTACACCGTGGCAGCGTATTCGTCGGCGCCCGGCACGATCCCCTCGCACGTCAATCCGCCGCGCTCGCCCGACCAGCCCGCGCCATCCATCTTCGGCAACACATCGCCTTCTGGCGATAGCGAACCCTACGTCGCCGTGCCGGCAACTGCCGCCAGCCGTCCGGCCGCCGCGACGACCGCATCGACGAGGCCGACGGCACCGGAGAAACCCGGCTTCTTCGCCAGCATCGCCGAGAAGGTCGGCCTGCGCAGCGCGCCGGAACCGAAGCCGCTGCCGCCTGCTCCGGCTGCGAAGAAAGAGACAAGCAAGCTTGCGTCCAGGCCGGTTCAGGCCGCGGCCCCAAAACCGGTCGCCGCCGCCAAGGCCGAGCCGCAGCAGAAGCCGCAGCCGCCTGCTCCGGTTCAGGCGCAGGCCCAGGGTCAGCAATCGATTGCCGGCGCACAGCCGGTCGTGCAGGGCAATTCGTTCGAAAGCCGCTGGACCAACTTCCGCTGATCCACGCCTCAGGTGAGCCTTACGCCGGCTCGGTTTCCCGCTTCGCCATCATCGCCTTGAACGCCGGCCGCGCATGACATGCCGCGAGCCACGTCTTGACGCGCGGCGCAGCCTCGAACAGTTCCGGCGCCGCCATCGCGTAGCGCATGACTTCCGCGACATTGATATCGGCCACCGTGAAACGGCCGCCGACAAGATAACCTGAAGCCGCGAGTGCATCGTCGAGCACCCTGAACGGCCCGCGCAAGGCCTCGACCGCCGCCGACGCCTTGGCCTCGTCGCGCTGCCCGGGCTTGCCGGCGCGATGCGTAAGGACCGCAAGCGAATGCGGCTCGACCTCGGTCGCGGCCCACAGCGACCACATGCCCATCGCGCCGTCTTCTTTCACATCCGCAGGCGCAAGCGATCCGCCGTGCTTCTTCGCAAGATAGAGATTGATGGCGAGCGACTCGATAAGCACGAGGCCGTCGTCGTCGATGGCGGGGATGTGGCCGCTCGGATTCACCTTCAGAAACGAGGGCGAGCGGGTGTGCAGGCCGTCAAATGAATCCGGATCGGCGAGGCGATAGGCTTGCATGACCGGCACCTGCTTGAACGGAATGCCGAGCTCTCCCGCCAGCCAGAAATTGCGCGAGGCGCGCGAGCGGTAAACTCCGTAGATCGTCAGCATGAACGTCCCTCCATCAACGCGCGGGACTTCTGCTGGGCCCGGCACCTGATGTCATACGCGAGCGGCCCCTCGCGCTCAAAGAAAAAGGCCGGTCGAAAGACCGGCCCTTTCATCAAATATCGTCAGCGCACGATTACGTGTACCGGCCGTGGCAGTGCTTGTACTTCTTGCCCGAGCCGCAGGGGCAATCCTCGTTGCGTCCGACCTTGCCCCAGGTCGCGGGATTGTTCGGATCGCGCTCTTCGCCGCCGACCGGCACCAATGACGCATTGGCGAACGCCATGTCGTCCTCGCCGGTGTTCGGGTTGAGCTTGTGCGCCTCCATGTGGGGCAGCTGCGGCTGCTGCTCTTCCGGCGGAACGATCTCGACGCGCATCAGCTGCGCAGTCACCGCCTCGCGCAGATGCGCGATCAGCGACTCGAACAGCGTGAAGGCTTCGGACTTGTACTCCTGCAACGGATCGCGCTGGCCGTAGCCGCGCAGGCCGACCACCTGACGGAGATGGTCGAGCATGACGAGATGCTCGCGCCAGAGATGGTCAAGCGTTTGCAGCAGGATCGACTTCTCGACATAGCGCAGCACGTCCGGGCCCCACTGCGCGACCTTCGCGGCCATGCGCTCGTCGGCCGCCTTCTCGATACGGGCAAGCATCTCCTCGTCGGCGATGCCCTCTTCCTTTGCCCACTCGTCGACCGGCAGGTCGAGGTCGAGCACGCGCTTCAGCTCTTCCTTCAGGCCAGCGACGTCCCACTGCTCGGCATAAGCCTGCTCGGGCACGTGCTTGGTGACGAGATCGTCGATCAGGGCATGACGCATGTCGGTGACGGTCTCGGCGACGCTCTCGTCCTTCATCAGGTCGATGCGCTGCTCGAAGATGACCTTGCGCTGATCGTTCTGGACGTTGTCGAACTTCAGCAGGTTTTTGCGGATGTCGAAGTTGCGTGCCTCGACCTTCTGCTGCGCCTTTTCCAGCGCCTTGTTGATCCACGGATGGATGATCGCCTCGCCTTCCTGCAAGCCGAGGCGTTGCAGCATGGTGTCGAGACGGTCCGAGCCGAAGATGCGCATCAGATCGTCTTCCAGCGAGAGGAAGAACTTCGAACGGCCGGGGTCGCCCTGACGGCCGGAGCGGCCGCGCAACTGATTGTCGATGCGCCGCGATTCATGGCGTTCGGAGCCGATGATGTAGAGCCCGCCCGGCTTGGTGATGGTTTTTGCCGGCTTGCTGCCCTTGGCGGGTTCGATCTCGATCGTCTCTTCAGCCTTCAGCACGATCTCGCGGAACTTCTCGATGTCGGCCTTGATCTCGGCTGCTTTCGCCGCCTTCTCGGCTTCGTCGGTAATGCCGGCGGTTTCGAGCGCAACGCGCATGTCGAGCGAGCCGCCGAGTTTGATGTCGGTGCCGCGGCCAGCCATGTTGGTGGCGATGGTGATCGCGCCCGGAATGCCGGCTTCGGCGACGATGTAGGCTTCCTGTTCGTGGAAGCGGGCGTTGAGCACCGCGAACAGCTTCGCCGGCTTGCCGTCGCGCGCCGCCTTGTAGAGTTTCTCCAGCGCCTTGGCGTCGGCGAAGTCGATCTGCTTGTAGCCGTTCTTGCGCAGGTAATCGGCGAGCGTTTCGGACTTCTCGATCGACGCGGTGCCGACCAGCACTGGCTGGAGCCGCGCGTTCGCCCGCTCGATCTCGGCGAGGATCGCTGCGTACTTCTCGTTCGCCGTGCGATAGACCTCGTCGTCCTCGTCGAGACGCGCCACCGGCACGTTGGTCGGGATCTCGCGGACTTCGAGCTTGTAGATGTCGAAGAATTCGTCCGCTTCCGTCGCCGCCGTGCCGGTCATGCCGGCGAGCTTCTCGTACATGCGGAAGTAGTTCTGGAACGTGATCGAGGCCAGCGTCTGGTTTTCAGGCTGGATCGGCTGACGCTCCTTCGCCTCCAGCGCCTGGTGCAGACCTTCCGAGTAGCGGCGGCCCGGCATCATGCGGCCGGTGAATTCGTCGATGATCACCACCTCGCCGTCGCGGACGATGTAATCCTTATCGCGCGTGAACAGCGAATGCGCGCGCAGAGCCTGATTGATGTGGTGGACGGTCGAGACGTTGTCGATGTCGTAGAGCGAGTCGCCCTTGAGCAGCCCCGCATCGCGCAGCAGGTTCTCGAGCTTCTCCATGCCGGCTTCGGTCAGCGCCACGGTGCGCTGCTTTTCGTCGACGTCGTAGTCGGACTTGTCGAGCTTCGGAATGTAGGTGTCGATGGTGTTGTAGAAATCCGAGCGATCGTCGAGCGGGCCGGAGATGATCAGCGGCGTGCGCGCCTCGTCGATCAGGATCGAGTCGACTTCGTCGACGATGGCGAAGAAGTGGTCGCGCTGAACCATCTGGTCGAGGGCGTACTTCATGTTGTCGCGCAGATAGTCGAAGCCGTACTCGTTGTTGGTGCCGTAGGTGATGTCGCAGGCGTACGACGCCTTGCGCTGCCCGTCGTCGAGACCATGCACGATGATGCCGGTGGTCAGGCCGAGGAAGCCGTAGACCTGTCCCATCCATTCGGCGTCGCGTTTCGCGAGGTAATCATTCACCGTCACCACGTGCACGCCCTTGCCGGCGAGGGCATTGAGGTAGACCGGAAGCGTCGCGACCAGCGTCTTGCCTTCGCCGGTCTTCATTTCGGCAATGTCGCCTTCGTGCAGCACCATGCCGCCGATCAACTGCACGTCGAAGTGGCGCTGGCCGAGCGTGCGCTTGGCGGCTTCGCGGACGGTCGCGAAAGCGGGAACGAGAAGGTCGTCGAGCGTCTTGCCCTCGGCAAGCTGCTTGCGAAACTCGTCCGTGCGGGCCTTGAGCTGCTCGTCGGTGAGCTTCGCGAGCTCCGGTTCGAGCTTGTTAATCGCATCGACGCGGGGCTGATAGGATTTGATCCGGCGATCGTTGGAGGTGCCGAAAAACTTGCGGGCGAGCGCGCCGATCATCACAAACCTGTCCTTGCAATCCGGCGTTACCGCCGTGGCCTTTCTCGGCCGTGAACGGCCATCAACTCATCGTGAAACTGCGCAGCCCGAAACTGAGCCGGCGGCCGGGCAACCCCCTGCCCCGTGTTGGTCGGACGGAGCCACGGAGGGTTCAGATGCCGTCGCGCGCCGCATGCGCGAATGCCGTCTTAGCGCGTTTCCCAAGGAAGCGGAATGCCGCCTGCTGACGGAAACCGCATACGTTCAAGCGATTAACGTCGGTTTTTCACAGGCGCGGCAACCTCTCGCAGGGCACGCAAGGCGGCTTGGCCGGGCAGAAATATGGACCGCCCGGAGCCTTGTCAACGGACGCCGATAGCGCCGGAAAATCATGATTTTGACAGACTTTTCGCGTTGCCAAGCGTTAACGGTTGGGCGAGTGTCCGCCCGCCCGGCCACACGGCGATTTGAGGGGCATACTGCCCTCGCCAGACAAGGATTTTCCATGACGATCGTATCGCGCCTTACCACCTCTCGCACACGGACGAGCCTGTTGGCTGGCTGCGTCGCGCTTGCCTGGCTGGCGAGCCCCGCCGCTTTCGCGCAGGGCGCCGATCCGGTGGTCGCCAAGGTCGACGGCGCGGAGATTCGCCAGAGCGATATCGACACCGCCGCCGACGAACTCGGATCGAGCCTTCAGCAGATGGACCCGGCGACGCGCCGCGACAACATCCTGTCGCTGCTGATCGACATGAAGATCGTCGCCAAGGCCGCCGCCGACAAGAAGATCGCCGACACCGACGAGTTCAAGAAGAAGCTCGCGTTCGCACGCGATCGCCTGCTGATGGAGAGCCTGCTCGCCAACGAAGGCAAGACGGCCACGACGCCCGAGAACATGAAGAAGGTTTATGACGAGGCCGCCAAGCAGATCACGGCGGAGCCGGAAGTGCGCGCCCGCCACATCCTCGTCGAGAGCGAGGACGACGCGAAGCAGGTCGCCGAGGAGTTGAAGAAGGGCGCCGACTTCGCCGAACTCGCGAAGAAGAAATCGAAGGATCCCGGCGCGGCGGACGGCGGCGACCTCGGCTACTTCACCAAGGACCAGATGGTGCCGGAATTCTCCAAGGTCGCGTTCGAGACCGAGCCCGGCAAGATTTCCGCGCCGGTGAAGTCGCAGTTCGGCTGGCACGTCATCAAGGTCGAGGACAAGCGCAACCGTCAGGCGCCGGACTTCGAGCAGGTGAAGGCGCAGATCGAAACCTACGTCACCCGCAAGGCGCAGGCTGACTACGTCGGCAAGCTGCGCGAAACCGCAAAGGTCGAGCGCATCGAAGCGAAGCCGGCCGAACCGGCAAAGGCTGATCCGGCGCCTGCCGTCACCCCGAAGGGTGGCGCCATGGCTCCTCCGGGCGGCGCGATGGCCCCGCCGAAGAAGTAGTTCGACTTCGCAATCGAGCTTCAGTAGTTTGACGTCATGCCCGGGCATAGCCGTTCGGAGAACGGCGTCGCTTTCGCTCGCCTGTGTCCCGGGCATCCACGTCTTTGGGCCTTCACCAAAATCGAAGTAAGAAGACGTGGATGGCCGGAATAAATCCGGCCATGACGCTATCTTGTCTGGCTCACAAGGCTCAAGCATGTCCAGTACCGTCTCGCCTCTCGCTCCGAAATCCGTTCCCGACATGCCCGCCATCCGCGGCGTGCGCCTTGGCACGGCGGCCGCCGGCATCCGCTACAAGGGGCGCACGGACGTCCTGCTGGCGCTGTTCGACAAAGGGACGACGATTGCCGGCGTCTTCACCACGTCGAAGTGCCCGTCCGCCCCGGTCGAATGGTGCCGCGCCAAACTCAAGGGCAAGACCGCCCGCGCGCTCGTCGTCAACTCAGGCAACGCCAACGCCTTCACCGGCAGGACCGGCAAGCAGTCGACCGCACTCACCGCCGACATCGCTGCGAAAGCCGCGGGCTGCAAGACCGGGGAAATCTTCCTCGCGTCCACTGGTGTCATCGGCGAACCGCTCGACGCCACGAAGTTCAACGGCGTGCTGGAAACGCTTGCGGGCGACGTCGCGCCCGACCGCTGGCTTGAAGCGGCGAAGGCGATCATGACGACCGATACGTTTCCGAAGGTCGCGACTGCGAAAGTGAAGCTCGGCAAGGCGACGGTGACGATCAACGGCATGGCCAAGGGTGCGGGCATGATCGCACCCGACATGGCGACGATGCTGTCGTTCGTGTTCACCGACGCGCCGATTGCGGCGCCCGTGCTGCAAGCACTGCTGAGGGGCGGCGTCGCCGATACATTCAACGCCGTGACCATCGACGGCGACACCTCGACCTCCGACACGCTGCTGGCTTTCGCAACCGGCGCTGCTGCCGCCGATGGTGCGCCGAAGATCACCCGCGCCAACGATCCGAGGCTGAAAGCGTTCGTGAAAGCTTTCAACAACGTGCTCGCGAACCTCGCCGAGCAGGTTGCCCGCGACGGCGAAGGCGCGCGCAAGCTCGTCGAAGTCGTGGTCGAAGGCGCAACCACGAAGGCGTCCGCACGCAAGATCGCCATGTCGATCGCGAACTCGCCGCTGGTGAAGACGGCGATCGCCGGCGAAGACGCCAACTGGGGCCGCGTGGTGATGGCGGTCGGCAAGGCCGGCCAGCCCGCGAACCGCGACAAGCTTTCGATCTCCTTCAACGGCATCCGCGTCGCCTCGAAGGGCGCGCGCGATCCGTCGTATGACGAAACCGAAGTCTCGAACGCGATGAAGAACGACACGATCCAGATCAAGGTCGCGATGGGCCTCGGCAAGGGCCGCGACCGCGTGCTGACCTGCGACCTCACCAAGGAATACGTCGCCATCAACGGCGATTATCGCTCGTGATGAAACTGACCCTCGTCGTCGCGGTCGCGCTGATCGATGCGGACAACCGCGTCCTCATCGCGCAGCGGCCCGAGGGCAAGCAGCTCGCGGGCCTCTGGGAATTTCCCGGCGGCAAGGTCGATCCCGGTGAGCGGCCGGAGCAGGCGCTGATCCGTGAATTGAAGGAAGAACTCGGCATCGACGTCACCGAGCCGTGCCTCGCGCCGCTGACGTTCGCGAGCCATGCCTACGACGACTTTCATCTGCTGATGCCGCTCTACATCTGCCGCCGCTGGAGCGGCACCGTCACCTCGCGCGAGGGCCAGAACCTCGCCTGGGTGCGCGCCAACAAGCTGCGCGACTATCCGATGCCGCCGGCGGATTTGCCGCTGATCCCGCATCTGACGGGATTGCTGCTGTAG
>JBMOOJ010000120.1:0-49061 GCA_049323835.1 Pseudomonadota bacterium | reverse complement strand
GAGCGGCACCGTCACCTCGCGCGAGGGCCAGAACCTCGCCTGGGTGCGCGCCAACAAGCTGCGCGACTATCCGATGCCGCCGGCGGATTTGCCGCTGATCCCGCATCTGACGGGATTGCTGCTGTAGTTTGTCGTCCCTGCGCAAGCAGCGACCCATAGCCTCCAGGAAATAGCTGGCAGTCCTCAAGGATCGATGCGGCACGGCGTATGGGTCCTCGCTTTCGCGAGGACGACAAGGAATATCAACGCCAATCCCGTCACCCTGAGGTGCGAGGGCAACGCCCGAGCCTCGAAGGGCGACGGGCCGACATCCTTCGAGGCTCGCTGCGCTCGCACCTCAGGATGACGGGTCAGACTTCCCCCTCACCGCATCCGCCAGCCGCATCTGCGCCGAGCCCGGCTTCAACGGCTTCTGCTGGCTCTCGTGCGGCGCCCAGCCCGACAGCCACACCACATCGAACGTTGCGCGAATGCGGCCATCCGGATCGGCAAAACGCTCGCTGTAGATCTGCGCCATTCGCAACAGCGTCGACCGCCGCGAGAATGATTTGCGCCGCTCGATGAGCACATTCGTTGCGCCCATGCGCCGCAGGTCCTGCATCAGCGCGAACGCATTGTCGTAGCGTACGACGATGCGGTCGACATCCGCGACCGGCAGAGCAAAGCCCGCGCGTTGCAGCAGCGCACCGAGATCGCGCAAGTCGGCGAACGGCGCGACGCGCGGCGACACCCCGCCCTCGACCTCTGCCTCAGCGGCGGCGAACGACTGTCGCAATTCCGTCAGCGTATCGCCGCCGAGCAGCGCCGCGAGAAACAAGCCATCCGGCTTCAGCGCCCGGCGAACCTGCGCCATCACGCCAGGCAGATCGTTGACCAGGTGCAGCCCCAGAACGGACAGCACGAGATCGAGCGACTCGGGCATCAATCCCAACGCCTCGCCGGGCGCATCGAGCAAATCCACGTGCGTCAGTTGACTGATCCGCACCGCCTGCGGATCGGCAAGCGTCACACCGGGCGTGCCCAGATCCACCGCAAACGGAAAGTCGCGAACAACGACCGCCAGCCGCTCGGCAAGGTCTTCAGATACCCGGTCGCGCAAAAAGGTCGCCGCACCCATGCGTTCGGCACGCCGCCGTTGCCGGCGGAGCGCGTTCAGATCGAACAGCAGTGGCGGTGTCGATGACGTCATCTCGGCTCCGTCTAGCAGACATGGCCAATTCTGGCTCTAGCAAACCAACGGGATCAGGCCGCACAGTCCGCACACGGGACAGGCGATGGAACAGCACGCGACCTCCTCAAGCCGGATCAGCCGCCACCTGCGCGAAGCGGGCGAGGCCGCACGCGAGCTGTGGTGGCGGGCAGCGCAAGCCGCGCTCGACATCGCATTGCCGACGCTGTGCGTCGCCTGCCGCGCGCCGGTGGTCGGCGCCGGGGTCTGCGCGCAATGCTGGGCCAAGCTGTCATTCATCGCGCCGCCATATTGCGAACGGCTCGGGATTCCCTTCGTCTATGATCCGGGACCGGGCCTGCTATCGATGGAGGCTATCGCCAACCCGCCATCGTATCGCTGCGCCCGCGCGGCCGTGCGCTACGACGACGTCGCCCGCACGCTCGTCCATGCGCTGAAGTATCAGGATCGCATCGACCTTGCCCCGACCATGGGCCGGTGGATGGCGCGCGCCGGACACGAAATCATCGAACACGCCGACGTCGTCGTTCCGGTACCACTGCACTGGCGGCGCGGCTGGAGCCGCCGCTACAATCAGTCCGGCCACCTCGCCAAGGCGATCACGCAGGCGAGCGGCCTGCCGCTGGAACCATGGCTGCTGAAGCGAACCCGGCGCACCGAGCAGCAGATCGGCCTTTCCAAATCGGAGCGCGCCGCCAACGTCCAGGGCGCGTTTACCGTCTCGCCGGAGCACAAACCTCACGTCCGCGGCCGCCGCGTCTTGCTGGTCGACGACGTGCTGACATCAGGCTCGACCGTCGATGCCTGCGCCCGCGCGCTGCTGCGGGCACGTGCCGCGCAGGTGGACGTGCTGGTATTTGCGCGGGTTGTCGAGCCCTTTGCAAATCCTATATAATCTGCACTTCATCGCCGTTGAGGACCGCATGTCTGTCGCCGTTGAAATCTATACCCGCCCCGGTTGCGGTTACTGCAGCGCCGCCAAGTCTCTGCTGACGCGCAAGGACGTCGTGTTCAAGGAATACGACGTGGCGATCAATCCGGACTGGCGGCAGGAGATGGTTCAGCGCTCGTCGGGCGGTTCGACCTATCCGCAAATTTTCATCGGCGGCCGGCATGTCGGCGGCTGCGACGATCTCTACGCGCTCGACCGCGAAGGCAAGCTCGACGGCCTGCTCGCCGGAGCCGCGGCGTGAGCGGCGCTCCACGAGGAGACTCAAAAGCCGAGATCAAGCCAACCTTCAAGGCCGCGATGGTGCAGATGCGCACCTTTCTCTCGCCTGAGGCCAGCCTCAAGCAAGGCACGGACCTGATCCGCGAAGCCGTCGCGAAGGGCGCGCAGTATGTGCAGACGCCCGAGATGACCAACGTGCTCGCCGCCAACGGGCAGCAGCTGTTCAGCGTCATCGAGGAGGAAGCGAACGACAAGTCGCTCGCCGCCTATCGTGCGCTCGCGAAGGAACTCGGCATCTATCTGCACATCGGCTCGCTCGCCATTCGCCTGACGGCGGAGCGTGCGGCAAATCGCGGTTTCCTGATCGATCCGGCAGGCGAGATCGTCGCGCGCTACGACAAGATCCATATGTTCGACGTGCAGCTCGCGAACGGCGAAACCTATCGCGAGTCGGCCCGCTATCAGCCGGGCGAAGTCGCGCCCGTCGCCGATACGCCGTGGGGCAAGATCGGCGTGACGATCTGCTACGACATGCGTTTTCCGGCGCTCTATCGCGCGCTCGCCGAGAGCGGCGCATCGTTCCTCACCATGCCGTCGGCTTTCACCAAGCCGACCGGCGAAGCGCACTGGAGCATCCTGCTCCGCTGCCGCGCCATCGAGAACGGCGCATTCGTGTTCGCCGCGGCCCAGGCCGGAACACACGAGAGCGGCCGCGTCAGCTATGGCCACTCGATCATCATCGACCCGTGGGGCGTCGTGCTCGCCGAAGCCGGCACCGAGCCGGGCGTGATCATCGCCGATATCGATCCGAACAGGGTCACGAGCGTGCGCGCCAGCATTCCCTCGTTGCAGCACGGACGCCGCTTCACCATTCAGGACGGCAACAACGAGCCCGAGCATCTGCATCTCGTCAGGGGCTCGACATGATCCGCTACACGCTGAAGTGCGAGCGCGACCACACATTCGAGAGCTGGTTCCAGAGCTCGTCGGCGTATGACAGCCAGGTCAGGCGCAAGCTCGTCAGCTGTCCGATATGCGATTCGACCAGGATCGAAAAGGCGATCATGGCGCCGCAGATCACGAAGAAGGGCCGCGATCGTGGCGAGCGGCAGCCGGCAGCTCAGAGCGAAGCGTCATCGACGCCGCTGATGATGGCGCATGAACAGGAGCTGCGTGCCAAGCTGAAAGAGTTGCGCGATCATGTCACCAAGCATGCCGACAACGTCGGCAATCGCTTCCCGGCCGAAGCGCGCAAGATGCACTACGGTGATGCCGAGCATCGCGCCATTTATGGCGAAGCGTCAGCGGAAGAAGCGAAGGCCCTGTCCGATGAAGGCATCGACGTGATGCCGCTGCCGACGCTGCCGGACGACCGGAACTAGCAACTGGGCTATGCGGAAAAATGTCGCGCTGCCTCACGCCTTCTTCCGCATCGGCTTTTGCCTGGCGGTTGGCTTCGCACGTCGCAGCGTATCGTTGATCCGGGTTTGCCAGCCCGGACCGGTCGCACGGAAGGCTGCGACAATATCGGCATCCAGACGCAGCTTGATTGCTTCCTTCGGGTGCTCCAGCGCAGGACGACCGCGCGACCGCCTGAATTGAGCCACGACATTTGGTGGCAACATATCCTCGATCGGACGTGCGCGAGCAAAGTCTGCTTTGGTCCACTCCGGATTCTCAAGATCAGCAGTCGATTTATTCTTTTTGCGTGGCATAACGCTTCATCTCCTTGGCATGCGCCCGGCGCAGACTGATCGGGCGAACCCTGCCTTGCCGCACAGTGAATACGAGGCAATGAGCGGCGCCATCGATAACGCCGTAAGCCCTGTAGCGGATTTCGCCATAGTCGAAACGATCATCAACAAGAACCGACATGACCTCCATATCGAACGCGCGACTGAGCGAAATGCGATGATTCGCGAGGTTCTTCGCTTCCTTGGTGGGATCGAAGGAACCGGCCATGGCAATAAATGTACACCCAATAATTTCATCACACAAGATTATTGGGGGTACATTAAAGAGCCGAACCGGCCGGCGACCGACCGCGACCGGGTATCTACGCCGCGATCAAAAGTCCGACGCCAATCACGATCAGCACGATTCCGATCGCTTCCCGCGCGGCCGGCGTCTGCTTGAAGCTGAAGTACGAGATCGCCTGCGCGAACAGCACTTCGACCAGCGCCAGCGTGCGCACGTTCGCTGCCGCCGTCAGCGCGAACGCCAGAAACCAGAATTGCGAAGCGGCCGCACCCGTGAAACCGGCGAGCAGCGACGGCCGCCACAGCTTCAGGATTTCCGTCAGGATGTGCGGCGCGCGAAACACAAGATAAGCCGACAGCACCAGCGTCTGCACGAACAGTCCGGCAACAAGCGTCAGCGACGCCGCCGTAACGAAGGTGACATCCGGCACGATGATAATCGCGCCGCGGAAGCCGACCGCCGACAGCGCGAAGAACGCAGCCGCGATCAATCCGAGCAACGTCGGTTTGAGGCCGGCAAAATCTTTGGCTCCTCCGGGGCGCAGCGCCGTAATGACGACGCCGACGGTTGCGATGACGATGGCGAGAACCTTCAGCGCGTTCAGCGTATCGCCGAGAAACACGAAACCGAAGATCGCCGTCTGGATCGCTTCGGTCTTGAGGTACGCGGTGGTGACGACGAAGGAGCGATCCGCCATTGCCGCCAGCATCAAGCCGGTCGCCGCAATCTGGCTGAGCGCACCGAGCATGAGCCACGGCCAGAACGCCGCCACCGGCCATTGCAGCTTGTCGCCCGTCGCGACGAGCACGACGCCGAGAAACACGAGCGAGAATGGAAAGCCGAACAGGAAGCGGACGTTGGTCGCGCCGAGCGTGCCGAGCGGCCCGGTCAGCTGGCGCTGCGTCGCGTTGCGGATCACCTGCCCGAAGGCTGCGGCAATCGTGAACGGAATCCAGAGAAGGGCGGTCGAGATCATCGACAGGCCATAGCAGAGCGCGAGCAAAACAGGAAAGACCGGCCGGACATATGCGGCCTGCGCCGGGCGGCGGAGCCGTCAGCCGGCGGTGGATTCCGCAATCAGCATGTAGTTCACGTCCGTATCGGCCGCGATGCTCCAGCGATCGGCGAACGGCGTGTAGATCACACCGGCCTGATCGGTGACGCTGAGGCGGTTGCGCGCGAGATGATGCGCCAGCTCGTCCGGCGTGACGAATTTGCTCCACTGATGGGTGCCGCGCGGCAGCCATCGCAGGACATACTCGGCGCCGACGATCGCCAGCGCGAAGCTCTTCCAGGTGCGGTTGATGGTCGACACCGTCATGAAGCCGGATGGCTTCGTCATCGCCACGCAACGGTCGAGGAATGCGCCGACGTCGGTGACGTGCTCGACCACTTCCATCGCCAGCACGATGTCGAAGCGCTCGTGGCGGCCCATCTCCTCGATGGTCGTGCAGCGGTAATCGATCAGCAACTCGGAACGCGCGGCGTGCACCTTCGCAGCCGCAATGTTGCTCTCGGAGGGATCAACGCCGACCACCTGCGCGCCGAGGCGGGTCAGCGGTTCGCACAGGAGGCCCGCGCCGCAGCCGATGTCGAGGATGCGCAAGCCCGCGAGGCAGTTCAGGCTGCGGGCGCTGCGATCGAACTTCCGGCAGGCGGCATCGCGAATGTAGGCGAGGCGCAGCGGATTGATCTTGTGCAGCGGCGCCATCTTGCCGGCCGGATCCCACCACTCCGCGGACAATTTGGAGAAGCGCGCGACCTCGGCGGGATCGACGGTGGAAGCTGACGGAGACGCAAACTGGGCAGTCATGCTCGCTATGCTTGTTGTTTCCGCTGGTCCCGTCAAGCGGGACGGCCGCGCGTGGTGATGTGGTTTCGGAATTGCAGCGGCGACGCGATCATCCGCACCGGCTTCTCGCCATCGCCGACGCCCTGGATGACGACGTCGCCATAATCCAGGATGCGGCCGAGGACCGACTGGTTGACGTCGACGCCTTCGACCTTGTCGAGGTTCATTTCGAACGTGCTCCGCTTGATGAACCCCTGCTTGTGCACGACCCGCTCGCTGGTGATGTAGGTTTCGGTGGTCCAGCGCTGGAACCAGGCCTTTACGCCGTAGATCAGCGCCACCGCCGCCATGATGGCGGCCACCCCGAGACCCATCAGGGTCGCCGCCTCGTTGACCACAAGGCGGGTGCCGACCAGCGCCGCGACCGCGATGATGGCCGCCAGGATCGCTTGCCAGAAGATGATCCAGTGCTCATTGGCCGAGTAAATGACCTTCTCGCCCGGCTGCAGAATGTCGTCGATATAGCGGCCCATCAAACGCCTCGTTGCTGGCCTGTTTCGGAGAACGCAAACCGGCGGAAAACACCCGCCTCGCTTGCCCCGGCCCGCCCCAGTATGTATACGCGCGTCTCGGTCCTTGCAGCCTAATTCTGCGGGGGCGGTCACCCCCGGTTTGTCAGGATTTACAAGGGTTTCGCTTCGCGTCATGGGCCGGCTCGTCATGAAATTCGGCGGCACGTCAGTCGCCAACATCGAACGCATCCAGAACGTTGCGCGCCACGTCAAACGCGAGGTCGACGCGGGCCATGACGTGGCCGTGGTCGTCTCGGCCATGTCCGGCAAGACCAACGAGCTGGTGGACTGGTGCCGCGCCGCCTCGCCGCTGCATGACGCGCGCGAATACGACGCCGTGGTCGCCTCCGGCGAGCAGGTCACCTCGGGACTGCTCGCGATCGCGTTGCAGGCGCTCGGCATCAATGCGCGCTCGTGGCAAGGCTGGCAGATTCCGATTCTCACCAGCGACGCCCATGCCTCGGCCCGCATCACCGGCATCGACGGCAGCGAGCTTCTCAAGCGGTTCAAGGAACGCAAGGAAGTCGCGGTGATCGCCGGCTTCCAGGGCCTCTACCAGCCGACCGGCCGCATCACCACGCTCGGCCGCGGCGGTTCGGATACCTCGGCGGTGGCGATCGCGGCGGCGATCCGCGCCGACCGCTGTGACATCTACACGGACGTCGATGGCGTCTACACCACCGATCCGCGCGTCGTTCCCAAGGCGAAGCGGATGGACAAGGTGGCGTTCGAGGAAATGCTGGAACTGGCGTCGCAGGGCGCCAAGGTTCTGCAGGTGCGCTCGGTCGAACTCGGCATGGTTCAGAACATGCCGATCTTCGTGCGCTCCAGCTTCGACAAACCAGAAGATATCGACCCGCACGGCACGCCGCCGGGCACGCTGATCTGCAGCGAGGAGGAAATCGTGGAAAGCCAGGTTGTCACCGGAATCGCATTCTCGAAGGACGAGGCGCAAATCTCGGTTCGCCAGATCGAGGACAAGCCCGGCGTCGCGGCGGCGATCTTCGGCCCGCTCGCCGAAGCCAACATCAACGTCGACATGATCGTTCAGAACGTGTCGGAGGACGGCAAGACCACCGACCTCACCTTCACCGTGCCGGCCGCCGACTACGCCCGCGCGAAGGAAACCATCACCAGGTCGAAGGGCGCCATCGGCTATGCGCGGATCGACACCGCGACCGACGTCGCCAAGGTGTCGGTGATCGGCAGCGGCATGCGCAGCCATGCCGGCGTCGCCGCGCAGGCCTTCCAGGCGCTGGCCGATCGCAAGATCAACATCCGCGCCATCAGCACCTCCGAGATCAAGTTTTCGGTGCTGATCGATACGGCTTATACCGAGCTGGCCGTGCGCACCCTGCACACGCTGTACGGGCTGGATAAGGATTAAGTCGTCCTCGCGCACGCAGGGGCGAGCTACTCGCTTGTTGCGCAGCGAGGCCCTCGAAGGGCGACGGCCTGGCGTGTCATCCTTCGAGGCGCGCACTTTTTTGCCGATCCCCGGAAACATCCGGGATCGGATGCGCGCGCCCCCTCAGCGATGACAGGAATAGTCGGCACGGCTCGAAAACAAGGGCGATGAGACATGCCCATATACCTGGGATTGGCAGGGGTTTTGCTTGGCAAAACAAGCGTCAATTCGGTATAGGCGAGACAGAGACCGGCCGCGAACCGCGCCAGCGTTTTCCGGGTAGGCCGAACGAGCAGAACGGCCTTTGGACAAGGTGCGGCAAACCGCAAAATTGACGGTTTTTGTATTGATTTGGCGTTGCCGCGGCTCTCGCCCGTGGCGGCGGCGAAGCAGGTGAGGACATCGGCAGATGCGGAGCACGCTGGGAGGCCCCCGCGTCTTGTTGAGACGGCTCCGCGAGGTCATGGCCGAACCGGTCAGCGCGCAGGAGCGGCTGGACAAGATCGTGGTGCTGATCGCCGCCAACATGGTGGCGGAGGTCTGCTCGACCTACGTGCTGCGCGTCGACAATACGCTCGAACTCTATGCCACCGAGGGTCTGAACCGCGATGCCGTCCACCGCACGGTGCTGAACGCGCATGAAGGCCTCGTCGGTCTCGTCGCCAGCGAAGGCGCGCCGCTGAACCTCTCCGACGCCCAGAATCATCCGGCGTATTCATATCGCCCGGAAACCGGCGAAGAAATCTACCACTCGTTCCTCGGCGTGCCGGTGCTGCGCGCGGGCAATACGCTCGGCGTGCTGGTGGTGCAGAACCGCGCCCACCGCACCTATGTCGAGGAAGAAGTCGAGGCGCTTCAGACCACGGCGATGGTGCTCGCCGAGATGATCGCCTCCGGCGAACTTTCGGCGCTGGCGCAGCCCGGCGCCGAACCCGCGGCGCGGCACTCGATCCACAAGACCGGCGCCATTCTCTCGGACGGCATCGCGCTCGGCCATGTGGTGCTGCACGAGCCGCGCGTCGTCATCACCAACTACATCGCCGAAGACCTGCCGAAGGAGATCAAGCGCCTCGACGCGGCGCTGGCCAAACTGCGCTCCGATCTCGACCGCATGCTGGAACGCGGCGACGTGGTCGAAGGCGGCGAACACCGCGAGGTGCTTGAAGCCTACCGCATGTTCGCCAATGATCAGGGCTGGTCACACAAGCTGCATGAGGCGGTCGCGACCGGCCTCACCGCCGAAGCGGCCGTCGAGCGCGTGCAATCCGACACCCGCGCCCGCATGCTGCGCGCGGCCGATCCCTATCTGCGCGACCGCCTACACGATCTCGAAGACCTCGGCCATCGCCTGATGCGTCAGCTCGTCGGGCAGGATCACGCACCGGCGCGCGAACAGCTGCCCGACAACGCCATCCTGCTCGCGCGCTCGATGGGCCCTGCCGCACTGCTCGACTATGACCGCAAGCGGCTGCGCGGCCTCGTGCTGGAAGAAGGCACCGCCAACTCGCACGTCTCGATCGTCGCACGCGCGCTCGGCATTCCGGCCATCGGCGAAGTGCCGAACGCACCGGGCATCGCCGATCCGGGCGACGCCATCATCGTCGATGGCACCTCCGGCTCGATCTATGTGCGGCCGTCGGCGGAAATCGAGTCCGCCTACGCCGAGCGCGTGCGCTTCCGCGCCCGGCGGCAGGCGCAGTATCTCGCGCTGCGCGACCGGCCGACGGTGACGAAGGATGGCCAGCCGATCGAGCTGATGATCAACGCCGGCCTCGTGATCGACCTGCCGCACATCGAGGACACCGGCTGCGCCGGCATCGGCCTGTTCCGCACCGAGTTGCAGTTCATGGTCGGCAACGCTCTGCCGCGCATGAACGAGCAGCTCGCGCTCTATCGCACCGTGCTCGACGCGGCCGGCGACAAGCCCGTCACCTTCCGTACCCTCGATATCGGCGGCGACAAGGCGCTGCCGTACATGGAGACGGTGGTCGAGGAAAATCCGGCGCTCGGCTGGCGCGCCATCCGGCTCGGGCTCGATCGCCCGGCGCTGCTGCGCGGCCAGATTCGCGCGCTGTTGCGCGCGGGCGGCGGCCGCTCGTTGCGCATCATGTTCCCGATGATCACGGAAGTCGCGGAGTTCGATCAGGCGAAAGCGATCGTCGAGCGCGAACTGACCTATTTGCGCCAGCACGGACATGCCCTGCCCGAGCGCATCGATATCGGCACAATGGTTGAAGTGCCCGCCCTGCTCTACCAGATGGACGAGCTTCTGAAGCGTGTCGACTTCATCTCGGTCGGTTCCAACGATCTGTTCCAGTTCATGTTCGCCGTCGATCGCGGCAACGCCAAGGTGTCCGACCGCTTCGATACGCTGTCTGCGCCAGTGCTGCGCGCATTGCGCGACATCGTCCGCAAGGCCAATGCCGCCAAGCGTTCCGTCTCGCTCTGCGGTGAAATGGCATCGCAGCCGATCGGCGCGCTGACGCTGATCGCGCTTGGTTACCGCTCGCTGTCGCTGTCCGCCACCGCGCACGGCCCGGTGAAAGCGCTGATCCTCGATCTCGATGCCAAGAAGGCCGAGGCGATGATCAATCCGCTGCTCGACGCGCCGTCGGGCAGTGTGTCGATTCGCGAGAAACTGCGGGCATTCGCCGAAGCCGAGGGATTGGCGCTTTAGCGGGCGCGGCTTGAACTGCACTCGCCCGCCTAATCCTTCAGAGACGATCTCATGCTACCCGAAGCCAAACTTGAATCCCTGCTCGCGCATCACGCATCCCTCGAAGCGCAGTTGCTCGGCAAGATCGAAGCCGACGCCTACGTCAAGGCGACGCGCGAGCTCGCCGAAATCACGCCGGTTGTCGATGCGGTGAAGGCGTGGCGCGCGGTCACCGCCGAGATCAAGGACATCGCAGCGCTGATCGACGATCCGTCGACCGATCCGGACATGCGCGCCATGGCGGAGGCCGAAAGGCCCGAGCTCGAAGCACGCGAAGCGGAACTCGCGCAAAACATCCGCATCGCGCTGCTGCCGAAAGACGCGATGGACGAGCGCAGCGTCGTGCTCGAAATCCGCGCCGGGACCGGCGGCGACGAAGCCGCGCTGTTCGCCGGCGACCTGTTCCGCATGTACGAGCGCTTCGCCTCACTCCAGGGCTGGAAGGTCGAAGTCATCTCGGCAAGCGACGGCACCATGGGCGGCTTCAAGGAAATCGTCGCCGACATTCAGGGACGCGGCGCCTTCGCCAAACTGAAATTCGAGTCCGGCGTCCATCGCGTGCAGCGCGTGCCCGATACGGAAGCGTCCGGCCGCATTCACACGTCGGCGGCGACCGTTGCGGTGCTGCCGGAAGTCGAGGAGGTCGACATCGCAATCAAGGACTCGGATCTGCGGATCGAAACCATGCGCGCGGGCGGTGCCGGCGGTCAGCACGTCAACAAGACCGAATCGGCGATTCGCATCACGCATATCCCGACCGGCATCGTCGTCATGATGCAAGACAGCCGCTCGCAGCATAAGAACCGTGCGTCGGCAATGAGCATCCTGCGCGCACGCATCTACGATGCCGAGCGGCAGAAACGCGAAGCCGAGCGTTCTGCCGAACGGAAGGACCAGGTCGGCTCGGGCGATCGCTCCGAGCGCATCCGCACGTACAACTTTCCGCAGGGCCGCGTCACCGATCATCGCATCAACCTGACGCTCTACAAGCTGCCGCAGGTGATCGCCGGAGATGCGCTGGGTGAACTGGTCGACGCGCTGACCACCGAGCATCAGGCGGCGTTGCTTGCCGCCGCTGGCAGCTCGTGATTTCGCTACGCACAAGCATCGGCGACGCACGGCGCGCCCTCGCCGCCCGCTTCAAGGCTGCCGGTATCGATAATCCCGATCTCGACGCGCGGCTGCTGGTCGGCGCAGTAGCCCGCCTCGATCTGACGCGGCTGATTGTCGAGAGCGGCCGTATGCTCGGCACAAGCGAGGCGAACACCCTCGACGCATTCGCGGCGCGCCGCATCGCCGGTGAGCCGATCGCACGCATTCTCGGCGAGCAGGAGTTCTGGGGACTGCGTCTCGCGCTTGCCCCCGCAACACTGATCCCGCGACCCGACACCGAGACGGTCGTCGAAGCCGCGCTCGATTGCGTCCGTACCATGCAGGTCGATGGCGGCCGCTATCGCATCGCCGATCTCGGCACCGGCTCGGGCGCGATTCTGCTGGCGTTGCTGAAGGAGCTGCCGAACGCCACCGGCGTCGGCACCGATCTCAGCAAAGAGACGTTAGCAATCGCCCGCACCAATGCCGAACGCCACAGCCTCGCCGATCGCGCCGCATTCGTCGTCAGCGACTTCGCTTCCGCGCTCGATGGACCGTTCGATCTCGTCGTGTCGAACCCGCCGTACATCCGCTCGGCGGAGATCGCGGCGCTGGCGATCGAAGTGCGCGCGCACGACCCGCATCTGGCGCTCGACGGCGGCGCCGATGGCCTCGACGCCTATCGCGCGATCACGCGGCAGGCCGCGAGTATGCTCAATCCCGGCGGCGCGCTCGTGCTCGAGATCGGCATCGGCCAGGAGAGCGATGTGACGCAACTGATGGCCGCAGCCGGACTGATTCCGGCCGGTCCCGGAAGGCCTGATCTCGCGGGAATCACGCGCGCGCTGACGGGCCGTAAGCCTGGCATCTGACCGCTGCGATCAACGAATGTGATCCGCACAAGAACGTCATCTTCGGACACAAGCTAAAAGCCTGATTCCATTGACGTCCTGGGATTCGGCCAACGCGCGGCGCATGCCGGCTTCACGGCTCTTAATCAAGGCCCGGAACAGCCAAAAAAACCTCTTGGAATATCCCCCCGGAGCCATTACGTTCCGCCCAACAACATCGGTCAAGAGCCTGGCGCCGCAAGATTGCGGGTGACAGTCAGGAGCGTCAGGGGCGCACGATCCGGCCGATCAAGGTTCCTAAAGAAGCAGGTTAGGCAGGCGCGAAGGCTCGGACGATAGCTGCGTTGCCAGAACCGCAAAGCGAACGAAAGCCTGATATTGCGATCGTCAGCTCAACACCGAGACTTTGAGCTTGTTCTGGCAAGCTGAATGACGTTGCCCGGCGCTTTGACGCGCTGCGCGTTGTTCGGTGCCGGATCATGGCGGCCAGCGTCGCCGCTAACGACATTCGGCAATGTTGCCGGCTTGCGAGTACGCGGAGTGCGGAATCGAAGCTCAGAGGAAACGCGCCGGATATCGGGCAGGCGACTTCAACGACGCACGTAACGGCCACTTGAAAACTGCGGGCATGGCGGCCATCGCCGCCACGCCGTTAACGGCAAATGGGTTTGTCAAAAAGGCAAGACATGAGAAACGGTCAGAATAACAAGCGGATGCGGAATAACCGGAACAACAATAACAACAACAATCACCGGCGCGGCCAGAACCCGATGACCCGGGTGTTCGATTCGAACGGCCCTGATATCAAGATCCGCGGCACGGCCTCTCACGTTGCGGAAAAGTATGTCCAGCTTGCGCGTGATGCGCGCTCGTCGGGCGATCCGGTTGCCGCCGAGAACTACTACCAGCACGCCGAACATTATTTCCGGCTGATCGCGGCGGCGCAGGAACAGTTCCGTCAGAACCAGAACCAGCAGCAGCCGCGCATGGATCAAGCCAGCGATGCCGGCGAGAGCAGCGACGACAACGATTTCGACGGCTATTCAAACTTTGGACAGGAGCCCGGCTTCGTTCCGCAGCAGCAACAGCAGCCCTATCCGCCGCGCGAGCAGCAGTTTCAGCCGCGTGAACAGCATCAGCCGCGCGAGAACCGCGAGCATCGCGAACAGAACCGCGAATATCAGCGCCCGCAGCCGCAAAACCAGCCTCAGCCGGTGATCCAGCACAGCGACACCGGCGGCGACGTCGATCGCCTGCCCTCGTTCATCACCGGCGGCGCCCAGCCGAGTGGCAACGGCGCCGAAAACGGCGGACATCAGGCAAGCGAGCGCTCGGATCGCTTCCCGCGCCGCCGCCGCCGGCCGGGTCCGCGCAGCGATAGCCAGCACGTGCAGGATGTCGGCGGCGAATAAGATCGCCGGCATCGCCCCAATCCATTCAGACTTGGAATTTGCCGGACAGCACCGCTAGCGATTCGCCGCGACATCCGTGTCGCGGCGAATTGATGACGGCACCAGCACCGGTTCAAGGCCGGGCACAAGCCGCGTGTGCTCGCGGCGCGCCGGAATAGCCCGGTAAACCTGTTTCGTCGCCTCGACGATGTGCACGCCCGCGAACGGCAGCGACATCGTCTCGCCGACCCGCTCCCAGGCCATTGCCGAGCGCAACAGCCAACCGCTGCGCAGCGGGGGCACGAACAGCGCTTCGTTCCACGCCGATGGCGTGAACCACGTCTGCCGCAGCAGTTGCGTGATCTGCGAACGCGAGTACGGACGCCCATGTCCGAACGGCGTCGCATCGGTGCGGGTCCAGACACCGCGGCGATTCGGAATCACGGCAATCATCCGGCCCGACGGCGCAAGCACGCGCCAGACCTCTCGCAGCAGATTCTCCGGATCGGTCGACATCTCCAGCGCATGCACGAGCAGGATGCGATCGGCCGCAGCGTCGGGCAGCGGCAACGAGAACTGATCGACCAGCGTCGCCAGCGTCGGGCGCGCCGTCGGCCATTTCAGCACGCCTTGTGCTGCCGGCATCAGCGCGATGCAGCGCTCGGCATCCTCGCGGAACAACCCGAGATACGGCGTCGGATAACCGAGGCCGAACACGCGCTGCCCCTGCGCATCGGGCCAGCGCGCGTGAATGCCGCGATTGATCAACCGCCGCGCGACCACGCCGAGCGGCTGCGAATAGAAATTGCGCAGATCGATTACGTCGATTGTCATCGGCTCCGAGTATAGCACAGATTGGCGCGGCCGAACGCCCGCCAGATCCGCGCACGCGCGCAAGCCGTGACCGCACACGATCAACCTTAATGTCGCACTTCGTCGCCCCGGAAGGTTGTGCTAAACGGGCCAAACAAGAAGCCGATACGATACGGAGACGATATGCCCGCCGAGATTCGCCTGTTCAACTGCCTGTCCGACAATTTCGGCTACCTGATTCACGATCCGGCGACCAAGGCGACCGCATCGATCGACGCTCCGGAAGCGGGACCGATCGTCAAGGCATTGCAGCGCGAGGGCTGGACGCTCACCGATATTCTCGTGACGCATCACCATGCCGATCATGTCGGCGGCGTCGCGGAACTGAAAGCGAAGTACAACTGCCGCGTCGTCGCGCCGCACGACAAGTCGACGAAGTATGCCAATGTCGACGAGCGCGTGAAGGAAGGGGACACGGTGCGCGTCGGCAACCTCGCAGCGCGCGTGCTCGAAACGCCCGGCCACACCCTCGATCACATCTCCTATATCTTCGATTCCGAAAATGCGGCTTTCGTCGCCGATACGCTGTTCTCGGTCGGTTGCGGCCGCGTGTTCGAAGGCACCTATCCGATGATGTGGCAATCGCTGCTCAAGCTGCGCGCCCTCCCCGATGCAACCCGCATCTATTGCGGCCACGAATACACGCAGTCGAACGTCAAGTTCGCGATCGGCATCGACAGCAGCAACGCCGCGCTGAAGGCACGCGCCGATCAGGTGACGAAGCTGCGTGCCGCCAACCAGCCGACGGTGCCGACGACGCTCGGCGAGGAGAAAGAGACCAACATCTTCCTGCGCGCCGATGCACCTTCCGTTGCCGCCGCGCTCGGCATGTCCGGCAAATCTGCGGCCGACGTGTTCGGTGAACTGCGCGAGCGCAAGAACCGGTCGTGATGGGCGTCTCTCAACTGAGCGCCGCCGAGATCATCGCCCGGCTCGGCCTCACGCCGCATCCGGAAGGCGGCCACTATCGCGAGACGTTTCGCGATGAGCGGCACGACAGCAACGGACGCGCGTACTCGACCGCGATCTACTTCCTGCTGGCGGAGGGTGAGCGCTCGCACTGGCATCGCGTCGATGCCGTGGAGACGTGGCACTACTACGCCGGCGCGCCGCTGGCGCTCCGGATCGCGACCAGTCAGAACGCGACAACGGTCCTGCTCGGCGCCAACATCGCGGCCGGTGAGTTGCCGCAAGCTGTTGTTCCCGCTGGCGCATGGCAGGCCGCTGAAAGCCTCGGCGAATGGACGCTCGTTGGATGCACGGTCGCACCTGGCTTCGAGTTCTCCGGATTCGAGCTCGCTCCGCCGGACTGGAGCCCAAAGACCTGAGACGTCTCGGTCGCCCTCAGGATTTGCCGCGCAGCATGTCGCGCGCCGCGATCAGCCCGCCGCCCGCGATCAGCAGCGCGGCGATCGCCAGCGCCCACGACGGCCTCGCATAGCCGACGAGAATCAGGAAGCCGGTCGAGAGCAGCGGCGTCGCATACGATGCCGCACCGAGGACGCGGATGTCGCCGCGCTTCATGCCGATGTCCCAGGCGAAGAACGCCGCGCCGACCGGACCGATTCCGAGCGCGACGATCGCAAGCCATTGCATTGGCGTCTCCGGCCACACCGTCGTTTCGATCGCGAGGTGAATGACTGCAGACAGAACGGCCGTCGCGAGACAGAAGCCCGCGACCGCATCGGTCGGCACCGACGCCATGCGCCGCGACAGCACCGAATACGCCGCCCACACAAAGGCAGCGATGAACGCGGCGGCGAGCCCGGGCAACTGTCCCGGCTGGTAGCTGATCGAGCTGTTGCCCGCGAACAGGACGACCGTGCCGATCAGACCCAGCACCGCGCCGATCACGTGATGCATCGCCAGCCGCTCGCCCGGCAGGAATGACGAGAACAGCACGATCAGCAGCGGCCAGAGATAGTTCAACAGCCCTGCTTCCGCAGGTGGCGCGAGCCGAAGCGCGATGAAGTACAGGGCGTGATAGCCGAACAGCCCGCCGACGCCGAGCGCCCACGCCGCAAGCGGCTGCCGCCATGCGCTCCACCCCTGCGGCCGCCGCAGCCAGGCGACGGGGCCGATCATCGCACCGATCGCGAACGTCATCGCGGCGAGCTGAAATGGCGGAATCTTCCCGGTCGCGACGGTAAGCGCGGCAAGCAGCGACCACATCAGAATGGATGTGAGGCCGATCAGAGTTGCAAGGGAGGACGTCATGACGCGCGCTGGACCCCGCCCTTGGCTCTTATCCAGTCGTTCTTGTGCAAGCTGGTCAGAATCTCGTCCTTCCACGAACCATCCGCCAGGCACTGGCGCCGGCGCGGTTCCACAGCGGTTCGCTTGTAGCCGAACCGCTTCTGCAGATCCCACGACGGTTCGTTACCGGCGAAATAGCCGTTGTGCAGCTCAAGCAAATTCAGCGTATCGAACGCGAAGCGGATGCGCTCGCCAAACGCTTCGCGTCCATAGCCCTGACGGTGATAGGCTGCGCTGATCCAGATTCCGCCGCCGGCGCGGCCACGCGCCATATCAATATTGTTCAAGCTCACGCCGCCGATCATTGCGCGATCGGCTTTCCGCTCGATCGCGAATTCGTAGTCGCGCGGCGCGCCTGCATCCAGGGAAAGCCGCCCGCAATGTTCGAGCCATTTCAATCCGTCCGATCGCAGATACGGATGCGGAACGAATGCCAGCCATTGCGCCACCGCGAGGTTGTTCAGGCCCTCGACGAGCTGCTCAACATCATCAAGCCTCCAGGGACGAAGGAGGAGCGCCTCGGTTTCCAGTACGGTTTCCATGTCGCCTATCGCCCGCTCATTCCCATGATCATCAGCACCGAGAATCGGAGGTGGATCGCCTAGACGACCGCGCGTGCCGCGGCAAGCGCCGCACGTGCTTATGATGCCACAGCAGGACAGCAAAAAGCCGGCGCAGGGCCGGCTTTCGCAAATCACGGCACTGGACGTTCGTCAGACCATGTACTGGCCGCCGTTCACCGAGAGCGTCGAGCCGGTGATGAAGCCGGCATCGTCGGAAGCGAGGAACGCCACCGTGCGCGCGATCTCGTCCGCTTCGCCGAGCCGGTTCGCCGGGATCAGCGGCAGGATGCTCTTCTCCAGCACGTCCTTCGGCACCGCCTGCACCATCTCGGTGTTGATGTAGCCCGGGCAGATCGCGTTGACGGTGATGCCGCCCCGCGCCGTCTCGAGCGCCAGCGCCTTGGTGAAGCCGATGTCGCCGGCTTTCGCCGCCGAATAGTTCACCTGGCCGAACTGTCCCTTCTGGCCGTTGATCGAGGAGATGTTGATGATGCGGCCGAACTTGCGCGCGCGCATGCCCTCGATCACCTGCCGTGTCATGTTGAACAGCGAGCCGAGGTTGGTGTTGATGACCGCGTTCCACTGTTCGAGCGTCATCTTGTGGAACGCGCCGTCCTTGGTGATGCCCGCATTGTTGACGAGAATGTCGACGGGCCCGAGTTCGGCCTCGACCTTTTTCACGCCCTCGGCACATGCGTCGAACGACGCCACGTCCCACTTGTAAACCGGGATGCCGGTTTCCGCCTTGAACTTCGACGCCGCCTCGTCGTTGCCGGCGTAGCTCGCCGCAACCTTGTAGCCGGCGGCCTTGAGCGTCTTGCTGATTGCCGCGCCGATGCCGCGCGTACCGCCGGTGACCAATGCAACACGTGCCATCCTGAACTCCCCTCTCAACTCTTTGAGTTTCTTGTTTGCAGAAGTATTCCGGCCAATCGCGCCGACTGCAAGAACAAATGCCCGGCAGAAAATAAATGCCCGGCGTGAAGCCGGGCATCTGGACCTCTTGTTGTGCAGTGCGTTGTGTGCGCGTGCGATCAGCGTTCGACGCAGAGGGCGATGCCCATGCCGCCGCCGATGCAGAGCGTGGCAAGACCCTTCTTCGAATCGCGCTTCTGCATTTCGTGCAGCAAGGTCACGAGCACGCGCGCGCCGGATGCGCCGATCGGATGACCGATCGCGATCGCACCGCCGTTCACGTTGACTTTCGACGTATCCCAGCCGAGATCCTTGTTCACGGCGCAAGCCTGCGCGGCGAAGGCTTCGTTGGCTTCGATCAGGTCGAGATCGTCGGCCTTCCAGCCGGCCTTCTTTAGCGCCGCACGCGATGCCGGAATCGGGCCGGTGCCCATGATCGACGGATCGACGCCCGCCTGTCCCCACGAGACGATGCGAGCGAGCGGCGTCTTGCCTTCCTTCGCGGCCTGCTTCGCCGTCATCAGCACCAGTGCGGCCGCGCCGTCGTTGATGCCCGATGCGTTGCCGGCGGTGACGGTGCCGTCCTTCTCGAACGCTGCTTTCAGCTTGCCCATCGCATCGAGGCTCGCGCCGTGACGCGGATATTCGTCAGTGTCGACGACGATATCGCCCTTGCGCGACTTGATGGTGACAGGAACGATCTCGTCCTTGAACTTGCCGGCCTTCTGCGCCGCCTCGGCCTTGTTCTGCGAACCCACCGCAAATTCGTCCTGCTGCGCGCGGGTGATCTGGTACTGCTTGGCAACGTTCTCGGCGGTGTTGCCCATGTGATAGCCGTTGAAAGCATCCCACAGGCCGTCCTTGATCATGGTGTCGACGAGCTCAAGCGAGCCCATCTTGACGCCGCCACGCAGATACTGCGCGTGCGGCGCCATGCTCATCGATTCCTGACCGCCGGCAACGACGATCTCCGCATCGCCGTTCTTCAGCGCCTGATAGCCGAGCGCGACCGAGCGCAGACCCGAACCACAGAGCATGTTGACACCCCAGGCCGGGCTTGCAGCCGGAATGCCGGCGGCGATCGACGCCTGCCGTGCCGGGTTTTGCCCCTGCGCCGCGGTGAGGATCTGCCCCATGATGACTTCGGTGACGCGATCGGGCTCGACACCGGCACGTTGCAGTGCGGCCTTGATGGCGACGGCACCGAGCTCGTGCGCAGGCAGGCTGCCAAACGCGCCATTGAAGCTGCCGACGGGGGTGCGGGCAGCGCTGACGATAACGATATCGTCCGACATGGGGTTTCTCCTTGGGGCTTGAGGCCGTTGTGCCTCGAGAGGCCGGCCTGACGACCGGCGACCAGAACGACGGGATGGGCGGCTGCCCGGCCGGGCATGCTGCACTCGCCGTCTATCCTGTTAACCCTTCGCAGGTGTGTCAATTGGCGATCCGGCGAAAGTCGCCCGCGGGCAAATTTACAAGACCCGGCTGGAGGTTCCCGCATTAACCGTCCTGCACAAAACGGTAGCCGAGCGGTGCCGAAAGTGCTTACTTTGTTGCGATGCGTTGATTGCATTGCCTCCAAGCAAAGTTGGGGGAGCTTCGATCTCCGCAAAATTTGTGTTCACCGGCCGTGTTCATCGGCAGCGACGTGTGAGAGCCTTATGGCGAAACCTGACCAGCCCACCACCATCAAAAAATACGCGAACCGGCGGCTCTACAACACCGGCACCAGTACCTACGTGACCCTGGAAGACCTCGCGGCGATGGTGAAGGAGGGCGAGGATTTCCTCGTCTACGATGCCAAGACCGGCGACGACATCACCCGCACCGTGCTCGCGCAGATCATTTTCGAGCAGGAGAACAAGGCGGGCCAGAACCTCCTCCCCACCACCTTCCTGCGCCAGCTGATCCGTTTCTACGGCGACAGCATGCAAATGGTGGTGCCGAAGTATCTTGAGGCGTCGATCGATACGCTGACGCGCGAGCAGGAAAAATTCCGCAAGCAACTGACCAGCACGTTCGCGGGTGGCCCCTTTGCTCCGCTCGAGGAGCATGTCCGTCGCAACATGGAAATGTTCGAGCGGACGTTTGCGATGTTCAAGCCGTTCGTACCGCAGGCGCCGCGTGCGTCCTCGTCATCGGAGCCCGAAAAGATCGTGGCCGAACCCGAGACGGACAACATCGACGATCTGCGCAAGCAGATGAAGGACATGCAGGAGAAGCTCGAGCGCATGTCCAAGGAATCCGGCAAGGAATAGACGACAGATTGCCGGAAGATCTCAGCCGGGCGCGACGCAGGTCACGCCCGGCTTCGTTTTCAGATGACGTGAATGCTTATCCGCGCGCCGCGATGGCCGGTGCAGCGTCCTGCGCCCATGGGCGTTCGCCGGACGCCAGCCCGATCAGCCGCCCCTGGATGAAATCGCAGCCCCAGTCGCGCAGCATGCCGGCCGCCTCTTCGTCCTGCACCCATTCGGCGACGGTCTGGATATCGAGCCGGTGCGCCAAATCGATCAACGTCTGACAGAACGCGCGGTCGTCGGCGGAGCGAACGATGTTCTGCACGAATGCGCCGTCGATCTTGACGAGGTCGACGCCGAGCTTGCGCAGGTTGCGGAACGAGGTGTAGCCGGCGCCAAAATCGTCGATGGCGATGCGGCTGCCGAATTTCTTCAGCCGCGAGACGAAACCGCGGACATCGTCCACGTCCTGAATGGCCACAGTCTCGGTGATCTCCACGATCAGCCGCTCGGCAACGCCCGGATTGGCGCGCATCAGCGATTCGATGCTCGACCACCAGTCGGGGTCCATCGTCGTGTCGGGCGAGATGTTCAGGCTGAGTTGCACGTTCGGTGAGGCGGCAAGCTCCGTGATCGCCAGTTCGAGCACGCGGTGATCGACGAGGCGGATCAGGCCGAGTTTCTCGGCGACGGGGACGATATCCGGGGCTAGGAGGAAACGCCCGTCATCCTGCTGCATCCGCACCAGGCACTCGTAGAAGGCGGGCTGGCGCGAGCCTGTGTGCACCACCGGCTCGAACGCCGTCACCAGCCGCCGCTCGTTCAGCGCGGTGACGATCTCGTCGGTGACGCGGATGTTGACGCGGCGCTGCGCGTCGCGCTCGACATTCGGACGCCACGACCCGAACGAGCCGGCGCGGCGGCTCTTCGCTGATTCCAGCGCCTCCTGGGCGCGGTTGATGGCTTCGTCCACCGTGCGGGCGTAGCGCGGCAGGTTTACCGCGCCGATCGACGCAGTGATGCTGACCGGGCCGGACGTGGTCGGAACGATCTCCTCACGCACCGCGAGAAGGAATCGCTCCGCGGCGATGTTCATCGCCTCGACCGAGCAGTTCTTCAGAATAAGGCCGAGCTTGTTGCCGGAGAAGCGGCCGAGCACGTCGCCGCCGCGCAGGCGCGTGCGGACGCGGCGCGCGATCTCGCAGATCACTTCGTCGGCGACATCGAATCCGAACGAGTCGTTGATGCGCGCGAGATGATCGACGCCGATCAGCAAGAACGCGAACGACGTGCGATAGCGGCCGGCTTCCTCGATGGCTTCGGCGAGCGAGGCGATCAGATTGGCGCGATTGAGTTCGCCGGTCAGCGGATCGTGCTCGGCGAGGCGGCGCAACTGCTCGTCGCGGGCGTGGCGTTCGTTGTTGACGCGCACGACGCCTTCGGCGCGGACAGGCTTACCGTCGGTGCCGAGAACCCAGCAGCCGGTTTCCTCGACCCACTGGATCGGCGCGGATGCGGCCGGACGCACGCCGTACTCGATCTGGTAAATCTCGCCGTGGGTTGACTGCGCGGCGTTGGCGAGCGCGGTAGCGCGGATCGTCTTGGCCGGCTCGATCAGCCTGGCGAGCCCCTCGCCGGTCGCCAGCGCCTCGGCCGGGATGCCGGGGAAAACCACCCCGACGTGATCGCTCCAGGCGATCGCATCGCTGGCGATGTCCCAGACAAACGCCGCCTGGCCCAGCCGCTCGATGATGGTTTCCGGATCCGGTTGTCCGATGGGCGCGCGGGCGACCCTGGCGCTTTCGGGCGGAGCTGTGTGATCGGGCGCGAGCGCTTCCACAGTGGTCAAGGTCGCCTCGTTTCGGGACACGCCGGTGATTCTTGGAATGCGATTATGGCGGTGTGGCCGTCCCACGCTAGGAAATGTTCCTAAACATTTCGACAAGCGATGGTATTTCGTATGCGCGGGGCCGGGCGTGCGTCCTACTTGGTTACCGGATAGCCAAGAACATCCCGAAAAGGAAATGCTTCTGCGATCTGTGGGTTAGTCCGAAACCTCGCACACTCATCGCATGTCCGGGCCCGGCCGCATGCCGGCGCGCCCCGTAGTCAACCGGATCAGCCGGCATGGGGATTGCGAGGTGACCTCCGAAAGACTGCGCCATGTCCCATAACGGGACAATCGGCGCGTCCCGGAGCAGACCGCAATGATCGTTTCGCCGATTCAGCCGCCCCACATCCGCCGCGCCGATCGCAACCCGGCGGCGACCGGGGCCGAGCCGCAGAAGCCGCTTCCGGCGTCAGCAGCGCTTGTTCCGGTCCTCGCCCCGTCAGCCACTGCAAAGCCGGTGAACAGCCTTGGGCGGCCCGATCCAGCCTTCGTGGCGCATCTGATCGCCATCGCGCAACAAGCCCCTCAGACGCGGACGCTGCGCCGGGCGAGCCCCGAGGAGGCTCAGGCGCGCTATCTCGCTCAGCCGATTCCGGCCGCGGCCCGCGGCCTGCGGATGTCAAAAACGATCTGACGGCAGTCAGCGCGGCTGCGGAGAAACGGGAGCCGCAGGATCGCGGGGTTCCTGCGTCTGCGCGTCGTCGGCGAGCGGCGGTACAGGCGCTGGTTCCGGCGGCGATGCGACCGGCGGCGCGAGATCGGTGGCCGCCGATGGCTCGAACTTCGGCTCAGAGGCGGGTGCGGGTACAGGAGCAGCGCGGCGGCCGGCTTTGACCGGAGCCTGTGCGGTCGCGGAGCGGCGGGCGCGAATCGCGAGGCTCGCGAGGAAATCGACCAAAGCCAGCACGGTCAGCAGAAAGAACGTCGAGGTCGCGAACTGCGGCAGCATCACGAACTCGGCAGCGGCGCCGGCGAAAACCAGAAGCGACAGGAGGTGATCGGTGAAGTACTTCGCGCCGGGTTTCGCCGCCTTGATGACCTCAAGCATCAACAGCAGCATGCCGAGCGCAAGCAGCCCGTCGCTGAACGTTGCCGTCCACGTCTTGCCGGACGTCAGCGTCAGCGCCAGCAGCGGCGCATCGAACGACACGCCCTGCATCAAAAAGACGACGATGTTGTAAATCGCGAACGGGATCAGCAGCAGCGGGAAACCGATCATCGACATCGGCGAGCCTTTTCCAACAAGACTTCACGCCCAACGGGCGTTCACGAACGAGAGCTGCATCCTGCCGGACCCGACTTTGAAGCGGCCATCGGCCGCCCGGTCGGCACCGGCGAAGGAGCGCCGCGTGTGCGGCGCTCGCTGCCGTCAGTCTTCCTTCTTCGCCTTCAGGATCTGGCGGCCCTTGTACATGCCGGTCTTCAGATCGAGATGGTGCGGACGGCGCAGTTCGCCCGAGTCCTTGTCTTCGACATAGGTCGGCGTCTTGAGCGCGTCGGCGGAGCGGCGCATGCCACGGCGCGACGGCGAAGTTTTACGTCTCGGAACGGCCATTGTATCGGTCCTTGTGTATCGGTCCTTGCAGCAAGCCCGTCGGGCCCGCCATCCATGAGGACGACGCCCGCGGCGCCAGAAATTCGATTGAGGCCGCGCTTATAGAGGAAGCCTCGCCCGGAGGCTAGTGGTCCAATCTGCCAAAAACGGGCCAAAATGCCCTAGCTGGCGGGATTTCCGGACCCAGCAGGAGGCCACCACAGCCCCGGCCCGCGCCATGTAGGTTCCGGCCATCCGGCGCACCGCCGGGCCTGGCTGGCGGGCGCTGCGGGTAACCGGATTCGGCAGGATCGCCGCAAGCAATCCCGCCTCGCGGGCATTCAGCGCCGAAGCCGTCTTGCCGAAGGCGTGCGCCGCTCCCTCCTCGATGCCGAACTGCCCGTCCGGCCCCCATTCGGCGATGTTGAGATAGATTTCGAGAACCCGCCGCTTCGGCAGCACCAGATCAATCCAGAGCGCCAGCGGGAACTCCAGCCCCTTGCGGATGACGCTGCGGCCCGGCCAGAGGAACAGGTTTTTCGCCACCTGCTGGGTGATGGTGGAACCGCCGCGCGAGACCTCGCCGTCCTGCGCGTCCTCAATCACGTCGCGCACCGAATCCCAGTCGATGCCGCGATGGGTGCAGAACTTGGCGTCCTCTGCACCAACGACCGTGCGCGGCAGAACAGCCGCGATCTCATCGAGATCGGTCCATTCCCGCATCACCGGAGCTCCGGTGAGCCAGCGCCCGATCATCAGGGTCGAGACCGGATTCACGACGCGATAAAGCGGCGTCAGGAGATAGGGCAACAGCAGCAGAAGCAGCACGACCAGCAGAAGTTTGCGAATGAGGCGCAAGAGGGCTCAGCCAGTTCAGAGGGTGCCGCAGGGCTTGGATAGACGTCCCAACTGTTGCCCCCGCCGTCAAGCCGGAACCGGAATTGACGAAACTGCCCGCATGAAGGATGGTCCGGCCGTTTTGTGGAGTTTTTCTAAAGATGAATACGGCGACCCTTTCCATCGACTTCGCCAAGCGTCTCGACCAGACCGCCGAAGCCACCGAAAAGCTGCTCGCAGATCTTCTGGCGGACGCACCGCTCGACAACGAGATCGAGCGGCCGAAGCGCCTGATCGAGTCGATGCGCTACGGCAGCCTCAACGGCGGCAAGCGGCTGCGGCCGTTCCTCGTGGTCGAAAGCGCGGCGGTGTTTGGCGCCGATCCGAAAGGCGCGTTGCTCGCCGGCGCCGCGCTCGAATGCATCCACTGCTACTCGCTGGTGCATGACGATCTGCCGGCGATGGACAACAGCGACCTGCGCCGCGGCCGCCCGACCACGCACAAGATCTATGACGACGCGACCGCGATCCTCGCCGGCGACGCGCTGCTGACGATCGCCTTCGACATCATCACCCGCGACGAGATTCATCCGGACGCGAATGTGCGGCTCGCACTGACGCGCGCAATGGCGCGCGGCGCCGGCGTCGGCGGCATGGTCGGCGGCCAGATTCTCGATCTCGCCGGCGAAGGCCGCTTCGGCGACAAGGTTCCGCCGGATGTTTCGAAACTTCAGCAGATGAAAACCGGCGCGCTGCTTCGCTTCGCCTGCCAGGCTGGAGCGATCCTCGGCCGCGCGTCCGCGAAGGAATACGCCGCGCTCGACGATTACGGCCGCGCCTTCGGCGAAGCGTTCCAGATCGCCGACGATCTGCTCGACGTCGAGGGCGATGCGGCCGCGCTCGGCAAGAACACCGGCCAGGATGCGGCGCTCGGCAAGACGACCTTCGTCACGCTGCTCGGCATCGACGGGGCAAAGAAGCGGTTGCGCGACCTGCTCGCGCGCGCCGACGCGACACTCGCCATGTTCGGCGACAAAGCCGACGTGCTGCGTGCCGCCGCCCGCTTCGTCGCGGAGCGCAAGAGCTAACGGAAGCGGAGACAGGTCATGGCGAGAAAGGACATTCCGGACAAAGACTCGCCGAAGAAGGACGAATCGCCAAAGCCTGCCTCCAAACCCGCGAAGACCGACAAGAGAAAGCCGCAGAACGACGACGATCTCTACGATCAGGGCGACATCGCCACGCCGCGCCGCGATCCGCCTTATGAAGACGGAATCTAGCGAACTGTCAAACCGCTAGAATGCGCGCGATGGCACGCGCATCGTTGCGTCGATTGACGGCCGGAACAGATTGCCCTTGATCACGCGCGCAACGATCGATGGCTTCAGCAGCGACGGCGGCTGCGCCATCAGGTTGGCGACGTTAAGAAAGGCATTCGTCAGCGCCGCATCGTGGCGCGCGGCCATATGCAGCTTGCCGATGTACCAGTTGATGAAGCGCACCATGGCCGGCCGCTCGCCCTGCACCTTCGGATGGCGCAGATCGTTGCCGACGGCGATGCCCCACGGAATGTCGACGATCGTGCTCGCGGCCGCGAAGAATCGCCGCGCGAGCCCGCGGCTGCCGCGCCGGAGGCATTCATCGAGCGCCCGCGCTTCCTGCGCCGCCACGGTCATGCCCTGACCGTAAACCGGGTTGAAGCTGCAGAACGCATCGCCGAGCACGAGGTAGCCTTCGGGAAACCGTTTCATCCTGTCATAGCGGCGGCGAAGATTGGCGGCGTAACGATACGTCCTGAAGTCGCCAAGCGGCTCCGCGGTCGTGACGACCTGATAGATGTCGGGCACCGGCAAGGTTCCGACATAGGTGGCGAACTGCTGCTCGTCATCCGGCGCGTGGTCGCCGAGATAACCGCCGACACTGACGATCCATCGATCCTCACCCTGCGCGAGAATGACACCGTTGCGCCAGTTCGGCGAACTGCCTGCAATCACAACAGCGAGGCGTCCGCCAAGATCGGCCGGTCTGCGGCGATAGCAGCGCGTGGTATAACCCGCGCCGATTTCGATCCGCTCATCGGCCGGCGTCTCGTAGCCAAGCGCCTTCAGCCATGCCGGACTCATCGAGCCGCGTCCGCCGGCATCGACGACCAGATCTGCCGTGATCGCCCGCAGCGGATCGTCGCCAATCTGCGCGCGCACGCCACAGACACTCTTGCGGTCGGGCGTCACCAGCAGTTCGGTGACGTTGCACCCCTCGACCAGCGTGACGCCGGGGATTGCAACGAGGCGGCGGCGCACATGCGCCTCCAGCACGGGGCGCGGTGCAAGCAGCCCGATCAGATCGCTGGGTCCCGATTTCAGGCGGACGTTATGACCGACCCAATCGACTGTATCGGACATATCGCCAGTCAATCCTCCCGAAGCCACGACGTCACCGGTCCAGCCGGGGAAGAACTCCTCGATCACCACGCGCCCGCGGGCAAGCAGGCCATGAGCATGCTTGCCCTGCGGCACGCCCTTGCGAGGACGATCCGTATTCTGAAGCCTGTCGCGTTCGAGCACAGTGACCGAACCGAAATGATTGATCAAAGCGCGTGCAGCCAGAAGCCCCGCCATGCTCGCGCCGATCACAACAGCATGCTCACCAATCTTCTTCATTGATCCAATCGCAAGAAATCCGGCATGACGCCGCCATGCCGATGGATACGGCCGCTGGAACGGCCGGTTTCTCGAACAGCCGGTTCGAAGGTGCTAAAAAAGACCGATCTGGATTTGAAACGGATCGCGCCGGTCTACGTGTGGTGCGCGGCCGGTCGCAGCCCGCTCGCTGCGCAACCCGCTGCTTGACGCCGTCCCTCCGACGCGCGAAGCAGGCAGGTGATGACTGCAACCTTTCAGACCTTTCTGCTGCTGATCGCGGTGCTGGCCGCAACCGCGACGCTCGCGCGCAAGTTCAGCATCACGCCTGCGATCCTCCTGCTCGTCACCGGCATCGCGCTGGCATTCGTCCCCGGCTTGCCCGCCGTGACGCTCGCGCCCGAAATCGTGCTTCTGATGCTGCTGCCGCCGCTGATCTATTCCGCAGGCGTGTCGATGAGCTGGCGCGAGTTCAAGACCAATCTGCGCCCGATCTCGATGCTCGCAGTCGGCTGCGTGGTGTTCACCACGTGCGCGGTCGCGGCTGCCGCGCACTGGCTGCTCGGCCTGCCGTGGGCGATCGGTTTCCTGATCGGAGCCATCGTCTCGCCGCCGGATGTGGTGGCGCCGCTCGCCATCGCACGGCGGCTGAAGATGCCGCGGCGGATTCTCGTCATCCTCGAAGGCGAGGGCCTCGTCAACGACGCCACCGCGCTCATCCTCTATCGCTTCGCCGTCATCACCATCACGACCGGCGCGTTCTCGCTGACCAAAGCCACAGGCATGTTCGGCACGATCGTAGTCGGTGAACTTGCATACGGCATCGGCGTCGGCTGGCTCAGCCTGCGGCTGCGGCAATGGGCGCGCGATCCGCGCATCGAGATCACGCTGTCGCTGCTGACGCCCTACCTCGCCTACTGGGTGCCGGAGCATCTTGGCGGCTCCGGCGTGCTGGCAACCGTCGCGGCCGGCATCTATGTGAGCTGGAACGGCCCGCTGCGCATCTCGTCGGCGACGCGCTTGCAGGGCGTGTTCTTCTGGGACCTTGTCATCTGGCTGATCGAAGGCTCGCTGTTCCTGCTGATCGGCTTCCAGATGCGGTTGCTGCTGGAGAAAGCCAACGCGCTGCCGATAAGCGAGGCGCTGACGGCGATCGCGCTGGTTTCGGCGATCGTCATCGTCGCGCGATTCGCCTGGGTGTTTCCCGCAACCTATATCCCGCGATGGCTGAGCCAACGCCTCGCCGAGCGCGATCCCCTGCCCTCATGGCGAACGACCTTCGTCGTCGCCTTTACCGGCATTCGCGGCGCCGTGTCGCTTGCCGCCGCGCTGGCTATTCCCCTGACGCTGCCGGGCGGCGAAGCGTTTCCGCACCGCGACCTGATCCTGTTCGTCGCCTTCGGCGTGATCTTCGTGACGCTGGTCGGCCTCGGGCTGACGCTGCCGTTCGTGGTGAGACTGCTCGGCCTCAACCAGCATGGACACACGGAAGAGTACGTCGAACGCGAGCGGGAAATCGCCGCGCGCCGCATCATCATCGGCTCCGGCCGCGAGCATCTCGACAGCATGATCGCGAACCGCGATCTCTCCGAGAGCCTGACGGGCTTCCTCAATGCGCGACACAATACGCGCATGCTCGCTCTGCCCGATCCGCCACGGGAAGATCAGCAATTCACGCCATCAACGCTCGGCGCGCCGCTGGTGCGCGAGATCATCGCCGCCGAGCGCAAGCGTTTGCACCAGTTGTTGCGGGACGGACAGATCACCGACGAAACGCGGCGGCGGATCGAGCGCGATCTCGATCTGGAAGAGGCCGTCGTCGATAATCGTGAGAAGAACGGACCGGTTTAGAAATAACTTGCTGTCATGGCCGGGCTTGTCCCGGCCATCCACGCCTTGCCTGCTATAGTTTTGTAAGAACGTGGATGCCCGGGACAAGCCCGGGCATGACGAAGAGTGCAACTACTCCGCAGCCGTGCGGCCGGTCGAACCGTAACGCTGATCGATGTAATCGATCACCAGCGCCTTGAAGTCGGCGGCGATGCCGGGCCCGCGCAACGTGCGGAACTTCTTGCCGTCGACGAACACCGGCGCGGCCGGCGACTCTCCGGTACCCGGCAGCGAGATGCCGATGTCGGCATGCTTCGATTCACCCGGGCCGTTGACGATGCAACCCATCACCGCGACGTTGAGGCCTTCGACGCCCGGATAGCGCGTCTTCCAGGTCGGCATCTCATCGCGGATGAAATCCTGAATCTCGCGCGCGAGCTCCTGGAACGTGGTCGAGGTGGTGCGGCCACAGCCCGGGCAAGCAGCCACCAGCGGCACGAAGGTGCGGAAGCCCATGGTCTGGAGAATTTCCTGACCGACCTGCACCTCGAGCGTGCGGTCGCCGCCCGGCTCCGGCGTCAGCGAGACGCGGATGGTGTCGCCGATGCCTTCCTGCAGCAGCACGCTGAGCGCGGCAGCGGATGCGACGATACCCTTCGAGCCCATGCCGGCTTCGGTGAGGCCGAGATGGATCGCATAGTCCGAACGCGCGGCGAGATCGCGATACACCGCGATCAGATCCTGCACGGCCGACACCTTCGCCGAGAGAATGATCTTGTTGCGCGGCATGCCGATCTCTTCGGCGCGCGCGGCCGAGCCCAGCGCCGACTGCACCATGGCTTCGCGCATCACCGCGCGGGCGTCGCGCGGATTGGCGAGCAGCGCGTTCTCGTCCATCAGCTTCGCGAGCAATTCCTGATCGAGCGAACCCCAGTTGGCGCCGATGCGGACCGCCTTGTTGTTCTTGATCGCAATCTCGATGATGTCGGTGAACTGCGTGTCGCGTTTGTCCTTGAAACCGACGTTGCCCGGATTGATGCGGTACTTGTCGAGCGCTTCCGCGCACGCCGGATGATCGGCGAGCAGCTTGTGGCCGATGTAGTGGAAGTCGCCGATCAGCGGCACGGTGATGCCGAGCTTGCGCAATCCGTCGCGAATGTGCGGCACCGCGGCTGCGGCTTCGTCACGGTCGACCGTGATGCGCACCATCTCCGAACCCTTGCGGGCGAGCGCTGCGACCTGCTCGACGGTCGATTTGACGTCGGCCGTGTCGGTGTTGGTCATCGACTGCACCACGATCGGTGCGCCGCCGCCGACCTTCACGTTGCCGACGATGGCCTGAACACTGCGGTGACGGGGTGCGGGGCCGGCAATATCGACGGCGGCCAGGTTCTCGATTTTGTTCATAAGGGCTCAGATATCAGGTCTTTATGACGCCTCGCAATGGGCCTCATGGCGTGAATCTCGCCGCCACAGGATTGCCATAACACTTGCCGCTAGCGCGATTTCGCGGGAGGCCGGTTAACGAGCACGAGCCCGGCGATAACCAAAAGTGCCGCCACAACAAATGCCGGCGTGATCGGGTCGTTCAGAATGAGGGTGCCGCCAATGACGCCGAACAGCGGCGTCAGGAACGTGAATGCCGATAACTTATTCGCCGAATAGGACTTTATCAGGACAAACCAGATCAGGAAGGTCGTGCCGACCACCCAAAATGTCTGATAAATCATAGATATAAGAGGTATGGCGCTCGGCCACGCCGAAACCGTCTCGCCGAACAGCAACGCGCCCGCCGCCAGCATCGGCGTCGATACAGCCAGTTGATAAGCCAGCATTTTTTCGGGCGGAGCCTGCAACAGCCGCGACGCCTTGATCACCAAAGTGGTGGCACCCCAAATCACCCCGGCAATCAACAACATAGCGTCGCCGATGAGGGTTTTTGTATCGACGGACGGTTGCGGCAATCCCATGGCAAGCGCCAGGCCGAGGAACGACAGCCCGAGCCCGGCCCATTGCATTCCGCTGAGCCGCTCACCCCACAGGAACCGGGAGCCGAGTGCCACCACGAACGGCGCAGCATAAAGAAACACGACCGCGCGCGACGCGCTGGTCAGTTGCAGTCCGGGATAGATCAGGACGAATTCGGCGCCGAACAGCAGGCCGGCAAGAAGTCCGGACCACAGGGTGCCGTCGCGCGCGAACATCGTCACGCCGCGCATGCGCGCGGCCAGCATCACTACCAGCAACCCGCCGAAAGAACGGATCGCCGCCTGCGTGAACGGCGGGATCTCCGGCAGCGCGAGTTTGACCGCGATCTGGTTGAAGCCCCAGCTCAGGCACAACATCACGACGAGCGCGATCGCGACCGCACCGAGCGGCCGCCCGGCGGGCGAAATCGTCATTGTGGCGGAAGTCATTTGTCCTCATGAACCGGCGTTAACGCCGTGTTTCTTTTGCGAGCCGCCAGAACGACGGCCTCGTCCTGAGGAGCCCGCGCAAGCGGGCGTCTCGAAGGACGTCTAGCAGCTTTCCACTCATCCTTCGAGACGCCGTTTCTGACGAAACGGCTCCTCAGGATGAGGTCATCGGCTGTTCACTCGCTGGTTTGCAGTGATTACACGTGCCGGTGATCTCGACCACCGACATCTTGGGAGAGAAGCCGGTGCCGCGCGCGGCCTCGTTGAGGCTCTTGGCGACCGGCGCCGCCGGCACCTCGCCGACCGAACCGCACTGATCGCAGATCAGAAACGCGACCATCGCCGTGTCGTCGTGATCGTGCGCGCAGGCAAGAAACGCATTGCGGCTCTCGATGCGATGCACGAGGCCGTTCTCCATGAGAAAATCGAGGGCGCGATAGACGGTGATCGGCGCGGGCCGCGCGATCAGCTTCGCCAGTTCGTCGATGATCTCGTAGGCGCCGAGCGGGCGATGGCTCGCGAGCAATGCGCTCAGCACCTGACGGCGGATCGGCGTGAAGCGCTGGCCGCGGCGCTGACACACCACCTCCGCATGGCGCAGCGCATCCTCGGCGCAGCGGCCATGATCGTGATCGGGAGCCGGAAAGGCGGGCTTGGCGTTGGTCATCTGCCTCTATGTAGCGCATGGAGGCCGATTCCGCTCGCATTTTTACGCAGCGACCCGTGTGGAAAGCCACATTGTTGCACGTCATCCGGACGGCAAGTTCGTGCCCTCCCGCTTGCCCAGCGCGGCGATTAATCCTATCGACCCAGCCGCAGTCTCGAGAAATCCAGCGCCGATGCCCCATTACAAGCTTGCGATCTTCGATCTCGACGGCACGCTGTCGGACAGCCTGCCATGGTTCAAGCGCGTGGTGAATTCGGTGGCTGACAAGCATCGCTTCAAACGCATCGAGGACCACGAGGGCGAGATGCTGCGCGGAAAGACCTCGCGCGAGATCATGGCACATCTGAAAGTGCCATTCTGGCGGCTGCCATGGATCGCGCGCGACATGCGCCGGATGAAGGCGGCAGACCTGCACGAGATTCCGCTGTTTCCCGGCGTCCATCGCATGCTCGGCGAACTCGCCGCATCCGGCATCACGATTGCGATGGTCAGTTCGGATTCGGAAGCCAACACCCGCGCATGTCTGGCCGAGAGCGCACGGCACGTTTCGTGTTTCGATTGCGGCGCGTCGCTGTTCGGCAAGGCCAGCCATTTTCGCAATGTGTTGAAGCGCACCGGCATCACGGCATCGCACGCCATCTGCATCGGCGACGAGATTCGCGACGGCGAGGCCGCGCGCAAGGCCGGCATCGATTTCGGCGCGGTATCGTGGGGCTTCGCTCAGCGTGAAGCGCTGGCTGCGTTGTCACCGGCGCTCATCTTCGATCACGTCGAGGATATTGCAAAGCAGCTGCGAACGCATGAAACCTTGAGCGGCCAGCAAAAGCCGGCTGTGGGGCGGGTTAGCGCAGCGTAACCCGCCCCGCGGACGTCGAGACAGCAAACGACGAAATGGCGGAAACGCCTTCGGCTAGTCCGCCCTACGCATCGACGTTGGTGCGAAATAGCTGATCATTACAAATCGAAGAACACCGTTTCCTTGTCGCCCTGAAGGTGCACGTCGAAGCGCCAGGCGCTGCCCTGCTTTGTCGCGATCAGCGTGTCGCGCCGCTCCGCCGGCACCAGCGCCAGAACCGGATCGCTGGCGTTCGCAGTCTCATCCGCGAAGTAGATACGGCTGTAACACTGCTGGGTCATGCCGCGCGCGTAGACCGCGAGCAGGATATGCGGCGCCTGCAGCTTGCCGTCCGGATCGGCCACCTGCCCCGGCTTCACCGTGTCGAACGCGAACGCGCCGTTCTGATCGGTGCCGGTGCGGCCGAAGCCGCGAAACGCCGTGTTCGGCTGCGCACGTTGCGTCTGGTCGGCGAACCTGCCCTGCCCGTCCGCCTGCCAGATTTCCAGCATGCTGTCGTTGATCGGCACGCCGTCGCCGTCGAACACCTGGCCCTCGATGCGGATGCGCTCGCCTGCCGCATCGGGCGTGACGAGATTGTTGCTGAATGCATCGTTCCATTGATACGCCGTGCCCGGCGTCAGGCCGTACTTGAAGTAGGGCCCGACCGTCTGCGACGGCGTCACGTCAGGAAGCTTGCTCATCGACTTTCTCTCTTGACGCGTTTTCTTCACGCGAACCGGTATCCACTTCGCTCGAAAACGCTATGTGGTCTCCATCGGCGTGGCGTTGCGGCCGCGCAGCACGATGTCGAAGCGATAGCAGAGCGCCCAGTCGGGCTTGGTGTTGTCGAGATCGAAGCTCGACACCATGCGCTCGCGCACACGCGGGTCTGGAATCGAGTTGTAGATCGGATCGAACGCGAACAGCGGATCGCCCGGGAAATACATCTGCGTCACCAGACGCGAGATGAACGAGTGACCGAACACCGAGAAGTGGATGTGCGCCGGCCGCCAGGCATTGGGGTGGTTACCCCAGGGATACGCACCCGGCTTGATGGTGACGAAGCGGAAGTAGCCCTTGTCGTCGGTCTTGCAGCGCCCCGCACCGGTGAAATTCGGATCGAGCGGCGCCGGATGCTGATCGACCACGTGGATGTAGCGGCCGCAGGCATTCGCCTGCCACACCTCGACGAGCGTGTTGGCGACGCCGCGTCCGTCCTCATCCTTGACGTAGCCATGGACGATGATGCGCTCGCCGAGCGGCTCGCCCTGATGCTGGATGGTGAGATCGTGATCGTTGTCGCGCACCGTCTCGTGGCCATAGACCGGCCCGGTCAGCTCGGACAGCGTATGCCGCATGATGACCAGCGGCTTTTGCGGCGAGCGCTTGACGGTGGAGCGATACGCCGGCGACAGGCGCGGCGCGTGGACGGAATTGCTTTCGCGCGGATAGACGAATGGCGTGCTGGCACCGGTCATGGCGCTTAACCTCTCCTTGTCGTCATTGCCGGGCATAGCCGTTCGAAGAACGGCGTCGCTTACGCTCGCCTATGACCCGGCAATCCATCTTGAGATCCGCAAAGACCGGAAAGATGGATCACCGGGTCAAGCCCGGTGATGACGATGAGTATGTGGCTGCGCCCCCGGCAGAACTATTTCCGTCTGCGCAAGCCTCAGTTCAGCTTCTCGATGGCGGCAGCGACGCCCTGGCCTACGCCGACGCACATAGTTGCCAAGGCAAGCTTTCCGCCCCGCTTCTCCATACCGTGGACGGCGGTCAGTGCCAAGCGGGTGCCGCTCATGCCGAGGGGGTGGCCGAGCGCGATCGCGCCCCCGTGCGGGTTGACGAAATCCGCATCGTCCTTGACGCCGAGTTGCCGCAGGCAGGCGATACCCTGGCTGGCGAAGGCTTCGTTCAGCTCGATCAGGTCGAACTGGCTGATCTTGAGGCCCAGACGCTCCATCAGCTTCCTGGTCGCCGGAACCGGGCCGATACCCATGATGCGCGGCGGCACAGCGGCGGATGCCAGCCCGAGGATGCGGGCCCGCGGGGTCAGGCCATGCTTCTTCACGGCGGCTTCCGAGGCCAGGATCATGGCGGCGGCGCCGTCGTTGACGCCCGATGCGTTGCCGGCGGTGACCGTGCCCGGGTTACGAACGATCGGCTTCAGCTTGGTGAGGCCTTCGAGCGTCGTCTCGGGGCGCGGATGCTCATCCTTGTCGACGACGATCGGACCAGCCTTGCCGCCGGGGATTGTCACCGGCGTAATCTCTTCCGCGAAGTAACCGGCAGCAATCGCCTTGCCGGCGCGCTGCTGCGAGCGGATCGCCATCGCATCCTGATCGGCGCGGGAAATCTGGAACTCCTCGGCGACGTTCTCGCCGGTCTCCGGCATCGCATCGACGCCGTACTGCTGCTTCATCAGCGGATTGATGAAGCGCCAGCCGATCGTCGTGTCGAAGATGTCGGCCGAGCGCGAGAAGGCTTCCGACGCCTTGCCCATGACGAACGGCGCGCGCGTCATCGACTCGACGCCGCCGGCGATCGCGAAATCAATCTCGCCCGAACGGATTGCGCGGCCGGCAGCACCCACGGCATCAAGGCCCGATGCGCAGAGGCGATTCAGCGTCTGGCCCGGAACCGAGTCCGGCAGGCCGGCGAGCAGCACGGCCATGCGCGCGACGTTGCGGTTGTCCTCGCCCGCCTGATTGGCGCAGCCGAAATAGACTTCATCGAGCGCGGCCCAATCGAGGTTCGGATGTTTGGCCATCAGCGCCTTGATCGGCACGGCGGCGAGATCGTCGGCGCGCACCTTGGCGAGCGAACCGCCGAAGCGGCCGATCGGCGTCCGCACGGCATCACAAATGAACACGTCACGCATTTTTGAACCTCCCAAAGCCGCTGCCTGCGAGCGGTATCCTTCGTCTGAAACTGGAATTTCTCGCGAATTTTGTAAGGAGCGCCGATGGCGAGGTCAAATCCTGATCCCCCGCTTACCTCCATCGCGGCAGCCTTGCTGCCATGCATCGGTCACGATGGAGGACGATCACATTCCGCAGGGCGGATTGCCAGCAGCCGGCGATCTTGGTCTAATCCGCCATCGGTTGAGGGACATCATGCGCATTCTCGTTCTTGCTTCGACACTCGCAGTTGCAGCCGCCTGGCTTGCGTCGCCTGCCTTCGCGCAAAATCTGCCGCCCGGCATGGGTCTGCCGCTGAACAGCGACGCCAAGACGCTCACGCCTGAAGAGAAGGAAGCGCAGGAGGCGAGGGACAAGGCGTACAAGGAATCGCTGAAGAAGATTCCGAACCAGACCGCGCCGAACGATCCGTGGGGATCGGCCCGCGCAGCCGAGCAGCAGCAGAAGGCCGCGCCGGCGAAGCCGAGACCGGCCTCGACCGCCGCACCGGCGCAGAAGAAAAACAACGTGACGGCGAACTGACAAGAGCGGTTTCGGCGGCACAGGGCATGTCAATCTCTGCGTCATGCCCGGCCTTGTGCCGGGCATCCACGTCTTGACGGAATCTCAGGAAGCAAGGCGTGGATGGCCGGGACATAGGCGAGCGAAGCGACGCCGTTCTTCGAACGGCTATGCCCGGCCATGACGACGAGAGCATGGGGACAAGCGCAACCGCGCCGCGGCAGCCGCGTAGGAACGCCTGCTGATCTTTGCTAGCCTCCCGGGACATTTGACTGGGCATGATCTGGTCCGAAAACCGGTCTCCACTTTTCGGGATCATGCCCCAAGTTCCGGGCGTACATGCTGACCAAACCCCTCCCCGAGCAACAGGCGGACGACACCGCGGCTGCATCCGCGGTCGAGGAACCGGCGCGTCTGACGCCGATGATGGAACAGTATCTTGAGATCAGGGCGGCCAACCCGGGCCTGCTGCTGTTCTACCGGATGGGCGACTTCTACGAGATGTTTTTCGAGGATGCCGAGATCGCCTCACGCGCGCTCGGCATCGTCCTCACCAAGCGCGGCAAGCTCAACGGCGCCGACGTGCCTCTCTGCGGGGTGCCGGTGGAGAAGGCGGAAGACTATCTGCACAAGCTGATCGCGCTCGGCCATCGCGTCGCCGTCTGCGAGCAGACGGAAAGCCCGGCGGAGGCGAAAAAGCGCGGCTCGAAGAGCGTCGTTCGCCGTGACGTGGTGCGCCTCGTCACGCCCGGCACGCTGACCGAAGACAACCTGCTCGACGCGCGCACCAACAATTATCTGCTGGCGTTGGCGCGCTCGCGCGGCTCGTCGGCTGCGAGTGATCGGATCGGCCTTGCGTGGATCGATATCTCGACCGCCGAATTCTCCGTCACCGAATGCAGCACCGCCGAGCTTGGTGCGACGCTGGCGCGCATCAATCCGACCGAAGCCATCGTGCCGGATGCGATCCACACCGACCCCGAATTCGACGAGCTGCTGCGCTCGCTCGCATCGGTGACACCGCTGACCCGCGACATATTCGACAGCGCCACCGCCGAGCGGCGGCTGTGCGACTACTTCGCGGTTGCGACCATGGACGGCTTCGGCACGCTGACGCGGCTGGAAACGACCGCGGCGGCGGCGGCGGTCACCTACATCGAGCGCACACAGGTCGGCCAGCGTCCGCCGCTCTCTCCGCCCGCGCGCGAAAGCGGCGGCGCGGTGATGGCGATCGATCCGGCGACGCGCGCCAACCTCGAACTCACCCGCACGCTCGGCGGCGAACGGCGCGGCTCGCTTCTCGATGCAATCGATCGCACGATCACGGCGGCCGGCTCGCGGCTCTTGGCACAACGGTTAGCCGCGCCGTTGACGGATGCCGCGCAGATCGCCCGCCGCCTCGATGCGGTGAGCGCCTTCGTCGCCGACTCTGCCGCACGCGACGACATCCGCACGATCCTGAAATCCGCACCGGACATGGCGCGTGCGCTGGCGCGGCTGTCGGTCGGACGCGGTGGCCCGCGCGATCTCGCGGCGTTGCGTGACGGCATCGAGGCCGCCGACCGGGCATCCGCACGGCTCGAATTGATGCGCGATCCGACGCAGGATGTTTTCGTCGCGACTCGCGCGCTGCAACGGCCGCCGCGCGATCTGCTGCGCGAGCTAAGTGCGGCACTCGACGACACGCTGCCGCTCTTGAAACGCGACGGCGGTTTCGTGCGGCCCGGCTACGAGGGTGCGCTCGATGAGACGCGCGCGCTGCGTGACCAGTCGCGGCAGGTGGTCGCTGCCATGCAGGCGCGCTACGCCGACGAGACCGGTGTGCGCGGCTTAAAGATCCGGCACAACAACGTGCTCGGCTATTTCGTCGAGGTCACCGCGCAGCACGGCGAGAAGATGATGGCCGCGCCGCTGAACGCGACCTTCATTCATCGCCAGACGCTCGCGGGCCAGGTGCGTTTCACCACCACCGAACTCGGCGAAGTCGAAGCCAAGATCGCCAACGCCGGCGAACGTGCGCTTGGCCTCGAACTTGAAATCTTCGAACGGCTTGTCGCGACCTGCGTTGCAGCGGGCGAACACCTGCGCGCAGCAGCGGATGCATTCGCACTGCTCGACGTCTCGACTGCGCTTGCTCAACTTGCTGTCGACGAAAATCATGTGCGGCCCGACGTCGACCACTCGCTCGACTTCATGATCGAGGCGGGACGGCACCCGGTGGTTGAGCTGGCGCTGAAGCGCGACGGCCAGCCGTTCATCGCCAACGCCTGCGACCTCTCTCCGCATAGCGGCCACAAGAACGGACAGATCTGGCTGCTGACCGGTCCGAACATGGCCGGCAAGTCAACGTTCCTGCGGCAGAACGCACTGATCGCACTGATGGCGCAGACCGGATGCTATGTGCCGGCGAAGCGCGCGCGCATCGGCGTGGTCGATCGCCTGTTCTCGCGCGTCGGCGCCGCTGACGATCTCGCGCGCGGACGCTCGACCTTCATGGTCGAGATGGTCGAGACGGCCGCCATCCTTAATCAGGCCGGCGAGCGCGCGCTCGTGATCCTCGACGAGATCGGCCGCGGCACCGCGACATTCGACGGCCTGTCGATCGCGTGGGCGACGATCGAACACCTGCATGAGAGCAACCGCTGCCGCGCGCTGTTCGCGACCCACTACCACGAACTCACCGCGCTGTCGGCGCGGCTGCCGCGCCTGTTCAACGCCACCGTCCGCGTGAAGGAGTGGCAGGGCGAGGTCGTGTTCCTGCACGAGGTACTGCCGGGCGCGGCCGATCGCTCCTACGGCATTCAGGTCGCGAAGCTCGCAGGCCTGCCCGCGCCGGTGATCACGCGCGCCCGCGCGGTGCTGGCGAAACTCGAAGCGCAGGATCGCAACTCGACCACCAAGGCGCTCGCCGACGATCTGCCGCTGTTCGCGATGCCATCACGCGCAGCCGCCGAACCGCAACCACCGACCGTTGCCGAGCAAATGCTGGATGCAGTGAAAGCGCTGCATCCGGACGAGATGTCGCCGCGCGAGGCTCTCGACGCACTCTATGCGCTGAAGAAGAAGCTGGGGGAGTGAGGTTCACCACCTTATCTCGTCATGCCCGGCCTTGTGCCGGGCATCCACGTCTTCACTGCTGCCGGAAAAGGAAGACGTGGATGGCCGGGACATAGGCGAGCGAAGCGACGCCGTTCTTCGAACGGCTATGCCCGGCCATGACGAGTTTATTTGTTGGGCCAACCGAACGCCACATCGCGTCCGGGACAAGCGAGTCTTACACCCGCTTCATCTCCACGCTCACCTTCGGGCCGTTCTTGATGGTCTGATAGACCACGCAGTACCGCTCGGTGAGCTTCAGCAGCAGATCGAGCTTGTCCTGCGGCGCGTCGGTGTCGACATCGAAGCGGAGGCGGATCGCCTCGAAGCCGACTGGCGCCTCCTTGTCGACGCCGAGCGTGCCACGGAAATCGAGATCGCCCTCGGCAATGACGTTGCCGGTCTTCAGCGGCACCTCGATCGCAGTCGCGACCGATTTCAGCGTCACGCCCGCGCAGGCGACCAATGCCTCGAGCAGCATGTCACCGGAGCAAAGTTCAAGCCCGGAGCCGCCGGTCGCTGGATGCAGACCCGCCATCGCAATGGCGCGGCCAGTTTCGACCTTGCAGGCGATGCCTTCGTTGTCGATCGAGCCCTTGGCCTTCAGCGTGATGAACGCGGCCTTGGCGTCGGTCTTGTACTTGTCCTTGATCGGCGCCTGCATGGCGCGAAGGGTTGCGGCGTCCATGATGTCTCCCTTATGTCCTTGTCATTGTGAGGAGCGTTAGCAACGAAGCAATCCCGCATAAATGCTCCACTGGATTGCTTCGCCGCGCTCGCAATGACGGCTGCCTTTACCACCACATCGCCCCTTCCGAGGTCAATGCCGGGCTGTCGGGCAGCCGCGCATCGAGCGAGCGGTCGAGCGCCGTCAGCACGCGGCGTTTGACGCTGTCGAACATCTCGGAATTCCGATCGCGCGGGCGCGCGAGGTTGACGGCGATCTCCTCGAAGAGGCGGCCGGGACGCGGGCGCATCACCATGATGCGATCGGCCAGCGCCACCGCCTCCTCGACATCATGCGTCACGAGCAGCAGCGTCGGCCGCGTATCGGCCCACAGACCGAGCAGATGATCCTGCAAGTCGGTGCGTGTGAACGCATCGAGCGCCGAGAACGGCTCGTCGAGCAGCAGAACTTCCGGGCGCGGCACCAGTGCACGCGCAATCGCCACGCGCTGCGCCTGCCCGCCGGAGAGTTCGCGCGGCCACGCCTTCGCCTTTTCTGCAAGGCCGACGCGGGCGAGCGCCTTCTCGATCTTCTCCTTGCGGACAGAAGCTGTTTCCGCCGACAGGCCGAAGCCGATGTTGTCGGCGACGCTGAGCCACGGCAGCAGCCGCGGCTCCTGGAAGATGATGCCGATCTTCTCGTGCGGTGCCGTGATCGTCTCGCCGTCGAGCATCACGCTGCCGGTCGACGCCGGATCGAGCCCTGCGATCGCGCGCAGCAACGTCGACTTGCCGCAACCGGAGCCGCCGATGATCGCAACGATCTCGCCGAGATTGATTTGCGACGAGAAGCCTTCGAGCGCGTGCACGCCGTTGGGATAGGTCTTGCCGACTCGCTCCAGCTTCAGCATCAGGACGCTCCCGCCGTTCGCGAGAAGTCGTCGCGCCAGCGCAGGAACGGCGTGGTGCCGAGTTCGATCAGCCAGTCGGTGAATTTGCCGAGGATGGCGAAGATGACGATGGCGGCGACGATCTGCGCCGGCTTGCCGAGCTGCTGGCCGTCGATCAGGAGGAAGCCCAACCCTTCGGACGCGCCCATGAATTCGGCGGCGACGACGAACATCCAGCCGAGGCCCAACCCCGCGCGTAGCGACACGACATACGCCGGCAGCACGGCGGGGAGCATGATGCGGCGGATCATCTGCACGCCATTGAGGCGGAAGGTGCGGCCGACCTCGACGATCTTGCGGTCCACCGTCATGATCGCGCCCATCAGGCCGAGATAGATCGGGAAGAACACGCCGACCGCGATCAGCACGATCTTCGACTGCTCGAAGATGCCGAGCCAGAGAATGAACAGCGGCACCCACGCGATCGACGGGATCGCGCGCAGCGCCTGCAAGGTCGGATCGAGCACGCGGCGCGCCCACGTCCAGTAACCGCAGATCGCACCGAACACGGTGCCTGCGAGCACGCCGAGGCCGAAGCCCATGGCGACACGATAGAGCGTCATGCCGATGTGGCGCGTGAGCTCACCGCTCTTCGCAAGCTCCATCACGGTCGCGAACACGCGGCTCGGCGGCGGTACCAGCCTGCCGTTGGAGAAACCGGCCCAGACCAGCAGCTCCCAGGCGACGGCGAGCCCGACCGGCAGCGCCAGACCGAGCAGCCAGCCGGTAATGTTGCGGCGGCGCACGGGTTGCGCCGTTTCCGCCGTTGCTAAAGGTGTTTCGATCGTCATCGCCATGACGGAGTGCTTACCATCTTGGATGGGCTCGGTGTCACCCGTAATCGTCAGCCTTTGTGTCGCAAGCCTTCACCTCTCCCCGCCTGCGGGGATAGGTCGGCGAGCAAGCGAGCCGGGTGAGGGGCGAAGCGGCGTCTCCGGCTGGAAGAGGCCCCTCACCCCAACCCTCTCCCCGCCTGCGGGGAGAGGGAGGAGCCGCGTCAATTCGTCGGCAGCGACACCTTGTCGTCGATCAGCGCGTCGACCGTCGCCTTCACGTCGACGTTCGCGGCGATGACGCCGGCTTGCTGAAGCGCCAGACCCGCAGCGAGGATCGACTCGCGCTGCGGCGCGCCGATCTTGCTGTGGGTCAGTTCGGTGCGTTCCTTGAGCTGCTTGTCGACCACCGTCTCCGGCAGCTTGGTGACGCCGATGAAGGTCTTCTTCAGGTCGTCGTAGTTGGCGAGCGAGTACTTGCGGGCCTCCTCATAGACCGCGAGCACGCGCTGCACGATCTGCGGGTGCGTCTTCAGGAATTCCTCGCGCACGTTGAGGATGCCCCAGGTGTTGGCGTCCGGCTTGCGGAAGAACAGCTTCGCGCCGTCCTCCACTTCCGCGGCCGCCATCATCGGATCGAGACCGGCCCACGCATCGACGTCGCCGCGAATGAGAGCGGCCTTGCCGTCAGCGTGCTGGAGCAGCACCGGCGTGATGTCCTTGTCGGTGAGCTTCACGCTCTGGAGCGCGCGCACCAGGAAGATGTGCGGATCGGTGCCGCGGGTCACGGCCACGCGCTTGCCCTTCAGATCCTCGATCCTGGTGATCTTTGAGTCTTTGCCGGTGACGAGCGCGGTCCATTCCGGACGCGAGTAGACGTAGATCGACTTGATCGGGTTGCCGTTGATCTTGGCGACCAGCGCGGCCGAGCCTGCGGTCGAACCGAAATCGATCGAACCGGCATTGAGGAACTCGAGCGCCTTGTTCGAACCTGCCGACTGCACCCAGACGATGCTGATGCCGTCCTTGGCGAACTCTTTCTCGAGCAAACCCTTGTCTTTCAGGATCATCGACACGGGATTGTAAGTCGCCCAGTCGATCCGGATCTGCTTCGGGGCATCGGCGGCGAACGCTGCGCCCGAACCAAGCGCCGCAACCAGCGCGGCGGCGGCCAAGGATCGCTTCAAGGCACGCCGTGAAATCTCAAACATCGTCGTCTCCATAACGGGGGTTACGCAACCTCTTGCACCGACCGCGGCAACTGGAAAAGCCGTTCTCTTTCGGCAAATTTCCGCCCCTCGCACCAATGCGGTAAAAGCGCTTTTATTTTCAATATCTTAATCAAGCAAGGCAACGAGAAAATTCCGCTCACCTGTACCCGGAGATGAGAATGTTTGTGCTACAAGCTCCATATTCATGAGAACGGATTGCCCGTTACCGTCTGATCCATCGTGACAGCCAGCCGCCCGTCCGATATCCGATCATTTATGGACATCGCCACCAAAGCCGCCGGGCCGGACACCGGCGCCCTGTTCGATACGGGGCGGATCGAAGCCGAGATCGAACGCCTCGCCGACAAGCACGCCGGCAACAACGATGCATTCCGGTCGGGGTTGGCGCAGCTGCTGCGTACCGAGCTGACGCGCGCACGCGAGACGATCCAGCAGATGCTGTTGAAGGACCGGCACGGGCGGCGCTGCGCCGAGCGGCTGTGTCACGTGCAGGACGAAGTCATCAAGGTCCTGTTCAAGTCGCTGACGCGCTACGTCTACTACTCGTCGCTGCCGTCCGAAGCCGAGCGCATGTCGATCATCGCCACCGGCGGCTACGGCCGCGGGCTGATGGCGCCGGAGTCCGACATCGATCTGCTGTTCGTGCTGCCCTACAAGCAGACCGCGTGGGGCGAGCAGGTCGCGGAAGCGATGCTCTATTGCCTCTGGGACATGGGGCTGAAGGTCGGCCACGCCACACGCTCGATCGACGAGTCGATCCGCCAGGCGCGCGCCGACATGACGATCCGCACCTCGATCCTCGAAGCGCGCTATCTCACCGGCGACCAGGGATTGTTCGACGAGCTGGTCGCGCGTTTCGACAAGAGCGTCGTGCAGGGCACGGCGGCCGAGTTCGTCGCGGCGAAACTGGCCGAGCGCGAGGAGCGCCACCGCCGCGCCGGCCAGTCGCGTTACCTCGTCGAGCCGAACATCAAGGACGGCAAGGGCGGCCTGCGCGACCTGCACACGCTGTTCTGGATCGCGAAATACGTCTACCGCGTGCGTGACGCCAGTCAGCTGGTCGAGCGCGGCGTGTTCGACGCGCAGGAATACCGCATCTTCCGCCGCTGCGAGGATTTCCTCTGGTCGGTGCGCTGCAATCTGCACTTCTTCGCCGGACGCGCCGAGGAGCGGCTGAGCTTCGACATGCAGCGCGAGATCGCGCAGCGTCTCGGCTATACCTCGCATCCCGGCATGCAGGATGTCGAGCGCTTCATGAAGCACTACTTCCTGATGGCCAAGGACGTCGGCGACCTCACCGCGATTCTCTGCGCCAAGCTGGAAGATCAGCAGGCGAAGCCGGCGCCGGTGCTCTCGCGGGTGATGGCGAAGCTGCGGCCGGCGACCAAGCGGCGCAAGCTGCCGGAGAGCGAGGCCTTCATCATCGATCACAACCGCATCAACCTCGCCTCGCCCGAGGTGTTCAAGCGCGATCCGGTCAACCTCATCCGTATCTTCCGCCTGGCGCAGAAGAACAACCTCGCCTTCCACCCCGACGCGATGCGCGCGGCGACGCGCTCATTGAAGCTGATCGATCCGGAGCTGCGCGAGAACCCGGTCGCGAACAAGCTGTTCATGGAGATTCTCACCTCCGACAACGCCGAGATCGTCCTGCGGCGCATGAACGAGACCGGCGTGCTCGGCCAGTTCATCCGTGCCTTCGGCAAGATCGTGTCGATGATGCAGTTCAATATGTATCATCACTACACGGTCGACGAGCATCTGATCCGCTGCATCGGCATCCTTCAGGACATCGAGCGCGGCGGCAACGACGAGTTCGCGCTCGCCAGCGACCTGATGCGCAAGATCCAGCCCGAGCATCGCGCGGTCATCTACATCACGGTGCTGCTGCACGACATCGCCAAGGGCCGGCCGGAGGATCATTCGATCGCCGGCGCCAAGGTGGCGCGGCGGCTGTGCCCGCGGCTCGGCTTCAGCCCGGCGCATACCGAACTCGTCGCGTGGCTGATCGAGGAGCATCTCACCATGTCGACGGTCGCACAGTCGCGCGATCTGTCCGACCGCAAGACGATCGAGAATTTCGCCGCCGTGGTGCAGACGCTCGAGCAGATGAAGCTCCTGACGATCCTCACCACCGCCGACATCCGCGGCGTCGGCCCCGGCGTCTGGAACGGCTGGAAGGCGCAACTTCTGCGCACGCTCTATTACGAGACCGAGCCGGTGCTGACCGGCGGCTTCTCGGAGGTGAACCGCGCGCAGCGTATCGCCGCCGCGCAGGCCGAGTTCCGTCAGGCGTTCACCGAATGGCCGGAGAAGGACCTCAACACCTATATCGCCCGGCACTATCCCGCGTACTGGCTCAAGGTCGACCTGCAGCGCAAGATTCGCCACGCGCGTTTCGTGCGCGCCAGCGAACAGGCCGGTCACAAGCTCGCGGTGAATGTCGGCTTCGACGAAGCCCGCAGCGTCACCGAACTGACGATCCTCGCCGCCGACCATCCGTGGCTCTTGTCGATCATCGCCGGCGCCTGCGCCTCAGCCGGCGCGAACATCGTCGACGCACAGATCTACACCACGACCGACGGTCTCGCGCTCGACACCATCGCGATCTCGCGCGAGTACGACCGCGACGAGGACGAGGGCCGCCGCGCCACCCGCATCGGCGAAACCATCGAGCAGGCGCTCGAAGGCAAGCTGCGGCTGCCCGAGATCGTCGCCAAGCGCGCGACGCGCGGCAAGGTGCGTCCGTTCACGGTCGAGCCCGACGTCACCATCAACAACCAGTGGTCGGATCGCTACACGGTGATCGAGGTGTCCGGCCTCGACCGCCCGGGCCTCCTGTACGAACTCACCACCGCGATCTCGAAGCTCAACCTCAACATCGCCTCGGCGCATGTGGCGACCTTCGGCGAGCGGGCGCGCGACGTGTTCTACGTGACCGACCTGCTCGGCGCGCAGATCACCGCGCCGACCCGGCAGGCGGCGATCAAGCGCGCGCTGGTGCATCTGTTGTCGAACGGCGCAGCTGCGGCGGCGTGATCGTCTCAACCGGCAAACTCTCATTCTGAAAGCGGCCAGCCCTCATCCTGAGGAGCGCGCAGTTGCGCGCGTCTCGAAGGATGAAAGCCCGGATTTTCTTCGGCCTCATGGTTCGAGACGCCGCTACGCGGCTCCTCACCATGAGGGATGTATGCCGGGCAATGCTACCCCCTTTTCAGCTTGCGCCGGTTCCCCGGCCCGGGAAGACTGATGCCGATGTCACGCGAACTTTTGGGGGCTCTCCATGATCGTCGCTGCCGGAATTATGATCGCCATCGTCGCCGCGCTTCACGTTTATTTTCTCGTGCTGGAGATGTTTCTCTGGACCACACCGACCGGTCTCAAGACTTTCGGCAATACGCAGCAGAAGGCCGACGACTCCGCCGTGCTCGCTGCCAATCAGGGGCTCTACAACGGGTTCCTTGCCGCCGGCCTGATCTGGAGCCTGCTGCATCCGGTCGATGCGGTCGGCAAGCAGATCGCCATCTTCTTCCTGCTGTGCGTGATCGTCGCCGGGCTCTACGGCGGCTATTCCGCAAGCCGTCGCATCATTTTTGTGCAAGCCCTTCCGGCGGCCATCGCACTCGGCCTGCTGCTGCTCGCGCGATAATATTTTCATCACAATCAATGCCTTGCAGGACGCCGCGGGCTGATCCAAGATCAATGTCCGCGGCGACCTCGCCGACAACAAGCAAGATCGCAAATGCGACGCTCAGGGAGAGACCATCAATGAAAAAGAACTACCGTTTGCCGGTCATCATGACCGCCGCCGCGTTCGTGGTCGCCGCTTCGGCGACCACGGCATTGGCGCAGAAGAAATACGATCCGGGCGCGACCGACACCGAGATCAAGATCGGCCAGACCACGCCGCTTTCGGGTCCGGCATCCGCCTACGCCACCATCGGCAAGGCGCAGGCCGCCTACTTCAAGATGATCAACGAACAGGGCGGCGTGAACGGCCGCAAGATCAACTTCATCCAGTACGACGACGGCTACTCGCCGCCGAAGGCCGTCGAGCAGACGCGCAAACTCGTCGAAAGCGATGAAGTGCTGCTGACGTTCCAGCTGCTCGGCACGCCGTCGAACGCCGCCGTGCAGAAGTATCTCAACCAGAAGAAGGTGCCGCAGCTGTTCGCCGCGACCGGCGCATCGAAGTTCACCGATCCGAAGAACTTCCCGTGGACGATGGGCTTCAACCCCAACTATCAGGTCGAGGGCCGCATCTACGGCAAGTACATCCTCGCCAACTATCCGAACGCGAAGATCGGCATTCTCTACCAGAACGACGATCTCGGCCGCGACTATCTGACGGGCATCAAGGATGCGCTCGGCGACAAGGCGAAGACCATGGTCGTCGTCGAGGCGTCCTACGAAACCAGCGATCCGACCATCGACTCGCAGATCGTAAAGATGAAGGCCGCCGGCGTGGACGTGTTCTTCAGCGGGACGACGCCGAAGTTCGCTGCACAGGCCATCAAGAAGAACGCCGAACTCGGCTGGAATCCGGTGCACATCCTGAACATCAACTCGACCTCGGTCGGCGCCGTTCTGAAGCCGGCCGGCCTTGAAGCCTCAAAGGGCATCATCAGCGTCAATTACGGCAAGGACCCGCTCGACCCGCAGTGGAAGGACGATCCGGGCATGAAGAAGTACATGGCGTTCATGGAGAAGTATTATCCGGAAGGCGACAAGTACTCGAGCTTCAACAGCTACGGCTATTCAACCGCCGAGCTGATGGTCCACGTGCTCCAGCAGTGCAAGGACAACCTGACCCGCGAGAACGTGATGAAGGTGGCCACCAGCCTGAAGAACCAGGTCGGCGATCTCTCGCTCCCCGGCATCTCCAGCAACACCACGCCGACCGATTACCGCGTCAACAAGCAGCTTCAGATGATGAAGTTCAACGGCGAGCGCTGGGAGCTGTTCGGCCCGATCATCTCGGACGACTCGGCGAGCTGATCATTCGATTGCCCCGGACGCTGCGCAGCACGAAGTGGTGCGCCGCTGATCCGGGGCCGTTCCACATTCCGAGGTTGATACGATCCCGGATCTGCGATGCACCGCAAGAGCGCTGCATCGCGTCCGGGACAAGAGATTGCGAACCGGCGGTGCAAAAGCATCGCCGGTTCTGCTTTTAGACGCCTGCTGTGATCTCACGACAACTTACCTCTCCCCGTTCTTACGGGGAGAGGTCGGATTGCGCCAGCAATCCGGGTGAGGG
>JBMOOJ010000119.1:34834-61872 GCA_049323835.1 Pseudomonadota bacterium | reverse complement strand
AAGTTCGCAAATGAGAGCGCCGCATAGTCATGCGAACTTCGGAATCGGGACACTAGTGCCGCTTTCGATCTGAAGTTCCTGATGACGGACTCGCAGCAGGCGGTTCAGGAACTTCAGATCGGCGGTACTAGCATCGAATGGATACCTGTTTTGCCGTGCAATCAAGATTGAACCCGGCCTATTTGTCAGGCCCGCGGCAGGCCGGTTCAATCGATCTCCCGCAACGTGGCGAACAGCGTCCGGCGCGACGACCAGCCGGTGACCACCGCAATCAGAACGGTCTGCAACATGAGAATGCCGTAGCCCGATGGCCGCAGCGAGAACGTGCCGAGCAGCGCGGCGAATTGATCGCCGACCGGCGTGCCGGAAAACCAGCCGGCGATCGATTCCGACAGGCCGAACATCAGCATCGCCGCGCCGCAGCCGATCAGGCCGCCTTCGAGGCCGAGCCGCAGAAAATGCCGCAGGAAATGATTGGCGATGTAACGATCGCCCGCACCAACGAAGTGCAGCACTTCGACGATCGGCCGGTTGGCCGCCATCGCCCCGCGCGTTGCGAACGACACCGAAATGATCGTGACGATAACGACCAGAAAAAGGATGCCGAGGCCGGCGAACACCGTCGCACCGGTCATCGATCGCATGCGATCGATCCAGGCGCGGTGATCGTCGACACTCGCCGACGGCACGAGCTTCACGAGCCGCGATCTCAACCCGGCGAGGTCGACACTGGCACCCGGCGTCACCCGCGCCACGACCACACGCGGCACCGGCAGTTCATTCAGCGACAAGCCCGAACCGAGCCAGGGTTCGAGGAGCTTCGCGGATTCCTCATTGCTGTACGGCCTGACCTCGACGATGCCGGGCTCGGCACGCACGGCATCCACGACGCTGCGCACGTCGCGTTCGATATCGCGGCCGGTCACCGGCCGAAGCTGGATCGTGATTTCGCTCGACACATCCGACTGCCATTCCGCAGCCGCACCCTGCACCAGCAGCACCGCGCCGGTGGTGAGAGAGGCGAGGAACGTCATGATGGCGACCACGGCGATCAGCGCCTTGCCGGAGATCGAACCGCGCGGAACGATCGGCGCCAGGTTGCGCGCCTTCACCGGCACCTGCGGACGCTCGCGCCCGAGATCAAGCAGCGTGCCGCGATCCTCCCCGCTTCTTTTCGTTCCGGGCTTACTCATAGATATGAAGCCGTCCTTCGTGCAGCACCATTCGCCGCGCTTCATACTGATCCATCAAGGAAATATCGTGAGTGGCGATGACGACGGCGGTGCCGGTCTTGTTCAGTTCGATGAACAGCCGCAGCAATCGCCGCGCCAAGGTCGGATCGACGTTGCCGGTCGGCTCGTCGGCGAGCAGAAGCTGCGGCCGCGCGATCACCGCGCGCGCGATTGCGGCGCGCTGCTTCTCGCCACCGGAAAGAATCGGCGGCAGCGCATCCATGCGCTCGCCGAGCCCGACCCATCTCAAAAGATCGATGACCTCTTTGCGATACGAGGATTCGGGACGGCCCATGACGCGGAACGGCAGCGCCACGTTCTCGTAGGTGGTCATGTGGTCGAGCAGGCGGAAGTCCTGCAACACGATGCCGATGCGCTTGCGCAGGTCCGCCACCGAATCCTTGTCGAGCAGCGAGACGTCGTTGCCGAAGATGTTGACGAGCCCGCGGGTCGGCCGCAGCGACAGGAACAGGAGTTTCAGCAGCGATGTCTTGCCCGCCCCGGAAGGGCCGGTCAGGAACTGGAACGAGTGCGCAGGAATGGTGAAATCGAGGTCACGGAGGATTTCCGGTCCCAATCCGTAGCGCAAGCCGACATTCTCGAACCGGACCATACCTAGTACCCCGTTTCCGAAGTTCGGCGGTACTCGCTGCTTCGTTCAACCGGACGTGAGGCGGCACCCGCGGTGGCCCCAGGGACATTGCGGCCGTACCCGCAACAGATTCTTGCGGCGGTTATGGTTTCCGATTCGTTAACGGACGGCGGGTAGCATCCGGGGATCGTCATTCCGGCGAGTCGCTCCATGATCGTTTGCCCCAACTGTACGACATCCTACGACGTCGATCCCGCCAAGCTCGGCCCCAAAGGCCGGACGGTGCGCTGCTCCCGTTGCAAGGAATCCTGGCTGGCGCTGCCGGCCGATGAAATGAGCATGGCGATGGCTGCCGAAGCCGGCCCCGACGCCGCCCCGAGCCACGCTGACGAGCAGGACTGGCGGACCTCCGACGCACCGGTGATCGACAGCCCCTCGATTTCCACCGCCATCGACGCCGGCGAGCACCGCGGCCTCGACGTCCATCCCGACTGGCAGGCGATGGACGAAGAGCCCAAGCCGGCCGGCCGGATCGGCCGCCTGCTCGCAGCGTTGAAAATACCGGTCAACCTGCCCCCGCTCCCGCGCGTACCGCTGCCGCAATTCATGAAACATTACTGGACGCTGCCCGCCGCCTGCACCGGCATGGCGGCGCTGGCGATCGCGCTGGTGGTCTGGCGCGCGGACGTCGTGCGGCTGATGCCGCAGACCGCGGCATTCTTCAAAATGGCCGGGCTCGAGGTAAATCTGCGCGGCCTGAAAATCGAGAACGTCAAGGTGACGAGCGAGACGGTCGACGGCAAGCCTGTGCTGGTGATCGAGGGCTTCGTCGCCGAAGCCGCGCGCAAGTCCGCGCAGGCGCCACGGCTGCGCTTCGTGGTGCTCGATGAGAAGGGCGCCGAGATCTACGCCTGGAACAGCGTGATCGAACAGACGATGCTTCAGCCGGGCGAGCGGGTGCCGTTCCGCTCGCGCCTCGCATCGCCTCCGGCGGATGCCCGCACCATCGCCGTGCGCTTCTTCAATCGCCGCGATATCGGCGCGTAAGCGTGATCAACTTCGGCGTGAACAGGCGCGCTTTGCCGCAGACCGTACATATTGTGACCGCAAACGCCCTGCCCAATTCTGTGACCCAACGATAGCCGCCTGCTGAGGATACCGTTACCCATGCCTCGCATCCTGATCGCCGACGACGAAGAATCCGTCCGCATGCTGGTGGCGCGCGCCATCGGCATGGACGGCCACGCCACCGTGACGGCCGAAGACGGCGCCGAGGCGCTGGAGATTTTGACGCGCGACAACGGCGCATTCGACCTGCTGCTCACCGACATCAAGATGCCGGTGATGGACGGCATCGCGCTCGCGCTCGCCGCCGCCCGCGATTTCCCGCAGCTGAAAATTCTTCTGATGACCGGCTATGCCGACCAGCGCGAACGCGCATCCGGTCTCGACGCCATCGTGCATGACGTCGTCACCAAGCCGTTCTCGATCGCGGATATCCGCACCGCCGTGGCGGACGCACTCAGCGCGTGAGTGCATGACTATCTGCTCGCATGCCCATAAATTCCGTCGTCATCACCGGGCTTGACCCGGTGATCCATCTTTCATGTTGAGCGCGGTCTAGATGGATTGCCGGGTCAAGCCCGGCAATGACGAACATTATTCTGCAAGAATACTCAATAATCCTTGAGCAGCCGCTCGATGTAGTCGAGCTCGATCTGCGGACGCGACGGATCGCCAAGACGCCGGCGCAGTTCCTCGAGAATGCGGCGGACCCGCTGCACATCGATCTCGCCCGGAATCTTCACAGTGAAATCGTCGCTGAATTCGCGCCCGCGCAGCGGACGGCCGAGCGGATCAGTGTTCGGCCCCGAACGCTGCGCGCGGCCACGCCGGTCACCCGGCCCCATGTCGTCACCGCCCTCGCCCATTTGCTGCTGCATCGCCTGAGCGAGCTTCTGCGCACCCTTGCGCAGTGCTTCGAGCGCCTTGCCCTGCGAGCCGACGGCGCCTTCCGAATTGCCCTCGCCGAGCTGCCCGTCGGCGTCACCCATCGCCTCGCCGGCATCGGCAAGCGCATCACCGTCGCCATCGCCATCGCCGTCGGGCTGACCTTGTTGCCCTTGCTGACCGCGCTGGCCCTTCTCGCCCTTTTCGCTCTTGGGCCCCTGACCCATGCCCTGCCGCGCAAGCTGTTCCTGCAACTTGCGCAAGCGGTCGCGCAGCGCCTGCTGATCCTGCTGCAGATCGCCCATGGCATTCTTGTCGCCCGGCTGGCCTCGCTGGCGGTCGCGGCGCGAATCCTGGCCCTGCTTGAAGGTGCGGTCGCGCAACTGCTGCTGCTTGCGAATGACGTCGCCGAGCTCGTTCATCGACTGCTGCATCTCGTCGTCTTCGCCGGACTGGCCGGGACGCGCCATTTGCAGGTTTTCCAGCATCTGCTGGAGCTGTTCGAGCAACTGCTTCGCGGCATCCTTGTCGCCGGAGCGCGACAGCCGCTCCATGCGCTCGATCATGTTGTTGAGATCCTGCTGGCGCAGCATCTTGGTATTCTGGTCGAGCGGACGTGCGAGCTGCTGCGGATTCTTCTGCAACTGCTCGGCGAGCTGACGCATGAAATTGTCGAGCGCCGCGCGCAACTGGTCGGTGAGCTTCCTGATTTCCTCGTCGCTCGCGCCCCGCTCCAGCGCCTGCTTCAACGCTTCCTGCGCCGCGCGAAGCGCCTTCTCAACATCGCTGATGTTGCCGTCCTCGATCGTGACAGCGAGCGCCCAGAGACTCGCGACCACCTCACGCAGCGCGTCGTCGTTGCGCGCCGCGGCGAGCTGCCCCGTCACACTGCGCAAGCCGAGATACTGACCGAGCTCCGGCATGAACTGATCCGGCGCGATCGCCAGCGCCTCCAGCGCGGCATGAACCAGCGAACGGCGATTGGCGTCGAGGGCGAGGTCGCGCCGCTGCTCGATCAGCGCCCGCGCCAGCGGCTTCGTGAACAGACGCTCCGGCAGCCGCATGTCAAAGGGCTCGCTGGAGCCCTCGTTACCAGCCTCGTCCTTCGCCGTCAGCGTCAGCGTCACGTCGGCGCCCGCAAAGGGGTCTTCCGTCATATCCTTTACCGTCTGCCCGACACCGGCACGGGTGCGCGCATTCGGCAACACCAGCTGAAAGTGCGGCGGCTCGAACAGCGGCCGTACCGACTTGCCACTCGTGACTTCCGCCGCCGGCTTCACCTTGAACCAGGCATGCGCTTCGGTGACGCCGTAATCGTCCTCGATGCGATATGCGGTCAGCAGCGACCCCCGCGCCTGCCGCTCGGGGTCCTTGGCCAATTCGATCGACGGCGCGCGGTCCGGCTGCGCCACGAAGGTCCAGTGCACGCCCGGCGAGCGCAGTTGCGCGGTGCCGTCGGAGACGATGGTGAAGCGGCGCTCGCTCGCACCCTGCGGCGCCTGCTCGGCTGCGGGCGTTTCGCTGACGCCACCGGTAACCCCGATTTCGGGTCCATTGCCGCCGCTCGACCGGATAATGAGAACGCTGCCGGCCGGAACTTGCAGCACACTTCTGTCGGCTTGGGGTTGAGCGGCCGTGCCCTCGCGAGCCGCCGACGACAGCAGGATCACAGGCGGCTTGCCGGTATAGGCAGGCGCTGTCACCCACGCATCGACGCGCACATTGGCAGGTGTCAGGAGGCCATGCAGATCGAACGCCGACAGGAACCGCATCGTCCGTTCGCCGCCGGCAGCGAAGAACGTCGCCACCAGACCGACGACCACGAGCGCGCGCAGGGCCCGCGGATCATGCAACGCAAGGCGCGGCGACGGGTTGCCGGCGCGGATGCTCTTGACGGCGGCAAGCGTGCGGTTGCGCTGCTCGGCCCACAACGCCTGCGCCACCGGATCGTTCGAATTCATCGTGTCGGAAAGCTCGGTTGCCGGGCGATGCCGGATGCCGGACTTGCGATCGAGCCGCAGCAGCGCTTCGTCCCGCGTCGGCCAGCGCAGCTTCGTAAACGGTATCAACGCGACGATCGTCAGCACAGCAAACGCAAGCAACCCGGCAATGCGTCCGCTCAGCGGCAGCACCAGCCACAGCCCAGCCCAGGATACCGCAAGGAACAGCCCAGCCACGCAGAGCAGGCGCGCGAGGTTCGGCCAAAGCCGCTCCCAGCCGATCGCCAGTTGCGCGCGCTTGAGCGCTTGCGACAGTTGCAGCCGCGCCGCGAATGGCGGTTCATGATCGGTGACGGGCGGATCGTTCCTGAGGCTGCTCAACGCGATCTCCAGATTGTCCGGCTCAAATCGTAACACAGGGACGGCGGCCGGACCCAATCAATCTCTTGCAAAGATCACATGCAAACGTGGGGCCAAGGCGGCGAAAGCGCTTCACGAAGGCGTGACGACGTGCATCAGAATGTCTCGAATCAATGGCTTTCGCGGCAAAAGGCTCACAGCCAGGGCGCGGGCTTGTCCATCGCGATCAGCGCGTCGACATCGATGCGCGGGCGAACCACGGCATGCTGATCGCCGTTCACGAGCACCTCAGGAATCAGCGGCCGGGTGTTGTAGGTTCCCGATTGCACGGCTCCATAGGCGCCCGCGCTCATGATCGCGATCAGATCGCCCGCCCGCGGTTCCGGCAATGTGCGGTCGATGGCGAGGTAGTCGCCGGTCTCGCACACAGGCCCGACCACGTCGGCGACGATGCTCTGGGCGCCGGCCGCCGGCTGGCGCACCGGCACGATGTCGTGATGCGCCTCGTACAGCGTCGGGCGGATCAGATCGTTCATCGCCGCATCGATGATGATGAAGTTCTTGGCGTCGCCATGCTTCACGTAGATCACGCGCGTGACGAGGATGCCCGCGTTGCCGACGATCATCCGCCCCGGCTCGAACATCAGCTTGCAGCCGAGATTGTGGGCGACGCGCTTCACCATCTGCGCATAGAGCGCGGGCGCCGGCGGCGCCGCCTTGTCCGCATGATAGGGGATACCGAGACCGCCGCCGAAATCGATATGCGAAATGTTGTGGCCGTCGGCGCGAAGCTCACGCACGAAATCGGCGAGCAGCGAAAACGCCTGCTCGAGCGGCCCGAGATCGGTGATCTGGCTGCCGATGTGGGTGTCGACGCCCGTGACCTTGATGCCCGGCAGCTTCGCGGCGCGTGCATAGACCTCGCGCGCGCGGCTCAGCGGGATGCCGAACTTGTTCTCCGACTTTCCGGTCGAGATCTTGGCATGCGTCTTCGCATCGACATCTGGATTGAGGCGTAGCGACACGCGCGCCTCGCGGCCCATGCTGCTGGCGAGTTGCGACAGCAACTCCAGTTCGGGTTCGGACTCGACGTTGATGCAGAAGACATCCTCAGCAAGCGCCATACGCAACTCGGCTTCGGTCTTGCCGACACCGGAAAACACGATCTTGTTCGGCGGGATGCCCGCGGTCCGCGCGCGCTTGAGCTCGCCGCCCGACACCACGTCGGCGCCGGCGCCGAGCTTGGCCAGCGTGCGCAGCACGGACTGGTTCGAGTTCGCCTTCATGGCATAGCAGACGAGTGAATCAACTCCCGCGAATGCCTCAGTGAAAACGCGGTAGTGGCGTTCGAGCGTCGCTGTCGAATAGCAATAGAACGGCGTACCGACAGTCTCGGCGAGCGTCGCAAGATTCACGCCTTCAGCGTGCAGGACGCCGTCGCGGTAGTCGAAATGATGCATCGGACACCAGAACTGGTCGTACGCTCGAAAAAATTCGCGGCCGGGACGATCTGGCCACCGACCCTACCGTAACGGCGATCAATCGAGGAGGAAGTCGAGGAAGAACGGTTTTCTCTGTCCCGGCGCGGCGACCGGCGCGGGGTCTTCACCGGGCGGTGCGAACAGGGCGCCGGCCTGCGAGGCAGCCGACCCCGGCACGGGCCCGGGGCCGTCTGCGCGCTGCGACGCCTGCGGTTGAATCGACGCGCTCGGCGGCGGCTCCAGCGGCCCCTTGCGGCCACAGCCTGCGAGCGCCACGGCGGTCAGCACAATAATGGCCAGCTTGGCGCAGGCGGTCGAACGGCTCACAGTCACATCCCCAAATTCACGGCGCCAACCTACAAAACTCGCTTCGCTTTGGCGAGAGGCGGAAGGATGCCAAATTCACGTTAAAGGATCGGACGAGGCCCTATTTCCGCTCTTTTTTCAGCCGCTTGAGCCACCCGCTGGCCTGCGAGCGGACGTTCTTCGGGGCGGTGCCGCCGAAGCTGACGCGGCTTTTTACCGAACTTTCGACGCTGAGCACGCCGAAAACATCCTTGGTGATCTTCGGCTCGATCGCCTGCATGGCCTTGAGCGGCAGCGCATCGAGCGCAACGCCCGCTTTCGACGCCGCCGCAACGATTTTACCGGTGACGTGATGCGCATCGCGGAACGGCATCTTCAAGGTGCGTACGAGCCAGTCGGCAAGATCGGTCGCCGTTGCATAGCCGTCACCGGCCGCGGCCTTCATCTTCGCCTTGTCCGGCGTCAGATCGCGCACCATGCCGGACATCGCCCGCACGGCGAGCGCGATGGCGGCGAATGCTTCCATCGCACCGGCTTTATCTTCCTGCATGTCCTTTTGATAGGCGAGCGGAAGACCCTTCATCACGACCAGCAACCCGATCAGCGAGCCGATGGCGCGGCCGGTCTTCGCGCGCACCAGCTCGGCCGCGTCCGGATTGCGCTTCTGCGGCATGATCGAGGAGCCGGTGGTGAACTTGTCGGAGAGCTGCACGAGGCCGGTGAGCGGCGACGTCCAGATCACGATCTCTTCCGCGAAGCGCGACAGATGTGTCGCCGTGATCGCGCAAGCCGCAAGCGTTTCCAGCACGAAGTCGCGATCGGACACTGCGTCGAGCGAATTCGCCATCGGCCGGTCGAAGCCGAGCGCCCTCGCCGTCGCATGCCGGTCGATCGGGAACGACGTGCCGGCGAGCGCGGCCGCGCCCAGCGGACTTTCATTCAGCCGCTTGCGCGCGTCGTGAAAACGGCCGCGATCGCGCGATGCCATCTCGACATAGGCGAGCAGATGATGCCCGAGTGTCACCGGCTGCGCCGTCTGCAGGTGCGTGAATCCCGGCATCACCGTATCGGCATGTTCGAGCGCACGCTCGGCCAACGCCAGCTGGAAATCGGCCAGCGACGCATCGATGTCATCGATCGTGTCGCGGACATAGAGGCGGAAGTCGGTCGCGACCTGATCGTTGCGCGAGCGCGCGGTATGCAGGCGGCCGGCCGCCGGGCCGATCAGTTCGCCAAGCCGGCTTTCGACATTCATGTGAATGTCTTCAAGCGCGCGCTTGAACGTGAACGAGCCCTTGCCGATCTCTGACAAAATCGTGTCTAGACCCTTGGCGATGTTTTTTGCATCGTTCGCCGCGATAATGCCCTGCGCAGCAAGCATTTTGGCGTGCGCCTTGGACGCGGCGATATCCTGCGCGTAAAGGTGGCGATCCACGTCGATCGAGACGTTGATTTCCTCCATGATCGCGTCGGGACCTTCGCCGAACCGGCCGCCCCACATCTTGTTGCTCATGTTATCAGTCTGCTTTTTTGCCGTTCTTCAGTTCGCCGCACACGCCGGTTTTCTGCTCGCAATGTCGCATTTGCCGCACTAACCAACGCGCACTGCAACCCCGACCCCTGCAACCCGACGACAGCCGCACCGTATCTGACGCATGACCCAGAATCAGACACCCGAAAAGCCCGCCGCCCGCGCATCGAGCCGCAAACCGATCGTACTGGGAGCGCTGGCCGTTGCCGCCGCCATCGGGATTGCCGGGGTATACGGGATCGGCGGGAAGAAAGGCAATGATCAGGCGGGTTCGGCGGCGGCGAGTTGCGCCAAAACCGTCGATCTTGCCAAGAAGATCGCGCCGCTGGTGAAGGGAGAGGTCGCCGCGCTGACCGTCAACGCAACGCCGTTCAAGGTGCCGGATCTCGTCTTCGACGACGCCACGGGCAAGCCCCGCAAGCTCTCCGAATGGCAAGGAAAGACCGTTCTCGTGAACCTCTGGGCGACGTGGTGCGTGCCCTGCCGCAAGGAAATGCCGGCGCTGGAAGCCCTTCAGACCAAGCTTGGCGGGCCGAAATTCGACGTGGTGGCGATCAACATCGACACCACCAACCCGGACAAGCCGAAGGCGTTCTACAAGGACACCAACCTGGTCAAGCTCGGCTACTATACGGACGCGAAAGCAAAGGTATTTCAGGAGCTTAAGAGCGTTGGCCGGGCGCTCGGCATGCCGACGACCGTGCTGATGGACGGTAACGGCTGTGAAATCGGCTTTATGGCCGGACCAGCCGAATGGGCGAGCGACGACGCGATCAAGCTGATCAGCGCCTCGATCGCCAACTAACCCCTTCTTCACGCTCTGTTCCGTTGATCCGCCCGGCTGGCCTCTCCAGCCGGGCGGATGATTTTTGACTTGGGCCTTGAACCAAATTCGTGCGCGTCTATACTTAACCACATGGTTTACTTTCAGACCACCCCGGACAGCCAGCTTAATCAGACCTTCGCAGCGCTTGCGGACCCGACGCGCCGCGCCCTGCTGATGCGGCTCGAAGGACAGGACAGCGTCTCGGTCAGCGACCTGGCGAAGCCCTTCGCGATGTCGCTGCCGGCGGTGATGAAGCATCTCGACGTTCTGACCGGCGCGGGTCTCGTGACCCGCAGCAAATCAGGCCGCACCGTCACCTGCCGCCTCAACGCGGCGCCGATGCAGGAAGCCAATGCGTGGCTCGAACGCTACGCCCGCTTCTGGACACAGCGGCTCGACCGCCTCGAACAATTTCTGGAGACCCAGACATGCACGCCGGAACAGCTACAAAACCAAGCCTTACCCTCGCCCGGCGCTTCAACGCCACGCCCGCGCAAGTCTACGCGGCATGGACGGAGCCGAAGCAGCTCGTCCGCTGGTTCGGGCCGGAAAACATCAACGCCGTAGTGCACGCCGAAACCGACGTGCGCGTTGGCGGGCGGTTTCGCGTGATCATGGAGGACGACAAGGGCGAACTGCACAACGTCAGCGGCGTCTATCAGGAGGTCGTGCCGAACGAGCGGCTGCGCTTCACGTGGTCGTGGATCACGACGCCGGAACGCGAGTCGATCGTGACGGTGACGTTTGCGCCCGCCGCCGGCGGCACCCTGCTGACGCTCCTGCACGAACAGCTCTTCGACGAAGCCGCACGCGCCGGACATACCCACGGCTGGACCGGGTCGCTCGCGAAGCTCGAAACCTATTTCGCCTGAGCGACAAAAAGGAGAAAGCGATGAAGCTTTACTATTTTGAAACGCCCAACCCGCGCAAAACCTGCGCCATGGCCAAGCATCTCGGCGTCGCCGTCGAACATGTCCGCGTCGATCTCAGCAAGGGCCAAAACAAGTCGTCCGACTATCTGGCGATCAATCCGAACGGCAAGGTCCCGGCATTGCAGGATGGCTCGCTGAAGCTGTGGGAGGCGAACGCGATCATGTGCTACCTCGCCGAGAAGGCGGGCTCCGAACTGTGGCCGAGCAATCCGCTGAAGCGCGTCGAAGTGATGCGCTGGCTCAGCTGGGACGCCAACCATTTCTCGCGTCATGCCGGCACGCTGTACTTCGAGAACATGATCAAGGCGACGTTCGGCATGGGTGCGCCGGATGCTGCTGCGATCAGCGAGGCGTCCGGCTATTTCAAACGATACGCCGGCGTACTCGACGAGCAGTTGTCGCAGCAACAATACGTCGCAGGCGACGATCTCACGATTGCCGATTTCGCCGTGGCATCGTTCCTGCCCTACGCGGAGGGATCGAATCTGCCGCTCGAACCCTTCTCCAACATTCAGCGCTGGAACATCGCCCTCAACGAGCTGCCGGCCTGGCGCGAACCGTTCCCCGCCGCCGCGGCCGCCTGAGTTCACCCGAACGCCCACTTTGCGCCGCAGGGCGCAGCATGCCCCGCAACAGCAATTACGACAACAACCAAGGAGAACGAGAATGACTTATGTCGATGGCTTTATCGTTGCCGTGCCGAAGAACAAGATCGCGGATTACAAGAAGCTCTCGCGCAAGGCCGGCAAGATCTGGCGCGAATACGGCGCGCTCGACTATCGCGAGTTCGTCGCCGATGACGCTCCGGTCGGCAAGGTGACGTCGTTTCCACGCAGCGTGAAGATGAAGCCGAACGAAACGGTCGTATTTGCCTACATCCTCTACAAGTCGCGCAAGCAGCGCGACAGCATCAACGCCAAGGTGATGAAGGACAAGCGCCTCGCCAGCATGATGGACCCGACGAAGATGATGTTCGATGCCAAGCGGATGATCTACGGCGGCTTCAAGCAGATCGTCAAAGTCTGACGGAGGAATCCCATGACACCGCATGGCAGCTTCCACTGGAACGAACTCGTCACACCAAAGGTGGAACGCGCGAAGGCGTTCTATGAAAAGACCGTCGGCTGGACGTTCGAGCCGATGCCGATGGATGACGGCGCGACCTACTGGGTCGCGGTGATGGACGGCCAGCCGGTCGCCGGCATCTTTCCGACCGACCGGCCGGGCTTTGAGGGCGTCTGCGAAGGCTGGATGCCCTATCTCGCGGTCGATGACGTCGACGCGCGCGTCGAGAAAGCCGTCGCAGCCGGCGCGACGCTGATGCGCCCCGTATTCGATGTGCCGAACGTCGGCCGCATCGCCATCCTCACCGAGCCCGGCGGCGCCGGGATCGGCTGGATGACGCCGCAAGACGCCGACACATGCCCCAATCTCCAACCCGCCGAGAAGGAATAACGCGATGAAATCGATTCATCCGAGCCTCTGGTTCGACCGCGAGGCCGAGGAGGCGATGAATTTCTACACGTCGATCTTCAAGAACAGCAAGAAAGGCAAAGTCACGCGCTACGGCGACAACATGCCGTTGCCGAAGGGCACCGTGATGACGGCGTCGTTCACACTGAACGGCCTCGACTTCCTCGCGATCAACGGCGGACCGATCTTCAAGTTCTCACCGGCGATCTCGATGGTGGTGAACTGCGAAACCCAGGATGAGATCGATCATGTCTGGGAAAAGCTGTCGGAAGGCGGCGAGCAACAGCAGTGCGGCTGGCTCAAGGACAAGTACGGCATGTCGTGGCAGATCGTGCCGACCGCGCTCGGCGAGCTGATGGAGGCCGCCGACGGGCCGACCTCGGGGCGGATCATGGGCGCCGTCATGCAGATGACGAAGTTCGAGATTGCCAAGCTGCATCAGGCCGCCAAAGCAGCCTGATATCCAACACGAACGGGTGGCGGGGTCAGACGGATTTGTCGACCTTGCCACCGACGCCGGGCGGCAGGTTCGCTTGCCGCAACTCTGGAGACGGCTCCAGCAGCTTCAGCACCGCCTTCTGGGATTCGAGACTCTGCTTCAGGGCGCTCGTCGCGGCTTGCGACCGCACCTGCGAGGCCGATGCGCCAAACGATCCGGCAGCAAGATTGGGGATGTCCATAAAGGCGAGTTCCTGCTCGTGACGCGACGGCAGGACGCTACCGGGCCCGGGTTAATGCGCCGCGCGCGCGACGGTTCGCTTTTTATCGATTTGCCGTTTCAGGCCGAGATATCGATGCTGCCGCCGACGCCCGGGGCCAGATTGGCCTGCGGGAACAGGTCCGCCGACGGCTGGAGCAACTGAAGAACCTGCGCCTGGGAATTCAGCTGTTGTTTCACGACCGCAGTACCGATTTGCGCCTGCGTCTGCTGCGCCATCATGGCGACGACAACTGCTGCGAGATCCATAACCCAGCGCCCACACACCCGAATACTGCCGGGACGGTACAGGCGGCCGGTTAATGAAATCTGATCTCGGTGGTATGGTGCCGCGAATTATCGCGTCGGAACAGGCTTGTCGCTGCGGTAATCGTAGAACCCGCGCTGGGTCTTGCGTCCGAGCCAGCCTGCCTCGACATACTTCACAAGCAGCGGGCACGGGCGATACTTCGAATCCGCCAGACCTTCGTGCAGCACCTGCATGATCGACAGACACGTATCGAGGCCGATGAAGTCCGCCAGTTCGAGCGGTCCCATCGGATGGTGGGCGCCGAGCTTCATCGCCGCGTCGATCGCCTCGACGTTACCGACGCCCTCATACAGTGTGTAGATCGCCTCGTTGATCATCGGCAGCAGAATGCGGTTGACGATGAACGCCGGGAAGTCTTCCGAAACGGCGATCTGCTTGCCGAGCCTGGTCACGAACTCCTTGGCGGTGTCGAACGTCGCATCGTCGGTCGCGATGCCGCGGATCAGTTCGACCAATTCCATCACCGGCACCGGATTCATGAAGTGAATGCCGATGAAGCGCTCCGGGCGATCAGTCGAGGCGGCAAGTCGCGTGATCGAGATCGACGACGTGTTGGAAGCGACGACCGCGTCCGGTTTCAGCACCGCGCAGACCTGCTGGAAAATCTTGCGCTTAGCATCTTCCTTCTCGATCGCGGTTTCGATGACGAGATCGCAATTGCCGAGGTCGTCGATGGTTTCGGCGGACTTGATGCGATCCAGCGCCTGTTTGCGGGCGTCCTCGGTGATGACTTTCTTCGCGACCTGCCGGGTGAGATTGCCGTTGATGGTTGCCATCGCCGACTTCAGCCGGTCGGCGGAGATGTCATTGAGAAGGACATCGTAGCCTGCGAGCGCAACCACATGCGCGATGCCGTTGCCCATCTGGCCCGAACCGATCACGCCGACAGTCTTGATATTCAACGCCATGATGCCTTCTCACCCAGGCTCGCCGGCCATCCGCCGCGAACCGGTCCCTTTATATAACACCAGTCCCAGATAGCCATTCCTGACAGCAACCGGCCCGGAGGTTCGCTCCGGGCCGGGCCGCCAGTTACTTGCCGAGCTTGGCCAACTCCTCGGTCAGCTCCGGGACGGCCTGATAGAGGTCGGCAACGAGGCCGTAATCCGCCACCTGGAAGATCGGGGCGTCCTCGTCCTTGTTGATCGCCACGATCACCTTCGAGTCCTTCATGCCGGCCAGATGCTGGATCGCGCCGGAAATGCCGATGGCGATGTAGAGTTCCGGAGCCACGACCTTGCCGGTCTGCCCGACCTGCCAGTCGTTCGGGGCATAGCCCGCGTCGACCGCGGCACGCGAGGCGCCGACACCGGCGCCCAGCTTGTCGGCGAGCGGCTCGATGTACTTCGTGAAGTTCTCGCGGCTCTGCATTGCCCGGCCGCCCGAGACGATGATCTTGGCCGAGGTCAGTTCCGGACGATCCGACTTCGCAACCTCTTCGCCGACGAAGCTCGACAGGCCGGGATCGGCCGCCGCGGTGACCGTCTCGACGGCGGCGCTGCCGCCCTCACCCGTCGCCTGGAAGGTCGAGGTACGGACGGTGATGACCTTCTTAGCGTCCTTGCTCTTCACAGTCTGGATCGCGTTGCCGGCGTAGATCGGACGCTCGAACGTATCCGGCGCGACGACCTTGGTGATCTCCGACACCTGCATCACGTCGAGCAAGGCCGCGACGCGCGGCAGGACGTTCTTGAAGCGCGAGGTCGCAGGCGCAACGATTGCATCGTAGCTGCCGGCAAGCGAGACGATCAGCGCGGCCAGCGGCTCGGCGAGATCGTGCTCATAGATCGCGTCGGCCGCGAGCAGTACCTTGCTCACGCCCTTAAGCTTCGCAGCCGCCTCGGCCGCAGCCTTTGTGCCCTGTCCGCCGCCGGCGACCAGCACATGCACGTCGCCGCCGAGTTGAGCGGCTGCCGTCAGCGCTTTGTTGGTCGCATCCTTGAGGACGTCGTGATGATGTTCGGCAATCAGCAAAGTGGGCATCAGAGCACCCCGGCTTCATTCTTGAGTTTCGAAACCAGATCGGCCACCGAGCCGACCTTCACGCCCGCCTTGCGGCCGGGCGGCTCTGACGTCTTGAGGATTTCCAGCCGCGGCGTGAGATCGACGCCATATGCGTCCGGCGCCTTCTCGTCGATCGGCTTCTTCTTCGCTTTCATGATGTTCGGCAGCGATGCATAGCGCGGCTCGTTGAGACGCAGGTCAACCGTAACGATCGCCGGTCCCTTCAGCTTTACGGTCTGAAGACCGCCGTCGACTTCGCGCGTGACCTTGAAGTCGGAACCTTCGACCTCGACCTTGAACGCGAAGGTCGCCTGCGACCAGCCGAGCAGCGCGGCCAGCATCTGGCCGGTCTGGTTCGAGTCGTCATCGATCGCCTGCTTGCCGAGCAGGATCAAACCCGGCTTCTCCGCTTCGGCAATGCCCTTCAGAATCTTGGCGACGCCGAGCGGCTCGGCGGCAGCGTCGGTCTTCACCAGAATGCCGCGGTCGGCGCCCATGGCGAGCGCGGTGCGGATGGTCTCGGTCGCCTGCTGCGGACCGATCGATGCGACGACAACCTCGGTCGCCTTGCCCGCCTCTTTCAGGCGCAGCGCTTCCTCGACGGCGATTTCGTCGAACGGATTCATCGACATCTTGACGTTGGCGAGCTCGACACCGGAGCCATCGCCCTTGACGCGAATCTTGACGTTGTAGTCAACGACACGCTTGACAGGTACCAGAACCTTCATGGGCCTCTTTCGCATTGTGTTCGGGAAACTGGGCGCGGAACCTAAAGGCCCAGCCTAGCCCGGTCAACGCGAGAAGGGCGGAAAATATCCCTGTTTTGGAGGGTTCTGCGTTCCCGTTTCGCAGAGCTATTTCGCCTAGCGGTTCCGGCTCACTTATCGATTTTGGCCTGGCACCCAAAGCACGTCGCCGGCTCCCCGGTCATTCAGCGTGCGGCTGGCGACAAAGAGGAAATCCGACAGCCGGTTCATGTACTGAATCGCCGCATCAGTAACGGGCTCATCCGGCTGGGATGCCAGCTCGACCATCACCCGTTCGGCACGCCTGCAGATGGTGCGGGCGAGATGCAGGTGGGCCGCAGCCGTGGTTCCACCCGGCAGCACGAAGGAGTTGAGCGGCAGCAGATCGGCATTCAGCCGGTCGATATCCTGCTCGAGCCGCGAAACCTGCGTCGACAGCATGCGCAAACGTTCGGCCTTGTCGGGCCGCTGCGGGACCGCGAGATCGGCGCCGAGATCGAACAGATCGTTCTGGATGCGGGCAAGCATCTGGTCGACCGTCTCGCCGTCGCCGATCGCGTTCTTCAGATGGATGCGGACGACGCCGATCGCCGCATTGGTTTCGTCCACGGTTCCGTAGGCCTCGATCCGCAGATCGTATTTCGGCCGCCGCTCGCCGCTGCCGAGCGCGGTGGTGCCGTCGTCGCCGGTACGGGTGTAGATGCGGTTGAGAACGACCATTTTTCCGTCTCTTCTGCCGGTCTTTACCCGCGCGTTCCGAGTGCCCAGACCGCAAGCATTGCGATCACGATGGCGACGAACTGAAACAGCACGCGCAGCCGCATCAGTCTCTGGGACGTATTGGGTGAGCCGCCGCGCATCATGTTGATGAGTCCGAGCAGCAGCACCACCGCAACGGCGGCCACCGCGACCGGCAGCAGAAACGAGGAGAGAAATGTACCCATTGGACCTTCAGCGTATCGCCTGAACCCGCGGTACCGGTTCAGGCAAATTCATAACATCACCGGCAGCATCTTGGTGATTTCGACCGGTTTGGCCAGCCAATCCTGGTAGGCCGCAAACACGTCCTTCGTATACGGCTGGGCGTAATGCAATTCCAGCGCGCCGGCGGTGTCCCACACTTCGAAGAGATAGAGGTCGCCATCGGCCTCATGCAGGGTGAACGCGCGACAGCCCGCTTCCCGTCGTGTGGCGGGAATGATGTTGATGATGGCCTGCCGGGCTTGATCGAGAAACTCCGGTTTGGGCGTAATCTTGGCGAAAACGGTGAGCCTGGATTCAGGTTCTGGCATAACATTCCTCATGCGGCTGGCAGCATGCCCGCTCGTCGACTAGCGTAGCCGCGTTATCATAGAAGCATTGGACAACAAGCGAACGGCCATCGAGGTCACATTTGAGACAGCTTCGCTACGTTTACGACGTCGCAATGGAGGCCTTCTATTCATTCCTCGCCGACGACGGCTGGGCGATCGCCAGCCACATCGCGCTGTCCGCGCTGATGGCGCTGTTTCCATTCCTGATCGTGATGACCGCGCTCGCCGGCTTCTTCGGCTCCAAGGAACTTGCCGACAAGGCGGTGGAACTGATGCTGGAGACCTGGCCGCAGCAGGTTGCCAATGCGCTGTCCGGCGAAATCCACAACGTGCTGACGGGGGCGAGCAGCCAGGCGCTCACGGTCGGCGTCGCGCTTGCGATCTACTTCGCCTCAAACGGTGTTGAGAGCCTGCGCGTCGCGCTCAACCGCGCCTATGGCGTGATCGAGCAGCGAAGCTGGTACTGGTTGCGGCTCGAATCCATCGGTTACACGCTGGTCGCCGCCGCAGCCTCGCTGGCGCTGGCGTTCCTGATCGTGCTCGGCCCGCTGATCATCGCCACCGCACGCAAATACATTCCTCTGAAAATCGCTTCGAACGAAAGTCTGCTTGATATCACCCGCTACGCGATCGCGATCACGGCGCTGGTTGCCTCGCTGTTCATGGTGCATGCGTGGCTGCCCGCCGGACGGCGGCGTTTCATGCAGATATTGCCGGGCATCGTCGTGACGATGGTGGCCTCGCTGATCTCCGGCATCGTGTTCGGCGAATACCTTGCGCGTTTCGCCTACAATTACGTCACGACCTATGCCGGGCTTGCGTCGGTGATGATCGCGTTGGTGTTCCTCTACTTCATCGCCGCGATCTTCGTTTATGGCGGCGAGCTTAACGCCGCAATCATGAAGACGCGGCAGCCGCGCGCCGGGTCGCCGCCCGAAGCGACGTCGCCAGCGAACGCGGAGACACTGGTTTAACCAGGAAGGCATCTGCACCGGCGGCAAGTGCCGCCGCCTCGTCGCTGTTGCGGCCCGAAATGCCGATCACGGCAATACGGCCCCGCGCACCCGGAAGCGCGCGGATGCGGCGGATCACCTCGACGCCGCCGATGCCCGGCAGCACCATGTCCATCAGGACGACATCGAAATCGCCCTGTGACAGGCGCTCGACCGCCTCCTCGCCCTGCCCGATGAATTCGGTGGTATGACCGAGTTCGGTGAGGATTGCATTCAGCACCACACGCCCGAACGGATTGTCCTCGACACTGAGGATGCGCAGACCTGCGGCCTCAGCCTCGCTGTCATCGCCCGCCGCCGGCGGTGCCGGCAGGTCGGCCTGCTGCAACGTCACCGTGAGTGTGAAGGCAGTCCCGCCGCCAGCGCGCGCCGCTGCCGTGATGTCGCCACCCATGGCGCGTGCGATCTGTTTCACCGACGAGAGGCCGAGACCCGCACCACCGAAACGCGCGGCAATCGAAACATTGGCCTGGGAGAACGGCTTGAAGAGCCGTTTGATCTCAGCGAGCGACAGACCGATGCCGCTGTCGGAGACGGTGAAGGTGACGGCGATCTTGCGGCCACGCAAGCTTTTTGCCCGGACATCGAGGCCGACGTCGCCGCGCTCGGTGAACTTCACGGCATTGTCGATGAGATTCTCGAGCGCCGCCCGCAGCCGGATGGCATCGCCGATGGCGAAGGCAGGCAGCGTGTCCGAAATCGTCACCGACGGCCGCAGCCCTTTCGCCGCCGCGCGGCCGGCCAGCGAGTCGCCGGCGGTCCGCGCGAGAATACGCAGATCGAAAAAATCCTGCCGCACGCCCAGTTCGGCACGTCCGCTGCGCGCAGCATCAACGAACAGCGTCGCCAGTCCCGCAAGATGCTCGGCGCCCGCCTTGATCGTATCGACCCAGCGGCGCTCGCGCTCGTGGAGGTCCGAGGTCGCCAGCAAATCGCTGACCGCAAGGATGCCGGTCAACGGCGTGCGCACCTCGTGGGCAAACGCGGCGAGCGCTGCCTCGATCGCGTTCTGCTGCGACGATGGGGCGGAGGTCGTGCGTTTTTTCGACGAGCGCTTCGGCACGGCAGCCGTCGTCCCGGCACGGGGCGTGCGCAGCGCCTTGCGTGCCTTTCGCTTGCGCTTTGGGCGCAATGTCGCTGCCATGATTCGCCCGTGCCCCGCCGTTGCACATCATGGCAGGGGGCAAAACGGGAGTCACGCTGCGGGCGCGCCTCTAACCGGTTTCAACACCGGCCAATTTTCGCACCTCGGCGGGCGTCACGCCCTGCGCGCGCAGGTCGCGAATCGGCGGCGAACCGCCCGACTTCGAGAGCTTGGCGCCAGCCGCGTCTCGAATCAGCGCGTGGTGAAAGTATGCGGGCGACGGGAGTCCGAGCAGTTCCTGCAGCAGCCGATGAATGCTGGTCGCCCAGAACAGATCCTGCCCCCGCACCACGTCGGTGACGCCCTGCAAAGCATCGTCGATCACAACCGCCAGATGGTAACTTGCGGGGATGTCCTTCCGCCCGAGCACCACGTCACCCCAGACCTCGGGTCGGGCCTCGATAAACCCTGTCTCGCCGGAGGGGCCCTCCCCATGCTCCAGCCAGGACAGCGGACCGGTACGGCGGACCGCCTCGGCCACGCGCAACCGCTGCGAGGATGGGATGCCAGACCGGATCAGCGACGCCTGCTCCTCGACAGGCAACGATGCGCCCGTACCGGGATAGAGCGGCACGCCATCCGGATCGCGCGGCCAAGGCCCCTCGGCTTCGCGCGCTGCAACGAGGCGCGCGATCTCCGTGCGGCTCTCGAAGCTGCGATACAGCAATCCTTCCTGATCGAGCCGGGCCAGCGCCTCGCCGTAGAGCCCAAGGTGCTCGGATTGCCGCCGGACGGGCTGCTCCCAGGTCAACCCGAGCCAGGCGAGGTCTTCCAGAATCGCTGCTGCAAATTCCGGGCGGCAGCGCGTCGTATCCGTATCCTCGATACGCAGCAGGAACCGGCCGCCGCATGTGCGCGCGCGATCGAAATTCAGTAGCGCCGAGCGTGCGTGGCCGAGATGAAGGTAGCCGTTCGGACTCGGTGCAAATCGGAAAACGGGTGGCGGCATCGATCGTGTTTAATGTGACGGTTCAGAAATCTGCATCATCCTTGCCGCGTACTCGCCGTGCGGACTTCTGAACCTAAGCCATACTTGGAATAATAACAGTTGCTGGTGTCCCCTCGATTCCGAAGTTCGCAGATGAGGGCGCCGCAACGTGATACGAACTTCGGAATCGGGACACTAGCAGAACCAGCACACTGGAACGCAATGACCATCCATCTCAGGACACAAGCCGACCTGGACGATGCGCTCGCGACGCTCCTGAAACTCGATCCGCGCCTCGTCCCGATCATGGAGATGACGGGGACGCCCGCGCTGCGCCAGCGCGAGCCGGGGTTCGCCGGCCTCGCGACGATCGTCTGCGGCCAACAGCTTTCGACGTCGGCAGCGGCCGCGATCTGGGGCCGGGTCAGCGCCGCGTTCGATCCGTTCGAACCCAAGGCGATTATCGCCGCGCGTACCGATCGTCTGGGCCGTCTCGGACTGTCGGCCGCAAAAATCAAGTCGCTGAAGTTCATCGCGCGCGAGCTCGCCGCCGAAAGGCTCAATCTCGACGTGCTGGCCGAACAGGATGCGGACGCCTCACATCATGCGCTCACGCAACTGCCCGGCATCGGACCGTGGACCGCGGACATCTATCTGCTGTTCTGTCTCGGTCACGGCGATGCCTGGCCCGCCGGCGATCTCGCGATCCAGGAAGCGATGCGCATCGGCCTTGGCCTCGCCGCGCGCCCGACCGTGAAGCAGATGGGCCCGCTCGCCGAGGTCTGGCGGCCGGTGCGCGGCGCAGCGGCGCATCTGTGGTGGTCGTACTATCGCGTGCTGAAGAAGCGCGAAGGCGTCATCACCAATCCGGCAACTGAAACGAAAACCGCATCGCCGGCAAGGAAACCGCCGGTGCAAAGGAAACAGCCGGTGAAGATAAAAGTGGCGACAGCACGCGCAACAAAAACACGCGCGGCGAAGAAACGCAGCACCTGAGCATCCTGACAGGAGCTGTCACGCGCCTGTTATTGTTGGGCCGGTCCGAGAGACTATAGTGCCGCCCGACCTCGCAAGGAGCACGCACATGACCGCCAAGAATTTTATCGTCGACCGCAACGAACTCGCGCAAACGAAGCTGATCGACAGCGCTCATGCTGACGGCCCGCTTCCCGCCGACGGCCTGCGCGTGAAGGTCGATCGCTTCGCCTTCACCGCCAACAACATCACTTACGCCGTGCTTGGCGATCAGCTGAAATACTGGAGCCTGTTTCCCGAGCCGGAGGGTTTCGGCAATGTTCCAGTCTGGGGTTTCGGCGAAGTGATCGAGTCGCGGCATCCGGAGATCGCCAAGGGCGAGCGGCTGTTCGGCTACTTCCCGATGGCGACGCACCTGGTGATCGAAGCGGTGAACGTGAACAAGCGCGGGCTCAGCGACGGCGCGGCTCATCGTCAGGACGTCTCTCCCGTCTACAACAGCTACACACGGGTCGGCGGCAATCCCGAGTTCGCCGGCAAGCAGGGCGACTATCAGGCGCTGCTGCGGCCGCTGTTCATGCTCTCGTTCCTGGTCGACGACTTTCTCGCCGAGAACGACTTCTTTGGCGCGAAGACCGTCGTGCTGTCGAGTGCATCGAGCAAGACCGCTTTCGGTCTCGCGCATCTGCTGCACACGCAGCGCAAGCCCATCCGCGTGATCGGACTGACATCGGCGTCAAACGCTGACTTCGTGCGTTCGCTCGGTTGCTATGACGATGTTGTGACCTACGATGACATCCCATCGCTGGCGCAAGAGCCCACTGCGTTCGTCGACATGGCCGGCAGCGCAGACCTGCGCCGCAAACTACATCAGCATCTGGGCGAGAATCTCGTCTATAGCGGGCGCGTCGGCCTCACCCATCTCGATCCCCAACAGGATGATGAAGCGCTGCCCGGCGCAAAGCCGGTCTGGTTCTTCGCACCGGATCAGATCCGCAAGCGCGCCAAGGAATGGGGCCCGGGCGGCCTCGATCAGCGATTCGGTGCAGCCTGGAGCACGCTGACGCCGCAACTCGACCGCTGGATCAGCGTCACCGAGGGGCGCGGGCCCGAGGCGGTGAAGAAAGTCTACCTGCAGACGTTGTCCGGCCGCGTCAGTCCGCGGGATGCGCACATCCTGTCGATGTGGAGTTGATCACAGGATTGGACGGAATGCGGGTCCGGAACACTGCCGCTACGGTCTTCACAATGCCGTCACGCTGCCTGTAGTATGTGGACCCATAACTGCTTCGGCAGGTCGCTGCCGGGCAGGTCTATGAGGTGAGGCGTGACTTGAACGCGCATGTCCCACACGGCGGCTGGCCGGCACTTGTATTGAACGCGGACTTCCGGCCGCTGAGTTACTATCCGCTCTCGCTCTGGTCGTGGCAGGACGCGATCAAGGCGGTGTTCCTCGACCGCGTCAATATCGTCGCGAACTACGATCAGGCGGTGCATAGCCCGTCCTTCGAGATGAAGCTGCCGAGCGTGGTTTCGCTGAAATCGTTCGTGAAGCCGACCACCCACCCCGCCTTCACCCGTTTCAACGTCTTCCTGCGCGACCGCTTCACCTGCCAGTATTGCCACGCGCAGGACGACCTCACCTTCGATCACATCGTGCCACGCTCGAAGGGCGGTCAGACAACGTGGGAAAATGTCGTTGCGGCGTGCTCGCCCTGCAATCTGCGCAAGGGCAACCTGACGACGGCGCAGGCGAAGATGTATCCGCGGCAGACTCCGTTCGCCCCGACCGTGCACCAGTTGCATCGCAACGGCCGGCTGTTTCCGCCGAACTATCTGCACGACAGCTGGCTCGACTATCTCTACTGGGACACCGAGCTCGATCCGTAGCAACCTGGAACGGTCCGGGCGCACAGACGGGTTCAATGAAAAAGGCCGGGCGACGCCCGGCCTTTTCCCCGCCGCCGACGTCGATCAGCGAATCGCCACCGGATTGATCATGCTCTGCACGCCGCCCTTGAAGCGCGGCTGGCCCAGCACGAACATGAACTCGTAAGCCTTGTCCCTGGCGAGTCCGGCTGTGTCGATATTCTCGAGGATGTAGGTGCCGTTCATGGCGAGCAGGATCTGATGCACCTCGAAGACGTTCTTCGATTCGAACGGCAGCACCTCGAGCCCCCAGGTATCGGCGCCGACGGCAACCACGCCCTTGCCGACGAGATACTTGGCGCCCTCGACGCCAAGGCCGGGCTCGCCTGAGTTGTAGCGCGTGTTGTCCTTGCCGACGAGACTGAGCCAGCCGGTGTGGAACAGCACAACGTCGCCCTGGCGGATGTCGACGCCCTGCTTCTTGGCGACTTCCTCGATTTCCTTGACGTTGAAGGCGGTGCCTTCCTTGACAATGTCGGTGCCGAAATGCGCCGCCATGTCGAGCAGCACCCCGCGCGTCACCATCGGCGGGACCTTGTCGACGCCGAGCTTTTTCAGACCGGTCGGGTCGGCGAAGTCGGCGAGCTTGTTGCCGTTGTAGTAGACATGCTCGATGCCGATGTGGCCGAGACCATCGAGCTGCGTGCCGACGCCTGCCCATCCTTCGATGAGGTCGTCGTTGTAGGTGGTCTTGCTCGGCCCAAGGCCCGGGATACCGGCCTGACCCGGCTGCACGACGGTGACCTTGAAGGCGCGCGGCGGATAGGCCGGGGTTTTCGAATCGACCGGAATCCCGAGCGCGTAGGTCTTGCCGGTCTTCACCAGCGATGCCGCCTTCATCACGAGCTCGGGCGTCATGTAGTTCGCCGCGCCGATCTCGTCGTTGGGTCCCCACTTTGATTTGGTCCAGTCCTGCGCGACTGCAAATCCACCGGTTGCGAGCAGTGCAACGGATGCACCGGCCATGATGGTCTTCAGCATCGATCGTCTCCCCTTCGCAAACGCATCATTGACTTGATGCGCGATTGTTAAGGCCGTCAGGGTGACACGAAGCCGCCGATCGCGGCAATCATTTGCTGCTGCGATATTTCGCCATTGAGTTCGGAAGGATTGGAGTCCGGCTGCGGCGTCGCATCAGGACATACTGGCCGCACGTCCGGTTCCTTCAGACGGCACAATCGACAGAAAACCGCGCAGGCGGCTCTTCGGCTGCACCAGATCCTGCAAGGTGTACTCGTCGAGCACCGCGACAAAGGCGTGACGCGCCTTTTCCAGCGCCCGCTTGAGCACGCAACTGGGACGGATCGCGCATGATCCGTCGCCCGGAGCGAGGCACGGAACCAGCGCGAGATCTGGCTCGGTATGACGAACCACCTCGCCGAGGCCGATGCTCGCCATCGGCTTGGCTAGCCGCAGGCCACCGCTGCGGCCGCGCACGGTTTCGACATAGCCGGCGACCCCGAGCTCGTGCGCCACCTTCATCAAATGATTTTTCGAGATGCCATAGCTCTTCGCCACCTCAGCGATGGTGGCAAGGCCATCGTCCTTGAGCGCGAGGTACATCAGGAGGCGCAGCGAGTAGTCGGTATAAACGGTGAGGCGCATCGGCGTGGCTCTCCTATTCGTATAAAGATGTATTTTAGATATTGCTTTATCGCAAGCCTGCTATAAGATGTATCCACGATGCATGTTATGGAGAATGGATGATGAGCCTCGCTTCGATCGGCAATGGACTGGCATCGGCAGTGCTGTGGCCGGGAACTCGCGTATGCGAAGCCGCCGGCATCCAGTCGGCCTATCTCGATCTCGTCCGCATGCTGGTGAACTCGCTGGTCTGGGTCACGCTCGGCATCATCGCCGTGGCAATGGCGGCATGAGCGATACCGCCCCGCTGATCGGCGAGATCACCGAGGACGCCATCCACCGGCTGGTGGATACGTTCTACGGCAAGGTGCGCGCCGATCCGGAACTCGCGCCGATCTTCCACCGCGCAATTCCGGGCGACTGGGAGCCGCATCTTGCGACCATGCGCGCGTTCTGGTCGTCGGTGATGCTGACAAGCGGGCGCTACAAGGGCAACCCGATGATCAAGCACATGCGGCTGGAGGGCATGACGCCGCAGCTCTTCACCCGCTGGCTGGAGTTGTTCGGCGAAACCTGCACCGAGCTGTTCGAACCTGAGATCGGCGATGCTTTCCGCATCAAGGCCGCGCGCATCGCCGAAAGTCTTCAACTCGGATTGTTCTACAAGCCGGGCCAGCCTTGGCCGCCCGCGGTCGCATAGTCACTCATACCGTCGCCTGGATGGCAGGCTTGCACGGCGCCATCTGGACGCATCTTGCGTCCTGCGCCAAACGGTTTCACCTTGCACCGAACGGCATCGCAGAATGCCGCCGCGTATTCCGTGAGACGGGCACCCTGCCCGCGGCTGGAAGGCGCGTGACTGTCCGGGGAGAAACCGATGCTGATTCCGATGGCGGACGTACCGCGCTGGTATGCCGACCGCAAACCAAAAGACACGATCGCCATTAGCCACGGCAACGACACGCTCACCTGGGAGCAGCTCGAGCGCAACGCCAACCGGCGCGCCCGCGCTTTCGCCGCGCTGGGCGTGAAACCCGGCGATGCGGTGGCGATCGGCCTGCCGAATGGCAACGCCCTGTTCGAGACGACGTTCGCGGTGTGGAAGCTCGGCGCAACGCCGACCTCACTGTCATGGCGGCTGCCGCGCGGCGAAGCGGCCGCCGTGCTCGATATTCTCCGCCCCTCGCTCGTCGTTGGCGGCGAGCCCGACTGGAGTGCGCCGGTGAGCGTGCCGAAGGATTTCACGCCGCAAGGCGTCTCGGATGAGCCGCTGCACGCACCCGTCGCGCGCTACTGGAAGGCGATGACAAGCGGCGGCTCGACCGGCCGCCCCAAGGTGATGATGGATCATCAACCGGCCGTCACCGATACCGCCGGCGTGCCGCCGCTCGGCATGTTTCCCGGCGTCAAGCTGTTGAACCCCGGCCCGCTCTATCACAATGCGCCGTTCATCGTGTCGCATCATGCGCTGTTCAACGGCGGCAGCGTCACCGGCCTCGTCAAGTTCGATGCGGAGGAAACGCTGCGGCTGATTGCAACGAAGAAGCTCGAATGGGTTAACTTCGTGCCGACCATGATGCATCGCATCTGGTCGCTGCCGGACGAAGTCCGCAGCAAGTACGACGTCTCGAGCCTGAGGATCGTCTTTCACATGGCCGCACCGATGCCGCCGTGGCTGAAGGAGAAGTGGATCGAATGGATCGGCCCGGAAAAGGTCTACGAACTTTACGGCGGCACCGAGCGGCAGGGTC
>JBMOOJ010000119.1:0-34824 GCA_049323835.1 Pseudomonadota bacterium | reverse complement strand
CATTTCAGGCACCGAATGGCTGACGCATCGCGGCTCCGTCGGCAAGATCGACGATCAGTGCGGCCTGCGCATCATCGGCGAGGACGGCAATGACGTGCCGACCGGCGAAACCGGCGAAATCTATTTCCTGCCGAAGGACGGCCCGGGCGTGACCTATCACTACATCGGCGCCGAGCCGAAGCGCCGGCCGGACGGCTGGGAGTCGCTCGGCGATATCGGCCGGCTCGACGCGGAAGGCTACCTTTATCTCGGCGACCGGCTCGCCGACATGGTGCTGCGCGGCGGCGCCAACATCTATCCGGCGGAAGTGGAAGCTGCGGTCATGGCGCATCCGCAAATCAAGTCGTGCACCGTCGTCGGCCTGCCCGATCCAGAACTCGGCCAGCGCGTTCATGCGATCGTTGAGCTTGCCGACAATGCCAATGCGCAAGCGGTCGTCGACGGCATGGCCGGCTTCCTCGGCGACCTGCTGTCGAAGTACAAGCACCCGGAGAGCTACGAGGTCGTCAGCGAGAACCTGCGCGGCGACGACGGCAAGGTGCGGCGGACGCTGGTGCGCGACGAACGCGCGGCGTGGCTGAAGGAAGGCCGCGATTTTCGCATCATGCCGGCGCGGGCGAAGGCAGGCGCGGATTAGCGCGTTACCGAGGGAACCAGAGGCACCGAAAAACGTTGTTCGCTCCGGATAACCGGAGGATTCGGACGATGCGCACGTTTTTCGGAATGATTCTCGGTGCGGTTCTCACCGTGGCGCTCGTTTACGTCTACGATTCGGGCAACAAGGCGTCCGACGCCAACGCGAAGACGATCGTCAACTGGGATGTCGCGGCCGCCGATTGGCAGACGCTGAAGTCGCGCACGCGCCAGACCTGGAACAAGCTGACGAACGAAGTCGACAAGCTCGATACGCGCGGCTAATTCGCCGAGCGATAGAGCTCGGCAATGCTCTTCCAGATCGCATCCTTGAACTGCGCGACGGGCGGGCTCAGCAGGAACGTCGGCGGTGTGTCACGCCGCTGACATTTTTCCACCAGCCGCATCACCCACACTTCGCCATCCGTAAAGTAGAGATCGCCGCCGCCGTTCCGGCCACGCAGGGTCGGACCGATGCCGGTGACCTGATAGCGTGCGGCAATCATGCCGGCGGTTTGCAGATCGCGCTCGATCAGCGCGCGTTCGAGATCGATATCGGGCCCGATGTGATGGGTGATCTCGCCGGTGTAGCGGCTGACGCCGACGCTCCTGTCGAACGTCGCAGCACCAAGCCACACCGGCCGCCCCTCGCTGCCGAATGTCAGAACCTCCCACAACCGCAGATGATTGCGCTGATCGGCGCTGCCGCCCGCGGGTTTCTCGAATGCGAGGTCCTGATGACGGCCGGCATAATACAGGTTGCTCACCGGCGCTTTCGGATAGGGCCGGTCCAGCACCACGCTCGCCGAAATCTCCAGACTCGATTTGAGCGTCACCGGATCGGCGGGCAGCCATCCGGCCTTGTTCATCGCACAGAGAATGTCTTCGCGCACGCCGACGAAAGCGATGTTGATGGGATCGCCGGGAATACCTTGCCCGGTGGTCGTCACCATCGGCAGGCCTTCGAGCTTGCGCTGATGCTCGTAGTGCCGCCACAGCGCGGGTAGCGTCAGATAGGCAACCAGCAGATAGCCGCCGATGATGCCGGCGATCCACGCCAGCACGCGCAGCATCCTCGATCTGTGGCGCGTCAGAAAACCCATGCAGCCGGACCATGGTCCGGCCGCGCGGAGGATTCAATACGAACGATCAGCCCTTCAGCTTCTTGTTGCACTCGCTGTAGTAGCCGCCGCCCTTCTGGATCCACTTCAGGCCGCCGTTGGAATTGGTTGCCTTGTTGGCATTGTACTGGTCGAGGCAGGTCAGTTGCCGCTGCTTGGATTCCTTTTCCTTGGCATGCTTTGGCGAAATCGCGGTTGGGAAGACGGCCGGACCGGACGGCTTTGCATCAGAAGGCTTGGCGTCAGAAGTTTTGGCGTCGTCTTTCTTCTCGCTCTTGGCCGACTTTCTCTTGCTGGCCTTCTCATCCGATGTCGCATCGGGCCTGGCATCCGATTTCGCTTCAGACTTTGCCTCGGCCTTCGGCTCGCTCTTCGCCTGCGCGACCGTCGTTGGCGCCGGCTGCGCCGCTGCCTGGCCCGCGCCGCACTGTTCTTTGCGGAAGTCATTCCACGACCGGTCGCCCAGCGTCCCGCCAGCCTTCGCAGCGCTGTATTTGGCGCTGCATTCCTGCATGGTCAGCGCCTGCACCGGAACGGCGCTCCAGATGCCTGCGCCAGCAAGTGCCGCCACCGCGACAATCCCCGACAATGTCTTCATAAGCAGATCCTCCCAGACCCGATGAAATCCCGGACATCTTACCGCTTCCGATAAAAAGGCGAGTACGGCTTCTAGGAATAGACTCAGGCTCTCCAGCCGCATTCTCCGGGCGCTCCTGCCCCATGCGCCAACGCAATTGTGAGCCGTGAACGGATTTGCCATAACGCGGCGTGGCCACGCTTTCCCTCCCATCTCGCACCGACATTCTGCATGCCGCTGAGGCCCTCGCCATCGGCGCGGCCGGTGGCCTTCTCTTTGCGTGGGCCAGCCTTCCGGGCGGACTGATTTCCGGATCGATGATTGCGGTTGCCGCGGCGGCACTGGCGGGGCGGCGGCTGGCGATGCCGCCATGGGCCGTACAGATCATCCTGATGACGCTCGGCGTCTCGCTCGGCTCGATGGTATCGCCCGAATTGCTCGCCGGCATGGCGCGATACCCGGTAAGCCTTGTCCTGCTCGCGGCCGCGACCTTCATCGCAACCTTCGGCAGCAGCCTCTATCTCCAGCGCGTCCACGGCTGGGATCGCACGTCGGCGTTCCTTGCCGGCACGCCTGGCGCGCTATCGCAGATCACGATGCTCGCAACCGAGAAAGGCGCGGATGTCGCCGGCATCGCCGTGGTGCAGACCATGCGCGTCATCGCGCTGACCGCGTCGCTGCCGATCCTGCTTGCGGTCCTTGGGGTCAGCGCGCCTCCCGGCGCGGCCGCGCATCCGCTCACAGCGTCCCCCACCGCGCTGGCGGTGCTGGCCGTTACTGCCGTGCTCGTGTCGTACGCGCTGCATCGGCTGAATTTCCCGGCGAGCTGGATGTTCGGCGCGATGCTGGGCTCAAGCATCCTGCACGGAACGGGCCTTGTCATCGGCGGTCTTCCGGACGGCGTCTACGCCATGGCGCTGATCGGCATCGGCGCCCTGATCGGCACGCGGTTCGCGAAGATTTCCGTCGCAACGCTGCTGCGCCACATGAAAGCGGCAATCGGCTCATTCGTGGTAGCGATCGCCGTGTCGTCGGTGTTCGTCGCATTCATCGTGCTCGGGCTCGGCGCGAAATTCAGCGACACGGTGGTAGCATTCGCGCCGGGGGCGATGGACTCGATGCTGGCGCTGGCGCTGACCTTGCACATCGACCCGCTGTTCGTCGGCGCGCATCACCTCGCGCGCTTCATGTTCGTGTCGATCACGACGCCGGGGATCGTTCACCTGTTCGGCAAGCCGCAGGTGGACGCGGACGATTGACTCTCGCTGCTGGAATCAAGCTCGCGCGGCCCGCAGACCCAGCAGCGCGACGGCGGCGATGCCGAGCGAGATCAGCGCGTTGTAGCCGGCGAGCGACAGGCCGACGAAACGCCACTGCACCTCGTCGCAGCGGATCACCTTCACCTTGTCGAGCCGCTCCAGCAGGCTGCCCGCACGCAGATCGATCATCGGACCGGAGCAATCGCTCGGCCCCGGCCAGAAACCCCACTCGACGCCGGAATGAAACGCGCCGATGGCTGCGTTCGCGATCATGACCAGCGCGATGACGGCAAAGCCAAGAGCGATCATCCGGGGCGCCGTCCCGCGGCTCGCACCGAAGGCGACGATCGCAGCCAGCGGCAGGGCGACGTAGTAGGCGTAGCGTTGCTCAAGGCAGAGCGGACAGGGTTTCAGCCCGATGGCGAGCTCGAAAAACCACGCACCCGCCAGCGTCGCAAACGCAAGCGCAAGCACCGTCCATGCCAGTCCGGCGGCGCCAAGCGTGCCCTGTTTTGCAGCGTTGTAAGAGTTCAGTCCTGTCGTCACGACGGCGATCCGGTTGTCCATGCGGTGGTAAACCGGGCCACTGCTGCTGTCGAGTGGAGGCTGTTCACGGACAATGCACATCCGGTTGACCGGAGGCGGCCGGCCGCTATAGTCCGCCCGCTTCGCGACCGCCGCACTTGGGCGCCGCGTGGGCCCCTGTGGCGGAACTGGTAGACGCGCTCGACTCAAAATCAGTTTTTGCCTCTTAGCCGAATACGAGAAACCCCTGTAAAATAAGCACTATTGACGATTTTGGAACTTCGTCTTAGGCTTTCACAACCCTTACACAAAAGAGGGATGTGAATAACAAAACAGGGTATCGAGCGATGGCGCATCACACATTCATGGATGGACGACTCCATCTGTACAAACGCGATGGTGAGAGCCGCTATTGGCAATGCTCCGCTTACATCCAAGGGAAGAACTGGCGCGCGAGCACGAAGCTTGAGAGCTTCGATCAGGCAAAAGACTTCGCCGAAGATTGGTATCTGCGCCTAAGAGGAAAGAAGGCTAATGGCGAGTTGCGCGTCGGCAAGACGTTCAAAGACGCAGCCGATCGCTTCCTTCTCGAATATCCCATCATCACGGCGGGCGAACGCAATCAGTCGTATTCTGACGGCAAAGGCCGAACGGTACGTGTTCACCTGATGCCGTTCTTTGGCGACAAGCTCATCCACGAAATCACTTCCGGTGTGATCCAAGACTACCGCTTGCAGCGGCTCCAGAACACTGAACGGACCGGCAAGGCTCCTGCCCGCAGCACGCTGCATCAAGAGATCGTTTGCCTGCGTCAAATCTTGAAGTGTGCGCACCGTCAGGGCTGGATACAGTTCGTGCCTGACATGTCTTCCCCCTACAAATCTTCGGGCAAGATCACGCACCGCGCCTGGTTCTCCCCCGAGGAATACAATCTGTTGGTGGATGCTACGCGCCGAAGGGCGCTGCATCCTCTCAACAATCGCCACCGACAGTCGTGCGAGCAGTTGCACGACTTCGTCCTTATCATGGCGAATACCGGACTAAGGCCTGACGAGGCCTTCCGGTTGGAATACCGCGACGTCGCTGTGTCGAAGGACGACAGCACTCGCGAAAAAATCTTGGAAATTGAAGTACGAGGCAAGCGAGGTGTCGGCTGGTGCAAGAGCATGCCCGGCGCCGTGATGCCTTTTGAGCGGATGATGAAACGAAATCAGCCGCAGCGCACCGATCGCTTATTCCCGTCCAAGCATCACCACCGCGAGCTTCTGAATACAATCCTCGGCGAACTGGAGATGAAGCGTGATCGCGACGGCAACGTTCGCACCGCCTACAGCCTACGCCACACGTACATCTGTTTTCGGCTGATGGAAGGCGCTGACATCTATCAGATCGCGAAAAACTGCCGTACGAGCGTTGAGATGATTGAGAAGTACTATGCAGCTCACATCAAGAACATGCTTGATACTGCGGCTATCAATGTGCGGCGAAAGAAGCCAAGACGAACGGCAACGCGCGCAGACGGCCGGGACAAACCAGCGTTTCGACGTTCTCGCAAAGCTGCCTAGCGGACGGAATTGTATTGCCAGAACAAGGGCGGACACTTATAGGTCTGCCTCGTGCGGGTATGGCGGAACTGGTAGACGCGGCGCACTCAAAATGCGTTGCCCAAAAGGCATGGGGGTTCGATTCCCTCTACCCGCACCATCATATGCCGCCCGAACTAAATCCACTCTCTGCATCAGTTGACGCATATTGATCTTACGACTGAGGGGCGGGCGATGCTTACGCGTGTTCTAATAGCTATCGCGGCTTTGGTGATACCCACGTCGGCATTTGCGCTGCTTTATGTTCAAAGTCCGCAGCAGCTCTACATATTTGAAGCCGGCACCTACTCAGCCACGAGGGTTTCGCAAGGGAAGCCGCTGTCAGTGGCCAAACCCAAGCTTATCCGCGCGACAACGAATATCTCGGCGCGCCTCAATGTGAGATTTGGTCTTAGATATGTCGTCACCGGCACGGACAGCTCACTTACCAAGCTAACCATGGTGACGCGTTACCCCGGCGCCGGTATTCGAGATCATGTCTCGTCCGAATTGGTGAGTTTTTCCGAGTACACGATTGATGTTCCCGTCGGGCGCGAGATCTATCGCGATTTTGTCTTCGACGACCAATCAGAGCTGGTGTCGGGCGAATGGACCTTCGAGTTTTGGGCTGACGGCAGAAAGCTTGGCGAGCAAACTTTCTGCGTATCAGTTCCGGGAGAACAGCCTCCCGTGTGCGCCCAACTGCTAGGCTAAACCACCATCAGTGATGATGGTGGTGCCGATGGTGATGGTGACCCTGGTACGGCACAACGTAGCTTGGCGCGTAATATGCAGGACCGCCGTAGTAGTATCCCGGGTTCACCCGCCGATGATGGTGATGCCTGCGGTGATGATGATGCCGCCGACCATGGTGATGGTGTTGCACGGTTTGAACGTCACCTTCGATCGCAGACTCCATTCCTTTCGAACCTGAAAGCGGTCCAGCCGCGCTCGGAACGGTTGAAATGAGAAAAGCTGCGGCGGCGAAAGATGCGATTCGTAACAACATGGGTGTCCTCCTGCTTTGACTAACAGTCACGGCAAGAATCCTCCCAGCATTTGCGTTCCGGATTTGATGGTGCGACACGACGTCGCCAGTTGCCAGGGTTACCCCTTCGACTGGATGGTCATCGACCACGTGCGGAAATAAGCGACTCCAATCATCGCTAGGATTCCAGCCACGCTGACGGCGATCTGAAACCAGATTGCCGAGCTAATCAGCTCGATCAGAAGGCGTGCAACGAACGCGAAGAATATCACTGCACAGAACACCTCAAGCGAACGTTGGCCGCAGATAAGGACAGGTCGCAGAGCCGTTGATCGCAACAACGCCGCATCGCGTCCAATCATCCGCGAGCAAATCAGTGCCAAGGCTAGCAAATGGACAATCCGATAGATGGCCAGATTGGTCTTGTCGTTGGGTACGAAAACATCGAGTAACGACGAAGGAAGCGAAGCCTGCATGTCGAACCGAACCATGAGGGTTAGGATGAGGCTGAACACTAGGTAAGCAGCAGCCAAGGCTAACGTGACGTTTGACCGAATGACTGACGCAAACCGATTTGCGCCACCGATAGCGATCCAGGCACCGATTACAAACAAGAATTGCCAAGCGAACGGATTGAAATACCAAGAACCATCCGGATACGCCGGAAGATTCCAGTTGAGCCAACGAGCTGCTGCGTAAAGAACTGCGGATGCCAGCAATGTCGGCGTTGGCCAACGCACGAGCGACCACAGCACAAGCGGGAACGCCACCATAAGACTGATGTAAAGCGGCAAGACGTCGAGATTGAAGGGTTTGAACTCCAGCAATAACCCGTGTTTCAGAAACTCGATCGGTTCAGCGATCAGCCGTCTTATGTTGAACTCGTCCAGAAGATGTGCGTGGTTGTAGCGCTGGGCCACGTATCCGATGGCGGCCACGTAAACAACGAATAGCAGGATGTGCGCCACATAGATTTGCCATGCGCGCGCAAAGATTCCGGCCGACGCTGGCAGAAAACGGCTCGCGATCATTCGTGGTCCGTAGACGAAGGCCACCGTGTACCCGGACACAAAGACAAAGAAATCCGCTGCATCGCTGAAGCCGTAATTCTTGGTCGTCATCCAAGCCACAACGTTGTTCGGGATATGGTCGAGGAAGATGGCCCAGTTGGCCAACCCTCGAAACAAGTCGAGCCTCAGATCTCGTTTTCCATTCACCGCCAATGGTGCTGTCATCCTCAGAGTCCTTCGTCTGGCATTAGGTCGCGTCACGCGTGTTAAATGACGGCGGGCACTGCCCGCCGCGTCGGCCGATAGGCGGTGCGGACGTTTAGGACTTTGGAGGTGGAAGGATCACACGACGCGACAGGTCGCGCGGAAAGCTCACTGGGCGATCATCAGGCTGCTTCTGTGACACTTGCCAGAAGCAGCTCGCGCGGTCGTTCAACGCTGGCAGGCTGGCTGTGCAGCAGCAGTGTTGTTCAGCAGAAGAGGCATCTATCAAGCCTGCTTCGTCGAGGTTGGACATAACTTGCTCGAAAGTCACTGCATGCGTCAGCGTGGGTTTTGCGCTTGCACTGCTCGTGTTGAGCATTGCCGAGACCAGCACAATTGCTGCGATAAGCGTCGCAACGAGCGGCCTCCAATTCTTTTGAGCGGTCAGGCGCGCCATAGCGTCGTCTTGCGGTCTCACGATGTTCGGTCGGATTACTGAAAGTCCTGCCGTTAGTCGACCCGCAATAGTGTTACGTTTTTAGGGTGACAGCCTGAGCAAAAGCGGCTGGAACACGGGCAAAACCGGTGATCGAGGCCGATTGTAACAGTATTCCCCCTTGTCCCTCGGAGACCGCCAGCGTACAGGTGGGTCAGTGGAGACGCGGGTGCAAACCAAACTGGCCATAGTCAAAGGTCTCGTGACGGTTCGCCGATTGATTTCGGTGATGTGCGCCGTTGCGTTTCTGTTTGTCTCGCTGGCGCATACCGCTCATCACGCCGGCCTTGATCTCTCTGGCTCCACGACCATCGAACTGACTGACGGCCTCGATGGTGGTGCTGGTGATCAATCTCACGACAAAGCCGACCATGGCTCGGGCCATTGCCACGGCTGCGTGATGCTCGCCATCGTTGACGCCGCCACAGCGGATACTGCGGTCTCGGCTCAGCCGATCGCAAATGCAGCGCCGCAAGCACTGGCCGCATTCACTATCCCCAAAGACGTTCCTTACCCGATAGCCATCGTCTGACGCTTTTCGCCGCGCTTGAGACCAAGCGCGAAGTTTTGCTTGTCAGGTTGGTGTCATGCTTTCCCGCTATTCCGCAGCCGCAGCATTGTGGCTGAGTTTCAGTTGCCTTTCGCCGGTTTGGGCGCAGGCCGTTAGTCCATTGTCTCTCCGAGACGCAGTGCAGCGCGCGCTTGGATCAAATCCGCGCCTCACAGCGGCGGATCGCGATATCGGCATTGCGACCGGTCGACGTGTGCAAGCAGGCGCCATTCCGAACCCGGAAGTATCCTTTGAGGCTGACAACGTCTTGGGGACAGGCGCCTATCGTGGAACGAAGTCGGCGGAAACGACGCTTCAGCTTGGCCAACTGATCGAGCTTGGTGGCAAGCGCAGCGCTCGGGTCGCTGCCGGCTCTGCCGAGTTGGACGCGGCTTACTATCAACGTTCCGCTGTACGCCTTGAGGTTATCTCTGACGCAGCGGTCGCGTTCTTCAACGTGCTGGGCGCGCAGCGCCGTATCGCCATTTTTGACACGCACGCGGCGGCCCTCCAGCGCTTGATTCCGCTGTTGCAGCGTCGCGTCGATGCGGGTGCTTCATCGTTTGCCGAAGTGGCCAGAGCGCAAGTTGCTGCTGACCTTGTGCGCGCTGACCGTGAGCGCGCGCGGACCTCGCTTGCGATTGCGAAGCTTGAACTCGCGACGCTCATGGGTGTGTCACGGGTCGATTTCGGCCAGGCCACAGGCGACTTCACCCGAACGGGTATTGTCCCTTCATTCGGCGTTATCCGTCGCGCCGTCGAAGGAAATCCGCAACTCGTCAAGTTCACGGCGCTGCGGGCGCAACGAGATGCCGAATTGCTTATCGCGCGGCTCAAGGCGGTCCCTGATCTACGCGCGGGCGTAGCATGGCGGCACTTCAATGATACCAACGACAACGCTGTTCGCGTCGGCGTGTCGATACCGATCCCCGTCTTTGATCAAAATCGCGGCGGCATCCTGGAAGCTCAAGAACAGAGAGCAAAAGTAGAGGCCGAAGCATCAATCGCTCGTGCCGGCCTGTTGCTGACGCTGGGTCGCGCCTACGAGACCCTGAGCGGCGCGGCCAAGGAAGCAGAGATTCTGCGCGGCTCGCTTCCAAACGCGCGGCGTGCCGTCGAAAGCATGGAAAGTGGTTACAGCCAGGGCCGCTTTACGCTCCTCGAACTGCTCGATGTCCACAACAGCGCTGCGCAGGCTGCGCTGCGCGAACTCGATGCGCTTCTCAGTTTCCACGTCTCGCTTGCAACAATTGAGGGGCTGATCGGAACGCCGCTGCACCTCAGCGGAGGTTCACGATGAAACGCTATCTCGCCTACGCGGTCATCATGCTGGCGGCCTCGGCGCTGGTCTGGTTCATCGCCAAGCCATCCGTTCAGCCGGTGAAGAGTAAGGAAGACCCGCACGCCCATGGAGGCGAAGGTGCGGAAATGAGCGATACGAAGGTCGCTGCCGCTGGCATTGAACTGCTGCAGGCAGGTCCGGCCACCTTGCGGGACAGTCTGACACTCAACGGCATTATCCAACCGAACCAAGATGCGCTTGTGCAAGTCACACCGCGCTTTCCGGGCGTGGTGCGTGAGATCAAAAAGCGTGTCGGCGATCCGGTCGATAAGGGAGAGCTGCTGGCCAAGATCGAAAGCAACCAGAGCTTGACGGTGTACGAAATGCGCGCACCCATTGCCGGGACGGTCATCGACCGTCAGGTGTCGCTGGGCGAATACGCCTCTGAGCAAAAGCCGGCCTTCATCGTCGCGGACATTTCGTCGGTATGGGTAGACTTCGCGGTCTATCGCCGCGACTTGCCAAAGGTTCGCGTAGGCGACGCGGTCTTTATCGACGTCGGAGATGGTGGCGCCCCTGTAGAGACCAAAATCTCTTATCTCTCACCTGTCGGAAGCGCCGATACGCAAAGCACCCTCGCGCGGGCCGTTGTGGCGAATGAAGGTAACCGGCTGCGGCCTGGCCTGTTCATCACGGGCCGCCTTGTGCTGTCCGCCAAGCCGGTTGCCATCGCGGTGAAGAACAGCGCGCTGCAGACCTGGGAAAACCGCAGCGTCGTCTTTGTGCGCAATGGCAATAAGTTCGAGCCACGGGACGTCGAACTCGGCGCGCGTGACGCCGAACAGGTGGAAGTTGTCTTCGGCATCATCGAAGGAGAAACCTACGCTGGCCGCAACAGCTTCGTCATCAAAGCCGAACTCGCCAAGGGTTCGGCGACGCACGAACACTGATCGAGGCATTTCCCATGATCAATGCGGTCCTCGACTTCTCGATCAAGCAAAGATGGCTCGTCATCCTTGCGGTTCTGGCAATGGGCGCCTTCGGTGCGTGGAACTTCACGCGGCTGCCGATCGATGCCGTGCCGGACATCACGAACGTACAGGTACAGATCAACACCAACGCCCCTGGCTACTCACCTCTGGAAGTCGAACAGCGCATCACCTTTCCGGTTGAGACCGGCATGGGTGGCCTGCCGAAACTCAAGTACACGCGCTCGCTGTCTCGCTACGGATTGAGCCAAGTGACGGTGGTGTTCGAGGACGGCACGGACATCTATTTCGCGCGTCAGCTCGTCAATGAGCGGCTTCAACAGGTCAAAGACCAATTGCCAACCGGCATCGAGATGGCCATGGGGCCGATTTCGACCGGACTCGGCGAGATCTACATTTTCACCGTGGAAGCCAAGGAAGGAGCCAAGGACGCAAACGGCAAGACGATCACCACGACTGACCTGCGCACTTACCAAGATTGGATTATCAAGCCGCAGCTCCGAACGGTTCCGGGCGTGGTCGAGGTCAACGCCATTGGCGGTTTCGAGAAGCAATATCACGTATTGCCCGACCCCACGCGGCTGATGGCTTACAAGTTGAGCTTTCGCGAACTGATGACCGCGCTGGCCGCAAACAATGCGAACGTTGGCGCTGGCTATATCGAGCGTAACGGCGAGCAGTATTTGGTCAGGACGCCGGGCCAAGTCGGTACGACGGATGACATCAAGAACGTCGTGGTCGGCACGCGGAATGGTGTGCCTGTGCGCATCGGCGATGTTGCTGACGTGCGCGAAGGCCAAGACCTTCGTACGGGAGCGGCGACGCATGATGGCAAGGAAACCGTCATCGGCACGGCCATGCTGCTCATCGGCGAGAACAGCCGTACGGTGTCCGCGCGCGTCACGAACAAGCTTCAGGATATCGCCAAGTCGCTACCCGAGGGTGTGGTTGCTAAAACGATCTACGACCGCACTCATCTGGTTGAGGCAACCATCGCTACGGTTGAGAAAAACCTCATCGAAGGTGCGATCCTTGTTGTCGTGATCCTTCTGCTGGTGTTGGGAAACATCAAGGCTGCCTTGGTCACCGCGATGGTGATCCCGCTCTCCATGCTGTTCACCATCACGGGCATGGTCGAGAACAAGGTCAGCGCTAATCTCATGAGCTTGGGCGCCATCGACTTCGGCATCATCATCGATGGCGCGGTCATCATCGTCGAAAACTGCCTACGGCTCTTAGCCGAAGAGCAACATCGGCGCGGTCGGCTGCTCAACCGTGAAGAGCGCTTCGCGACCATTTTGGCGGGCGCATCGGAGGTGATTAAGCCCAGCCTGTTCGGGACACTGATCATTGCCGTCGTCTATCTGCCGGTTCTCACGCTTACAGGCGTCGAGGGCAAGATGTTCACGCCGATGGCCCTCACGGTCCTGATGGCGCTCTTAGGCGCGGCAATTCTGTCGATGACGTTCGTTCCGGCAGCCGTGGCGTTGTTTGTGACCGGTCGCGTCACTGAAAAGGAAAACTGGTTTATGCGGACGGCCCGGCGCACTTACGTGCCGTTGCTTTCCCTCTCTATTCAACATCGTTCGCTTGTCGCCGTGCTGGCGGGCGTGCTGGTCGTGGTCTCCGGGATCGCCGCCTCGCGCATGGGCGGCGAGTTCATCCCGAGCCTCGACGAAGGCGACATTGCGGTTCAGGCACTGCGCGTTCCTGGCACCAGCCTGACGCAATCCATCGAGATGCAGGCCGCACTGGAGAAGCGGCTGTTGCAGCTTCCCGAGGTCAAGGAAGTGTTTGCGCGAACCGGCACCGCCGAGGTGGCAACGGACCCGATGCCGCCGTCGATCTCCGACGGCTACGTCATGTTGAAGCCTCGCGACCAATGGCCCGACCCGAAGAAGCCCAAGAGCCAATTGGTCACCGAGGTGGAGAAAGCCGCTGAGGAAATTGCCGGCAGCTCGTATGAACTCTCGCAGCCGATCCAACTTCGGTTCAACGAGCTGATTTCAGGCGTCCGCAGTGACGTTGGCGTGAAGATCTTTGGTGACGACCTCGACACGTTGCTGCAAGTGGCCAGCCAAGTGCAAAGCGTCTTGCAAGGCATCAGCGGAGCAGCCGACGTCAAAACCGAACAGGTCACCGGCTTGCCCGTCCTGACCGTGAAGATCAACCGGCCAGCCCTTGCGCGCCTTGGCCTCAGCGTCGCTGACGTCCAAGGCATCGTCGAAGCCGCCGTCGGCGGCAAGAATGCTGGTCTGGTGTTTGAAGGCGATCGGCGCTTTGAGATCGTGGTCAGGCTGCCAGAAAACCTCCGCACTGACATTGAGGCCATCCGCAATATCCCGATCCCCTTGCCGGCGGCCGAAGCGCAATCGACCGCCGTCCGCGCGGCATGGGCGAACTCGCCATTGTTCCAGTCGCGATATGTGCCGCTATCGTCCGTCGCAGAAATCGAGTCTGCGCCTGGACCGAACCAGATCAGCCGCGAGAACGGAAAGCGGCGTATCGTCGTGACCGCGAACGTTCGTGGTCGTGACCTTGGGTCGTTCGTGACCGACACGCAGGCTCAGATCGCTGAAAAGGTGAAACTGCCCGCAGGCTATTGGATTGCTTATGGCGGACAGTTTGAGCAGCTTGTGTCCGCGACCAAGCGACTGACCATCGTCGTGCCGATCGCGCTACTCCTGATCTTCATTCTGCTGTTCGCAAGCCTTGGTTCGTTCGCGGATGCGGCCTTGGTGTTCAGCGGCGTGCCGCTCGCCTTGACCGGTGGCATTGCGGCCTTGCTGCTCAGAGGCATTCCGCTCTCGATCAGCGCGGGCATCGGGTTTATCGCACTCTCGGGCGTCGCCGTGCTGAACGGCTTGGTCATCATCGCCTTCATCCAACGGTTGCGCGACGAAGGTCGAAGCGTGATGGAGGCCGTCGAAGAAGGCGCGCTGACGCGCTTGCGGCCCGTGCTGATGACAGCGTTGGTCGCATCCCTTGGCTTCGTGCCCATGGCGATCGCCACGGGTGCCGGTGCCGAGGTCCAACGTCCGCTCGCGACCGTGGTCATCGGCGGCATCATCTCGTCCACCATCCTCACGCTGCTGGTTCTGCCAGCACTGTACGTCCTGTTTCGGCGTGAAACCGTCGAAGCAATTCCCCAAACCAACGGAGCATCGTCATGAAACTCGTAGCCGGACTTCTCGCACTGTCGCTTCTCGCCGTTCCTGCTTTCGCGCAGCACAAGCACGGTGCCAAAGGTCCGAATGGCGGCCCGATGGAAGACGTCGCGGGGGTCCACGCGGAGCTGGTGACCAGTGGCACCTCAATCACGTTCAACGTGTTCGACGAAGACAACAAGCCTATCAAGACAGCCGGATACTCCGGCTCGGCCTTGGTGGTCACGGGCGCCGAGCGAGAAACTGTGCAGCTTGCCGCCTCAGGCGAAGCGTTGAAAGGCGAAGCCAAAAAAGCATTGGCCAAGGGTTCATCCGTCACGCTGCTGATCAAGACCGACAAGAACAAGACCGGGCAAGCGAAGTTCTCGCAATGAACCCGGTCGGCAGGTTTGCAATACTGGCAGCGCTCGCGTTGGCGGTGAGCGTGTTGCCTGCCGCTCAAGCGACGTCTGCCCCGCCATCATACAAGGACCATGAGGCGTGGGCTGTTGAACACATCGAGGCGCTGCCGAACGAGATTCGCTCACGCGTAAAGGCGTTGGGCAGCGCCTGCGGCGATAGGTTGGCTGCTGCACACGGCTTTGCTCTTCCTGTCAGCAATGGACAGTTTCTGGTGCTTCACTACGAAGCGCTTTGGTGTCCCCGGCGGGGATTGGTTTGTAAACAGGGAAGCTGCCTCCACGAAGTCTACGCGCAATCGGCGCGCGGCTACACGCGCGTATTCTCTGGCTTCGTGGATGACGAGACGCTTTTCCCCAGCAGAGGTAAAGGCGTAAACCTGCATGAGCCTTTGCGCTGGGACGGCAAGCGTTTTACGCCGACGAGTGATTGATCCTTAGAATTGGGATATGATGACGCCATGAACGACCACGATCATCAAGGACACGCACATGGCGGTGCAGGCCATTCGCATGCTCCCGCGTCTTTTGGCCGGGCGTTCGCACTTGGCATCGGATTGAACATCACATTCGTTGCGATCGAAGCGGCTTTCGGCTTCTGGAGCAACTCGGTCGCATTGCTCGCCGACGCTGGCCACAACCTGTCCGATGTCCTTGGCCTGATCGTCGCCTGGATAGCGACGATGTTGGCTGCGCGCGCGCCGACTGCCCGATACACCTATGGCCTTCGCGGCTCGTCGATCCTCGCGGCGTTGTTCAACGCCATGTTCTTGTTGGTGGCCATTGGCGGTATCGCGTGGGAAGCGATCCTCCGTATTCAGAAACCCGAGCCGGTCGCGAGCCTCACCGTGATGGCTGTCGCCTCCGTCGGTATCCTCATCAATGGCTTTACGGCATGGTTGTTTGCGTCCGGCCGCAAGGGCGATCTCAACATCCGAGGCGCATACCTCCACATGGCTGCCGATGCCGGCGTGTCTGCGGCGGTTTTGCTCGCTGGTCTTGGCATCATGCTCACCGGTTGGCTGTGGCTTGATCCCGTCGTCAGCTTGGTCCTCGTCGTCGTAATCTTCTGGTCCACTTGGGGGTTGCTCCGCGACAGCGTGTCGATGTCGCTCGCGGCGGTGCCCGTCGGGGTCGATATCGAAGCCGTGAAGGCTTATCTCCAGGCGCTGCCCGGCGTGTCGACGTTCCATGACCTGCATATCTGGTCGATGAGCACCACGGAGACGGCGTTGACCGTTCATTTGGTGATGCCCGAGGGACACCCAGGTGACGCCTTTCTGATGAAAGTCCAGGACGAGCTACACGAACATCACAGCGTCGAACATCCCACCATTCAGATTGAGACCAGCTTGGAGTCAGCGTGCAAGCTGGCTCCTGAAGGTGTCGTGTAGGACGGAGATCTGCGGGTAGACGCCTACGCCTTCAGCAACTCGTCCCAACTGGTGGTGTAGCGCGGCGAGATATGCTCGCTCTTAAGCTTCCACCGCTGTTTCGTGCCTTGCGTGGCGTAAGTCATCGTTGAACGGCCAAAACGCGCGTTAATCGCGTCCAGGGCGCGCATGAGGGCAACGCTCTGCATGGTATCGGGTTGGCCAAACAGATCGGTCTGCACGACCGACGCCGATGTCAGTTTGGGGAAGATGACGCCGGCCTTGCTATAGCGGAAGCCCTCGCGCCAGATGCAATCGAGCGCGCGCATGGCATACGAAGTCAGGCGGCCTGTATCGGCAGAAGCCACAGGCAACTGGATCGGCCGCGCTGCGTAATACTGCCTGTCACCGGGTTTGTGCTTGTTGGTGTGAATGAACACTACGAGGCAATCGGTAGCGAGCCTCTGCCGACGCATCTTCTCAGCCGCTCGCGCTACGTAGCTCGCAACAGCCTCCTGCATTTCATGCTTGGTCAGCACCGCACGGCCAAAGCTGCGTGTCGCCATGATCGACTTACGGTCGGGCGTGACGGTCTCAAAGTCGATGCAGGGCGTTCCACGCAGTTCGTGGATCATTCGCTCCGACACCACGCCGAAGCGCTCGCGTATGAAACGCGGGTCGCTATCGCGCAACTTCAACGGCGTATCAATACCAACAGCGGCCAGCTTCGCCGCCATGCGCGCCGCAATGCCCCATAGATCGGTCAGCGCGAGGTTGGCGAGCGCCTCAGTCTGAGAGCGTTCGTCCATCAATATCGCGACGCCGCCGCTGTTCTGGTTCTTCTTGGCGGCTCGGTTCGCAGCTTTCGCCAGCGTCTTGCTCGGCGCGATGCCGACACTGACGGGAATGCTCACCCACTGCATGACGGTCGCACGCAACCGCCGCGCATGTTCTTCAAGCCGTCCTTCAAAGCCCGCCAGGCTCAGGAACGCTTCGTCGATGCTGTAGATCTCTAGGTCGGGGGTGAAGTCCGCCAGTACGCGCATGACTCGCGCGCTCATGTCGCCGTACAGTGCGTAGTTGGAGCTACGGACGATCACGCCCTTGTAGCGATCCCGGCACAGGTGCCACGGCTCGCCCATTTGCACGCCGAGAGCTTTGGCTTCATTTGACCGGGCGATCACACAGCCGTCGTTGTTGCTCAGGACGACGATCGGCTTGTTGCGAAGCGCCGGCTGGAACACGCGCTCGCAACTGGCATAGAAGTTATTGCAGTCGACCAGAGCGAGTGGGGCGGTCACGGCTAGAGCATTCGGATGGCCTTGGTGACGACGCCCCATACTTCGAACGTAGCGTCCTCGGGAATGACGATATCCTTGTACTTGCTGTTCTCGGCTTGCAGCACGACCCGACCACCGCGCTTGCGGTAACGCTTTATCGTGAACTCACCATCGACCAAAGCCAGGACGATCGCACCGCTGGCTGCGGTTTTTGAACGGTCAACGATGGCAATGTCGCCCGGGAAGATTCCGGCGCCGGTCATGCTCTCCCCAGCCACGCGCACGGCGAAGGTCGCCGCCGGGTTCTCGATGAGCAGCTCGTTGAAGTCGAGCGGGCGGTCCAAGTAATCATCGGCGGGCGACGGAAAGCCTGCGGCGACAGTTGAACTGACCAATGGGACGCGAACGCTGCTGCGGTTGGCGATGGCGGCAACAGGGACTGGCAACCGAACGACGTTGCTTGGTTCGACGTTGCTCATGCATCACCTTTCATTTCTGTTACAGAAATCTCACAGGCATCGTGAGCTGTCGAGCGAAGCGGCAAACGTCGCGCTGTTCCTCCACATCTGCACTCCAAAAAGAAAACCCGTCACGTGTGACGGGTGGGATTCATACACACGCATCAGCGATCACTCGCTGACGCGAGGTGAAGATGTGATTGTCAGTAGCCGCGCGCGATCTTCGTCTCGTGCTTGCGGTGAAGGATAGGTGCCGCCATGAGGCGCTGGGTGTCACCCAATGATATCCGTTGGCCAATCAACGCGTTCAATTCAGCCCGCATGTCGAGGACCCGACCGGCGTTCTCCGAGCAGTCCTCGTCACGGTCGATCTGCTTCCGGATTTCGCCCTCAAGCGACAGCATTTCAGCGCGCAAGTCACTGATTTTATTTCTTATTCTGTTCAGTTCGATGTTCATGGCTTGAATAGAACAAAATAAGAACATAGAGTCAATATACCGATGGTCGCAAAGTTAGGAGTTCGCGATGACATCCACCTACCGCGAGTTGCCCGACCGCGTTGAAGGGCCAATGACGAAGGCACAAGCGACGACGCTCAAAAGCCTGAGCGTTGAGGCTTACCAGCCCAGGCAGTTTGCGAACGACCTTACGCGTGAGGAAGCGACACGCCGCATCAACGCGCTTCGCGCGGAGATCGCGCTAGCCGACTCGTTCTGAGACGGCAAAGCCGCGAAAGAAGTAGGACATCGGCACGCGTAAGAGCTGGGTCAGTGTCAGCAACTTGCCTACTGTTAGCCGGTTGGTGCCAGATTCGTATTTCTGCACTTGCTGGAACGATACGCCGATAGCGCTGCCGAGCGCGGCTTGGCTCATTCCTATGGCAATGCGCTTTGATTTCAATCGTGAGCCGACATGAACGTCGATCGGCTGCGGCTTCTTAGGTTCGTATCGCTCCATCTAAGCGTGTTCCTCCTTTAAGCGTGAGATTGTCGAAGCGCTGACGTCAAACGACCGCGCGATTAACTTCATGTTCTCGCCGGCGACGCGTCGCTCAATGGCCTCCCGGCGTTGCGCCGAGGTAAGCTTGGGCTTGCGGCCGAACTTCACACCATTGGCACGGGCAAGCTCGCGGCCCGCCTTCGTGCGGCGGACGATGTCGTCACGAGATTTCCGGCCCACAAAGCCGATGATCGCTGCAAGTAGTTCCCCGAACTCGGTGGTCGTATCGATCCATGGTTCGGCTAATGACTTGAACTTTGCGCCGCGCAACGTGATCTGATTAAGCACTGCAAGAGTCCGATACGATCCGCTTCGCGTCAGCCGGTCCGAAGCACTGACGATAACGATGTCGCCAGGGCGCAACGCGCGTAGCATCAACTTAAGCTGACGCCGATCATCCTTCAGCCCACTAAGCTTTTCTGAGTAAATCTTGTCACAGCCTGCGGCGTAGAGATCGGTCTTTTGTATTTCCAGTTCTTGGGATGGGCCGCTTACGCGGGCGTAGCCGTAAGTTGTCATCTTGCGTGACCTTCCGTTGCAAATGTCCTGACATTTGCAAGTCCCAGATTGCGACCAATGGTATGCCGCAACCTACGAGCAGTTTCGGAGTTATTCCGGGGAGTTACCGTGTTCGGGCTGCATTCGCTTTTCATTCCGAGTGCATGAAGCCTGACCTGATAACGCCGAAGCGTAAATCAGGATTTTCGCTACCGTTGAAGATCAGTGATGAGCTGTTGTGCAGCTCCCTGACCTGACGGGGCATTCCATGATTTCGCGTTCTGCAAGGGCGGCCAGCAAAAAGCTGGGCGTTGCGTTCTGGATTCTGGCGACGACTGCGACATCCGCTACATCAGCCACTACGTGGGAAAACGCGCGTCGTCTATCCGATCGCGAGAAGACCTTTCTCAAGACTTTGTTCACTGGCGATGAAGCCAAGACGGTCGAGTACGCACAGATCGCGGGCATCAACGTGAACAGCATCGCGGGCGAGCCGCTGTCAGTCTGGTTCTATCGGCTTGGCACGATGGACAACGGGCCTTCGCAATACCGTAATCCCAACGTGCAACGCATTGTGTTCGAGCGGTTCAAGCAGAACCCGAACCCGCAAGGCATCGGTGAGGCCAACCTTGAATATTTCTGCACGGCTCCCCAAGCGCCGCGCGATTTTGGCATCGAAACGCGCGGGACGCCTGAGCAACTGAAGGAGCTGCGAGAACGGCAAGCCCAATTCCGCCGCCCATACATCGACGCTATGGCCCAGGGGTTCTCGTCGCTCATTCGGTACGGATTGCGTGACCGTGCGGCCATCACGCAGATGTTCCGGGGCTGCATCCTCCGCAGCGCCATGCCGCTCGATAGCTTCTACTACGACACGGTCCTGTCGCCGATGGTCAAAGCCGGCGCGGACGTGAACGCCCGCGATCAGGGCGGGATGCGGCTGATCGAACATGCCGTGCAAAACCTCAATGCGGACACTGTCGAGCGGCTCATCCGTGACGGCGCGCAGATCAACATGTCGCTGAGAAGCGGCAACTGTGCGCAACCCTCGAACCTGTACGGCTATTTGTTCACGCACATTCGCGGCAACAGCCAATACCTGCTCATCCGGACAGTGCGCGCGTTGTCGGCTGGCGGCTTGCCGCCGACGATACCGGTCGCTTACACGACAATGAACGGCTACGGCAGTTGCAAGTTCAGCTCGTTCTTAGACGCGGTGATTGATACCGGCAACGTTGATCTTGCGCGGCAATTCAAAGAGGCAGCATCGCTCACGAGAAGCAGCCTGCCGCCGTCATCACCCCAGCAAGCCGCAGCCACTCAAAGCACTTCACCTGCAACGACGCCTCCACAGACGGTGGCGGTGCCAGCCGCGACGATATCCCCGGGGCAGATCGGTGCTTGGCGTATCGCGATCAAGAGCGACGGTCGACCACAGGCATCGACGAAGAGTAACTACGACGGTGCGGACCGCCTTTCTGGGCTGATCCTTGAGTGCGTCGCGGGCGGGCGGCTTGAGTACGTCCCTGCTGTGCTCAAGCTTAATGGCGCTGCCAAGTCGTTGCACGTCCATGGCAAGGACGACAACATGAATGGCTTCAACCTCACTAACGGCCGCCTATCAGGTGCGTTCGCCGCCACGCTGTCACGCGAGCTTCTGCAAGCCGAGGTGAACGCGCACCGCCAGGGTGTGGGTGACAAGTGGGACATCGGAATGACCGTCGACGATCCCTTCGTGGAGGAGTCGATGGTGCAGATGAGCGGCTTCGCCAAGATGCGCAGCCTCATGATCGCAAATTGCAAAAGCTAGGAGAGATCGATGAAAGGCGTAAGGATTGGCTTCCACTTAGTTATGCTGGCACTGCTCGTAATGACGTTCGCAGGCGTATTCTCGCCACCGAAGTCTGGCAGTTTTGTCGCGGATAACACGGGCTACATTATGCCGGCGATCGGGGTCGTTACGATCTGGCTCGTTGGCGCAATCGCCCTGAAAGTGATCGGCGCGTTCGTTCGCAAGTAAACGTACGACTGCTGGAAGCTAACGATGGCCTACAGCTATTGAATGCCTGCGCACCGCTTCGCTGAAAGCGGCCATGTCGAAGTTTTGCGGATCGTCATGGCCATTCTTGTACAGATGATCAATGACGCCATGATACGCGGGGATGAGCCATCGTCCCCGCCGTGCACTTGCCACCATGTAGACGAGCGCAAGTCGATCGTATTGCCGCGGGCCGAATGCCGGATCTGGCGCAACAAACGGCTCAATCCGTTTGGTCGGCTGCGGCGGTCTGCTGATGCGCGGCTGGATGTTTTCAACGTGGATAAACACGTTTTTTGTGGCGGCTATATTGCAGCCCTCGAACTTCATCGCCTGCTTATGCACGGCATAATCAACAAGATGAACCGACTGACCAGAGCGGTTAGTGGTGACGTGAGCAGGCGCATTTGAAGGAGTGTGCCCCAAAAACCTCCGGTTCTCGCTCCAGCTTTCATCATTGATAATTGCGGGAAACACACCCCGCTCCGGACACGCGGCGGATCGCTCCTTATCGAGCTCTGAGCAATCAGGGGAGCTCGTGTCGTGAATGACGAAGTATTTGGCCTGGACTGCAGGTCCAATCGGACGACCCACTTGCGTCGCATCAACCCCCAGACTCCGAAGATACGCTTGTACAGATCCACCAGACGGAGCCGTCGTGTCCACAAGGTTCTCAAGGAACGTCGACAGGGTCTCGGGGCCAATCGCGCTGTTGGCAAACTGCACCCTGCGCGTAAGGCAGGCAGCCTGCTGGGCCGCCGAACCGGAGAATGAGCGCGCTCCAGCATCAAACCCGCAAACACCCACCGATAACGGGATCTGAGGCTGCTTGTCCCCGCGCTTGCATGACACCGCGTGGACTTCGCCGACAGATAATCCAAAGAGCACCACAAACGCCCCGGACAGCAGTATCCGCTTCGGCAGACGGATTTCCATACATCAAGCTCCCGCAACCTTTTTGGAACGAACGGCGCAGGTTGACCTATCTAGCGCATCCGTTGAAGTGCCATTCTTCGGTATTGCGAGGCCTGCCCCTATCAATCTGCCAGCCGCTATCGGCTCAACGAAGAGGTCTAGGTTTGCGCGAACTTGCACGTTTGTGCCCTTTGCCGCCGAGGCCATCACTGCCGTTTTGGTCGTGATCTAGTCCAACAGTGCCGCCCGGCAAGGGCATCCAACCGCATCCCCGAGGGGCCCCTCGGTCGGACCCACCCATTGCCGGTCTGCCGAGCTGCCGGACTTTGAAACTCCCAACGGACACGATGGACGTGGCCGGAAAACCAAAGGGAGTAACAAACATGAAACGCAACAAAGAAAACCGCCGCTACAACGTCTTCACGGTCGATGGCGAGGGTGACAACGCCTTCTGGAGTAAGGTGGGGGTCGCGTTCGAACACGAAGATCGGGCAGGATTCAACCTGGTGCTGACGGCACTGCCGGTGGATGGCCGCCTGGTCGTTCGTGAACCCAAGCCGCAGGAGGCGCGCTGATGCGCGACACCCGCATGTCGAAGGGCTTCGCAAGAAGCCTTTCGGCAAGCGCGCGCAACACCGTTATCCGAGGTGATTGCGTGGAGGTGATGAAGGGCATCAAGACCGCCTCGATCGATTTCGTCCTCACTGATCCGCCCTATGGCGTCAAGTATAGGTCGCGCAATGGCGACAGCGTGCGAAACGATGATTGCTTGGACTGGCTCGAACCGGCGTTCCGCGAAATCCACCGCGTCATGAAGAACGACACTCTGTGCTTGTGCTTCTACGGCTACACCACGGTCGCTGCCTTTACTGCCGCATGGAAGGCTGCGGGCTTCCGGATCGTTGGTCACGCCGTATTCCGCAAGCGATACGCATCGTCGGAAAGCTTCCTCAAGCAACATCATGAGCAAGCATATCTCCTTGCCAAAGGCCGGCCTGAGTGGCCTGAAAATCCCTTGGCCTCAGTTGCCGACTTTTTCTATACCGGCAACCGACTTCATCCGACGCAAAAGCCGGAAATGATGCTTCGGCCTTTCATCGATACCTACTGCTCGAAGGCAGGCGTAGTGCTCGACCCATTCTGCGGGTCTGGATCGACATTGGTCGCAGCTAAGCAATGTGGGCGCGATTACATCGGGATTGAGCTGGACTCGTCGCATCACCGCACGGCGAGTTTGCGCCTACGCCGTTTCCGGTGACGAGATCAACGGTGCCCCAGCTTCAGGGCACCGTTTGTCCAATGTCAGACCGATGATTTTGCACGGTAGGCGGGCATGTCGTTCGGCGATGAAGCCTCGCCTGTGCGAGACATCACGCAACCGTACGCCGGCAAGACCGGCAGTGACTTTTCACCCTGTCGATCACCGGAGACGGCATCACAGGAGAGACCTATGGCAAGTAAGCCGAAGAAACCGAGCCATGAAGCCTTTGTCGTGACGGGCGAGGGCGATAGCGCTTTTTGGCAGCGCGTGGGGGCCGCATGGCCTCATGACGATCAACGCGGGTTTAACATCGAGCTCGTCGCCCTCCCCGTGAATGGCCGCTTGGTCGTCCGCGAGCGGAAAGAGAACGAGAAAAGCGACTGACTGGAATGCCCCCAAAAGGGGCATTCTTTCAAACGCCGATCGGGAAACGTAGCTGTAAGGCCACCCTACCCCTCGTCTCCGCTGCCGATTATGATCGACACATGAGCATCATCGAAACCAAGCTAGAGCGACGCCGAATACGTCTGATTTCTGCCCTCGGCGATTTCCAGCTCGCAAGCAGCGCAAGCGCTTTCCTTGCTGAGGTCGATGTGGCGGAAAGATACAGCACAAAGCAGCTACGGCGTTTCCGTTGCTACGAAACGTCGCTCATCATCGCGTATACCCGTCCGTTCACTCAGACCAAGGGCACCGTGCCGCGATTGTCGATAAAGATGACCAACGCCAAGCTGACGCAGGAGCAAAGTTCGCTACACGGGAGGGTGATGGAGCTGCGAAACAAGATTACGGCGCATACCGATGAAGAAATGATGCGGTTCGCGACAACCACCTTTCCGCTAGATCAAGACAACGGTACGGATTTTCACTTCCTTCAGATGGAGTTCGATGAGGGACTCACTTTCATCGGAAATGAGCTCTGGGAGTTTGACACTCTCCTGAGAACAGTCTCGGCAGCCACCTACCGTACTTTGCTCGAACAGGTTCAAGCTAACCCTGCGGCATTCAGAATACGGAAGAACGCAGACTAGCGATCACGGCCTGGGAGCGGCCGAAGCCTTTGTTCCCGACCGAATGACGGGGATGCCCGGCCCATATCCTTCCCTCGTCAGAATCGCCTTAATCCGATCTTCAATGTCCAACGGCGCATCGCATCCGACGATGATCTCTGTCACATGGCCATCAACCTTCAGCGGCAAAGCGGACTCGATATATGGCCGATCGCCGAGCAGCTTCCGGTCAGCATCAAAGTTCTCGCTTACACCCATGGTGATCAGCCTAACTTCGTTCTCGATCCGGTATTGGCTCTCCTTGGCGGTAAGACAGTTCCAGATGAGCTGCGACGCCAGCACCTCGCGTGCCATCGCGTTGAAGAAGAGACCAGGACGAGACAGATCGACCCACTTCCGTTCGCGATTTCCGATCCGGCTTACGAGTTCGGCGGCCTTCTCGATGACGAACCGATGCCGATCATAGGTCGGGCGGTCACCATAGATCACGCGCCCGACATGAACGTTGTCGATGGCTCGCGGGTGAAGTTCCTTGACCTCAGGCTGAAATAGCGCCGACGACAAACCGATCGCGTACCCCTTCCCGGTATCGGCATAGTCGCGCCACTGATTGGGATCGTCGCGTACCCGACTGAGGCTGAACAGGAAGAAATCAAAGGGCCCGGCCAAAGGGTTGTGTTCAAGCATGTCATCGAGGCAAGCGCACATCGACCTCGCGAACCAATCCTTGCTCTTCGCACCGACATCACGAATGGCCCGACGAGCCTGTTCCAACGCAAACGCGAACTCGTTGGCATCTTTCTGCTTCAGGTGACTGAAACACCACAGATGCTGGTTGGTCAGGATGCCTTCGAGTGCGCTGAAATGCGCGGTGTAGTGATAAAGAGGCGTTTTAGGTGTCTCGCGCCGTTCCTCTCTTTTCAGCTCGCGCTGGGCAAAGGCCTGAAAAAGATTGGTCGCCTCCAAAAGCTGAGGCGGCAACGGGTGATCGAAACGGCTATCGAGCGGCTTGTTCATCAATACTCCGGACGCCCAACCACAGTCCGCTGGTAAGCGCCATCAGCTAAATAATGTCCGATTCCTGTTTTCCCATCTGTGATGGGGCCTCGCGGGGGTCCGGGGGCGGCCAGCCCCCGGTGCGGTTTGTCTGACATTTGCTTCTGGCTCCCGCAGCCGATCCCGGCATACCGGCCCAGATAGCTGTCGACGACGCCCGGCAACGAGCCGACGACCAGGCCGCCGATGATGAACGTCGTACCGACCGCCTTGTTGGACGCAAACGCGAGAGCGAGGACGCCGGCAAACACCATGCAGATTGTAGCAGCGGCTGCGTAGGTCTGAACGGTGGTCAGCAGGGCACACCCGGCGGGCGGAGCAAAACCCATTATAACGGCCGCGTAGTCGATTGCAGCGCCTGTCGCGACGGCGACGACGACAAGGACGGCAGCGTTGAAGACGACTCCACCGGCAAAGTTTTGTTCAGACATCTGACGAACCGCGGTGTGACGGACACGACGCAGCCTCGAAGAAACGCCTGAGAACGAAGTAAGGCCCAACAAAAGACAAAGGCGCACTTATACATCGCTGGCGCGACATAGGTGCGCCTCGGCTGACGCAGCCGGGCTGACGGTCCCAACGAGAAAGCTTCACGTGGCGAGCTATCATCTCTCCTCGCAAATCATCGGACGATCGAAAGGCCGTTCCGCGATCAAGGCGGCGGCTTACCGCGCAGGCGTGCGTCTGGCCGACCATCGGAAGAACGAGGTCTATGACTTCAGCCGTCGTCGCGGTGTGGTCTATTCCGAAATGATGCTGCCTGACGGCGCGGCCGAGTGGATGCGCGATCGTGAGAAGTTCTGGAACTACGCCGAGAGGATTGAAAAGCGGGTCGATGCGCAATTGGCCCGTGAGATCAACATGGCGTTGCCGCGCGAACTGAACGCGCTTCAGCGGCAAGAGCTGCTGCTTCGTTTCGTGCGTGACCAGTTCGTGGCTCGGGGAATGGTCGCCGACGTCGCCATCCATCAGCCCGTACTCGAGAAAGGCGACCATCCCGACAACCACCATGCCCACATCATGCTGAGTATGCGTCAGGCAACCAGCACCGGTCTGCGCCCGGTCAAGACGCGCGAGTGGAACAGCGACGAGTTGCTGAAGGCCTGGCGTGAGAGTTGGGCGAATTACCAGAACGAAGCGTTGGCGGTGGCCGGGCATCGCGAGCGTGTCGACCATCGTACACTGAAGGCCCAGCGCGACGATGCACTGACGCGCGGTGACAAGCTTTCCGCCCTCACACTCGATCGCGAACCGGAGATCCACGTCGGCCCGCAGGCCAGTCAGGCGGCGCGGCGCGAGCGGCGGCTGCGCAGTAGCGATCGGGCGGCCGGTCCTCGCCGGCGCAACAGTGCGGGCCGCTCCGAGCGAAGGACGGTGCGGTATTCGCAGATCGACAAAGGCACGCGGCTGGAGCGCAACGTTCAGATCGTCGATGCCAACCTGAAACGCATGGACCGGCATCTGCTGCAATGGCAGCGGCGGGCAATGCGTTTTCGTCACAAGCGTCAGTTTCTGAGCCGGGAAGCCCACGCCGCGACCGTGCGCCGTGACATCGAGCAGCGGCGAAACGCCAAACGTCGTCTGTGGCAGCGTCGTCGTGACAATGCGGCAGTCATCAAAGCCATGACGACGCCGTCGTTCACGACGCACCGGAAGAAGCGCGCCGACTTGATCGATCATCTGCTGCGCGACATCGATGTAGTTCTGGCGGGACTGCTGGGCATCCAGCGCAAGCATCTGGTGCGGCGTCAGCATCTCAAGCGGCGCCCGCCGGTCTGGGCGCGGAAACTGGCACCTGGACGCTCTCGCGCCAGATATCCCATTTTCCCTTCCAGCGGCGCTCCTTCCAATAAACGACCTTAGTCGCCAGGATCGGATGCCGGACTTGGCGTGGCATCAGGATCATCGAGCGCTTCGCCGGCAGCCGCATGATCTCGGAAGGATCGACCAGATAGCGGCCCGTCTCGCTAACGCCCTCACTCATCTGGTGTTTGACCATATCGACATTGGCCTGCGATTGCCCCGCCGAACGGCTGAGGATCGTGGTGTGCCCGATGCTGTCGGCCAGCATCCGCGCGGTCTGGATGTCGGCGACGTTGAAAGCGACCTTGCAACCCGCATTGGCGATCATCGAGCGGGCTTTCGGGTAGGTTCGCTCGAGCTGGTCGAGATCCTGCCAGACCATGACCATCGACATGTAGGTGGCCAGATAGCCGACGCCGTCCTCGATCGGCTGCAATCGCCCGAGAGCTGCAGCCTCGTCAACAATGAGCAGGGTTTTAACCTTGGGCTTCGCATGCTTGGCCCGCGTCATGGCGACGATGGCGCAGCCGATCATCACGCGCAGGAAGCCGCGGTAGATGCGAAGCTTCTCCTCCGGCACCATCACGTAAATACTAGCGATGGCTTCGTTGAGCTGCTCGAACCTGAAATCCGAACGTGAAGAGACGAGCCCAGCCGGCTTGTCGATACTCCAAAGGCTGGTCGCCTTATCCATCGTGCTTTTGACAGACTTGTACTCGTCGGACTTCTCCATCGCGAGGACTGCAACGGCTTCCTCCCGCAGGCTGACAGGACCCAGCTCCGTCGCCTCCTTGAGGGTTTCGGCGAGTCCCGCCCAATCCTGCACGGCCAACGCGCGGACTTGCGCAAGCGTACGGAGCTCGGCGACATCGCGGTACTTGTGGCAAACGAACAGGATCAGTGTGCCGAGCAGTGCCCTGGCCTTTTCGTCCCAATGGTCGCTGCCGTGTTGTTCGGGAATGATCATGAGGTCCGCGAGCTGCTTGGCGTCGTCGGACTCGTGCATGGTCCCGATCTGCACCATGTCGAGCGGATTAAAAGAATTGGACCTCGAAGGGTCCAATACATTGAGCGTCCACACCGGTCCTCGTTGCGCTCGCGCTCGCGCCGTGATGGCGTGGTTCTCACCCTTGATATCCGTCACGATGATTGAGCCTTCGCGGTCGAGCAAATTTGGCACGACGACGCTGTAGCCCTTCCCGGCCCGCGTCGGCGCGAACAGCAGAACAAATCCTTCTTGCTGGAAGCGGATAAACCGGCCCCATATCTTCCCTACGATGATACCACTTGCCCTCAGGCTCCCAGATCGGAAGAGCTCCCAAAGAGTCGCCCAGCGCGCGGATCCGTGCGTGGTCGAGGCGCTGCTGATCAGCAACTGCAACAGGCCGCGCAGGATCGTCAGACAAAGCCGCACAAGTTGGCGCAACAGGAAGAATGTAACCTTCAGCAGCAAGGCTGCTGCCTGAAACAATAGCTTCCAGATCATGCGCCGCGAGACTTCCGCCCGTGGCTCAGTCCGTCAACGCGATTGGCGTTTTCCGCGCCATCGGCCATTTGTCGGTCATTTGCGCGATCCGGATTGCTGCCGTCACGCATGCGCACAAGAAGTGCGGCATGGCGCTCACGCTCGCGATTAACAAGGTCGAGCGCTTGCTGGGCCCTGTCGACGACACGCGCCTGTTGCTGCAGGGCGCACCACATGTCTCGGAGCTTGTACATCACGCGATCAGCGCTGTTATCGTCATCAGTCGATTTTGTCGGCCCGATCTCATTGTCTGCGGTGATCCAGCCTCGCTCCTGGTCGTGAACCCCGCCTTCCTCGATCATGGTCATCGTCGGCCCGACGCCGCGCGCCTCGATCGAGATGTGGACGTTTTCCTTGGCCACGGCCGGGGACCGGTAAACACCCGCCAAAACACAATCCCACATCTCTCGCGCCAGCAAGAGCTTGTTGGTTTCCTGTTTGAGAACTTCCTCGCGATCGCGTTTCACACAATCGAGGAAATCCATTTGGAGATCACCCATCGACGATGCCATTAGCGCCAGTGCCTCCGCGCGTTCGTGGGACGGCGCCGGTCAGAGGACAGTTGCGCCTTGTGGATGGTCTTATTGGACGGCGCTGCGCGGACGAGTGCACGCACAAGCGAGACGAGTCCGCGGATCATCAGGGGCAAAAGCCAAATGATGATATTCAACAGGATCGTGACGACAGCCACCGTCAGCGACACCAGCACCACGCTGAACTCAGCAAGAAACGACAACAGCTTCATAACTGCTTCCCCGCCGCGATCTTCTGGCCATTGATTTCGAGGTCGGTGACACCGACATGCGCGAACCACTGCTGCCACCAGATCCGGTGACCCGCATTCTGGAACGCGCGTTCTTTGTCGCCGAACCGCGCGAGATAATCGAACACGACCTGCACGCCGGAGAGGTCGGGACGTTGGCCGAGGTTCGTTTCGGCGGCTTTGTACAGCTTCCAGCGATCACCCCGGATATAATGGGTGAACTGGCCTTCCCGGTGCTGCAGACCATCGCTCGCAAGATACAGAACGCGCGTGCCGATACGGCTGGTGAAATCCGGGCGCATCGCAATTCCGGTCACCGTTTCCAGTATCGGGGAGTCCGGCGAGGCCGGCACCGTTCGCAACCTGGCGATCAATTCTTCGAACGGACGCTCGAAATCGCGCTCCCAACGGCGCTGCGCCTGCATCTCGCTTTCCGCGATGTAGCGGTTGCCGTCGCTGCCGCGTCCGGGATTGCACAAACGCAACAGCTCGGTGCCCTCAAACGGACGCGTCTTATCGACCATGAAAATCGCAATCTGTCCGCCCACCGGTGCCGACTGACGGAGCTTCTTCAATCCCGCCCTGATGGAGGCGAGGTGCAGGTCGGACAGCGGATCGGTCGGATCGACGATGGCGATAGCTGACCATTGCAGCGGCATATCGCGCGGGCAGAACGTCGCGGCATCGAACCGCACCGGCTTCGCGGAAGTCGCGACATCGCCGATCAGCACGGCAGCGACCGCGGCCACCGCCGCGAGAACTGCAGCGATGCGCAGAATCCAAGTGCCCTTGCTGGTCATCGTCGGCCCCCGGGCGGATCGAGGGGCAGCACCGGTTTCAGCGACCGCGCATATTCTTGCAGGCCGGCTTCGCGCAGTTTGGCCAATTCCTTAAACGTCTTGGTGACCTCGATCGACATCTGCTCGAACAGCTTCTGCTCGGCGAGTGTCAGGTTCTCGGCGTTCTGAGCATAGACATGCTCGGCCTCGGCAAAAAGGCGCTCGTGACGACGCGCATCGGGAAACGCGGCGATCGTCTCGCGGTAATCCGGATAGACGCTGAAGTACGCAGGCGGCACGAACTCCGCGCCGCGGATAAACATCTGCGTCTCGCGGTAGATACGGCGCTGCCGGTTATTGGCTTCGACCAGTTCTTCCGCGGTCTCGCGCCGCTCATGATCGACTTGCACGGCAGCGTCGCGGAGCTCGCTCATGGCTTTCAGCTTGGCATTGTCCTGAGCGCGAAGGTTGCGGATGTTTTGCTGGCAGAACGTCTGCAACTCGGACTGCACGCGTTCACGGAACTGTTGCTTCAACGGCTCGAGAGCGGCCTTGGCGCACACCATCCGCTGATGGATCGCCGTCAGACCCGGACGCGGGTCGAAAGCTGAGTGCTTGCCGCCATAGCCCTTCAACGCGGCGAAGGCGAAACACAGCACGCCGATCAGGAACAGCGCGGCCGCACTCAGGGAAAGGCGATCGCCACCCCACGGCAGCATCAGCGCGACGAAATCGATGGCGGACGGTTCGGCGCCCTTCTCAAGCGCATTGCGGAAATGGGCGAACCCCCAGTTCAACAGCACGCCCGCAGCCGCACACACGATTGCGACCGTCGCACCTAGGCGGCGTTTCGGACCGGCGCCGTGAAACCAGTAGCGCAGACCGTAGAAGGTACTCAGCACGCCGAAGCTCACGTTGGCGAGCGACATCGCGAAGCTGACATAGAGACCCTGCGCCAGGCCGTCCGTGAGATACGGGCGCAGGTAGACGGCATTGGTCGCGCCTTCGAACAGGATCGTAAGCGCCAGCAGGATCGCCATCGGTTCAACAGAACCGTACTGCGGTGGCCGCGGATCACGCAGCAATGCGATACGGTACTCTTCGCCGCTCTTGATGGATTCAGTGAATGCATCCCGTAATCGGTCGACGAGACCCGCCTTGATCAGGTCGATCCGGCTCGTCAGATCGGCGGCGAGCGTGCTCAGGTGTAGAACCGCGAGCTTGATTGCCAGCATCTCGTCGTAAAGTACGCCGAGTTGACCATCGGTGCTCTGCCCAACCGTGGCGAGGTGGGCCTTGGTGTCATGATCGATGCGCTCGTTGCAGCTATCGGTCGTGTCGAAGGAATTAGGAACGCCCTCGCGCGCGTGCTTGACCGCAGTCTCACGCGGATTGAATCGCTGGGAGCGGACGTCGTCGTCACGCTCGAAGCGATCAGCACGATCCGGATATTGGACGGACGTGATGTTGCCCGTCTCCCGGTCGTAGATGCGGGTGTTCTTGTTCATGGCTTTCCTAGCTGCGGCGGACGCGCTTGTCGCGGTGACCGACCGTCATGACCGTGCCGTTGTCGGAGATCACCGCGTAGACACCCAACAAGGGCTCCACGAGTTTCAGCGCACGGGCACCGCCGAGGTGATGCTGCAAGCGGCGGCGCGCCTTCTTGTCGAAGATCAGAAGGTCAGCGCCGTGCGATCGGACAACGGAGCCGAACTCCTCAAGAAAGCCGAGCGCGCACGGATTGATGCCGCGTTGCTGCTTCCGTTCCCGTGCGTGTTTGGAAAGAGGAGAGCTAAACGGCACGTCATCAAACGTGCGCTCGGCTTCACAGTCGGAAAACTGAGATAGATTTTGGAGTTTGCCCATCGGTCAATCCTCTGTTGAGGATCAACGACCTATTGCCCTAACCGACGGAAGCAAATCGGGGACTGGCACTAATCTGGACACGACGTTCCGGCACGTACCTTCCCGCACAAAACATTTTTGAAACGATTACATGGACTTAGGCTTCGGATGAGGGGTTGAAATATAGGATTATTATCCTATACTAAGTGCACCCATCATCGAGGACATCATGGCCATTTTCACATACGCCTTCCGGGCGAATGCCTCTTCACGCGAGCTTTTCAAGAAAGAGTGGGGCCGCGTTCGGCGCGGTCCTGGTCAGGGACGCCGCTGGTCGATTCCAACTTGGGGAGTTGACGGGCGATACTCTAGCAAGTTTCTAGATGCACTTACTTACGCATACGAGAAACGTCATCGTTGGGACTCTCTCGCCGGCAATGAAAACCACATCTTTGAACTTTTTCAGCAAAAGCTGCTCGACGCCGACGATCGGAAGTTTGAAGATTTTAAGAAGTGTCTGGCGAAGCAGTGGGCAGGCATGTCACCATACCTGTCAGCACTTCAAGAGTGTTTTGCAAGGTACGGAGTCAACTACAAGGTCGCCGCGGTCGATGTTCTCAGGTTCGAGCGCGACGCACATAAAACTCTGGCATCTCAAAACCAAAGGCTGGTGGACGAGATCAACAAGATCAATGACGCCTTCGGCATCACATGGCCGAATGTAACGGACCTTACAGAACAAAAAGCAAAAGCCCTCTAACGAGGGCTTTTGTTTATCTTGTCTATTCTGGTCCTGGCCTCAAAAATGAAAGTTCTAGAACCTCCTCGCGTAAAGCATTTCAAGGCGTCTTTGTATGAATCTAATGCCTTGCCACGCTCACCAGCCCATTGCTCCATCCTTCCTCTCAAAAGCAGAAACTCACCCACCGCAGGCCCCCAACCTCTTTGTTCGTTTGGGACAAGGACACTAGCTGTTTCGATGCACTTACCTGCCATCTTCTCGTTTTTAGAACTCAATAGGTATTGTCCTTGGATCGTGAGCGCGCGAAGACGACGCTCTTCCGAACCGACCAATTTGCTCGCGTGATCTTCGCAATCCTTGAGGGCTGTCAGAATTGTTGTACCGAAAACGTCTGGTCGATGATCGATACTTGCACCGCGCCAACGGAATTCATTGCCAACACTAGACTTTGCCGCCGCTCTTTCCGATTTTAAATTCACATCGAACACGGTTTTCTTGCCAGCATTCAGCGCCATCAATCCCAGCAGCGCGAAAGGCGTCGTGTACTTTATCCGTTGAGCATCCAATAGGATGCGGTGCTCGTAGGTCTGAGCTAGATACCGCCACATCGCCATGACCGGGTCATGCTTTGGCAGCCTGTGATCAGCGATCTCTAAAACTCTTTGGAAGTGACGGAGCAACGTCAGATCTTGGCATTGATTCGCTATGTACGCGCCTTCTCGCGCGACCATGGCCATCCGAACCCCAATCTCAACGCTAGTCAGCGATAGCGAGGTGCCGTAGGCGTCGAGACCGTTCAGCAATGCAATGGAATTATCAAGAGCTTCATGGTGCTGATCTATCTCTCGCAGATCTGAAACGTGCGTCTTTAGAATGTTTCGGAAACCGTCGCGATCTCGCATTGTTTCCGAAGAGGAAGCCATTGAGGTGAATAGACCTAACCGCTTTTCCTCGATTAGAACGCCGGCGAATCTACCAATTTTACGACGCCGACCGTCGTAGTATCCCTCAATCAACTGGAAGCGCCGTAGTAGGATTTCAAGTTCGTCAATGTCGCTGGTCTTATCAGGCAAATCACGCTTGAGGTTGCAAACAAGAACTTGAGCTAGCTTGCTGTCTAATCCTGCCGCAGGAAGTCCGGTGACACTTTCATCCTGAAAGTTTTGGATTGCTTGGTCTAGGCGCTTAACGTTGCCATCAATATCTTTAGCTCGACGCAGCCACTGTGTGAGCGGCCTACCAGTCAGCTCAATAGCTTTGAATAGCTCATCGAGTTTCGCAAGAATCTGGTCGCGAACCGTGAACGGCCCCTTAGGCGAATTTGCTAAATCATCAGCGGTGATCATGAACAACCTGCCCAAAGTGAAGCTTAACTTAGGGACGGAACTCTGTCAGTAAACTTCATGAGGCTTTGATGATGTCGATCGTATCCGGCGCGCCGTTACGTCGGCCAAAACGATGCGTAATCGTGCCGTTTCGCGAAGCTTTCTCGTCAGTTAAAAAGACTTTCAACACCCGAGATAGTAAGAGCTACATGAACAACTCTCGACGGAAGGCTCTCCGAAAGGCCGCTGAAGTGATCGAGGAGGCTCGGTCGATCGTGGAAAGCATTAAAGATGAAGAGGAAGAAGCCTTCGAGGGCATGCCAGAAAACTTGCAAGGCAGTGAACGCGGCGATGCTATTCAACAGTATGTCG
>JBMOOJ010000118.1:0-6784 GCA_049323835.1 Pseudomonadota bacterium | reverse complement strand
GCAACGGACCATTCCGCACATCTATCATCGCATCCTGTGCGCGGTGATCGGCATCCGCATCCGTGAAATCGGCGAGCGAAGCAACGACAGCCCCGTCCTGATCCTCGCCAACCATTCGTCGTGGATGGACATCTGCATCATCAGCGCGGTCGCGCCGGTGGTGTTCGTCGCCAAGCACGAGATCGCCGGCTGGCCGGTGTTCGGCTGGCTGGCAAAACTGCAACGCTCGATCTTCATCGACCGGCAGGCGCGCCACCGCACCGGCGCCGCCACGCAGGAAATTGCAGAGCGCATGCTCGGCGGCGATGCGGTGGTGCTGTTCGCGGAAGGCACTTCCAGCAACGGCACGCACATCCTGCCCTTCCGCTCGGCGCTGATCGGCGCGGTGCATCACGCGCTCGGCGAAACCACGCACCACACGAGCGTCACCGTGCAGCCGCTGTCGCTCGCCTACGTCAGCCTATCCGGCCTGCCGATCGGCCGCGCGCTGCGCCAGCGTGTCGCCTGGTACGGCGACATCGACCTGATCCCGCATCTCGCCGGCGTGCTGTCGTCGGGCGCGATCGATGTGACCGTCACGTGGGGCGAGGCGCGCGCCTACGACATGAGCGCCAACCGCAAGGTGATCGCCCGCGATGCCGAAATCGCGGTGCGGCGCATGACGACCGCGGCGCTGCGATCCATGCCGCAGCCGGTGGCCCCCGGCACCTCCGCTGCATCGTCTGCTCCGCAGCAGGCCGCGCAAGGCGCCGCCTGAAATATTCGATCGCCTGAGATATCTGATCCAGGATACTTGCCTTCCGGCCCGGAATACTTGTCTTGCGGCTGCTTGCAGCGCGGACTCTTGCACGCCAGAATGACGGGGCATTTCAGGACTCCCTCCTCCCGCCGTCCCCGGCGGCTCCCCGCAGGAACACCATCATGGACATCCGCAATCTCGGCGCGTCAGGGCTGCGCGTATCCACCGTCGGCATCGGCTGCAACAATTTCGGCGTGCGTATCGACCTCGAAACGTCGCGCAAGGTGATCCACAAGGCGATCGATCTCGGCGTGACGCTGTTCGACACCGCCGACATCTATGCCGGGCGCGGCGGATCGGAGAAGGTTCTGGGCGAGGTGCTCGGCAGCAAGCGCAAGGATATCGTGCTCGCGACCAAGTACGCCAAACCAATGTCCGACGACGGCACCAAACAGGGTGCATCCCGCCGCTACATCATGCGCGCGATCGAGGACAGCCTGACCCGGTTGAAAACCGACTACATCGATCTGTACCAGCAGCACGACTACGATCCGCTGACGCCGATCGAAGAAACGCTGCGCACGCTCGAAGACCTGATCCGCCAGGGCAAGGTGCGCTACATCGGCTGCTCGAACTTTCCCGCCTGGCGTGTCGCGGAGGCGCAGGAGGTGGCGAAGGCGCTCGGCACGCACAGCTTCGTCTCGTGTCAGGATGAGTGGTCGCTGGTGTTCCGCGACAACGAGAAAGACCTGCTGCCCTGCGCGAAGAACTACAATCTCGGTTATCTGCCGTTCTTCCCGCTGGCGAGCGGCCTCCTGACCGGCAAGTACAAGCCGGGGGCCGAGGCCGACGCCAACACGCGCTTCGCCAAGATGCCGGCGATGAAGAGCCGCTACGCCACGCCGAAGAACGAGGCGATCGTCGCCAGGCTGCAAGACTTCACCAAGGCGCGCGGCAAGACCATGCTCGAGCTGGCGATGTCGTGGCTCGCCTGCCAGCCGCAAGTATCCAGCGTGATCGCCGGCGCGACGTCCGAAGACCAGATCACCCAGAACGTCAAAGCCGCCGGCTGGAAACTGTCACCCGACGAACTGGCGGAGGTCGACACGATCACGCGCGGTGCATAAGGCAACGCGCCCCAACCCGTGCCAAGGATCGGAGCATGCCGAACGCCGCATCCGGATTGCGTGAGCTTCGCTGCGAGAAATGCGGCGTCGTATTTTCGTGCGGCGCCAATGCCGAGGCATGCTGGTGCGCCGACGAAAGCTTCCGCCTGCCGCTGCCGGCCGACGGCAGCGACTGCCTGTGTCCGGAGTGCCTAAGGAAACTTGCGTCGCTCAACCATGCTTCAGCTTCATCGCGATGATGACTGACGTGAACATGATCGAGATCGCGTTGGCGATGAGCAGCGGCCAGTTGTCGAGCGCGATGCCGTAGATCAGCCAGAGCGCGATGCCGATCGTGAAGACGATGTTGGTCGTCAGCGAGATCGCCCGCGTATCCTTGTAACGGACGACGCGCACCGCCTGCGGCAGCCAGCAAATGGTCGTCAGGATCGCCGCCGCCGCGCCGATCCAGGGAATGATCTCGGGGAAAAATTCGCTCATCCCGACGCGATAGCGAAAATTTGTGAAGAGCGAAAGGCGCGGCCGCCCTCTTACAGCGCATATCCCGGCGACTGGCGCGCCAGGCCGCCGAAGGCGTCGAGCATTCTCTCGCGCCACGCATAGACGGGATCATTCGCGTCGAGCAGCTTGAACGGACTGATCGCGCGTGACCACTGCAACGGCCCGAAGAACGTGTAGTCCGCATAGTTCGGCCTCTCACCGCCGACGAACGGCTGCGCCCGCAGCATCAGCCGCAGCGGATCAAGACTCTTGCGGAAGGCCTCGACCCTCGCATCACGATCGGCCACGACCACCTCAAGCGGCTTGCCGAAACGCGCCTCACGGGACTGGCGGAAGTACGCCTGATCCTCCGGTCCGAGGTGGCTGTGCACGTCGGCGACGATGAAGGTCGCGATGTTGGCGACCATCAGTTCACCCATGCTGCGGATCAGCCGCGCCATGGCACGGCCGCCCTCGCCGCCGAACAGTGACGGCCGGTCCGGATAGGCATCCTCGAGATAGGTGGCGATGGTCCAGCTATCGGCGACGGCCCGATCGCCATCGAGCAGTACCGGCACCTTTTCCGAGCCGTGCGGCGCGATGGCGGCCTTCTCGGTGAACCGCCAGGGGATCGACTCCGCGTCCAGTCCCTTGTGGGCGAGCGCCATGCGCGTCATCCAGCAATAAGGGCTGAAGCGGCGCGCCGGATCGGCGCCGACCAGTTCGTAGAGCTTGCGGGACATCGTTACTGGTCTCCAAGACGTCTTGTCTGAGCAAGACAAGCTCACTCTCCCCGCTTGCGGGGGGAGTGGGTTGGGGTGAGGCGCGATTTGATGCACCGAACAACTGCCCCTCACCCGCCGCGCCTTCGCTCTTCGAGCTACGGCGGGCGACCCTCGGGTCAAGCCCGAGGGCAGGCTCTCTCCCCGTAACGGGGAGAGGTGAAGAGCGCTACGAGTCTCTGAATACTTAGCGCACCACCGCCGCGGTCTGGCCGAACAGGATCTTGCGCGCCTCGTCGGTCTGGATGCCGACGGCGGCATTCGGATTGATCTTCTCGGTCAGCTCATAGGCCCGCACGGTCGCCGGCCGCTCGCGGATGGTGTTGAACCAGCGGCGCAGATGCGGAAAGTCGTCGATGTTCTGGCTCTGGCGCTTCCACGGCACGATCCACGGATAGCTCATCATGTCGGCGATCGAGTAGTCGCCGGCGAGGAATTCGCGGTCGGCGAGGCGCTTGTTCATCACACCGTAGAGACGGTTGGTTTCCTTGACGTAGCGGTCGATCGCATATGGCAGCTTTTCCGGCGCGTAGACGCTGAAATGGTGGTTCTGCCCGGCCATCGGACCGAGGCCGCCCATCTGCCACATCACCCACTGGATCACGTCGTAGCGCTTGCGCAGGTCGGACGGCATGAACTGGCCGGTCTTCTCGGCGAGATAGAGCAGGATGGCGCCCGACTCGAAGATTTCGACCGGCGCGCCACCGTCCTTCGGCTTGTGATCGACGATCGCCGGCATGCGGTTGTTCGGCGCGATCTTGAGAAACTCCGGCTTGAACTGCTCGCCCTTGCCGATGTTCACCGGCACGATCGTATAGGGCGTTCCCGTTTCCTCGAGAAACATCGTGATCTTGTGGCCGTTCGGCGTCGGCCAGTAATGCACGTCGATCATCTGTTCTGTCCTTGGGCTGGTCTTCTTGAGGAGAGGCATCAATTGGATGCGGCTGCATGAATGTTGCGCGCGCCCTTCCGCCAAGTCAATGGCCGGGCAGCCGTGCGCGCGATTGTGATGACGGCGGCCGGATCGGCGCACGGCGCAAAGGACATACTTTCAAGCGTCACATGGCTGGTGATATAGGACGGCATCTCCGGCTGGCAGTAATCGCTCATGGACGCTCAGCTCTCTTCGCCTGTCGGGCTGATTTCGGCCTATCGCTTCTCCAGCGATGGCAGCGGCCGCAAGCTCGATCCGACGGCGCTCGACCGCGAACTCGCCGACCCCGATGGCTGGATCTGGTTGCATTTCGGTCTTGCGGATCAACGCTGCCGTGACTTCCTGGCACAAACGACGCTGATCTCGGAGGCCGCGCGTGAGACGCTGCTCGACGCCGATGAACATATCCGCCTCGATCTCTATGGCGACGAAATCATCGGCGTTCTGCCGGACCTGCATCAGGAGTTCGCGGACGAAGATGCCGACGACCTGGTGCGCCTGCACTTCGTCTCCACCGGCCGCCTCTTCATCAGCGCACGCCGCCGGCCGCTGCATTCGATCGAGAAGACTCGCCGCGCCATCGACGCGGGCCGCCTGTTCCCGACCGCACTGTCGTTCATCGAAGGCTTCGTCGACCATTTCGCCGACGTGATCGACAAGTTCTGCGCGACGCTGGGCGACCAGCTCGACAGGATCGAGAACCAGGTGCTGCACGACGAGATCGACGACCAGCGCATGGCGCTCGGCAAGGTGCGGTTGCGTGCGATCGCGACGCGGCGGCAGCTGTCGCAGATCCGCTCGCTGTTCCACCGGCTGGAAGTGCGCACGGACATCCAGACCAAGCCCGCCGCCATTGTGCTACGCTCGCTGGGCCAGAAGTTCGACGCGCTCGATTACGAACTGAGCGCCCTCTACGAGCGGGCGCGGCTGTTGCAGGACGAGATCGCCGGGCGCATGACGGCGATTACCAACCGGCGGCTGTTCACCCTGTCGGCCCTGTCCGCCTGCCTCCTGCCCGCGACGCTGGTGACCGGCTTCTTCGGCATGAACACCAAGGACATGCCGTTCCAGGCCGGCGATGGCGGCACTTGGTACGCAGCCGTCGCCGTCGTTCTCGCCGGCGCCTTCACCTACTGGATGCTGCGCCGGACCGACGCGCTTTGAGCGGTCCCATGCCCGCCGGGCGGAACTCCCGCAGCGGCACAGGCCGGTGGGGGCGTTCAAAAAAAGTCGAAGCCCTGCATCCAAACATCGCCGGGCGCAGTATAAAGGCCATGCACCGCCATGAGCACGATCCGGGACAGCGGCTTGGACGATCGAACAGACCTTGCAGCGCTGAATGTCGAGCGCGAAGCGCAGATGTCAGCGGCGCTGGTGCGTTGCGCCGCCGGCGACCGCAGGGCGCTGCAGATGATCTACGATAGCGAGGCGGCGCGCATGATCGGCGTCGCCCGCCGCATCCTGTTCCGCCAGGACCTGGCCGAGGAAGCGGTCCACGATGCATTCCTGCGCATCTGGCATGGCGCACGCGGTTTCGATCCCGCGCGCGGCGCGGCGCTCGGCTGGCTCTATGCGATCGTGCGCAACCGCGCGCTCAGCATTCATCGCAACGAACATCGCTACGACGCCAGCGAGGATCACGGCAACGAGATCGCGCCGGAGACCGCGCTGGCCGGACTCCCGGAGACGAGCGCCCTGCGCAAATGCCTCGAACAGATCGAGCGCCCGCGCCGCGACGTGGTGGTGCTCGCGTATGTCTACGGCATGAGCCACGGCGAACTCGCCGGCCGGCTGAAGGTGCCGCTCGGCACGGTGAAAAGCTGGGCCCGCCGCAGCCTGCTGTCGTTGCAGGAGTGCATGGGATGACCGATGTCCCCGAGGGTCGCGAGATCGACATGCTCGCCGCCGATTACGTGATGGGCCTGCTCGATCCGGCGGCGGAAGCCGCCGCCGACGCACGGCTGGAAACCGACGCCGCCTTCCAGAGCGCGGTCAATACCTGGCGCAAGCGCCTCGCCGATTTCGACATGAGCGCAACACCGGCGACGCCGACCGCGCAGCTCTGGCAGCGCATCGCGCAGTCGACTAGGTCAGATCGTTCCGCCGCCGTGCCTGCCGGCATGCGTGGCGCCATGCGCGGCGCGACGCTGTGGCACAACCTGCGCTTCTGGCGCGTGACCGGCATTGTCGCGACCGCGGCCGCGGTGATCTTCGCCGTGCTCGCCATCGGCGCGATCTCGACCTCGAAGCATCTGCGCCGCGATCTCGTCGCACTGGCGCAGCGCAAGCCGGTGTACGTGGCGGTGCTGGTGAGCGAGCAGACGCGCGAGGTCGGCGCCGTCGTCAACGCTTTCGCCAACGGCCGTGTCGAACTCATCCCGCTGAAAGCGATCGACGTGCCGCCCGGCCGCGCCTTGCAGGTGTGGACCTTGTGGGATCGTGTCGCCGGCCCGCGGCCGGTCGGCCTCACCACCCAGTCGCGGGCGCTGGTGCTCAACCTCGATGAACTGCCGGAAACCGCCGCGGACCAGTTGTTCGAGATCACCCTCGAACCTGAGACCGGCTCGCCGACCGGCCGGCCGACCGGCCCGATCCTGTTCAAGGGCAACACGGCGAAGGTGCTGTAGCGATCAATTCGCGCAAGCTGCGGAAAAAAGAAAACGGCGCCCCGAAAGGGCGCCGTTTTGTTTTGGCCGGGTGACGCTAGATCAATTCAGGTTTC
>JBMOOJ010000117.1:0-6994 GCA_049323835.1 Pseudomonadota bacterium | reverse complement strand
CAACAAGACGGCATTGCAGATGCCTGACTATCCCGATGCGAAGGCCCTGGCCGACGTCGAGGCGCAGCTCGCGACGTTTCCGCCGCTGGTTTTTGCAGGTGAGGCGCGGAACCTGAAGAAGGCATTGGCGCGCGTCGCGGCCGGCGATGCTTTCCTGCTTCAGGGCGGCGACTGCGCCGAAAGCTTCGCCGAGCACGGCGCCAACAACATCCGCGATTTCTTCCGCGTGCTGCTGCAGATGGCGGTGGTCATGACCTATGCCGGCGCGGTGCCGGTGGTGAAGGTCGGCCGCATCGCCGGCCAGTTCGCCAAGCCGCGCTCGTCGCCGACCGAGAAGCTCAACGGCATCGAGCTGCCGAGCTATCGCGGCGACATCGTCAACGACATCGCCTTCACGCCGGACGCGCGCGTGCCCGATCCGCAGCGCCAGCTGATGGCGTATCGCCAATCGGCGGCGACGCTGAACCTCTTGCGCGCATTCGCGACCGGCGGCTTCGCCAATCTCGCCAGCGTGCATCAGTGGATGCTCGGTTTCCTGAAGGACTCGCCGCAGTCGCGGCGTTACAAGGAACTGGCCGACCGCATCTCCGACGCGCTGAACTTCATGCGCGCCTGCGGCCTCGATCTCGAGAGCCATCCGGAACTGCGTGCGACCGATTTCTACACCAGCCACGAGGCGCTGCTGCTCGGCTACGAGCAGGCGTTCACCCGCGTCGACTCGACGACGGGCGACTGGTACGCGACCTCGGGCCACATGATCTGGATCGGCGACCGCACGCGCCAGCTCGATCACGCGCATGTCGAATATTTCCGCGGCATCAAGAATCCGATCGGTCTCAAGTGCGGCCCGTCGCTGAAGCCGGACGAACTGATCAAGCTGATCGACGTGCTGAGCCCGGACAACGAGCCGGGACGGCTGACCCTGATCGCGCGCTTCGGCGCCGACAAGGCGCAGGATCACCTGCCGGCGCTGGTGCGTGCCGTGAAGCGGGAGGGGCGCAGCGTCGTCTGGTCGTGCGATCCGATGCACGGCAATACGATCACCTCGACCTCCGGCTACAAGACGCGGCCGTTCGATCGCATCGTTTCGGAAATCAAGACGTTCTTCGCGGTGCATGCGGCGGAAGGCACGCACGCCGGCGGCGTCCACCTCGAAATGACCGGCAAGGACGTCACCGAATGCATCGGCGGCGCCCGCGCGATCACCGACGAGGATCTGAACGACCGCTATCACACGGTCTGCGATCCGCGCCTGAACGCCGAGCAGTCGATCGACATCGCTTTCCTGATGGCCGAACTGCTCAAGCAGGAGCGCGCCGGGAAGGTGAAGCCGCTTCCGGCCGCGGCCGGAATGTAATCGGGCACAGCATCGCGCGCATGATCTTGTCGAAACGGACGTTGTCGCGGATCATGCGCTGATGCTTCGCTTCTGGCGCGCCACCCTGAACAGCCGGAATGGGCTCGCGTTTGCGGCCCGTTCCGAGCAGGCGTTCCGGGAAGAGATCGTCGCGCTGCTGATCGCGCTGCCGCTCTCGTGGATCGTCGGCGTCACCATGTGGCGGCGGGTCGAACTGGTGGCGGTGGTGCTGCTGGTGATGGTGGTCGAACTGCTCAATACCGCGATCGAGAAGCTCGCCGATCGCCTGACGACCGAACACGACTTGCAGATCGGCAACGTCAAGGACCTCGGCTCGGCCGCGGTGGGCGTTTCGCTCGTGATCGCGGGCGCGTTCTGGTTGTTCGCCATCGCCGAGCGCATAGGTCTCGTGTAGCGGTTGCGGCTGTTAAAGGCGCACGGCAGGGAATAAGTTGACTCCATGACCGCACAGTTGTCCATCGCGCTCGCGCAGCTCAATCCCACCGTCGGCGATGTCACCGGCAACGCCGAGAAGGTGCGCCGCGCCCGCGCGCAGGCGAAAGCCGACGGCGCCGACCTCATCGTTTTCTCCGAGCTCTTTCTCGCCGGCTATCCGCCGGAGGACCTGGTGCTGAAACCGGCGTTCCAGTCCGCGTGCCGCGCGGCGGTGGAAGAGCTCGCGCGCGAAACGTCCGACGGCGGTCCGGCCGTGCTGGTCGGCGTGCCGTGGGCCGAGGACGGCAAGCTCTATAACGGCTGCGCACTGCTCGATGGCGGGCGGATCGCGGCGCTGCGTTTCAAGGTCAACCTGCCGAATTACGGCGTGTTCGATGAGAAGCGCGTGTTCGCGCGCGGGCCGGTCTCCGGACCGCTGACGATCCGCGGCGTGCGGATCGGTCTGCCGATCTGCGAGGACATCTGGCTCGAAGAATCCGAAGAGTACGAGAACGTCGTCGAGTGCCTGGCTGAAACCGGCGCGGAAATCCTGATCGTGCCGAACGGTTCGCCGTACTGGCGCGACAAGGATGACGTGCGGCTGTCGGTGGCGGTGGCGCGGGTGACCGAGAGCGGTTTGCCGCTGGTCTATCTCAATCAGGTCGGCGGGCAGGACGAACTCGTGTTCGACGGCACGTCGTTCGTGCTCAATGCGGATCGGACGCTCGCGGCGCAGCTTCCGGCGTTCGAGGAATGCATCACGACCTTGCGCTGGACCAAGGGCGCGGACGGCTGGCGCTGCAAGGGCGACATTGCCCCGGCGATCGACGGCGAGAAGGGCGACTACGCCGCGTGCGTGCTCGGCCTGCGCGATTACGTGCAGAAGAACGGATTTCCCGGCGTGCTGCTCGGCGTGTCGGGCGGCATCGACTCGGCCTTGTGCGCGGCGATCGCGGTGGATGCGCTGGGCGCGGATCGCGTGCGCGGCGTGATGCTGCCGTTCAAGTACACGGCGCAGGTGTCGCTCGACGACGCGGAGAAACTCGCGAAGGCGCTTGGCTTCCGGTATGAGGTGCTGCCGATTGCCGCCGCCGTCAACGGCTTCGAGGAGATTCTCGCCGCGCCGTTCAAGGGGCTGGCGCGCGACATCACTGAAGAGAATTTGCAGGCGCGCACGCGCGGCACGCTCTTGATGGCGATCTCGAACAAGACCGGCGCGATGGTGGTCACCACCGGCAACAAGTCGGAGATGTCGGTCGGCTACGCGACGCTCTACGGCGACATGAACGGCGGCTTCAATCCGGTGAAGGACATCTACAAGACCGAGGTGTTCCGGCTGTCGACCTTGCGCAACTCATGGAAGCCGTCGTTCGCGCTCGGGCCGTCGGGCGTCGTCATTCCGCCGAACATCATCACCCGGCCGCCGACGGCGGAGCTGCGCGAGAACCAGACCGATCAGGACTCGTTGCCGCCGTATGACGTGCTCGACGCGATCCTCGAGCGGCTGGTGGAGCGCGAACAGCCGCTGGCCTCGATCATCGACGAGGGCTTCGACCGCGAGACCGTGGCGCGCATCGACCGGCTGCTCAACATCGCCGAATACAAGCGGCGGCAGGCGGCGCCGGGCGTGAAGGTGACGCGCAAGAACTTCGGCCGCGATCGCCGCTACCCGATCACCAACCGCTTCCGCGATCCCGGCAAGCCGCTGCCGAAACCGGACGAGGCGCTGGTGACGCGCGCAAGCCGTGGCTCCGTGGATGCGTTCGAGGGTTAGTTCTGCTTCGCCGGAATGAACGTCGGGCCGACCGAGCGGATCGGGCGGTTTTCCGCCGGCGCGCTTGCTGCGGCGGGTGTGCTGGCCGGAGCCGCGTGAGCTGCGGGCTGCGCGGCAGCTGCCGCGGGCGCCGAACCCTTCTTCTGAGCGGGCTGTTTCGCACCGGCGGGCGGTTGCGACATGCGCCTGGCCTGCTCCTCGGTGACGATGATGTCGCCTTGCTGCGCAGACGCGCGGTCGTCGATGTTCTTCAGCGCATCCGACCAGGTCTGACCTGCGGCCTTGCACTGGCATGACGGCGTGAATTCCTGACGGAAGCGGAAGGCGTTCGGCGACGCCGAGTAGGGCTGTCCGGAAATCGACACGGCCTGATTGATGTCTTCGCCGGGGTTTCGATAGGCGTAGAGATTGGCCTCGGTCGCGGGGCACAGCGCCTTGCACGACCGTTCGTCCTCGGCGAAGCGGCTCTGCGAGGTCGCGAACGAAATCGGGAAGTAGTAGCCGTCGCACGCGCGCACGCAGACCGTGCGATACGTTCCCGACGGCGCGCCGAACTCGCTGCTCGGCGCCGCGGGCGCCTGATTGCCGCCGAACAGATTGTCGAAGAACCCGCCCTGACGCGCGGCGGCGGCATACTGCGGGCCGCAGTTGTTTTGTCCCAGCGCCGCCAACACCGACCGGCGCTGCTGGTCGCGCTCGATGTTGCCGCCGCCGCGCAGCCGCTCGAGGCTGGTGTTGATCTGATCGAGGTTGGCGCGCATCTGCTGGATCTGGTTGTTCACCGGACCGCACTGCGCCGACTGGCCGCTGAACAGCGAGAAGAAGCCGGAGCTGTCGCAGCCGAGCCGTTTCGCCTGCGCGCTGACCCGATCGAGTTCGTTCTGCTGCCGCGTCGCGGCTTCCTCATAGCGGCGGACCTGATCGGCGCGGGCGGGATCGCCGCCGCCGCGATCGATCGCCGCGAGCTGGCCTTCGAGCCGCTGGCAGATCGGGTTGGCATTGCCCGGCGGTCCGCCGGGGGGCGGGGCGCCTTGCGCCAGCGCCGTTCCGGCACAGGCCGCCGTCATGGCCAGCGCGACGCTGGCTGCGAGCGCACGCAGAGGCAACCGCCGATCGGAGAGCAGGGAAAGGGGCAAGTGAGCGCTGGTCCCGGTCAAAAACGCGAATCGAGCACATGTGCGCGGCAACTGCCGCGGCGGCTCATTTACTCGCTTCGGGGCGGAACGTCACGCCGTTTCGGGGCGGCAGTATGGCGGCCACCCCCTGATTTTCCGGAACAATCAGCGTTGGCAGGTAATCGCGATAAATTCGCCACACCCGCCGCGCGGGCAGGTATCGCGGGCCGAGGCCGGCAGCGCGCCGGTGACCTCGTCCGGATCGACCTTGCGGTAGGCGGTGGCTTGCGAAAAGTCCCGCGACTTGCAGTAAGCGCGGGCGGCATGCGCGCCGCATTTCTCGCCGTTGGCGAGGCACTGGTCGATGCCGTAGCCATCGGACTGATTGGCGATGATGAAAACGCGGGTATCGGCGTTTGCGGAGGAGGTACCCGGGAACGACGCAACGACGACGGCAGTCAGGGCAACAGCAATGAGGATCGGACGCATATGGCACCGGCTGGCGGAAATGGGCGCTCAACCGATTAGGTGAAAAACGTTAAGAAACATTAACCATGGCGGGGAGGCAGGCGCGGATTAGGCGATTCCAGGACGAAAGACACCCCTAAAAGCCGCGATCACGCACCCTTGACGGGGCGTGAGGCGTTCCGCATGGTGCGCGCATGTACGGTTTTGTCTCCGCCATTTCGATTTGCTGCGGGATTACGAGCTAGCTTCGCTGGCTGAGGCCGTCTTTTCTCACATCGAGAGTGACAGACGCCCGGCCACAGGGATGAAAAACCTATGGACTTGAGGCTCTACGATACGCTGACCCGGCAGAAGAAGCCGTTCCAGCCGCTCGATCCGACAAACGTGCGCATGTACGTCTGCGGACCGACGGTCTACGACTTCGCCCATATCGGCAACGCGCGGCCGGTGATCGTGTTCGACGTGCTGTTCCGGCTGCTGCGGCACGTCTACGGCGAGACGCACGTCACCTACGTACGCAACATCACCGACGTCGACGACAAGATCAACGCGCGGGCGTTACGCGATTTTCCGAACCTGCCGTTGAACGACGCAATCCGGCAGGTGACAAAAACAACTGCCGATCAATTCCATGCTGACGTGAAGGCGCTCGGCTGCTTGCCGCCGACGTTCGAGCCGCGCGCGACCGAATTCGTGCTGCCGCGCGCCGACGGCAAGGCCGACATGGTGACGCTGATCAAGCAGTTGATCGCCAAGGGCCATGCCTATGAAGCCGGCGGCGAGGTGCTGTTCGATACGCAGTCGATGCCGGATTACGGGCAGCTCTCCGGCCGCAAGCTGGAAGATCAGCAGGCCGGCGCGCGCGTTGCGGTCGAGGCGCACAAGAGGAATCCCGCCGACTTCGTGCTGTGGAAGCAATCGTCCGCCGACGAACCGGGCTGGGACAGCCCGTGGGGGCGGGGACGGCCGGGCTGGCACATCGAGTGCTCGGCGATGAGCGCGGCTTATCTCGGCAAGGTCTTCGACATTCACGGCGGCGGGCTCGATCTCATCTTCCCGCATCATGAGAACGAGATCGCGCAGTCGCGGTGCGCGCACGGCACGCACACGATGGCGAACGTGTGGATGCACAACGGCTTCCTTCAGGTCGAAGGCGAGAAGATGTCGAAGTCGCTCGGTAACTTTTTTACGATCAATGAGCTGCTGGAAACGAACAAGTTTGGTTCGAACATGTGGCACGGATATGTGCTGCGGTTGGCGATGCTGATGACCCACTATCGTCAACCAATCGATTGGACGGTCGCCCGACTCGTAGAGGCTCGGAATTCCCTGCGAGAATGGATCGATACGGTTTACGGCTACGAACCTCAGTCTTTATCTCCACCGAAGGAAGTTCTTGAGGTTTTATCCGACGATCTTAACACGTCGGCCCTCGTAACTATGCTGCATACTTTCAATAAAGAGGCACGCACGAATACTAAGTCAGCGGAGAAGCTTCATTCGTCGCTAAAATTTCTTGGCTTATGGAACGGTGAGAAGACTGCTGAAGTCTACAGCTACGGGTATGTCGTAGACAGCGGTCCCAGCCGCTTCGATGTCGAGCCATTGATCGAGGCCCGCAAAGCCGCCCGTGCGCGCAAGGATTTCAAGGAATCCGATCGCATCCGCGACGAGCTCGCGGCGATGGGTGTCGTGCTGAAGGACGGCAAGGATGCCAGCGGCAATCCGACCACCACGTGGGAGATCGCGCGATGATGGGGCAAACGGCTTACCCCGCGCTCAGTGCGGCTCCCTCCCCCCTTGCGGGGGAGGGATGGGGAGGGGGGTGTTTTGCGCATCCCGAAA
>JBMOOJ010000116.1:0-7312 GCA_049323835.1 Pseudomonadota bacterium | reverse complement strand
CTGCCGTTCACACCCGAGCGCATTCGCGCCGGATTGCAGGAAGCAGGCGTCGCCACAGCCGCCCTTCCTGCGCCGGGACCGGTACGGGTTGCGCCGCCGCGCCGATCATGGATGCCGTCGCTGGCGACGCTCGGCGCGGCTGCTTGCGCAGCCGTCGCGATGGTCTGGCCGTGGCGGCCGGCGATTCCGCCGATCGCAACGTTCGATCCGTCCACTTATTCAGCGGCGACGATCGCGCGCGGTGCGCAGCTCGCGGCCATCGGCGACTGTGCGGTGTGCCACACTGGTCCCTCCGGAATCGTCAATGCCGGAGGGCGCGCGCTGGAGACGCCGTTCGGCCTCGTCTACGCGACCAACATCACGCCGGATCGCGCGACCGGCATCGGCGCGTGGTCGTACACCGCGTTCGAGCGGGCGATGCGCGACGGCATCCATCGCGATGGCCGCCACCTCTATCCGGCGTTTCCGTACAATCACTTCACGAAAATCTCCGACGCCGACATGCAGGCGCTGTACGCGCACCTGATGACGCAGGCGCCGGTGCGCGCGCCGACCCCGGAGACGAAGCTCGCCTTCCCGTTCAACATGCGCCCGCTGCTCGCGGCGTGGAACGCGATGTTCCACTCGTCGGGTGCGATGATCAGCGACCCGTCGAAATCGGCAGAGTGGAATCGCGGCGCGTATCTGGTCGAGAGCGTCGGCCACTGCGGCGCGTGCCACACGCCGCGAAATGCGCTCGGCGGCGAGCGCACCGGCGCGGCGCACCTCGCGGGCGGCAACGCGGAAGGATGGGACGCGCCTGCGCTCACGTCGCTCTCGCAATCGCCGATCCCGTGGAGTGAGGACGAGCTGTACGCATACCTGCGCACCGGGCAATCGCGTTATCACGGCGTCGCAGCGGGACCGATGGCGCCGGTGGTGCAGCAGCTCGCGGCCGTGCCGGACAGCGATGTGCGTGCGATGGCGGTCTACCTCGCCTCGATGAACAACGCGCCGGGCAAGACGGAGGAGCAGGCGCTGGCGGTGAAGCTGGAAACGCTGACGCTCGATCGCACGCAGACGCGCGGCATGGCGGGCGAGCGCATCTTCGACGGTGCATGCGCGGTCTGCCATGCGGTCGGCGGGCCGGAGCTGTTCGGCGCGCGGCCCTCGCTCGCGCTCAACACCAACGTCCACGCGGCGACGCCGGACAATCTCATTCAAGTGATCCTGCACGGCATCATGAAGCCCGCGGTGACCGACCTCGGCTATATGCCCGCCTTCAAGGCCAGCATGAACGACCGTCAGATCGCCGATCTCGTCGCCTACACGCGCCGCCAGTTCGCGCCGGACAAACCGGGGTGGGCGAATGTCGAGGCGACCGTCGCGCGGCTGCGCAAAGCGATGGTGCATTAACTTCATTCGCATTTGACCGGTTGATTGACTCGTCATTGCCGGGCTTGACCCGGCAATCCATCTTTTCTGCAAAGTAAGATGGATGCCCGGATCAAGTCCGGGCATGACGACCTTTTCTGTGCCGCCCGTTGTGCTACACCGCCGCCCATGAGCCTCAAGGTCGCCGCCCTTTATCAATTCGTCGCGCTGCCGAACTTTCGCGAGATCCGCGAACCGCTGCACGCGAATTGCATCGCGCTCGGCATCAAGGGCACGCTGCTGCTGGCGAACGAAGGCATCAACGGCACCATCGCCGGCAGCGACGAGAATATCGACACGCTGATCGCCGATTTGCGCGACGGGCCGCTGTTCGGCCAGCGGCTTGACAACCTCGAACTGAAGTTCTCGCGCGCGGCCGCGATGCCGTTCGGGCGCATGAAGGTGCGGCTGAAGAAGGAGATCGTCACGCTCGGCGAGCCGCGCATCGATCCCACCCGGCAGGTCGGCGCCTACGTCGATGCCGCGGACTGGAATGCGCTGATCGCCGATCCGGATGTGATTGTGATCGACACCCGCAACGCCTTTGAGGTGGCGATGGGAACTTTCGACGGCGCGGTCGATCCGAAGCTCGGCCGCTTCAGCGACTTCCGCCGTTTCACCGCGGAGAAGCTGGACAAGAACACGCATCGCAAGGTGGCGATGTTCTGCACCGGCGGCATCCGCTGCGAGAAGGCCAGCGCCTATCTGCTCGAGCAAGGGTTCGATAAGGTCTATCACCTCAGGGGCGGCATCCTGAAATATCTGGAAACTATTTCTCCGGGTGAGAGCCGCTGGAGGGGCGATTGCTTCGTGTTCGACGAGCGCGTCGCGCTCGGTCACGGACTCGTCACCGCCGAGCCTGCAAGGGATGACACCGATGACTGACAACGACATCGTCCGCCGGATCGAGGCGCTGGAAGAGCGCGTGACCTATCAGGACGACGCGATCGAAACGCTGAACCAGACCATCACCAAGCAATGGGCGCAGATCGACGCTCTCACTCGCCAGATCGCCAATCTGACCGACCGCTTGCGCGAAACGGAGGCGAAGAGCGCCCTGGGGGCCCCGGGCGACGAGCCGCCGCCGCATTATTAAACGCCCGGGCTCAGGAGCGCTGCGCAGCCGGGCTGGAAACGTTCGGTCAATCATATTTACGGCCCGTACCGACGAACGGAACCTATTTCACGACTTGAGAAAAATTGCGCCGGCTCCGTTAAGCTTGTTCCAAGCCATGGCCGCCATGGTCCGCGCCGCCGATTGAGGCGGAGGAATGTCATGGAATTTACGCACGCCCAGCCATGGATCGTGAAATCGATCAAGCAGCGCACCCTGTTGAATGCATGGCAGCAGCTTGCGATGAGCGCCGGAAAAATTCCGGCGCTGGGCGACTACCAGCCCGAGGAACTTGCGGGCGAATTGCCGGATACGATTTTCTACGACGTGGTGCAGGATGGCGGTCAGCCGCGTTTTTTAATCACCAGGAGCGGCGAGCGATTGCGGGAGTCGTACGGTTTCTCGGGTGTCGGGCAGTTTCTCGACCAAACAATGGACCCGAAGCTGTGGGCAATCACCCGGGTGATCTACCAGAAGTGCATCGAGACACGCCGGCCGGTCTACTCGCTGTTTGCGATCGACGACATCAAGGGCCGCGAGGTGAAATATGAACGCCTGACGCTGCCGTTCGCCAGCAGCGATACGGTCGATGCGATGCTTGCCTCGATCAAGGCGTTCCGCTGGGACGGCGCCTACGAACTCAAGGATCTGATGCTGCCGCGCGGCGCCGAGCCGGTTTATCAGCTGCGTGCCGTCATCGACGCGCCCGACCCCTCCGAACCCGGCTTCAGCGATACGCTGGAAGTCTGATCGATCGCCGCCGCTTCAAGCGACTGCAACACCCCGTCACGATCGCTGGCGCGCCTCCCGGCGCTTCAGCTTCTCTCCGACCGCGACGATGGCATTGATCGCCGGCACGAGCTCACGCCCGAGATCGGTGAGCGAATACTCCGCCGACGGCGGCGACGTATCGACCAGATCGCGTTGAATCACACCCTTCTGCTCGAGGCTCTTCAGCCGTGCGCTCAGCATCTTCGGCGAGATCGGCGGAATATCGACACGCAGTTCGCCGAAGCGGCGCGGACCGCCGCTGAGGTGCCAGACGATATCGGGAGTCCATGCGCCGCCGAGCAGCGCCATGCATTGGCCGACGGGACAGGCGCCCGGCGGGGGCGGGGTTTTGTTTTTTCTGACTTTCAACGGCATGTTCAGTTTCCATCCGGTAACCGGAAAATGCGATAGCATGAGGTTATGAAGTATACAAAGGTTATCATCACGGACTAGGGTCCCGCCGCTCACCCAGTCAGAGGATCACCATGAAGCTGTACTACATCCCGGGCGCATGCTCGCTCTCCCCGCACATCAGCCTGCGCGAAGCCGGCGCGTCGTTTGAACTCGACCGTGTCGATGCCGGCAAGACCGCAAGCGGCAAGGACTACAAGATCATCAACGCCAAGGGACAAGTCCCGGCGCTCCAGCTCGACAGCGGCGAAGTGCTGACCGAAGGCGCGGCCGTCGTCCAGTTCATCGCCGACCAGCATCCCGGCGCGGGACTAGCCCCGCCGAGCGGCACGGTTGCCCGCGCACGGCTGCAGGAGCACCTGAACTTCATCGCGTCGGAATTGCACAAAGCGTTCTCGCCGCTGTTCAACCCGGCCGCGTCGGAAGAAAGCAAGACAGCGGCGCCCGATCAGGTCGCCAAGCGCCTCGATTACGTCGAGAGCCTGTTTGCTGATGGCCGCGCCTATCTGCTCGGCGAAACATTCTCGGTCGCCGATGCCTATCTGTTCGCCGTTGCCAGCTGGACAGGGCCGACGAAAATCGGGCTTGATCGCTGGCCGAAGCTGAAAGCCTTCGTCGCCCGCGTCTCTGAGCGTCCGGCCGTGCAGGCCGCGATGAAAGCCGAAGGTTTGATCGCCGCCTGATCCGGAGTCCGCCGCATGTCCTCGCCGCACGATGAACTCACTGCCGTCATCGGTACCTATTTCGACGGGCTATACTTCAGCGATACGGCAAGGCTGCGGTCGGTCTTCCATCCTTACGCGCTCTACGCCTGCGCCACGGAGGGCACGCTCACTTACCTGACGATGGACGAGTATTTCCCCATCGTCGATGCACGTCCCTCGCCGGCCAGCCGCAACGAGCCGCGCGCGGACAAAATCGTCTCGATCGAGTTCGCGGGGCCCGTCACTGCGCGCGCATGTCTCAATTGCGCGATCGGGCCGAAGTTCTTCACGGACTATCTGACGTTCGTGAAAGTCGACGGCCGCTGGCAAATCATCTCGAAGGTTTTTCACTTCGACCTTCGGAAATAGAGAACGCTTTCGTCTCAAACACGAAACGACCCCGTCGTTGCGACGATTTCGCCGTTCCGCTACGCTTGCGGCAATCAAATTCAAGACATCGATCCCGCCTCATGCCGATCGTCACACCGCTCACCGAACAGTTTGACCTTGAGTTTCCGATCATCCTTGCACCGATGGCCGGATTCAGCGGCGGCGCGCTCGCGGCCGCGGTCAGCCGCGCCGGCGGGCTCGGGCTGATCGGTGGCGGCTATGGCGACGGCGACTGGCTCAAGCGCGAGTTGCAACTCGCCGGCAACGAGAACGTCGGCGTCGGCTTCATCACTTGGTCGCTGGCGAGAAAGCCGGAACTGCTCGACCTTGCGCTCGACCACAAGCCGCGCGCGATGTTTCTGTCGTTCGGTGATTTGAAACCCTTCGCAGGGAAAATTGCGGCCGCAGGTGTTCCGCTGATCGCGCAGGTGCAGACGGTTGCCGACGCGAAAATCGCCGTGAGCGAAGGCGCGCAATACATCGTTGCCCAGGGATCGGAAGCCGGTGGACACGGCGGCGGACGCGGCACGCTGCCACTGGTGCCGGCGGTGATCGATGCCGTGGGCAAGATTCCGGTGATCGCCGCCGGCGGCATCGCCGACGGACGCGGCCTTGCCGCCACACTCTCGCTCGGCGCAGCCGGGGTTGTCTGCGGCACGGCGTTCTACGCCAGCCACGAGGCGCTGACGCACGACCGCATCAAGGCGGCGGCTCTCGCCGCATCGGGCGACGACACCGTGCGCAGTTCGATCTTCGATATCGCCCGCCGGATCGACTGGCCGAAGCGCTGGACAATCCGCACATGGGAGAACGCCTTTCACCGCGAGTGGGCCGGAAAACCCGAAGCACTGGAGGCGGACGCCGCGAGGCAAGCCCAGCGCTACAAGGACGCGGCGGCGGCAGGTGATGCCGACGTAGCGGCTGTCATTGTCGGCGAAGCGATCGATCTCGTGCACGAGATCCGGCCGGCAGCCGACATCGTCCGAGGTATCGGCCAGGATGCGGAACAGCGGATTGCGGCGCTGGCGCAGATGGTTACCCGCTGATACGCCGGCAACCGCCCGCACCAGAAATACCCGTTGGCAGTGGAACGGCCAGCGAGGCGAAATCTTGACTTCACGGGTCTTTGTCCCGACACTTGCTGTGTACTGCGCGCTGCGGGTGCCTTATTTCGCAATTGCGAGGAAACAAGATGGCCTGGAAAGCTCCGAAGATCGTCGAAGTGCCGGTCGGCATGGAAATCAACATGTATGCTTGCGCGAAGCGCAAGTAAGGACACGCACTTTCACGCCCGCCGGGGATCTCAGGACACCGGGATGCTTCGCATCATTGTCCTTGGGACCGCGGCCGGCGGCGGCGTTCCGCAGTGGAATTGCGGATGCGATATCTGCAACGAGGCGCGCCGCGACCAGCACCTTCAGATGACCCAGTGTTCCATCGCCGTCAGCGCCGACGGCGATCACTGGTATTTGATCAACGCCTCCCCCGACATCCGCCAGCAGATCACCGCCACGCCGCAACTGCATCCGCGGCCGGGACGCCTACGCGACTCGCCGATTGCCGGCGTCATTCTCACCAACGGCGAGATCGATGCGATCGCCGGACTGCTGACATTGCGCGAAGGCTCGCCCTTCGCGATCCATGCGCATCAGAGCGTGCTCGATACGCTCAAGGCCAACAGCGTGTTCAACGTGCTGACGCCGGAGCGCGTGCAGCGGCACGCGATCGCCGCCGGTCAGCCGTTCAAGCCGGCGCTGCCGGACGGCGCGGCGTCCGGATTGGAGATCACGCCATTCCACGTTCCCGGCAAGGAAGCGCTCTACAATGAGCGCGATGCATCCTCGGCCGCACCGGCGCGCGACGACGGCGGCACGCTCGGCCTGAAGATCCGGCACGTCGGCGATGACAAAACGTTCTTCTTCATCTCCGCCTGCGCGGACGTCACGCCTGAACTGAAGGCAATGCTCGACGGCGCGGCGCTGGTGTTCTTCGACGGCACGCTCTGGCGCGACGATGAACTGATCGCCGCGGGACTGTCGCAGAAGACCGGTCAGCGCATGGGCCACGTCTCGATGTCAGGTGCAGATGGTGCGATGGCCGCGCTCGACGCACTGAACATCGGGCAGAAGGTGTTTCTGCACATCAACAATTCGAATCCGGTGCTGCGCGATCGATCCAATGAACGCGCCAGCGCCGAACATGCCGGCTGGCGGATTCCGCATGACGGCCTGGAGATCAGCCTGTGAATGCCCCCGCCGACCTCGCCGCTCTCGCCAATTCGAAAGCGCCGCTCAACAACGCGGACGAGCTGGAAGCGCGGCTGCGCGCGATCGGCGCGACGCGCTATCACAGCCTGCATCCGTTTCACAAACTCCTGCACGGCGGCAAGCTGAACAAGGGTCAGGTGCAGGCTTGGGCGCTGAACCGCTACTTCTATCAGAGCACGATCCCGATCAAGGATGCGGTCGTGATCTCGCGCTTTCGCGATCGCGCGACGCGGCTGGAGTGG
>JBMOOJ010000115.1:0-7376 GCA_049323835.1 Pseudomonadota bacterium | reverse complement strand
GGGGTCTATGCTGCGCGAAGGAGCCCCCACCCGGCGCTCCATTCGCTGCGCTCATTTGCGCCACCCTCCCCACGCTATGCGCGGGGAGGGATAAAAGCTCACGCCGCGCTCTTGTCCTTTACCGGCAGAACGCCGCGGCGAATTTGATCTTCCTCGATCGATTCAAACAGCGCCTTGAAGTTGCCTTCGCCGAATCCATCGTCGCCCTTGCGCTGGATGAACTCGAAGAAGATCGGCCCGATCGCGTTGGCCGAAAAGATTTGCAACAGCACCTTGGTCATGCCGCCGTCGACCACGCCTTCGCCGTCGATCAGGATGCCGTTCGTCTCAAGCCGTGCGATGTCCTCGCCGTGCCCCGGCAGACGCGCGTCGATCTTCTCGAAGTACGTCGCTGGCGGCGACGGCATGAACGGCAGACCTTTCGCGCGCAGCTCTTCAATCGTTTTGTAGATGTCTCTCACACCGCAGGCGATGTGCTGGATGCCTTCGCCGCGATAGATGTTGAGATATTCCTCGATCTGGCCGGAGTCGCCCGCATCCTCGTTGATCGGAATGCGGATCTTGCCGTCCGGGCTCGTCAGTGCGCGCGAGAACAGGCCTGAGGCGCGGCCTTCGATATCGAAGAAGCGAATTTGCCGGAAATTGAACAAGCGGCTGTAGAAGCCGGTCCACACGTCCATGCGCCCGCGATGCACGTTGTGAGTCAGATGATCCAGATAGAACAGGCCCGCGCCTTCCGGCTTAGGGTTCTTTTCGCCGAGCCAGTCGAATTCGAGATCGTAGGCCGAGCCTTTCGCGCCATAGCGATCGACGAAGTACAGAATGCTGCCGCCGATGCCCTTGATCGCCGGCACGTCGAGCGTCTTCTGTGCGGACGACAAGTCCGCCGGCTCCGCGCCGAGCGTCAGCGCGCGCTCATAGGCATGCCCGGCATCGACCACGCGGAACGCCATCGACGGCGCGCACGGGCCATGCTTCGACACGAAGCCTGTGCCATGCGTATTCGGCTCCTCGTTGACGAGATAGTTCACGTCGCCCTGGCGGTAGAGCGTGATCGCCTTGGTCTTGTGCCTGGCGACCGGAGCGAAGCCCATCAGCTTGAACAGCGCATGCAGCTTCGCGGGCTCGGGGTGCGCGTACTCCACGAACTCGAAGCCGTCGGTGCCCATCGGATTGTGGTCGGAGATGACGGCGGCTGGCGCGTCGTGCGGAAACGGTCCCATGGCGAATCTCCCATATCTGCTGTCTGAAGAATCCACCTTTCAGGATGCGAAAAGGATGCAAAATTAGCCTGATATGCTATTGATATGCACAATCCATGCACGATAATGCGAGATTATGCATGATTTCCGTTGATGCGTTTGATCTCAAGATTCTCGCCGCTCTCCAGGACGATGGCCGCCTGACCAATCAGGAGCTGGCCGATAAGGCCGGCCTCTCCGCCTCGCAATGTTCGCGGCGGCGGATGCGATTGGAGGAGGAGAAGGTGATCGCCGGCTACCACGCCGATCTCGCCGAGGAGTTGCTCGGCTTCGGTGTCGTCGCCTTCATCCACGTGACGCTGGCGACGCATTCACCGAACAATGCGAAACGCTTTTACGATCTCGTGCGCCGCGTCGACGAGATTCAGGAAGCATACTCGCTCACCGGCGATGCCGACTATCTCGTGAAGGCGATGCTGCGTGACCTGAAAGGTCTCTCTGAACTCGTGAATACGATTTTGATGCCGCACGAAAGCGTCGCACATGTGCGCTCGTCCATCGTGCTCGACCGGCTGAAGGTGTCGCGGAAGCTGCCTTTGCGTTAGCTCTTCGCGAACGACCGCTTCGGCGGCTTGTGAAGCGCGAAGGCATCGACCGTATCGCTCGCGCGCGGATAGAGCTCGCACACCAGCGGATCGTGGCCGGGGATGACGCGATCCGGATGCCCCGCCATCGCTTCGATTTTCTCCCAGCCGGCGCACATGTCGCCGAGGTTGTAGAGAATTGGAAACGGCAGCTTGCGCTGAATGTTGCCGTAGAAGTGCGTTGCGTCGGACGCCAGCACCACCGGCCCGCGCTCGGTTTCGACCCGCACCACCTGCAAGCCGTCCGAGTGTCCGCCGACGCGGTGCACAGTCACGCCCGGCGCGATTTCGCCGTCGCCGTCATGGAACGTGACGCGGTCCCCATAGACGTGCTTCACCATCTGCGTCACGTGCTCGACCGAGAACGGATAGCGCAGCCCCCCGTAACACATGCAGCGCCCAGTCGCGAAGGTCATCTCGCGATCCTGCAGATGAAACCGCGCGTTCGGAAAGCGATCGAGATTGCCGGCGTGATCGTAATGCAGGTGCGTCACGATCACGTCGTAAACGTCGCCCGGCGCGACGCCGAAGTTGTCGACGGCATCGACCGGATTGATGTTCAGCTTGCGGTCGCGCTTCTTCGCCTCGTCATGGTTGAAGCCGGTATCGACCAGAATCTGCCGCCCGCCGCCACGCACCAGCCAGACGAAGTAATCGAGATCCGACGCCGACTCGTGCGGGTCCGGCGGCGTGATGAAATTCATATGCGGGGTGCGCGGCGCCATGGTCCCGTAGCGGATGGCATAAATCTCGTAATTCGGCATCAGGAGCGTTTCCTTCAGGTTTTCTGATTGGGCGGTAAGCCATGCGCGGCGATCAATGCGGCCAATCTTCCCCCTGTTATTGATTGCTGGCAACCGTCTCCCAATGTAAGTAAAGCCTGTGCGCGAAAGCGCGATTTGCCGGGATTCTCTCCATGACGAGGCCGATCCAGACGCCATCTCTCACCACCGCCATGTGGCGCGGCTTCCGCTGCCGCTGCCCGCACTGCGGCGAGGGCCGCCTGTTCAAGTCGTTCTTGAAGGTCACGGATGCTTGCGAGGTTTGCGGAGAGGAATTCCACCACCACCGCGCCGACGATTTCCCGGCCTATCTCGTGATCGTTATCGTCGGCCACATCATCGTGCCGATGGTGCTCGCGCTCGAAACGCACGTTGCGCCCTCTTACTGGATTCACTTCGCGCTGTGGATTCCGCTGACCCTCGTGATGTGCCTTGCGCTCTTGCAGCCGACCAAGGGCGCCATCGTCGCCCTGCAATGGCATGTGGGCATGCACGGTTTCGAGACCGCCAAGAAAGCCCGGCTTTTCCAGCGCAGCTAGTATTCAAGCCGCGGCAGTGGCTTCCTCCGCTTTCCGCAGGCCCTGCGCCACCGTCTGGTTACGGCCGCGCGATTTCGCCTGATAGAGCGCAACGTCCGCTGCGTAGATCAGATCACGATGGTCGATGTCATCGGCCGGGATCAGCGTCGCCACGCCGACGCTGACGGTTACGGCACGGTACTCGGCCGGCAGCGCCGCGACGCTGAGACGGATATTCTCCCCAAGCTGGAATGCCTCGTCCGGACCGCTGCCCGGCAGCAGCACGGCAAATTCCTCGCCGCCGTAGCGCGCGCCGCAATCCTGCGCGCGCCGCACGTTTTGCCTGATGCAGGACGCGATGCCCGCGAGCACCACATCCCCGGCCTGGTGCCCAAAGGTATCGTTGAATCCCTTGAAATGATCGGCGTCGATCATCAGCAACGACACCGGCGCTTTCGCGCGATGCGCCCGCGCCCATTCGCCGAGCATCGTCTTGTCGAAGGAACGGCGGTTGCTCAGTCCGGTCAGGGCATCCGTATTCGCCAGCGCCGCAAGCTTGGTCTCGGCGCGGGTTCGCCGCTTCATCTCGGCGACCAGCAACCCGGTAAAGCAGATCGAGAGCAACGCCAGGCCCGACAGCAAGGCGCCAATGCGCATCGCCTCGTAGCGCCAGCGCGACAGAATGTTGTTCATCGATTTGCCGACGACAACCACCAGCGGCAGCGACCCGCCACCCTTCCAGACATATTGCCGCTCGACACCGTCAAGCGCGCCCACGACCACGAACGATCCGGTCTCCTGCGTTGCTATGGCCCGGAAGCGGTCGAGCCAGCCTAGACTGCGGCCGATCACGGCAGCATCGAACGGCCGCCGCATGATGATCGTGCCGTCGAGTTCCAGCAGCGTCATCGAATCCTCGCGGTCCACCGTCACCTGCCGGAACAGCTTGTGGAAGAATTCGATATCGATCGTTCCCGCGACGATCCCACCGAACGAACCGTCGAAGCGATGGATGCGATAGCTGATGGCAATCCGATGGGAGTTGCCGAACTTTATCGGCTTGCTGATGAAGAACGGCAGATTGGCGTCGCGCACATGCGCGAGAAAGTATTCCTCCGACGCCACGTTCTCCTTCGCCGGCGTCTGCGTCAGCGAGTCGATGATCAGTTCGCCCCTCTCGTTGAAGACCTTGACGGCGCCGAAGTACTCCGCGGCCGAGGCGCGATCGAACAGAACCAGATGCCGAAGCTGCCCGCTGAGCATCGCGACTTCGGGCAGGTTGAGACTGTCGAGGGCGTTGCGCAGCGACTGCTTGTAGTTTTCGACATTCCGGACGACGTCGGCATGCATCGCCGCAGCGAGATTGCTGCTCGTCTGCTTCGCAAGCTCGATATCGGTTTGACGGACGTTCAACAGAATGGAACTGCAGATCAGCGAGAAACTGACCACAATGGCGCCGACCACCGCCATCAGCCAGCTGGCGGACAAGCGCGGGAAGTGGAACCGGACTCGCTTTAACCGGACGGCGCTCATGGCATTCTTGTCCATCCCAGACCATCGGATGGAATGGTTTCCGCGGCGTTAGCGCGCAACGCCTGCCCCGGATTGAGTTAAAGTCGCCCTAACGGTTGAACAGCGTGGCCAAGGTGGCTCCGGCGGTGTATCAAGCGCTGCCTTCCGCCCCATAACTCACGGAAAACCATCGTTTTGGACGCCCAGATCGCCAGAAAGCCGTTCCTTCAGGTCCTGTCCGGCCAGAAGCAGTCTCCACCGCCAGTATGGATGATGCGGCAGGCCGGCCGCTACCTACCGGAATACCGCGAAGTACGCGCCAAGGCCGGCGGCTTTTTGAACCTGTGTTTCACGCCGGAACTCGCGGCCGAGGTCACGCTGCAACCGATCCGCCGTTTCGGGTTCGACGCGGCCATCATCTTTTCCGACATTCTGGTGATCCCGCATGCGCTCGGCCGCTCCGTGCGGTTCGAGGCCGGTGAGGGTCCGCAACTCGATCCTCTGAACACGCCGGCGCTGGTCAATTCGCTTGCGCGCGAGGCCAAGGCCGAGACCTTCACGCCGGTCTACGAGGCGCTTTCGCGGGTGAAGGCTGCGCTCGATCCCGCCGTCGCGCTGATCGGCTTCTGCGGTGCACCGTGGACGGTCGCGACCTACATGGTCGCCGGGCACGGCACGCCCGATCAGGCGCCCGCACGCATGTTCGCGTATCGAGAACCCGAGGCATTCACGCGGCTGCTCGAAACGATTGCCGACGCATCGATCGGCTATCTCGTCGGCCAGCTCCGCGCCGGCGCGGAGGTTCTGCAAATCTTCGACACCTGGGCAGGCGTATTGCCGCCGCATGAGTTCGAGCGCTGGTGTATCGCACCGACCCGGCGCATCGTCGAGGGTGTCCGCAAACAGGTGCCCGGCGCCAAGATCATCGGCTTCCCGCGCGGCGCCGGCGCGCAGCTGCCGAACTTCGTCGACAAGGTTGCGGTCGATGCGGTGAGCATCGACTGGACCGCGGAACCGTCGTTCATGCGCGAGCGTGTGCAAAGCCGCGTCGCACTCCAGGGCAACCTTGATCCGCTGGCGCTGATTGCCGGCGGCGATGCACTCGATCGCGCGGTCGATCGCGTGCTGGAGAACTACGGCCACGGCCCGCTGATCTTCAATCTTGGCCACGGCATTCAGCCGGAAACGCCGATCGCGCACGTCGAGCAGATGCTCAAGCGCGTTCGCGGTTAGCGGCAGCCCTTGTCATTGCGAGCCCTCGGGTCTTGCCTTCGGCAAGCCCAAGGACAGGTTCCGCGAAGCAATCCAGTTCCAGACAAGATGTGGATTGCTTCGTCGGCTAACGCCTCTTCGCAACGACGACGAACTACAGCAGCATCAGCATTCCCGCCGCGAGCAGCGCGATGAAGACCACCAGCGCGCTCATGGTTCGCATTTCGGCGAGGAGCGGCGGACGCCGCATGCCGGTTATCCCCATGCGTGAATCGCGGCAAGCCGCGACAGAACGATATCGGTGATCCGCTCGCAGCGCCGGCCAAGGAACGGGAACGCCTCGGTCATGGTCGACGCCAGCTTCTCGTCGAGCGCCTGGCGCAACAGCCGCCGCGCGCGATGCAACCGCGTCTTCACCGTCTCCGGACGCAGGCCGAGCGCATCCGCCGTTTCCTCGATGCTGCATTCCTGCACGTCGCGCATGATGAAGACGAGACGGAACGGTTCGGGCAGCGTATCCACCGCCTGTTCGAGAATGCGGCGCACCTGCGCGCGGCCAGCCTCGGATTCCGGATTGTCGACGCTTTGCCCCGTCGGAAACATGAACACCTCGGCTCCCGCGTTCTGTTCAGCTTCGACCTGTTCGAGATCGACATGGATATGGCGGCGGCGCAGGCGGCCGCGCGCTTCGTTGATGGTGATGCGGGTCAGCCAGGTGATCAGGCTGGCCTCCTGCCGGAACGAGCCGATCGCCGCAAAGGCCAGCGTATAAACCTCCTGCAACACATCTTCCGCTTCCGGATCGTCGCGAACGATGCCGCGTGCAATCCGGAACAGGCGCTGATTGCAGCGTTGCATGATGGCGCGAAACGCCTCGCGGTCGCCTTGCTGCGCGAGATCAACGAGGCTGACTTCTCCCATCCGCTCATAGTCAGCCTGTGGGATACGAAGCAGTTGCGACATGAGACGTCTCCGGCAGTCATTAAGCCATATAGAGCGCGGCGGAACGATCCGCTACGCCTTCAGCGCCTCCAGCACTTCGCGGCGGCGATCCGTTTGCTCGAAAACACCGGAGAATCGCCTCGTCACCAGCGTCGCGCCCTGCTTGCTGACGCCGCGCGAGGCCATGCACTCGTGCGTCGCCTCGATAATCACCGCCACGCCCTGCGGCTGCAGCACCCGCTCCAGCGCGTCGGCGATCTCGGCGGTCAGCCGCTCCTGGATCTGCAAGCGCTTGCCGAACGCATCGACCAGCCGCGCCAGCTTTGAAATGCCGACCACACGATCCCGCGGTAGATAGGCGATATGCGCGACGCCATGGATCGGCGCCATGTGATGCTCGCAGCAGGAACGCACGGGAATGTCCCGCATCAGAATGAGTTCGTTGTAGCCGCCGGTTTCGCCGAAGGTCCGCGTGAGAATCTCCTCCGGCTCCTGGCCGTAGCCGGCAAACCATTCCTCATAGGCGCGGGCGACGCGGGCCGGCGTCGCGGGGGGCCCGTCGCG
>JBMOOJ010000114.1:0-7429 GCA_049323835.1 Pseudomonadota bacterium | reverse complement strand
CGCGGGCCGCCAGACGAGAAGCCGTCTCTCCACCTGCGTCACCAGCGCGTCGATCACGACCACGAAAGCCGCAAGCACGATCATGCCTGCGAACACTCCGGCGACATCGAACACGCCTTCCGCCTGCTGGATCAGGTAGCCTAGCCCGGCGGCAGAACCGAGGTATTCGCCGACGACCGCGCCGACGACCGCGAAGCCGACCGACGTGTGCAGCGATGAGAACATCCACGACAGCGCCGATGGCCAGTAGACGTGGCGCAGCAGTTGCCGCTCGCTCATGCCGAGCATGCGGGCGTTGTCGACAAGCGTGGCGCTGGTTTCCTTCACGCCCTGATAGACGTTGAAGAACACCACGAAGAACACGAGCGTAATGCCGAGTGCGACCTTCGACCAGATGCCGAGCCCGAGCCATAGCGCGAAGATCGGCGCCAGCACCACGCGCGGCAGCGCGTTCATCATCTTCACGTAGGGATCGAAGACTGCGGCAACCAGTTGCTGGCGCGCGAACCAGAAGCCGATCAGTGCGCCACTGAGCGAGCCGATAACGAAGGCGAGGATTGCTTCGGTCAGCGTGATCACCAGATGCCGCCAGATGGTGCCCTCCACGAACCATTTGACGATCCGTTCGAAAACTTTCTGCGGCGTCGAGAAGAAGAACGGCGGCAATACCCTGAAGTCGTTGGCGAAGCCTGGAACCGGGACCGTCGTCAGCACGTGCCATAACCCGATCAGGCCGACACCGACGAGAATTTGCAGGATCAGCAGACGGCTGCGCGTCATACAGCTGCTCCCCGCACGTTGCCGGCCGATTGCTGATATCCCTTCATCACTTCCGACTTGAGCGCGCTCCAGATTTCCCGATGCAGATCGTGGAACACCGGATCGAGCCTGATTTCGAAGATGTCGCGCGGGCGCGGCAACGGCACCGTCCAGTTGCCGATGATGCGCGATTGCGGCCCCGCGGACATGATGACGACGCGATCGGCGAGCGCGATCGCCTCTTCCAGATCGTGCGTCACGAACAGCACCGCCTTGCGCTCGGCGGTCCACAACTCCAGCAGCAGGTTGCCCATGATCTGCCGGGTCTGTGCATCGAGCGGCCCGAACGGCTCGTCCATCAACAAGATTTTCGGATCGCGGATCAGTACCTGCGCGAGACCGACGCGCTTGCGCTGACCGCCGGAGAGCATATGCGGATAGCGACCGGCAAACGCGCCGAGCCCAACCGATGTTAGCCATTGCTGCGCGCGGGCCTGCGCTTCCGCCGCCGGCACGCCAATGACCTCAAGGCCGATGGTGACATTTTCGAGCGCCGTCTTCCACGGGAACAACGCATCGCCCTGGAACAGGTACCCCGCCTGCCGGTTGATGCCGCCGAGCGGTTCGCCGAAGATCGACACCGATCCGTCCGCGGCCTTCAGCAGTCCCGCCGCGACATTGAGCAAGGTCGACTTGCCGCAACCGGTGGGGCCGACGATCGCGACGAACTCGCCCGGTGCGACGGCGAGATCGGCGCTCTCGACGGCGGTGAACACGCTGCCGTCGGCAAGTTTGAACGCCACCGTGACGCCCGCGAGCGTGACCGCCGCCGCAGGACCTGCTGGAGCGCGGCTCGTATCAGGTGATGGCAACGTTGTCCCCCGGGGAAATTTCTCGGTCTGGTGGTTATTGTCCACCTTCGCGGCTCCAAAATCCGATGCCTGCTGCAAACATGCAAGAGCGAACATAGCCGCAACTTTGTGCCCTGTTTGGGCCTGTGGTAACCGGAGATAATGAGCGAGACCGCGGCAGCAATCATATTCGACCGGGCCGGCAAGGCTTTCGATAACGGCCGCGTGAAGGCGGTCGATGGCATCTCGCTGCGCGTGGCGCCGGGAGAATTTCTCGCCATCGTCGGCGGGTCCGGCTCCGGCAAGACAACGCTGCTGCGGCTCGCCAACCGGCTGCTCGACGCGGACGCTGGCCAAGTCAGCGTCGCCGGCGTGGACGTCCAAGCTGCCGACGCGATCACGCTCCGCCGCAGCATCGGCTGCGTGTTCCAGAACGGCGCCCTGTTCCCGCACATGACGGTCGCCGAGAACATCGGCATCACTCCGAAACTGCTCGGCTGGCCGGGAGGCGACATCGCGGCGCGCGTGGATGAGTTGTTGAAGCTCGTGCGCCTTGAGCCTGATGAATATCGCGCGCGCTATCCGCATGCGCTCTCCGGCGGTGAACGGCAGCGCGTCGGCGTTGCCCGCGCCCTCGCCGCGAAGCCAAAGATCGTGCTGATGGACGAGCCGTTCGGCGCACTCGATCCGCTGACGCGCGACGCGCTCGGCGAGGACTACAGGCGCCTGCATGAAAGCCTTGCCCTCACCACTATCATGATCACGCACGACATGACGGAGGCGATGCTGCTGGCCGATCGGATCGCGGTGATGCGGGCAGGTCGCCTGATCGGCGACGGCACACCGCAGGCGCTGGCCGCGAGTCTCGATCCCTACATCGAGGAGATGCTCAACACGCCGCGCAAGCAGGCGGCGCGGCTGCAAAAGCTCTTACCCAGCGGGAGCACGTGAGCATGTTCGCCGACCCGCGCTGGAGCGAGGCCCTTGCCCGCCTGCCCGACTATCTCGGCAGTCACGTGCGCGTCAGCATGACGGCGCTGGCATTGGGATTGGCGATCAGCCTGCCGCTGGCGCTGCTCGCCTATCGCAAACCTGCCGCGCGGACATTCCTGCTCGGCGTCACCAGCATCATCCAGACCGTACCGGGCCTCGCGCTGCTGGCGCTGTTCTATCCGTTGCTGCTGGCAATCTCGGCCGTCACCGCAAATGCCTTCGGCGTCAGCTTCTCGGCGTTCGGCTTCCTGCCCGCCGTCCTGGCGCTCGCGCTTTATTCGATGTTGCCGGTCGCACGCAACACCATCACCGGACTTCTCGAAATCGATCCGGCATTGAAGGAAGCGGCCGAGGGCGTCGGCATGACGCCCCGGCAGTCGCTAGCGATGGTCGAGCTGCCGCTGGCGATGCCGGTGATTATGGCCGGCATCCGCACCGCCGCCGTCTGGGTGATCGGCACCGCGACGCTCTCGACGCCGATTGGCCAGAACAGCTTGGGCAACTACATCTTCGCTGGACTTCAGACACAGAACTGGGTTTTCGTGCTGTTCGGATGCGCTGCGGCGGCTCTTCTGGCACTCGCCGTCGATCAACTGCTGGCGTTGATTGAAAGCGGATTGCGGCTGCGCAGCCGCGCCCGCATGCTCGCCGGTGCACTCGGCCTGCTCGCGCTGCTGCTGGCAACGCTCGCGCCATCGCTGTCGCAATCGCGCGCGGCCTACACCATCGGCGCCAAGACGTTCACCGAGCAATACGTGCTTGCGGCCCTGCTCGGCCAGCGGCTCGAAGCTGCGGGTCTGCGCGCGACGCCGCGCGAGGGGCTGGGCTCCAGCGTCATCTTCGATGCACTCGCGCGCAACGATATCGACGTCTACATCGATTACTCCGGCACGCTCTGGGCCAACCAACTCAAGCGCACTGATATCAAGCCGCGCGAGGAGCTACTGAATGACCTGGAAGCCGCCCTCGCCGAGCGCTGGAAGGTCAAAGTCCTCGGCGCGCTCGGTTTCGAGAATGCGTATGCTCTGGTGATGCCGCGCAAGCGGGCCGAGGAACTTGGTATCCGCTCGGCAACTGACCTCGCCATCCACGCACAGAGCATGATCATTGCCGGCGATTACGAATTCTTCTCGCGTCCGGAATGGGCCGCGCTGCGTGGCGCGTACAACCTGAGTTTTCCCCGGCAACGGCAGATGCAGCCCGATTTCATGTACGCAGCCGTCGCTAACGGCGATGTCGATGTCATCGCCGGCTACACCAGCGACGGGCTGGTCGCGAAGTACGATCTCGTCGTGCTGGACGATCCGAAGCGCGCGATCCCGCCTTATGATGCTATCATTCTGCTCTCGCCCAAGCGCGCCAACGATACAGCATTGGTGCAGGCGATCGCCCCGCTGATCGGCAAGATCGGCATTGTCGCCATGCGCGAAGCCAATTTGCGTGCAAGCGAGCCCGGCAGCACGCCTGCCACGACGGCACGCTGGTTGTGGGATAAGATCGGCAAGCGCCAATAAAGTCATTCCGGAAGGCGCGAAGCGCCTATCCGGAATCTCGATCATGCCGCGTATCTTGGCGTCGAGATTCCGGGTTCGCTGCTGCGCAGCGTCCCGGAATGACAGCAATCACGGCGTCTTGATCAGACCCGCGTCGATCAGGAGACGATTGAAGCGCCGCGCCTCGGCGCCGTCGCGACAAGAATAGAACACGCCGTTGCAGCGGAGCATGATCTTCTTCTGCTCGGCGAACGACGGATCGAGGGGCACGCCCGCAGCGTCCTGAACGACAATCGGAATGTATGCCGCATCGAGCGTCGGCAGCGCGGACGACAGGTTGCGTGGCTGATAGTTGATTCCATCAAGCGCGTAGTACGTCGCAAAATAGCGCGGATCGGCGCTCAGCAGCCGCTGCGCCAGCGCCTTCTGGTCGATGCCGGGCTCCATCAGCTTCTGCGAGATCGCCGGCTGATGATCGCCGAAACGCAGCACCAGGAACTGCTCGTCCGGATACTCGCGCTTCAGCCGCGCGACGAACGCGCCGTAGTCGTTCACCGTCATCGCCTGACGCCGCAGATACTCGTCGACCTCCGCCGTATTACCGGGTGGTTTCCACTCCGGCGGCGTCAGGTCGGCGCGATACGGCGACGTCCACGGAAAATGGTTGGCCGTGAGATAGACGAACATGAAGAGCGGCGATTTCGACGGTTTCTCGCGCTCGAAGATCTTCAGCGCCTGATCGAAGTAGAATCTGTCGGGCAACTGCTCGTCGGCCGCGCCCATATCGGCGACATCCATGAAGTGACCGACGCCGGTCGATTTCTGGAACGCACGCGCGCCAAGGAAATTGCCGTAGCTCGGATAGAGCGAGAACGTCTTGTAACCGCAGCGCTTGAGTGATTGCGGCAGCCCGCGCTCGACCCGACCCGCGGTGATGCGCGTGACGTAGAATTTCAGATCGCCGAACGAACGGGCCGACAGCCCGGTGAGCACGTTGAACTCGGTGTACCAGGTCGGCCCGCCGGTCGCTTCCGCGACGAAGGCCCGCTGTTTGCCATCGATCGACTTGAAGTAGTCGCCATAGTTCGCCGGCGTCCTGATGCCGGGTGCGGCCGTGATGTCGAAGCTCGACTCGTCGAGCAGCATAATGATGTGTGGGCGCTTCACCGTGGTGTCGCAGGGCCCGGCTCCCTGGGGCAGGCCAACGGCCGCATGCGCCAGCGATCCGGATGTCAGCAGCGCCCGCGCCCCGCGCGGCTCGGCCTCGATCCAGCCGGTTGCCGTCAGCCGTCCGACCGATACGACGCCTGAGCGCGCCAGATTGGAGATATGATTGACGCCCTGAAACGGCTCCCACGGATGCTCGGGATTGAACAGCGCGGCAACTGCCATCACCGCCGTCGCAGCGGAGAGGCCCAGCGCCGCGAACTTGCGCTTCACGCGGAACGGATCGGCGCGCCACACCAGCCACAACAGCGGCACGCTGACGACCGCCGCAATCACGATCTGGTTCTGCAATCGCGGAAAGATCGTCAGCAGGAACGAGAACGAGTCCCGGTCGATGATCAGGAAATCGAGAAACGTCAGCGTGAGCTGCGTGATCTCGAACTTGAAGCGCGACAGCGTGATCAGCACCGCGATCAGAGTGAGGGAGAGCGCCGCCGAGATACCGGGCCGCACCAGCACCACCAAGAACAGGCAGTTCAGAAACACCCACGCCGCCAGCGACATCCCGAGGGCAAACGGCGTGTACTCGGTCTTCCAGAGGAGAAACAATGCACCGGCATGCAGAGCCACGATCGTCGCGGCCCGCAGCCGCAACAGCAAGACTTCGCGCCGCGCGGCGCTGCTATGGCTGGTGTCGGGTTCGGAATCGACGGCAGCCATCGCGCTTACAGATTCTTGATGAAACCGGCATCGATCAGAAGCCGGTTGAAACGGCGCACCTCAGCACCATCCTTGCAGGCGTAGAACACGCCCTTGCAGCGAAGCATGATCTTCTTCTGTTCCGCGAACGCGGGATCGAGCGGGATGCCCGCGGCCTCCTGCACGACCAGCGGCAGGTACGGTGCATCGATCGTCTCCATCGCCAGCGCGCTCGCCGACGGTTTGAAGTTGATTGCGTCAATCGCGTAGTAGGTCGAGAAGTAGCGCGGATGAAAAGTCGCGTGCTGACGCGCGATTGTCGCGTCGTCGAGCTTGGGCGCAAGGATCGACGATGAGAACTCCGGCTGGTGATCGCCGTAGCGCACGATCAGGAATGGCTCGTTCGGAAAGCGCTGCTTCAGCTGCGCAAGAAAGTCGCGATAGTCGTCAGCGCTCATGGATTGCCGCCGCAGATACTCGTCGATCTTCGGCGTGTTGCCGGGATCGCGCCAGGCGGGCGTTAGGTCCGGCCGCAGACGACGCGCCCACGGAAAGTGGTTGGCGCCGAGATAGACGTACATGAACTGCGGTTTGGCAGATCCCTCTCCCAGCAGGCGCAGCGCGCTGTCATAGAAGAAGCGATCCGGCTCCAGTCCCTTCGCGCCGAGATCGCGCGCATCGAGGAAATTCTGGATGCCCGTCGTCATATGGAATTGGCGCGCGTTCATGAATGCGCCGTGCGCCGGATAGAGCGACGTCGTCGCGTAGCCGCAACGCGCCAGCGCCAGCGGAAGGCCATGCTCGACCCGGCCCGCAGCGATCCGCGTGACGAAATACGAGAAACGGCCGAACGAACGTGACGAGAGCCCGGCGAGCACGTTGTACTCGGTGAACCAGCTGGCGCCGCCCGAGGTCTCGACCATGAACTTGCGCGCCTTGCCATCGCCCGAGAGGAAATGGCGGCCGTACCCGGCCGGTACCTTGATGCCTTCGGCCTGACGGATGTCGAAGCTTGACTCATCGTGGATCATGATGATGTGCGGCCGCCGTCCCGCCGGATGGCAGGCGACCTCGAGCGGCAGCCGCAGCCGTTCGGCAACGGCGGCGTCCGATTCCATGAAACCCTGCCGGCGCAGCTCCGAAACCGCGGCGACGCCCGAGCGGGCGAACTTCGAGACGTAACCTCCGCGCAGGTATCCTTCCCACGGATCGTCCGGGGCGATCGCCTCGAGCCCGGCAAGTCCGGCGAGGCACCCGGCCGCGGCGGCGGCTGCGGTGAGCCGGCGGACACGGAACGGATCGTAACGCCACAGCGCGATGCCGACCGGCACGGCAGCGATGCAGGCCGCCAGCACGGGCCAGCCGAGCTTCGGCATGATGGTGAAGAGGAAGGCGATGGTGTCGCGGTCGATCACCATCACATCGACGAAGTTCACCGTCATCTGCATGATGTCGTGCTTGAGCCGC
>JBMOOJ010000113.1:0-70203 GCA_049323835.1 Pseudomonadota bacterium | reverse complement strand
GGAAATCAGCACGATCGCAATTTGCAGAAGCGCCTCCGCATAATCGAAATACGGGTCCTGCTTCAGCGCGTGATCGCGCTTCTTTTCGAACTCCTTGGCGCGCGCAAGCAGTTCCTTCTTGCCCTCCTGCGTCTCGGGCTCTGACTCATAGCGAGCGGCCGTCCTGCGATAGTTCTCGGCTTTCGCCTTCAGCGCCGCTTTGGCCTGCTCGTTCAGGCTGGAATCGTTGAGGAACGCCAGCTCGAACGTATCGGCGGCGAGATTGAACTCGGTCTGGCGGATGTTCTTGGCCTGGAAGAATGCGTAGATATTGGCGGCATAGATGTTGTTGTTGGTCGCTTCCTTGCCGGCGTTGGCGCCGCCAAGACCTGTGATCGCCAGCAGCATGGCCAGCACAGCGATAAAGACAGCCGCGCGCTGCTTGAAGCGATCACTCGCACTCTCCTGATCAATCATTTCGGCTGCGTCTTCGGCTTTCATCGGTCTCTCCTCGTGGCGAGCCGAACCGATAACAAAAGGAATGCGACGCTTGCACGACTGAAAGCTGCGGCCGGCGCGTTTTCCTCAGCCTTTCGCAACGACCGGTCGCCGCAGCTCACATGTTCAGCACGCGGCCGTAGGCGTCGAGCACCGCTTCCTTCATCGTTTCCGAGATGGTCGGATGCGGGAAGATCGTGTGCATCAGCTCTTCCTCGGTGGTTTCGAGATTCATCGCCACCACGAAGCCCTGGATCAGCTCGGTAACCTCCGCGCCGACGAGATGCGCACCGAGCAGCTGGCCGGTCTTCTTGTCAAAGACGACCTTGACCATGCCCTGATCCTCGCCGAGCGCGATGGCCTTGCCGTTGCCGACGAACGGGAAGCGGCCGACGCGGATATCCCTGCCCGCCTCTTTCGCCTTTGCTTCGGTCATCCCGACCGACGCCACCTGCGGGTGACAATAGGTGCAGCCCGGGATCAGGTTCTTGTCCATGGCGTGCGGATGCAGACCCTTGATGGCCTCGACGCAGATGACGCCCTCATGCTCCGCCTTATGCGCGAGCATCGGCGGACCGGCGACGTCGCCGATCGCATAGATGCCGGGCACATTGGTCTTGCCGTACCCGTCGATGACGATGCAGCCCCGCTCGATCTTCACGCCGAGCTTCTCAAGCCCGAAGCCTTCGATATTGCCGACGACGCCGACGGCCGAGATGACGCGATCGACGGTGAGCGTATCGGTCTTGCCCTTGCCATCGTCGATGGTGGCGGTGACGCTGTCGCCCTTCTTGTCGAGCTTCGTGACCTTCGCGCCGGTGAGAACCTTGATGCCCTGCTTCTCGAATGCCTTGCGCGCGAAGGCCGCGATCTCCGCATCCTCGACCGGGAGAATTTGCGGCAGCACTTCGACAACCGTCACTTCGGCGCCCATGGTGCGGTAGAACGAGGCAAACTCAATGCCGATCGCGCCGGAGCCGACGACGAGCAGCGACTTCGGCATCTTGTCCGGGTTCATCGCCTCGAAGTAGGTCCAGACCAGCTTCTTGTCAGGTTCGAGGCCCGGCAGCGCACGCGGGCGTGCGCCGGTGGCGATGATGATGTGCTTGGCCTGATAGCTGCCGGGGCCGAGCGAGCCCTTCGGCGCTTCGACGCTCGACGCCTTCACCGTGATCTTGCCCGGTGCGTCGATGGTCGCCTCGCCCCAGATCACCGGAACCTTGTTCTTCTTCATCAGGAAACCGACGCCGTTGTTCATCCGGCCAGCGACACCGCGCGACCGCTTCACCACGGCTGCCGGATCGAACTGCACGTTGTCGGCCGAGAGACCGTAGTCCTTGGCGTGCTTCATATAGTGATAGATTTCCGCCGAGCGCAGCAACGCCTTGGTCGGGATGCAACCCCAGTTCGAACAGATGCCGCCAAGAAACGAGCGCTCGACGATCGCCGTCTTGAAGCCGAGCTGCGCGGCGCGGATGGCGGTGACGTAACCGCCCGGTCCCGAGCCGATGACGATGATGTCGAAGGACGTATCAGACATGTGCTTTCTCGATGTCGGCCGGCTTCGCAAAACGCTTTAGCACGGCCCAGGGAACAATGACGGTCAGAACGATGGGAATGGCGATCTGCAATAGCTCCTGCACATCGCGATCGCGGATATCGTGAAGTTCGCGGACGGAGATGTCCGAGAACTTGATGAAGGCAAACAGCAGCAGAAACGGCACCAGCGGGATCAGCGCGGCAACCGCCAGTGCGGTGCCGGTGTTTTTCCACAGCGCCGCAATGGCGAAGACCACAAGCGCCACACCGCTGAAGACCGGGGTATAGATAAGACCAACGATCTTGGTCATCGAGCACGCCAACCCCTCACCTCCGCACGGGTGAACGAAGGTTGCGACCCGAGCGAACGCGAAAGCCGCCACGAAACCGAGCGCGCAGGCCAGCACGACGATCAGCAACCGGCGCTTCCATCCCAATGCGATCATGGCACGTTCAATCGCCTCGCTTCGTCCGGCGCGCGCGTCAAACCACCATCATCACCGGATTTTCGATCAACTTCTTGAATGCGGTGATCAGCTCCGCGCCCAGCGCACCGTCAATGGCGCGGTGATCGCAGGACAGCGTCACGCTCATCATGGTGGCGGCGACGATCTGGCCGTTGCGCACGACCGCGCGCTCCTCGCCGGTGCCGACCGCGAGAATCGACGACTGTGGCGGGTTGATCACCGCGGTGAAGTCCTTGATGCCGTACATGCCGAGGTTCGACACCGATGAGGTGCCGCCCTGGTATTCGTTCGGCTTCAGCTTCTTGCCCTTGGCGCGCGCCGCGAGGTCCTTCATCTCGTTCGAGATCGCCGACAGCGTCTTCAGTTCGGCCTGGCGGATGATCGGCGTGATGAGGCCGAACGGCAGCGCGACCGCAACGCCGATGTCCGAATGCGTGTGACGGAGCATCGCGGCTTCGGTCCACGACACGTTCGCTTCGGGAATCTTCTGCAACGCCAGCGCCATCGCCTTGATGACGAAGTCGTTCACCGACAGCTTGTAGAGCGGCTTTCCATCCGCACCCTTGCCGGCTGCGGCGTTGATCTCCTCGCGCGCGGCGGAGAGCTTGCCGAGATCGCAATCGACCGTGAGGTAGAACGTCGGCATCGAGTTGGTCGCGGCGGTGAGCCGTTGCGCGATGGTCCGGCGCATCGAGTCGTGCGGCACGCTCTCGTATTTGCCCTCCTCGTACAGCGCGAGGATCTGCTGATCCGACATCGCCGGTGTGCCGCTCGGGGCGGACACACCGCCAGCTGCCGCGGCAGCCGGAGCCTTCAGGCCCTTGCCGGACTTTGCCTGCTCGACGTCACGCGCGACCACGCGGCCGTGCGGGCCCGAGCCGGTGACGCGGCCGATATCGATCCCGGCATCCTTCGCCATCCGGCGCGCCAGCGGCGACGAGAATACGCGGCCTGAGGTGGCGCCGTTGGCCTGGGGGTGAGCTCCCCCACCCGGCGCAGCTTTCGCCGCGCCACCCTCCCCACCCTTCGGGGGGGAGGGATTGGATTGCACCGATGCAGCAGCTTGAGCAGATGCTGTTGAAGATGCGGCCGTATCTTTCCCTCCCCCTTGTGGGGAGGGTGGCGCCGCAGGCGCCGGGCGGGGGGAAGACTCGCCGGGGGTTGGAGTCGCACTCCCGCTACCAACTTGCTTGACGTCCTCGCCGTCGCCAGCGAGCACCGCAATCACGTCGTTGACCGCGACGTCGGCTGTGCCTTCCGGCACCAGGATCTTCGCGAGCGTGCCTTCGTCGACGGCTTCGACTTCCATCGTCGCCTTGTCGGTCTCGATCTCGGCGATCACGTCACCGGACTTGACCTTGTCGCCCTCTTTCTTGAGCCACTTGGCGAGATTGCCTTTCTCCATCGTCGGAGAGAGCGCAGGCATCAGAATGTTGATCGGCATGGTCTGGATTCCTTACCGATAGCAAACGGCTTTCGCCGCGGCGACGACTTCAGCAACGCTCGGCAGCGCCAGCTTTTCGAGGTTCGCCGCATACGGCATCGGCACGTCCTTGCCCGACACGCGCGCGACCGGCGCATCGAGATAGTCGAACGCCTGCTCCATGATGCGCGACGCGATTTCCGCGCCGACTCCGGACTGCTGCCAGCCCTCCTCGACCGCAACCGCGCGCCCGGTCTTCTTCACCGAGGCGATGATCGTCTCGGTATCCATCGGGCGGATGGTGCGCAGGTCGATGACTTCGGCGTCGATGCCTTCCTTCGCGAGTTCCTCGGCTGCCTTCAGCGAATAGGTCATGCCGATCGACCACGAGACGATCGTCACGTCGTTGCCGGGCCGCGCGATCTTCGCCTTGCCGATCGGAACGATGTAGTCGTCGAGCTTCGGAACCGGGCCGCTCTGGCCGTACAGGATTTCGTTCTCGAGGAAGATGATCGGGTTCGGATCGCGGATCGCCGCTTTCAGCAATCCCTTCGCGTCCGCCGGCGAATATGGCGAGACGACCTTCAGGCCCGGTATCTGCGAGTACCACGCCGCGTAGTCCTGGCTGTGCTGGGCCGCGACGCGCGCAGCCGCGCCGTTCGGGCCGCGGAACACGATCGAGCAGCCCATCTGGCCGCCGGACATATAAAGCGTCTTGGCCGCCGAGTTGATGATCTGGTCGATCGCCTGCATGGCGAAGTTGAAGGTCATGAACTCGACGATCGGCTTGAGGCCCGCGAATGCCGCGCCGACGCCGACGCCGGCGAAGCCATGCTCGGTGATCGGTGTATCGATCACGCGACGCGCGCCGAATTCCTGCAGCAGACCCTGCGTGATCTTGTAGGCGCCCTGATACTCGGCGACCTCTTCGCCCATGACGAACACGTCTTCGTCACGGCGCATTTCCTCCGCCATGGCGTCGCGCAGCGCCTCGCGCATGGTCATCGTCACCATTTCGGTGCCGGCCGGAACGTCGGGCTCGGCTTCCACCGGAGCCGCATGGCTCGCATGGACCGGCGGCGCGCTGATCGCGGGCTTGCCTTCGCCGACTGGCGAACGCGATTCCGCAACCTCGTGCTGAACGCTCAGTGATGGAGCCGCCGCTGGCGTCTTGGAAAGATCAGACGCGCTCTCGCCATCGCCGAGGATCATGGCGATCGGCGTATTCACGGCAACATCAGCCGTGCCTTCCGGCACCAGAATCTTGCCGAGGGTGCCTTCGTCGGTCGCCTCGACCTCCATGGTGGCCTTGTCGGTTTCGATCTCGGCGATCACGTCGCCGGACTTGATCGCCTCGCCCTCTTTCTTGAGCCATTTGGAGAGGTTGCCCTTCTCCATGGTCGGCGACAGCGCGGGCATCAGAACTTGAATCGGCATGACGGCTCCTGAACGCTCGCCTAGTGGTCCAATTTTAACATTCGCATCCCATCTCAGCGCGGTCCTTTTGCGAATGTTAAAATTAAAGGACCACTAGCAAGTTTTAGTTCCTAGTGGAGCTTTGAATTTGACATTCGCTATCGGATTGCTCGGCCAACGCTTTAGCGAATGTCAAATTCGCTCCACTAGCGGTAGATGTCGGTGTAAAGTTCGGACGCATCCGGCTCCGGATCGCTTTGCGCGAAATCGGCCGACGCATTGACGATCTCGCGCACCTCCGCGTCGATCGCCTTCAGATCCTGCTCGCTGACCTTCATCTCGAGCAGGCGGTGACGCACCTGCTCGATCGGGTCCTGGTCGTGACGGACCTTCTCGACTTCCTCGCGTGTGCGGTACTTCGCGGGGTCCGACATCGAGTGACCGCGATAGCGGTAGGTCTGCATTTCGAGGATGTAGGGGCCGTTGCCATCGCGGCACCACTTTACGGCCTTGTCGGCGGCGGCTTTGACCGCACGCACATCCATGCCGTCGACCTGCTCGCCCGGAATGTTGAACGAGATGCCGCGTTTGGAGAAATCCTGCTGCGCGGATGAGCGATGCACCGCCGTACCCATCGCGTAGCGGTTGTTCTCGATGACGTAGATCACGGGCAGCTTCCAGAGCTCCGCCATGTTGAAGCTCTCGTAGACCTGGCCCTGATTGGCGGCGCCGTCGCCAAAGTAAGCGACACTGACATTGTCGTTGCCGCGGTACTTGTTGGCGAATCCCAACCCGGTTCCCAGCGAGACCTGCGCGCCGACGATACCGTGGCCGCCGTAGAAGTGCTTCTCCGCACTGAACATGTGCATGGAGCCGCCCTTGCCCTTGGAGTAGCCGCCGCGGCGTCCGGTAAGTTCCGCCATCACGCCGTTCGCGGTCATCCCCGTCGCCAGCATGTGGCCGTGGTCGCGGTAACCGGTGATGATCTGGTCGCCGTGTTTGAGGGCCATCTGCATGCCGACGACAACGGCTTCCTGGCCGATGTAGAGGTGGCAGAAGCCGCCGATCGCGCCCATGCCGTAAAGCTGGCCGGCCTTTTCCTCGAAGCGGCGGATCAGCAGCATCTCACGCAGGGCGTGAAGCTCTTGTTCTTTCGTGAACTTTGGCGGCGAAGGATGATGCTGCCCGTTTCCGTCCTCTTTGGCGGTGGATTTTTTTGCGGGGGCCGTATTCTTCGCTGAGCTCATGGCGCATCCGGATCGGAGAGGAGTTAAGCCTCTCTACCGCAACTCAAATGGCCGATAAAGCACCGCGCTTTGCCGCATGCTGGAATACATTCGCCGCAGTGCAGCGATGTTGGAATTTATGAAACGAGCGCGAACAGTTTTTGAAATTTGCGCGAACTACTGCGCGTTGATCGGGCGAACCAGATCGCGCGGATGCGCGAAGTTGAGCTGGTAGCGCGAGCGCTCATCCAGCATGTCGGGATCGATTCCACCTGAGCGCAACAGCGAGACGCGCTGCTCGCCGACCATCCGCTCCTGCTTCAGCCGGGCAAGCTCGGATGTCAGCGCGATGATCTCCTGATCGAGCTCAAGCCGGGCCGTGAGGCCGAACCGGCCGGTATAGGCATTGACGCCAAAATAGGCGATCAGCCCGGCGGCAATCGCGTAAAGGGCGATGCCGGTCAGAATACCTTTGAGGCGGGTGCGTGAGACCATCGCCTCACGATGGAGCAGCGCGGTTAATCAGGGCTTAATGTCCTGCCGCGCCGCGCTCACACACAAGCGAACTTACTTCGCGTGGATGGCGACCCAGCCGGCGAAGGCATCGAGATACTTCGCAAGGAAGTCCTTCACCGTGTCCTTGGTCAGCTTGCCGGATGCGTCGAACGCATCGCCGAGCTGGCCGACGTACATCTCCGGCTGTTGCAGGATCGGACCGCTGATGCCCGGCAGAATCTGCTGGAGGTGCTTCACGGCAGACACGCCACCATGCGCGCCCGGCGATGTGCCGATAATTCCGACCGGCTTGCCGTTGAACGAGCTTTGGCCATAGGGGCGCGAGGCAATGTCGATCGCGTTCTTCAAGACACCGGGAACGGAGCGATTGTACTCGGGCGTGACGAACAGCACCGCGTTCGCAGCCTTCAGCTTGTCCCGGAACGCGACCCAGTCCACCGGCGGATTGGCTTCGAGGTCCTGGCTGAAGAACGAAATCCCCTCTAGCGTCGTCACATCAAGCGCGAGCGACGGCGGCGCGATCGCCTTCAATGCGTTTGCAAGTTTCAGCGAGAAAGCTTCCTTGCGGAGACTGCCGACAATGACGACGACGCGGGCGGGGCTGGCCATGGGACGATCCTTTGAATGTTCGGCTCGGAACGATGGCGATGACATAGGCGACGCGGGGAAAGATGCAAGTGCATCCTTTCCCCGGTTTGCAGAATTTTCTACTCTCAGATTCAGCCGCGTCGGCAGCCGTATGACACTTTAGCGAAACGCCTTCAGCGCCGCACGGCCGCCGTAACGCGCCTGCGGTCCCAACTCCTGCTCGATCCGCAGCAACTGGTTGTACTTCGCGGTGCGATCCGCACGCGCGAGCGAACCAGTCTTGATCTGTCCGCAGTTGGTGGCGACCGCGAGGTCGGCAATGGTCGAGTCTTCCGTCTCGCCGGAACGATGCGACATGACGGCGGTGTAGCCGGCCTTGTGCGCCATCTCGACCGCAGCAAGCGCTTCGGTCAGCGTGCCGATCTGGTTGACCTTGACGAGGATCGAGTTACCGAGGCCGCGCCTGATGCCGTCCGACAGGCGCTTGACGTTGGTGACGAAGAGATCGTCGCCGACGAGCTGGCACTTGTCGCCGATCAGATCGGTGACCTTCTTCCAGCCGTCGAAATCGTCCTCGGCCATGCCGTCCTCGATCGAGACGATCGGATAACGCGACACGAGCTCGCCGAGATACTTCGCCTGTTCGTCGATGCCGCGCTTCTTGTTGCCCTCGCCTTCGTAGACGTAGGCGCCGCCCTTGAAGAACTCGGTCGAGGCCGGGTCGAGCGCGATCGCGACGTCGTCGCCCGGCTTGTAACCGGCCTTCTCGATCGCCTTCATGACGAAGGTCAGCGCGTCGTCGGCAGTTGCGAGGTTCGGAGCAAAGCCGCCCTCGTCGCCGACGTTGGTGTTGTGGCCAGCGTCGTGCAGTGCCTTCTTCAGGGTCTGGAACACCTCCACGCCCATGCGCAGGCCCTCGGAGAAGGTCGGCGCGCCGACCGGCATGATCATGAACTCCTGGAAATCGATCGGGTTGTCGGCATGCGCGCCGCCGTTGATGATGTTCATCATCGGCACCGGCAGAAGCCGCGCCGAGGTGCCGCCGACATAACGATAGAGCGGAAGGCCGTTGGCATTGGCGGCGGCCTTCGCAACCGCCAGCGAGACGCCGAGAATAGCGTTGGCGCCGAGCCGGCCCTTGTTCTCCGTGCCGTCGAGCGCGATCAGCGCCTCATCGATCTGCACCTGCGCCGTCGCATCGAGCCCGCCGATGGCGTCGAAAATCTCGCCATTGACCGCAGCGACCGCCTTGGTCACGCCCTTGCCGAGATAGCGGTTCTTGTCGCCATCGCGCAGCTCCACCGCCTCATGCGCGCCGGTCGATGCACCTGACGGAACCGCGGCACGGCCAAGCGAGCCGTCTTCCAGAATGACATCCACCTCGACCGTCGGATTGCCGCGGCTGTCCAGAATTTCGCGTCCGATGATGTCGACGATGGCTGTCATGATGTTCAGGTTCCTTTTCCTTCTCGCTATTGGCGGGCGTATACACGGCGCGCAAGCAAATGTGAACGCCCGCGCTATGCTCCTTCCTGACGGGCGGGAAACCTGCGGCTATCCTCAGGAAGCTTTATGCTTCGCCGTCGCGCGCGACCTGCCAAGAGGGACATCGTCATGACCAGCAGCATCCTGCATCGCCGCCGGTTTCTCGCATCGGCGGCCCTCGGAATCGTCGCCGCGCCGGCGCTGATCCGCGGCGCCATTGCGCAACAGGAGAGCCCGTTCCGGGTGAAGTACTATCCGGTCGCGGCCGGAATGGGCTCGCGCGACGTGACGCCCGCACCCGATGGCACAATCTGGTTTTGCGGCCAGCGCAACGGAACGCTCGGACGGCTCGACCCGCGCGACGGCTCCTTCAAGCTGATCGACCTCGGCAAGGGTGCCGCGCCGCACGGCGTCATCATTGGTCCCGACGGCGCCCCTTGGGTGACGGAAGGCGGACAGAACGCCATCGCCCGCATCGATCCGAAAGACCACAAGGTCACACTGTTCAGGCTCCCGCAGGGCGAGGCCTATGCAAATCTCAACACCGCCGTTTTCGACAAGAGCGGCATCTACTGGTTCACCGGGCAGAGCGGGATCTACGGCCGGCTCGACCCGAAATCGGGGGACATGACGGTCTTCAAGGCACCACGCGGCCGCGGACCTTACGGCATCACCGTCACGCCCAAGGGCGACGTCTGGTATGCCTCACTCGCCGGCAACCACATCGCCAGGATCGAGCTCGCAACCGGCAATGCGACGGTTGTCGAGCCGCCGACGCCAAATCAGGGCGCGCGGCGCGTCTGGTCGGATTCACAAGGCCGGCTGTGGGTCAGCGAATGGAACAGCGGTAACGTGTCAGTACACGATCCGGCGGCTGGCTCGTGGAGGGCATGGAAGTTGCCGGGCGAAGCGCCTCGCACCTATTCGGTCTATGTCGATGACAAGGACAAGGTTTGGCTGACGGACTTCGGAGCCAACGCCATCGTGCGTTTCGACCCGGTGACGGAAACGTTCACCTCGTTCCCAAGCGACAAGCCGGGCGCGAATGTGCGACAGATGGACGGACGTCCCGGTGAAGCATGGGGTGGCGAGTCCGGCACCAATCGCCTCGTCATGATCCAGACTGTCGCGCCGGCGTGAGGTTTGTCATCGTCCTGATGACTGCGCTTGGCGCGGGACCGGCTGCCGCAAGCAGCGGCGAGCAACTGTTTGCGCCCTGCCGCGCCTGCCATAGCCTCGATCCGGCCGAGCGCGGCCTGCCGGGGCCGAACCTGTCAGGCTTGATCGGACGGCCGGTCGGCGGCGATCCCAACTTCGACTACTCCCCGGCGCTGAAGAAAGCGCGCGGTGACAAGCTGTCGTGGGATACGGAACGCCTCGCGACATTTCTGACGGACCCGGCGGAGATGTTTCCGGGACTCTGGATGGCGACCCGTGGTGTCGACGATGCAACCGACCGCAGAGCGCTGATCGAATTCCTGAGCGATCCGGCTTCGCGTTAGGTGTTGACGAGGGAGCCTTCCCGCGCGCATTGCTTCGCCAGCAACAGGACATCGCAGAAGCATCCATGGCGAAAGCAAAGAAGACACTCCAGCTCGGCAAGGCGACCGTATGGCCGAAGACGCCCGCGGAGGCGCAGCTCGACGCGGTCCCCAATCCGCAGGCCGGCGAAAACTATCTCGTGCGCTTCACCGCACCGGAGTTCACCACGCTCTGCCCTGTGACGGGCCAGCCGGATTTCGCGCACCTCGTCATCGACTACGTCCCGAGCAAGACGCTGCTGGAATCGAAATCGCTGAAGCTTTACCTCGCGAGCTTCCGCAACCACGCAGGCTTCCACGAGGATTGCACGATCGCGATCGGCAAGCGCATCGTGCGTGAGATCAAGCCGAAGTTCTTCCGCATCGGCGGCTACTGGTATCCGCGCGGCGGCATCCCCATCGATGTGTTCTGGCAAAGCGGCAAACTGCCGAAAGGGCTGTGGCTGCCGGATCAGGGCGTGCCGCCCTATCGCGGGCGGGGGTAATCACCGGCAAGCCCGGTGATGACGATCAAATATCCGCAGCGTCCTTGGCTCCCGTCGGCTGTGGCCGCAGCAGCCGCGCGCAGACGAAGCCGAGCGTGACGACGATCGCAGCGCTGATGAGCATGGTCGCCGTCTTGCCGAAATGCGTGAGGCCGAAGCCGTAGACCACGGGTCCGGCCGCCTGGCCCATGAAGAAAAAGAACGAATGAATCGCCAGCGCGGACGCGCGTGCTTCCGGTGCGAGGTCACTGGAAAAAATCTGTAGCGATCCGTGCAGCGAGTAGAAACCCCACCCCATCAGGAAGAAGCTCGCCAGCTGCACCGGCCATGGTGCTCCCACCGTCACGAACGCAAGCTGCGCTCCACCAAGCAGGCCGCCGCCGATCATCATTCCCTTGACGCCAAGGCGCGGCAGCAGCCGCGATACCGTCAGCGTGTAGAACAAGCCTCCGGTGGCAAAGCCGGCGATGACGAGGCCCGCGATCGACAGCCGCGGTTCGCCGAGATCGGCGAGAAAAGCGGCGACGAAGGGAAACAGGCCAAGAATGCACAGTCCCTCGATGAATACCGCGGTGAAACACACCCGCGCGTTCGGATTGGCGAAAATCGCTTGATAACCCTGCCGCAGCTGCGACAGCGGCATCTTCTCCGCAGGCCCCGAAAGCACGCCGCGAAAACCATAGGCCACCGCGAACGAGGCAATCAGCACCAGCAGGCCGAGCACCATCAGAACGCCGCGCCAGCCGACGAAATCGCCGATCAGGCCGGAGAATGTCGCACCGAGCAGGTTGCCCATCATTGCGCCGCCAAGGACGCGGCTCATCGCGACCTGGCGCTGATGCGTCGGCACGAGGTCGCTGGTCAGCCCCATGGCGATGGGAAACACACCGCCCGCGCCGATGCCGGCGACGATACGGGTCGCAAACAGCACCTCGAACGAGGTTGCGAACGCGCCCGCGGCGTTTGCCGCCGCGAGCAGCAGAAGGCAGGCAATCACGAGCCGCGCCTTGCCAAACAGGTCGGCCAGCGCGCCGAGAAACGGCTGCACCAAAGCAAAGGTCAGCGCGTTAGCCGCCGAGAGGCTGGCGGCGACCGCAATGCTGACCGCCAGATCGTTGCCGATCTGCGGCAAGACCGGCTCGATCGCGCGTGCGGTCAAGCTCACGGCAAAGGCCGACATGGCGATGATGGTGAGAATGGGCGGCATTCGGACTACGGGAGGATTCGTTCGGTCTTCGATGTCATTGCGAACGAAGCGACGCAATCCGCGCGCGCCGCAGGGCTGGATTGCGCAGCATCAGCTCGGGCGGCGTCAAGGCCGGGCAGTCCGGGCGGCGTCAGCCCTTCGCCAGCGCGTCGAACGCCATCAGCCGCTTCACCAGCCCCTCGAACTCGTTCAGCGGCACCATGTTGGGGCCGTCCGACGGCGCGTTGTCGGGATCAGGATGGGTTTCGATGAAGACACCTGCAACACCGACGGCGACCGCCGCGCGCGCTAGCACCGGCACGAATTCGCGCTCGCCGCCCGACGATGTGCCTTTCCCGCCCGGCTGCTGCACCGAATGGGTGGCATCGAAGATGACCGGCGCGCCGGTGGTGCGCGCCAGAATCGGCAGCGCGCGCATGTCGGAGACGAGCGTGTTGTAACCGAACGACGCGCCGCGCTCGGTGACGAGCACGTTGGCGTTGCCGCCGCTCGTGACCTTGCCGACCACGTTGGCCATGTCCCACGGCGCGAGGAACTGGCCCTTCTTGACGTTGACGGCCTTGCCGGTTGCGGCCGCCGCCAGCAGCAGGTCGGTCTGCCGACAGAGGAACGCTGGAATCTGCAAGACATCGACCGCCTGAGCCGCTTCCGCGCACTGCTCGATCTCGTGCACGTCGGTCAGCACCGGCAACCCGAGCGACGATCGGATCTCCGCGAAGATCGGCAATGACTGCGAGAGGCCGAGCCCGCGCGCGCTCGACGCGCTGGTGCGGTTCGCCTTGTCGAAGGAGGTCTTGTAGACGAGGCCGATCTTGAGGCGGCTTGCGATTTCCTTCAACGCCGACGCCGTCTCCAATGCGTGCGCGCGGCTCTCGAGCTGGCACGGCCCGGCGATGACCGCGAGCGGCAGAGTGTTGCCGAAGCTGACGGAGCCGACCTTGACGACAGATGCAGCGGTAAGAGCCACGCGAAATCCTTCCGAAACCAGCCATCATGAATGTGCGAGAATGCGCCGACCATGCCGGGGCGGTCGCAATGGATCAACCCTTTAAGCCGTCACAGCGGCTCAAATATCAGGGCCGCGCCATGCGCCGCCTGCGGGGGAACAACCAGCCGCCCCTCATGACGGTGGGCTTCAATCTCGCTGTTCGCGAACAACGCCTCAGCCTGATCGAGATTGATCGCTCCGAAGCGCATGGCTGCGAGCGACAATCCAGGACCATGAATCGACGGCATCAGTCCGTACCGGTCGCGGAAGGCATGGGGCGTCAGCACATCGAGCGAACCGCGCGGCGTCGCGATTGCGAGGCCGGATGCATGCGGTTTTGCTTCCACACCCGCGTAAGCGGATAGAAACACGCGGTGCGCGTCCGGATGATCCGCGACAAACACGACGCCGGTGATCTTTCGTGCGCCGTTGTCATGCTGTTGCAGCGACGCATTCCAGAAATTCTCCGGAAAGTGATGCTGGCAGACGGCAAAGCCGCAGGCCGGCGATTGCGGATCGCTGACGTAGGCCAGCGAGAACGCGAGTTTCACCGTCACGCCATCGGCGCGCTTGCCCTCGCGCGCGAAGTCGAACACCTCGTAGTTGCTGATACCGGCATCCCGAAACGTCTGCATGTCAGCCTTCGCGTCGCGGCTGTTCAGCAGCAGCATCGACAGCCCCTCGCCCTTCTCGGCGAAGTCCCGGTTGTACGCGCCGAACGAAAACGAGCCCGGCCGCTCGGCCGGAATTTTCTCGGGCTCGCCGATACCGAGCAGTTCGATGTAGACGCCGTCGCACTGGATGATGTGGTTATGCGTACCCCACGGATGCCTGTTGCGACCGGACACGATGAAGCCGGCGCGGCGATAGAACGCCTCGCCGGCATCGAGGTCCGCCACCATGTGGACGATATGGTCGAGGCCGTTCGGCATCGCGTCACTTCACCGACGAGAACGCCGTCGGTTGCAGCAGCTGGCTGACGATGTTGGCGACGATATGGCCGTCCTCTTCACTCTTGGCGCGCGCGGACATCCAGTCCGGGTCCGTCATGAACGCGGTCCACTTCTTCTCGCGCTCGGCCATCGATTCCCACGCCAGGAAGTAGGTCAGTTCCTGATGGGACGTGCCGATGATCGTGGTGAAGAAACCAGCCTGACGGATGCCGTGCTTGTCCCAGAGTTTGAGCGTCGTGTTCTCAAAGCGCTTGAGCAGCGCCGGCAGACGGCCCGGCAGGCACCTGTAGACTCGCATTTCATAGATCATCGGCGTGGCCTCACTCGTTTCTTGGTTGAACGGCCGCTATGTGTCGCAGCAATACGGCCGCCGGTCAAAGGCCGGCCGATCACGCGCGCGTCAAGGACGCGGCTCGGTCAGACCAGCCGGCTTCGCTCGACCGCCGCCTCGATAAAGGACGCGAACAGGGGATGCGGCTCGAACGGCCGCGACTTCAGCTCGGGGTGATACTGCACGCCGATGAACCACGGGTGGTCCTCGTACTCGACGATCTCCGGCAGCACACCGTCCGGCGAGAGGCCGGAGAAACGCAGGCCGTGCTGCTCGAGCCGATCCTTGTAGGCGGTGTTGACCTCGTAGCGATGGCGGTGCCGTTCGGAAATTTCCAGCGCATCGCCGTAAATTTTCGAGACGCGGCTGCCGCGCTTCAGCGCCGCCGGATAGGCGCCGAGCCGCATGGTGCCGCCGAGATCGCCGGCCCTGGACCGCTTCTCCAGTTCGTTGCCGCGCAGCCACTCGGTCATCAGACCGACAAGCGGCTCGTCGGTCGGGCCGAACTCCGTTGAATTTGCGTTCTCGATGCCGACGAGATTGCGCGCGGCTTCGATCACCGCCATCTGCATGCCGAAGCAGATGCCGAAATACGGCACATCGCGCTCGCGTGCGAACTGCGCCGCGCGGATCTTGCCCTCGGCGCCGCGCTGGCCGAAGCCGCCGGGCACGAGGATGCCGTTGACGTGCTCGAGGAACGGCGCCGGGTCCTCGTTCTCGAACACCTCGCTCTCGATCCAGTCGAGGTTGACCTTCACCTTATTGGCGATACCGCCGTGCGCCAGCGCCTCGATCAACGACTTGTAGGCATCCTTCATGCCGGTGTACTTGCCGACGATGGCGATGGTCACCGCGCCTTCCGGCGTGCGCACGCGCTCGTTGATGCGATGCCAGCTCTGCAGCGCCGGCGGCTTCTCGTGCGGGATGCCGAAGGCGGCGAGCACTTCGTCGTCGAGACCGGCGGCATGGTACGCTTCCGGCACGGCGTAGATGTTGTCGACGTCCCTCGCCTCGATCACGGCGCTTTCGCGCACGTTGCAGAACAGGCCGAGCTTGCGGCGCTCTTCCTTCGGAATCTCGCGATCGGTGCGGCACAAGAGAATGTCAGGCTGGATGCCGATCGAACGCAGTTCCTTCACGGAATGCTGGGTCGGCTTGGTCTTCAATTCACCCGCACTCGGAATGTACGGCAAGAGCGTCAGGTGGATGTAGATCACATCGCCGCGCGGCAGGTCATTCTTGACCTGACGGATCGCCTCGAAGAACGGCAAGCCCTCGATGTCGCCGACGGTGCCGCCGACCTCGCAGAGCACGAAGTCATACTCGTCGTTGCCGTTGCGGATGAAATCCTTGATGGCGTTGGTGACGTGCGGAATCACCTGAATCGTCGCGCCGAGATAATCGCCGCGCCGTTCCTTGGTGAGAATGTCCTGATAGATGCGCCCGGTGGTGATGTTGTCCTGTTTGGTCGCAGGCCGTCCGGTGAAACGCTCATAGTGGCCGAGATCGAGATCGGTCTCGGCCCCGTCGTCGGTCACGAACACTTCGCCATGCTGATACGGCGACATCGTTCCGGGATCGAGGTTGAGATAGGGATCGAGCTTGCGAAGGCGGACTTTGTAACCCCGCGCCTGCAACAGGGCTCCGAGAGCCGCCGATGCCAGACCTTTTCCGAGCGAGGAAACCACGCCGCCGGTGATGAAAATGTACCGCGCCATGGGACCCAACCTCTAACGCAACGGGCACGATTCGCCAAAACGAATCGCACCCGAATCCAATGAAAACCGAATGCTGTGGGTGACTTGGAAACCCTCAGATCATCAACGTCTTAGATGCAACCTCTTGCATTCCGCACAAGCACGGCTGGCGCAGATCAGGTGTGCAGCTTCTGCCTTACTGCGAGCGCGGCGCTTGCGGCCCGGACGGCGCGGCGGGCGGAGCCGGCGGCGCTTCCTGCTTCTTGAGCGAGTCGAGCAGACCGCCACCGCTGGCACCACCCAAGGGGGCCGACGGAGAACCCGGCTGGCTGACCGGATTGACGATCGAACTCGGCTTGCGGTCGAGGCCGGCAAGCCAAGACAGCAGGAGGCTCGTGATGAAGAAGCCGATGGCCAGGAATGCGGTGGTTCGCGTGAGCAGGTTCGCCGTGCCGCGGTTGGTCATGAAACCGCCACCGCCGCCGATGCCGAGACCGCCGCCCTCCGAGCGCTGCAACAGCACCGCGCCGATCAGGGTCGCAACGATCATAAGGTGGATGACGATAATGACGGTCTGCATCTGGGGTCCGGATTAGTTACCTTCCATCACAAGCGAGGCGCGCCGCGAAGCGGCCCTCACCACATCTTGCGCAGGTTGAAGACGGGCGGTCTCTACACGATTGAGCTTGCGAATGTAACCCCGCCGGCCGTCCGAAAGATCACGCTTCGCCAGGAATTAGGAAGCGGCGGCCGCGATCGCAAGAAAATCGGACGCCTTCAGGCTCGCGCCACCGACCAGTGCTCCGTTGACGTCGGCGAGATTGAGAATCTCAGCGGCATTCGCCGGTTTCACAGAGCCTCCGTAGAGAACTTTAACCTGTGATCCGAATTGCCTCATGTTTTGGACGAGGTAATTGCGAATAAAATTATGTATTTCCTCGATTTCTTTGTTGGTAGGAGTGCGACCGGTGCCGATCGCCCAGACCGGCTCGTACGCGATCACGAGGCTCGCGGCTGTTCCGCCATCGGGAACCGATCCCGCCAGTTGCCGCCCAACGACTTCTTTCGCCTTTCCGCCATCGCGCTCAGCCTGCGTCTCGCCGACGCAGACGATGGCCGTGAGCCCAGCCCGCCAAGCGGCATCCACCTTGGCCTTCACCACCGCATCGGCTTCGCCGTGATCCGTGCGCCGTTCCGAATGGCCGACGATGACCGCCGCGGCGCCGGCATCCTTGAGCATCTCGGCGGAGATATCGCCGGTGTGCGCGCCGGATTCAGCCGCATGGCAATCCTGACCGCCGATCCCCACTCGCGTACCGGCGACTTTCGCCGATGCGGCGGCAACCAGCGTCGCCGGCGGGCAAATCAGGAGGTCCGCATGCGGAGCCGTTCCAGCGCCCGCGATCACCGCATCCAGTTCGGCAAGCGATGCGCGCACGCCGTTCATCTTCCAGTTGCCGGCGATCAGGGGGCGGAGCTTGGCGGTCATGATGCCTCTCAGATGTTGCGGATTGGGACTTGCGCTAGCAGAGGCTTTCCGGCCGCGCCAGTTGCCGGCCAGGACGCTCCACAACGGGCCGGATCGCCGCTTCAATCCGCCGCTGGCTTCGGAGCGCATGCCCAAGGTTGCGGCACTGGCTAAACCCTTTTATAGACGCCATAATTAATCGTTGCGCCGCTTCCGATCGCCACCGCGAGATGGACGGCCGCTCACCCGAACCGAATGATGGATTGATATGCTCCGGGGAATTCGCCGCGCCTCATCGAACTGGCTGGGCAAAGTGGTCATGGGCACCGTCATGGGCGTCCTGATCATCTCGTTCGCCGTCTGGGGCATTGCCGACATCTTCAAGGGGTTCGGGCAATCGACGCTGGCCAAGATCGGCCGCACCGAAATCTCGGTCGAACAGTTCCGCACGCTCTACACCGACAAGCTGCAGCAGATCGGACGCCAGTTCGGCCGTCCTCTCACCCTCGACCAGGCGCGCACCTTCGGCCTCGACCGGCAGGTCTTGCAGCAGGTGATCTCGGAAGCGGCGCTCGACGAAGGCGCCCGCCGCATGGGCCTGAGCCAATCGGATGCGGAGGTCGTCAAGGCGATCCAGAACGACCCGAATTTCAAGGGCGTGTCCGGCAATTTCGATCCGAACCGCTTCGCTGCGATCATCCGCCAGTTCGGCTTCACCGAGCAGCGCTACATCGCCGAGCAGCGCCGCGTCACGCTCCGCCGCGAAATCGCCGGCACCCTCACCGCAGGCGTTGAGCCGAGCAAGACGCTGCTCGACGCGGTCAGCCGCTTCCAGAACGAACAGCGTTCGATCGAGTTCATTCGTCTTGGGGCCGCGCAGGCCGGCACGATCGAGGCACCCTCGCAGGAGACGCTGACCAAGTACTTCGATGAGCGCAAGACGCTGTTCCGCGCGCCGGAGTATCGCAAGATCGCGGTCGTCGCGATGACGCCGGACGCCATCGCCAAGTGGACCACGGTATCGGACGACGATGCGAGAAAGGTCTACGAGGATCGCAAGGACAAGCTGGCGCAGCCTGAAAAACGGCAGATTTCGCAGATCGTGTTCCCGAACGCCGACGAGGCGAAGGCCGCGCGCGAGAAGATCGCCGGTGGCCTCTCGTTCGAGGACCTCGCCAAGGAGCGCAAGCTCAGCGCCACCGACATCGATCTCGGCATCGTCGCCAAATCGGCGGTAATCGACGCCGCCGTCGCCAACGCCGCCTTTGCGCTCGCCGCCAATGACGTCAGCCAGCCGGTGCAAAGCGGCTTCGGCTTCGCACTGGTGAAAGTCGGCAAGATCGAGCCGGGCTCGACCCCGGCCTATGAGACGGTCGCTGACAGCATCAAGAAAGACCTCGCGCTCGAGCGCGCGCGCGCCGAAGTGCAGGATCTGCACAACAAGATGGAAGACGAACGCGGCGGCGGCTCCAACATCGCCGATGCGGCGCAGAAGCTCGGCCTGACCGCCGTGACGTTCGATACCGATCGCTCCGGCCGCGCACCGGACGGCAAGCAGGTGACGACCGGCCTGCCGCAGAATGTCGATGTCATCTCGGGCGCGTTCGCCAGCAACGTCGGCGTCGAGAACGATCCGCTCCAGGCCAACGGCGGCTACATCTGGTTCGAAGTGCTCGGTATCACACCCTCGCGCGAGCGCAATCTCGATGAGGTCAAGGATCAGGTCGAGGCCCGCTGGCGTGACGACCAGATCACGACGCGCCTGCGCGCCAAAGCGACCGAACTGATCGAGAAACTCGACAAGGGCGGCGCCAAGCTCGCAGACGAAGCGGCCGCCCTCGGTCTCAAGGTCGAAAGCGAGGCGGGGTTCAAACGTGACGCAAACCCTGCAGGTGTCCCGCCAGGCCTCGTGCAATCGGCCTTCGGACTTGCAAAAGGCGCGAGCGGACAAACCTCCGGCTCCAGCGCCTCGGAATGGATCGTCTATCGCCTCACCGATATCACCGTGCCTGCAGTCGATCTCACCACCGCCGACGCCAAGCGGCTGAAGGACGCGCTCCAGCGCGGCATCTCCGACGAATATGTCAGCCAGTACATTGCCAAGCTGGAATCCGAAATCGGCGTCAGCGTCAATCAGGCCGCGGTCGCGCAGGTCACAGGCGCCAACAACGCCAACTGAAATCTCAGGCGGGGCGCAACCGCCCTGCTCTCCCGCCATTCCACCGCGGCGCAATCCGCGCTAAGACCGTCACACCTTCTTCGTTGCGATCAGGCGGACTCGACGTTTCATGGATGATTTCAGGGCCATCATCGGAAAGGTCGCGACTGGCGCGACGCTCTCGCGCGACGAGGCCGCCGCGGCCTTCGACCGGATGATGTCGGGCGAAGCGACGCCGTCGCAGATGGGCGGCCTCCTGATGGCGCTGCGCGTGCGCGGCGAAACCGTCGACGAGATCACCGGCGCCGTCAGCGCCATGCGCGCGAAGATGCTGACCGTGAAGGCGCCACCCGATGCAGTCGATGTGGTCGGCACCGGCGGTGACGGCTCGGGCTCCGTCAACGTCTCGACCTGCGCGTCGTTCATCGTCGCCGGCACCGGCGTGCCGGTCGCCAAGCACGGCAACCGCGCGCTGTCGTCGAAGTCGGGCGCGGCCGACGTGCTGATGGCGCTCGGCGTGAAAATCGACATCACGCCTGATCAAGTCAGCCGCTGCGTGCAGGACGCGGGCATCGGATTCATGTTCGCGCCGGTCCATCACCCGGCAATGAAGAACGTCGGCCCGACGCGGGTCGAGCTCGCGACCCGCACAATCTTCAATCTGCTCGGACCGCTGTCCAATCCGGCCGGCGTGAAGCGGCAGATGGTCGGCGTATTCTCCAAGCAGTGGGTGCAGCCGCTTGCGGAGGTGCTGAAGAATCTCGGCGCCGAGGCCGCCTGGGTCGTGCATGGCTCCGACGGGCTCGACGAGATCACCCTCACCGGCCCGACCTTCGTTGCTGCCCTCGACAAGGGCAAGATCACGACATTCGAGGTGAAGCCCGACGATGTCGGACTGCCGCGCGCCAACGGCGATGCACTCAAGGGCGGTGATGGCGATGCAAATGCCAGGGCGCTGCGCGGTGTGCTTGAGGGCAAGCCGAGCGCCTATCGCGATGTGGCAATCCTGAATGCCGCCGCCGCACTCGTCGTCGCAGGCCGCGCCAAGGATCTGAAGGACGGCGTTGCGATGGGCGCGAAGTCGCTCGACAGCGGCGCGGCTGCCGACAAGCTGGCGCAGCTCGTCCGCGTTTCCAACATGTCATGATCGAGGAGAGCGAAGGCTTGTCCGACATCCTCGCCAAGATCGAAACCTACAAGCGGGAAGAGATCGCAGCCGCCAAGCGCGCGCGGCCCCTGAGCGACGTCGAGGCTGCCGCCAAGACCGCGAGCCCGCCGCGCGGCTTTCTCAAATCGATCCGCGAACGGATCGCCCGCGGAGACTACGCGCTGATCGCCGAGATCAAGAAAGCCTCGCCGTCGAAGGGATTGATCCGCGCCGATTTCGATCCGCCGGCGCTGGCGAAGGCTTACGAGGTTGGCGGCGCGGCCTGCCTGTCGGTGCTGACGGATGCGCCCTCGTTCCAGGGCCACATGGAGTTCATGGTCGCCGCGCGGGCGGCAACGCAGTTGCCGGTGCTGCGCAAGGACTTCATGTTCGAGCCGTATCAGGTTTACGAGGCGCGCGCGCACGGCGCTGACTGCATCCTGATCATCATGGCATCGCTCGACGATGGCGCGGCACGCGAGATCGAAGACACGGCCATCGCGCTTGGCATGGATGTCCTGCTCGAAGTTCACGATCGCGCCGAACTCGAACGCGCGCTGAAGCTCAAGTCGCCGATGGTCGGCGTCAACAATCGCAACCTGCGCACCTTCGAAACCACGCTAGCCACCAGCGAGACGCTGGCGCCCTTGATCCCGAAGGATCGCGTCATGGTCGGCGAGAGCGGCATCTTCACGCCCGACGACCTCACACGCCTGGCAAAGGTCGGCATGTCGACGTTCCTCGTCGGCGAGAGCCTGATGCGCCAGGCCGACGTGACGGCCGCAACGCGCACCCTGCTCGCGCGCGACACGCGCAAGAGCGCATAGGAGCCGTCGTCGATGGCCAGCAAACCCACCTCCCGGAGCAAAGCCCTCACCCATATCGACGGCAAGGGCGAGGCACGGATGGTGGATGTATCCGAGAAAGCCGACACCGAGCGCATGGCCGTTGCCGAAGGCGTGGTGCTGCTGAGCAAGGCCACGCTCAACCTGATCGTCAAGGGCAAGGCGAAGAAGGGCGACGTGCTGGCCACGGCCCGCATCGCCGGGATCATGGCGGCGAAACGCACGTCGGAACTCATCCCTCTGTGCCATCCGCTCGCGCTGTCGAAGGTCGTCGTCGATATCGAGCCCGACAAGAGGCTTCCCGGCTGTCGCGTGCGCGCCACGGTGAAGGTCAAGGGTCCGACCGGCGTCGAAATGGAAGCGCTGACGGCAGTCTCGGTCGCCTGCCTCACCATCTACGACATGGTGAAGGCCGTCGAACGCTCGGCGCGCATCGACGCGATCCGGCTGATCGAGAAAAAGGGCGGCAAGTCCGGCCATTTCCGCGCGGCGTGATTGGGAGAACGTCCGTGGCGCTGATGCCAGTCGAAGATGCGTTGAATGCGATCCTGAGGGACGCCGCACCGCTTGGCGAGGAGAACGTGCCGCTCGATGACGCGCTGCATCGCGTGCTCGCGCAGGATATCGCCGCGCGCCGCACCCAGCCGCCGCAAGCGATGTCGGCCATGGATGGCTATGCGGTTCGTGCGAGCGATGCGTCGCTCGGTGCACGCCTGAAGGTCATCGGCGAAGTCGCCGCGGGACGGCCGTTCGATCGTGCGATCAGCGCGGGCGAAGCCGCACGCATCTTCACGGGCGGTGTCGTGCCGGACGGCGCGGACGCGATCGTGATCCAGGAAGATACGTCTCGCGACGGCGACGTTGTGGTCGTCAACGAAGCCGCGAGGACCGGCCGCCATATCCGCCGTGCCGGAATCGATTTCCGCGAGGGCGACGTGCTGCTCAAGCGCGGCCGCCTCGTCATTGATCGCGATCTCTCGCTGGCGGCGAGCATGAATTACGCGCAGCTTCCCGTGCGCAAGCGGCCGAAGATCGCGCTGCTTGCAACAGGCGATGAACTGGTCATGCCGGGCGCCTCGCCCGGCCCCGGCCAGATCGTCTATTCGAACGGCTACGGCCTGCGTGCGCTTGCAAGGAATGAAGGCGCCGAAGCGCTCGATCTCGGTATCGCTGCCGACACGATGGAGGCGACGACCGCGGCCATCCGCCGTGCGCGCGATCTTGACGTCGACCTTCTCGTCACAACCGGCGGCGCGTCGGTCGGTGATCACGACGTGGTCAAGCGCGCGCTCGAAGCAGAAGGCACTGGCATTGCGTTCTGGAAAATCGCGCTGCGTCCCGGCAAGCCGATGATGCACGGCCGGCTCGGCCGCATGCGCGTGATCGGCCTTCCCGGCAATCCCGTATCGTCCTACGTCTGCGCCTTCCTGTTCATGGTGCCGCTGCTCCGCGCACTGCTCGGCCGAAGCGATATCCTTCACCCACGCGAGCACGCGGTGCTCGGCCGCGACCTGGCGGCAAACGACGAGCGCGAGGAGTACATGCGAGCGCACCTCAGCGCCGGCGACAACGGCGTCACCGTCGCGACGCCGGTGACCCAGCAAGACAGTTCGCTGTCGGCTCACCTGTCGTCCGCGAACGGACTCCTCATCCGTCAGCCACACGCTCCCGCAGCCGCCAGGGGCTCGCCGTGCGTTATCCTTAAGCTTCCGGTTTGACGAAAGCTCGCCTTGTTGACGTGAAATTAAGGGGTTGCGGAACACATATGGAACATATAGTGTCCGTTCATGATTTGTTTCGAGTGACTCGCGCCTCGAAATGACCCTCCGGCGACGCCCAGCTGTGGCCATGGATTCAGAGGAGGTATGAGCGGCGCGGCGCTGAGCCTGACAGGCCTGACCTGACAGAGCTGAATTGGGGGACGACCGAGATGCTGACGCGCAAACAGTTCGAGCTTCTGCGTTTTATCAACGACCGTCTCAAGGAAGCCGGCGTCCCGCCTTCCTTCGACGAGATGAAGGATGCGCTCGATCTGCGATCGAAATCCGGCATCCACCGGCTCATTACAGCGCTCGAAGAGCGCGGCTTCATCCGCCGCCTTCCGAATCGCGCGCGCGCCATCGAGGTGATCAAGCTTCCGGACCTCGCAGCCGCCGCTGGCGGCGGTGGCGGACGCCGCGGCTTCACCCCGAGCGTCATCGAGGGCAATCTCGGCAGGATCCGCACGGCGTCGGAGGACGAAGGCGGACGCCCCGTCTCGATCCCGGTCATGGGCCGCATTGCCGCCGGTACGCCGATCGAGGCGCTGCAGACCCGCAGCCACACCATCAGCATGCCGCCCGAAATGCTCGGCTCCGGGGAACACTATGCGCTGGAGGTCCGCGGCGATTCGATGATGGAGGCCGGTATTCTCGACGGCGACATCGCGTTGATCCAGAAGACCGAGGGCGCCGATACCGGCGACATCGTCGTGGCGCTGATCGACGAGGAAGAAGCGACCCTGAAGCGTTTCCGCCGCCGCGGCGCATCGATTGCGCTCGAACCCGCAAACACCGCTTATGAGGTGCGCATCCTGCCGCCGAACCGCGTTCGCATTCAAGGCAAGCTGGTCAGCATTTTCCGCCGCTACTGACGCCTTTTCTTTGCGCGTCAATCATCTGGCTGAACGTCGCCGTCCTGCGGCGTAGCATCGGCCGCGGATTGACGCCGTTGCAGCGTCGCTGATGTCGCCGTGACGATGGCCGTCCGCGGATACCACGGTCGCGCCATCGACGGCGGGCGGACCGCCACGATCCCGAAATCCTCACCCTGCCTCCGCAACGCGAGCGTTCCCTCGCTCTTCAAACGCTCGCGATCAATCACGAAGGCCGCGCAGTCGCGCGGCGCCGGATGAGCGGTGACGACCAGTGCCGTCCTCTCGCAGTCATCAGGCAGCGCCTCCGGCCGCAGCGCCAGCCCAACCAGCGCGCCGCCCGGCATCGCCACCACACAGCCGGCGCCATCGCATGACACGCCATCTGCCAGCGATCTGTCGGCTGCGGTACGGGCATCCGCATCCGACGCCAGCCAGTCACGCACCTGAAAAGTGTTCTTCTCGGCGCGCATGATCCGCAACCGGCCATCACCACCGCGCACCGCGACGGTCTCCCCGTCGCCAGCAACCAGAATGTCCGGATGCGGCGCTGCCGCTGCAAGCATGACCGCAGCCGCAAGGACGGCCGCACCGGCGAACCGCAAGGGCGTCCGCAGCAGCGAGACCAGCAGGATGCCGAGGGTCGCCAGGAGCAAGGGCAGCGTGCCGAATGCGCTGACTCGGCCGACAGCACCCGGCAATGCCGCCACCCACTGCGACACCGCAATCATCCAGCCGATGCCGATCTCCATGATGCGCCAGAACACGCCGTCGAGGCCGAACGGGATGGCGACAAGCCCAAGCAAACCCGCGGGCATGACGACGCCCGAGACCACAGGCATTGCTGCGAGATTGGCGAGCACGCCGTAAGGCGTCACGCGATGGAAGTGGTACGCCGCAAACGGCAGGGTCGCGACGCCGGCAACGACCGACGCCAGCGCAAGCGCCGCGATCTCGCGCCCGCCCCACAAGGCCGCACGTGCAACGGACGAATTGTCCGGCGTCGCCAGCAGGATCGGCATGCCGCGTTCGACCAGCGCAACGAGACCGAGCGTTGCCGCAAATGACATCTGGAAGCTCGGATGCACCACCGCTTCCGGTGCGAGCGCGAGCACCACGAGCGCCGCAATCGCCAGCGTGCGGAAGGTGATCGCGCGGCGATCGGCCATGATGGCCAGCAGGACGACCGCCGTCATCAGAAACGAACGCTGCGTCGCGACTTCGGCGCCAGACAGCAGCAGATAGAACAGCGCCGCAGCGAGCGCAGCCAGCGCTGCCCATTTCTTGATCGGAAAAGCCGGCGTCAGCGACGGGATCAGCGCCAGCACCGCTCGTACCGCGAAAAACACGACGCCGGCGACGACCGCCATGTGATAGCCGGAGATCGACAGCACATGGCCGAGCCCCGAAATGAACATCGCCTCGTTGACGGGCGACGAAATCGCATCGCGTTTGCCGGTGAGAAGCGCGGTCGCGATGGCGCGATGGTCGCCGCTCAGCACCGATTTGATCCGCGCATCGATGCCGTCGCGCAGGCCCTGCATGACGGCCGCGTAGCCGAGCCGGATGCCGGCCGGCACCGGCGGTTCGAGCACCTTCACCGTGCCGATCGCGAACCCCGACGCACCGACACCCTGAAAGTACAAGTCGCGCGCAAAATCGTAGCCGCCGGGCCGCAGCGGCGCGAGCGGCGGCAGCAGACGTGCCCTCAACTCAACGAATTGACCGACGGCCGGCGCCGTACCCTTTCTGACCGAGAGCCTCACCCTGTCGAGTTTTTCCGGGTATCGGTCGTGCGTCATCTCGGTGACGCGCAGGATGAAGCGGTCGGTGCGTTCGCGCTCCTCCCGCGTCTCGACAAAGCCCTTCAGTGCGACACCGAACATCGGCCGCGTCAGAACCGCATGATCAACCCGAACGGTTTTGTAGGTTGCCGCAGCGAAGCCGGCGGCAAACACGGCGAGCAGCAAGAGCAGCGGAAAGGCTCTCCGCCAGCGGGCGAGAAAGGCGGCCCCGCACAGCAACGCGGCAACGGGCGCAACCACCGCCAGAACGGGCTCGCGCGCAACGCCGAAGTACAGCGAGACCCCGGCGCCGAACGCGATCGCAACCCATGGCAGAAGCTGCGCCTGCGACGCCTCGGCAGCCACCTGACGTCGCAGCCATTCGGCGGCCCTGGAGGCGCTGCCGCGGAGAAATCCCAGCTCGATGTCACGCGAACGCGACACGCCGCCCGGCGGCCACGCCTGAGCTTTCGACCGCGCGCTGTCTCGTTCCGCCACGGCAATTGGTCCCCACACCGCTCGCGAGCACAGTGGAGCCGGAAAGGCCGTGACTGGAAATGCTCAACTCTTGCCACTGGCGAAGATCAGAGTACCGCTGACACGAGAAAACTTAGCCAATGAGAAAAGTTTCACTTGCCCTCGCTTAAAACATTCAATAGTTAGCCTATACGGAAACTATGAGGTGAACGATGGTGCTGACGCTGCATTACCATCCGCTCTCGTCCTACTGCTGGAAGGTGCTGATCGCCCTGTATGAGAACGGCACCCCGTTCGAAGCGCATGTCGTCAATCTCGGTAACCCGGGGGAGAAAGCGGCCTTCGGCGCTCTGTGGCCGAGCGGCAAAATTCCGCTGATGGTCGACGACGATCGGGTCGTGCCGGAGACCTCGATCATGATCGAGCACCTTGAGCAGCATCACCCGGGCGCAAATTCCCTGCTGCCTCCCGATCGGGAGCAGCAATTGCAGGCTCGGCTTTGGGATCGGCTCTATGACTTGTACGTTATGGAGCCGATGCAGCGCTTCATCGCACAGCAGCTTCGCTCCGAAGCGGAGCGCGATCCGCATGCGATCGCCAGCGCAATAGCTGGACTGAAATCCGCTTACGATCTGATCGAAACGCGGCGCGGCGACTACCTCTGGGCAGCCGGAGATTGCTTCAGCATCGCCGATTGCGCGGCCGCGCCGTCGCTGTTCTATGCAGCGATCGTCCAGCCGTTCCCGCCGGAACACGTGCGTCTCGCGAATTACTTCGAACGGCTGATGGCGCGTCCGTCCGTTCGCCGCGTCATTGCCGGTGCGCAGCCCTTCTTTCGGTACTTTCCTCTCGCAGACGCCATCCCGGCCCGCTTCCTGACGGACCTCACCCATGCGGCCTGATAGCCACCCCGCGACACGACTCGACCGAATGTTCGTCGCACTCGCCGACGGCAGTCGCCGCGCGATGGTCGATCGGCTCAGCAACGGTCCGGCCTCGGTCAGCGATCTCGCGAAGCCGCTCGACATCGCATTGCCGTCAGCCCTGAAACATCTCGCGGTGCTGGAGGCCGGCGGTATCGTGCGCTCGGAAAAAAACGGCCGCGTGCGAACCTATCGCATCGCGCCCGATGCGTTCAGCGGGCTTGAAGCCTGGGTCGCAGGCCGCAAAGCCATGTGGAACAGGCAGTTCGATGGCCTCGACCAGCACCTCAGCGAGGAGGAGCCGTCATGACCCGCCGATCAGCCGCACATACGAGCTTCGTGCTCGAGCGCAGATTCAAAGCCTCGCCCGCCCGCGTGTTCAATGCGTGGTCCGATCCGAAAGCCAAGCAGCGCTGGTCCGACTGCCATGCCGACACCGGCACCAGCGAGTACAGCCTCGACTTTCGTCCGGGCGGCCGCGAGATCCATCGTGCCACCCTTCCCGACGGCACACTGCAACTCGTCGACAAGACCTTCATTGAGATCGTTCCCGACGCGCGCATCATCTTTGCCTACGGCATCGAAGTCGGCGGCCGGACGCTCTCGGCATCGCTGGTGACGGTCGAACTGCATCCGGACGGAAACGGCACGCGCCTGCAACTCACCGAACAGCTTGCCTATCTCGACGGGCACGACGATCTCACGCTGCGCATCCACGGTACCGGCGAGGGGCTCGACCGCCTGTTGCTCGAAGTGGAGTGCGGCCTTTCGGCGGCGTAACGTTACGCGTTACGCCTTGGCGACTTCCTTGGCGAATGTGTCGCGCAGCCCGATGGTGCGGTTGAACACCGGCTTGTGCGGCGTCGAATCCGGATCGCGCGTGAAATAGCCCTGCCGCTCGAACTGCATCGCATCCGGCGAATTGCCCTGCACAATCGCCGGCTCGATGCGCGCATCGCTCAGGACTTCAAGCGACTGCGGATTGAGCTCGGCGACGAAGTTCGCCGCATCCGGATTGGGCTTCAGGAACAGCGGATTGTAGAGCCGGATTTCCGCCTGCATCGAATGCGAGGCGGAGAGCCAGTGCATGGTCGCCTTGACCTTGCGGCCGTCCGGCGCGTTGCCGCCCTTCGTGGCGGGATCGTAGGTGCAGCGAAGCTCGACGATGTTTCCGGCGGCATCCTTCACGACGCTCGTGCACTTGATGAAATACGCATAGCGCAGCCGCACTTCGGTGCCGGGCGACAGACGGAAGAACTTCTTCGGAGGATTCTCCATGAAGTCGTCCTGCTCGATGTAAAGCTCGCGCGAGAACGTGATCTTGCGCGTGCCGGCGGCCGGATCGTCGGGATGATTGATCGCCTCCAGCTCTTCGCTCTCGCCGTCCGGATAATTCTCGATCACGACCTTCAGCGGTCGCAGCACGGCGAGACGTCGCTGCGCGGTCTTGTTCAGCACCTCGCGGATCGAGAACTCCAGCATGTTGACGTCGACGACGCTGTTGGCTTTCGCCACGCCGATGCGCTTGACGAAATCGCGGATCGCGGCCGGCGGCACGCCGCGGCGGCGCAGTCCCGCGATGCTCGGCATGCGCGGGTCGTCCCAGCCGGAGACGTGGCCGCCGCGCACGAGTTCGGTCAGCACGCGCTTCGACAGCAGCGTGTAGGTCAGGTTCAGCCGCGCGAACTCGTACTGGCGCGGCTTCGACGGCACCGGCAGCTTCGACAAGAGCCACTCGTAGAGCGGCCGGTGATCTTCGAATTCCAGCGTGCAGATCGAGTGCGTGATGCCCTCAATCGCATCCGACTGGCCGTGCGCGTAGTCGTAGCTCGGGTAGATCGACCACTTGGTGCCGGTGCGCGGATGATGTGCGTGCAGGATCCGATACAGCACCGGATCGCGCAGATTGATATTGCCCGAGCCCATGTCGATCTTGGCGCGCAGAACCCGCGCGCCGTTCGGAAATTCGCCCGACTTCATGCGCCGAAACAGATCGAGATTTTCGTTCACCGAACGATCGCGGAACGGACTGTTGCGGCCTGGCTCGGTCAGCGTGCCGCGGCTCAGGCGAATTTCGTCCTGGGTCTGATCGTCGACATAGGCGTCGCCGTTTCTGATTAGGATTTCGGCCCATTCGTACAGCTTGTCGAAGTAATCGGAGGCGTAGAAGAGGTTCTTGCCCCAATCGAAGCCGAGCCAGTTCACGTCCTTCTGGATCGAATCGATGTACTCCTGCTCTTCCTTGGTCGGATTTGTGTCATCGAAACGCAGGTGGCACTTGCCCGCGAATTCCTGCGCAATGCCGAAGTTCAGCGCGATCGACTTTGCGTGGCCGATATGCAGATAGCCGTTCGGTTCCGGCGGAAACCGGGTCACGATCTGGGCATGCTTCCCGGCGTCGAGGTCGGCCGCAATGATGTCGCGAATGAAATCGCGTCCCGCCTCCACGCCCGCCCCTTCCGTCGCCATTCTCGAATGTCCTGCTCGCCTTGAATCAGCGGCCTGTTTGCCAAATCCGGGCGGCTGAGCCAAGCCCACACCCGGCAACGAACCCTTTAGTTATGCGCGGTAGCTGCTATACACCCCCGGCGCAACCGCAGCGCTTTCCATGCCCTTTTTTGCCTGCAAGATGACCGCACCCGTCGTTACCCGCTTCGCCCCCTCGCCAACCGGCTTCCTTCACATCGGAGGCGGGCGCACCGCACTGTTCAACTGGCTTTATGCCCGGCGCTTCGGCGGCAAGATGCTGCTGCGGATCGAGGATACCGACCGGGAGCGCTCGACCGAGCCGGCAATCGCCGCGATTATCGACGGCCTGAAATGGCTCGGCCTCACCTGGGACGGCGACGTCGTCTACCAGTACAGCCGCGCGGCACGCCATCGCGAGGTGGCCGAGCAGTTGCTCGCGAGCGGCAAGGCATACCATTGCTACGCCAGCGCCGACGAACTCGCCGCCATGCGCGAGAAGGCCCGCGCCGAGGGTAAGACGCGCCTCTACAACGGTCTGTGGCGCGACCGCGATCCATCGGAGGCGCCGGCTGGCGTCAAGCCGGTGATCCGTCTGAAGGCGCCGCTCGATGGCGAGACAGTGATCGAGGATCAGGTGCAGGGCCGCGTGGTCTGGCAGAACGAGAACCTCGACGATCTTGTGCTGCTGCGCTCCGACGGCAACCCGACCTACATGCTCGCGGTCGTGGTCGACGATCACGACATGGAGGTCACCCATGTCATCCGCGGCGACGATCACCTGACCAATGCCGCCCGCCAGAAACAGATCTACGACGCCCTCGGCTGGACCGTCCCGGTGATGGCGCACATTCCGCTGATCCACGGTCCGGACGGTTCGAAGCTGTCGAAGCGCCACGGCGCGCTCGGTGTCGATGCTTACCGCGCCATGGGCTACTTGCCCGCGGCGCTCCGCAACTACCTGGTGCGGCTGGGCTGGAGCCATGGCGACCAGGAGGTCTTCACGACGCAGGAAATGATCGACGCCTTCGACCTGCCAGCGATCGGCCGCTCCGCTGCGCGCTTCGACTTCGCCAAGCTCGAAAACCTCAACGGCATCTACATCCGCGGCAGCGACGATGCCGCGCTCGTGGACGCTTTCGAGCAGGTGCTGGACTACATTCCGTCTGGCGCAACTCTGAAGGCGAAGCTCAACCCCGTCACGCGGAGCCAGCTTCTGAAGGCCATGCCGGGGATCAAGGAGCGCGCCAAGACGCTGCTGGAATTGATCGACGGCGCCGCCTTCATTTTCGCCGACCGGCCGCTGCCACTCGAACCCAAGGCCGAGGCGCTGATGACCGATGGTGCACGGAAAATCATCAGCGAACTTGTCCCCGTGCTGACCATGGCCGATCCCTGGTCCGCGCAGACCACCGAGGCCGCAGTCCGGGCGTTTGCCGAGCAAAACGGACACAAGCTGGGGGCCGTCGCGCAACCGCTGCGGGCCGCGTTGACCGGCCGGACGACCTCGCCCGGGATTTTCGATGTGCTCGACGTTCTGGGGCGCGAGGAATGCCTGGCGCGCTTGCGGGATCAAGCCGCCGGCTGACCGCCAGGCGATTGGAACTTTGGCTATCTTGCAGCGCAAACGGCAATGCGGTACGCATTCGCGGAACATTCCGAACCGCTCGCTGGGCCTCCTCGCCACGCCTGTTGGCCGTCAGACCCGCCTGCCCTCACACCGTTCTGATCGGGGACATGACGATGGACGCAAAAAGCTCGAAGACCGTAAAGCTCAACGTCGGTGACAAGAGCTATGACTTTCCGGTTCTGAGCGGGACCGTCGGTCCCGACGTGGTGGATATCAGCAAGCTCTACGCCCAGAGCGGAATGTTCACCTACGATCCGGGCTTTACCTCGACCGGCAGCTGCCAGTCGAAGATCACCTACATCGATGGCGACGAAGGCGTCCTGCTCTACCGCGGCTACCCGATCGAGCAACTCGCCGAGAAGGGCGACTTCCTCGAGACCTGTTATCTGCTGCTGTATGGGGAACTTCCGACCGCCGCCCAGAAGGCCGACTTCGACCAGCGCGTCACCCGCCATACGATGGTGCACGAGCAGATGGCTCGCTTCTTCCAGGGCTTCCGCCGCGACGCGCATCCGATGGCGGTGATGGTCGGCTGCGTCGGCGCGCTCGCCGCCTTCTATCACGACTCGACCGACATCAACGATCCGCATCAGCGCATGGTCGCCTCGATGCGCATGATCGCCAAGGTGCCGACGCTCGCCGCGATGGCCTACAAGTACACGGTCGGCCAGCCGTTCATCTATCCGAAGAACTCGCTCGATTACGCCTCGAACTTCCTCAACATGTGCTTCGCGGTGCCGTGCGAGGACTACAAGATCAACCCCGTGCTCGCCGAAGCGCTCGACAAGATCTTCATCCTGCACGCCGACCACGAGCAGAATGCCTCGACCTCGACCGTGCGTATCGCCGGCTCGTCGGGCGCCAACCCGTTCGCCTGCATTGCCGCCGGCATCGCCTGCCTGTGGGGACCCGCGCACGGCGGCGCCAACGAAGCCGCGCTGTCGATGCTCGCGGAAATCGGCACCGTCGACAAAATCCCTGAGTTCATCGCCAAGGTGAAGGACAAGAATTCGTCGGTGCGACTGATGGGCTTCGGCCACCGCGTCTACAAGAACTACGATCCGCGCGCGAAGATCATGCAGCAGATGTGCCACAAGGTCTTGAAGGAGACCGGCCATCAGGGCGACCCGATGCTGGAAGTCGCGATGGAACTCGAGAAGATCGCATTGAGCGACGAGTACTTCGTCCAGCGCAAGCTCTATCCGAACGTCGATTTCTATTCGGGCATCACGCTGAAGGCGATGGGCTTCCCGACCTCGATGTTCACGGTATTGTTCGCCGTTGCCCGCACCGTCGGCTGGATCAGCCAGTGGAGCGAGATGATCGAGGATCCGAGCCAGAAGATCGGCCGCCCGCGCCAGCTCTACACGGGCGCAACACGGCGCGATTACGTCGACGTTTCGAAGCGCAAGTAAGCGGCGTCCGACGGGAAGTACGGAACGGCCGGTGTTCGCACCGGCCGTTTTTCATTCTAGCGGCCGCCGGATCGAAAGTGTGCGATGACGATGTCCGCGGCGCGCTCGCTGGGTGAGCGATCGCCGGTCGACATGATCGCATCGAGTTTTCCAAACGCCTCGATCTGTCGCCGCCGCAGCGGCGTATCGCTCAGCACCTCGCGCAGTGCCGGCACAAGGCGCTCAGGCGTCCACTCTTCCTGCATGTACTCCGGGATCACGGCCTCGCCGACGATCAGGTTCGGCAGGATCGCCGAGAAAGCTGTCACCATCCGCCGCGCGATGAACGCCTCGATTGCGGTTCCCTTGTAGCCGGTGATCATCGGCACGCCAGCGATCGCAAGCTCGAGCGTCACCGTGCCCGATTTGGCGAGAGCTGCATGGGCGATACGGAAGGCAGCACGCTTCTCGTCGTCCCCGGTGACGATCCGCGGCTTCACCGGCCAGTCCCTGACGGCCTCGACGACGAGATCATGCACATGCGGAACGGTTGGCAGCACGGGCTCGAAGGCGATGCCCTCGCCGTGCAAGCGCGCCAGCGTTTGGCCGATCGTCTCAGCCAGATGCCTGATCTCTGCGCGACGGCTGCCGGGCAACACCAGCAAGACCGGCGGCGACGCAGCGCGGCGCGCGGCCTCTTCTGCCGACGGCCGCAGCGCAGCCCGGTCCTGAAACAGCGGATGACCGACATAGGTGCATGGCGGACCGCCGAGGTCGCGGTGCGCCTGCGGTTCGAACGGCAGGAGCGCCAGCAAGTGATCGACATACGCGCGCATGGCCTTGGCGCGGCCCGGCCGCCAGGCCCAGACCGTCGGCGATACGTAGTTGACGATCGGGATCGATGGATCGCGCCGCCGCACCCTGCGGGCGACGCGCTGGGTAAAGTCCGGGCTATCGATAATGACAAGCACGGCGGGTTTTGCCGCAAGCACCGCTTCGGTCGTTTCGCGAATGCGGCGCAGGATCATCGGCAATTGCCGCGCGACGGCAACAACGCCCATGATCGACAGCTCGGAGATCGGAAACAGCGAGGTCAGTCCCTCGCGCTGCATGCCCGCGCCCCCGACCCCCTGAAAGCGGACATCCGGACCGAGACGTGCGCGCAATGCCTTCATCAAACTGGCGCCGAGCCTGTCGCCAGACTCTTCGGTTGCAATGAGATAGATGTTCGGCGTCACGGCGGCGTGCCAACAACGAACAGGCCGGCGCGATCGCCAGCCTCGACAATCGCTTGCGGTTCGGCGAGCACCGTACGGCCTGCTACGACGGCGATACCGGCAAGCCCGGCAGCCGCGGCGCCCTCGACCGTGCGCGCACCAAGCGCCGGCAAATCGAAGCGCAAATCCTGCGTGATCTTTGGCGCCTTCACCAGCACACCCCGCCCCGCCCTTGCGCGCAGGCGCCCGTCCGTGCGCAGACGCGCCACGCGCGCCAGCAGCGCGTCGGTGCCCTCGATGTCTTCGAGCGCGACGACATGACCGTCGATCACGACAACGCCCTGCCCGGCATCGAACGCACTCATCGCGTCGAGGACCGCGCGCCCCTTGGCGATATCCTGAACTTCGGTAGCATCCGGAACGACCCTGGTGATCGCTCCGGCCGGCATCAGCAAATCGGGCGCGACCTCGGCAACCCCGCGCATGCGAAAGCCATTGTCCTCGAAGATGCGGGCGACACCGGTCAGCAAATGATTGTCGCCGCCACGAAACGCCGCGACCAGCTTCGGAATGATGGTAAGAGTCTTCAGATCGAGCCGGATCTCGGAGAAAGCCGGCCGTACCAGACCGCCAATGAACACGACATCGCGGCAACCCTCTGCGCGCAACCCGCCAATGATCGCGCCGGCCTTGCCGATCGCGCTCCAGTGATGACGATAGGACCTCACGCGCTCGGGATCGCAAAAGCCGTTGAGCGCAAACAGCACTGCCCCAATACCGCGCTCCGCGAGCGAGTCCGCCACGGCAAATGGCAATGTGCCGGAGCCTGCGATAATGCCGACCGGCGAGGTGAGCTGCATGACGGGCCTACGGGTCAGGCTACGTTGCAGAGCGGGCGCTTGTCGCCCGCCTCGATGAACGCGATAATTTCGGCAACCGCCGGATCGTCGTCCTGCCGTCCCTTCATGGCAGCAAGCCGCGCCTCGAAGGTGCCGTTGCCGTAGAACAGATCGTTGTAGAACCTTCGCACCTTGTGCAACCGCTCGCGGGTGAACTTGCGCCGGCGCATGCCGATGACGTTGAGGCCTTCGAGGTGCGCGTGCTGGCCGGTGGCAAAGCCATACGGGATCACATCACCACGCACACCCGTCATCCCCGCCACCATCGCCTGAGAGCCGATGCGGACGAACTGATGCACCGCAGTCAACCCACCGATGTAGACCGAGTCACCGACCTCACAGTGGCCGCCGAGCGTCGCGGAGTTCGCGAAAATCGCATCGTCACCGACCATGCAATCGTGCCCAACGTGGCTGTAGGCCATGAAAAAGCCGCGCGCGCCGACTTTCGTCAGACCCCCGCCCTTCACGGTCCCGACGTTCATGGTCGCCGATTCGCGAACGGTGCAGCCATCGCCGATCTCGAGCCGTGTCGGCTCGTTGCGATAACCGAGATCCTGCGGCGGCGAGCCGAGCGACGCGAACGGATGGATCGTGCAGTTCGCACCGATCGACGTATGCCCGGCAACGTTCACATGCGAGAGCAGCCGCGTGCCGGCACCGATCGTCACGTTCGGACCGATTGTGCAGAACGGTCCGATCACGGCGTCGTCCGCAATCGTGGCGCCCTTCTCGATGCGCGCGGTGGAATCGACGGTGCTCATGACGCTCGTCAGTCCGCCAGCATGGCGCCGACTTCGGCTTGTGCTGCGACGACGCCGTTGACGCGCGCCTCGCCGTAGTACCACCACATCGCCCTTTTGCGGTTGATGTACTTCATATGATACTCGATCGTGTCGCCCGGGATTACGGGCTTGCGGAACTTGCACTTGTCGACGGTGAGGAAATACACCGCCCGCGGCTTGTTTTCCTTCATCGCCATGATGCCGATCACGCCGGCCGTCTGCGCCATGCCCTCGATCATCAGGACACCCGGATAGACCGGGCGATCCGGGAAGTGCCCGGCGAACTGCGGCTCATTGATGGTGACGTTCTTGATGCCGACGCCGCTGAAATCATCACCGATGTTGATGACGCGATCGATCAGCAGGAACGGATAACGATGCGGCAGCGTCTTCAGGATGAGGGCGATGTCCGCGGTCTCGACGGTGGTTGACAGCTCCATTACTCCCGCCCCTCAGTCTCCGTCTTTCCGGCCCGCGCTTTCGAACCGCCGCCACTCTCCCGCCCCAGACGCTCCACCGCGAACAGCTCGCGCAGAAACTGCTTCATCGGTTTGGCCGGCGACCCACCCCAGCGCACGCCGGGCGGAATTTCACCAACCACGCTCGAACGGGCTGCGATCTGCGCACCGTCGCCGATCAGGGCGTGATCGCTCACGCCGACCCGGGCGCCCAGCACCACACCATCGCCCAGTGTCGAACTTCCCGCGATGCCGGACTGACTGACCACGATGCAGTGACGGCCGATGACAACATTGTGGCCGATCTGGACGAGGTTGTCGATTTTGCTGCCCTCGCCGATGACCGTGTCGCGCAGCGCACCGCGGTCGATGGTGGTGCCGGCGCCGATCTCGACGTCGTTCTGAATGATGACGCGGCCGATCTGGGGAACTTTGGTGTGCCCCCTCGCTCCGGGAACGAAGCCATAGCCGTCCTGGCCGATCCGGCATCCGGGATGGATGATCACCCCGTTGCCGACCATCGCGTGGAGCAGCGAGGCTCCCGCGCCGATGCTGCAGTCCCTCCCGATCGTCACCGAGGGGCCGATCACTGCCCCGGAGCCAATCACGGTACCGGAGCCGACCTCGGCGTTCGGACCGATCACGGCGAGCGGGTCGACGGTGACGCCGTCCTCGAGCCATGCGGTGGGATGGACAATCGCCGTCGGCGCCACGCCCTCCTGATCAAAGGATGAAGCCGGACGCAGGCTGTCGGCGTGCAGGCTGCGGGCGATGGAGACGAACGCACGATACGGGTTGCCGACCCGCAGCACGGCGACGTGCGCCGGCACCCGCGCCTCAAGCTCGGGCGAAACAAGGCAAGCGCCGGCATGCGTGCGTGCGAGTTGCGCTTCATACTTGCGATTGTCGAAAAAGGTGACGTGCATCGGCCCGGCGAGGTCGACGGCGGCTACATCGCGCACCTTCTGCCCGGCCCGGCTGGGATCGCCGAGCTCGGCCTTTGCAAGCGCTGCGATCTCCGCAAGCGTCGACCACGAAGGTTGCTTCAGAAACGTGGGTTGCACCATTCCACCCACCGCAATCCGGTTCGTGGTCGAGATCAGAACGAGGTACCGCCGCCGAAACGGAATTCCTGGACGCGGTCGAACTTGCCCTTGGTCAGCGGGATCGAATAGTCGAAGCGCAGCGGGCCGAACGGCGACGCCCAGATAATGCCGGCGCCGACCGAGCTGCGGATCTTGCGATCCTCGGAGTTCGAGGTCTTGATCAGACCGAACGGCCCGACTTCGCCCGTGGGCACGTTCTGCGTCGGTCCCTTGTAGTCGAACACGGTGCCGGCGTCGGCATAGAGCGCGCCCTTCAGGCCAACTTCCTTGGGCAGGAAGAAGAATGGAACCTGGATTTCCGCCGATGCACCAAAGTAGGTCGTGCCGCCGAGCGCGTCGTTGGTCGAGCCGAACGTGATGTCGCGCGGACCGATACCGGCGGGCGCGAAGCCGCGGACCAGGTTCGGGCCCATCTGGAAGTGATCCAGCATGCGCAGGTCCTTGCCGATACCGGAGATGTTACCAGCCTGAAGGCGCAGCACGCCGACAAGGTCAAACGGCAGTGGGCTGTAGTACTTGCCGTCGAACTGGGTGCGGATGAAGCGCACGTCGCCGCCAAGGCCAGCGAAGTCCTGCTTGAAGTCAAGCAGGAGGCCCGAGGTGGGATCCTTGTTGCTGTCGAGGGTGTTGTAGATCAGCGTGTAGCCGACCAGCGACGTATTGGTCGAGCCCTTGGCGAGCTCCTGGCGGATCGGCAGCGAAGATTCGCCATCGACGTAGCAGCTCAGATTGAATGCCGTATTGAAATCTGCAATTCCGCCCAAGGTGTTGTTGTACAAGGGGGTTGGCAAGACCGGCACGCCGGCGAGCGCCAGCGGCGAGCCGGGATTGTTACAGTTCCGCAGCTGCGCAGGCAGCGTGATTTCCTGGCGGTAGAACGAGTAGCGCACCTGCAGCGCCAGATCTTCGCGCAGCGTGAAGCCCAGCCGCGGGCTGAAGCCGACCGTCTTGGTATTGAAGGACTGGAAGCGCGAGGCGAGCTGTTCACGCTGGAACACGTCGAGGCCGAGCGCCACGCGATAGTCGAACAGATAAGGCTCCACGAAAGACAACGTGTAGCCGCGCGCGCGCTGGCCGTACTGGAGCGCTGCTCGCGCAAACAGGCCGCGGCCGAGCAGGTTCTTCTCCGAGATGCTGACTTCGCCAAGCAGACCGTCTGCGCTCGAGTAGCCGCCCGACACGGAGAAGTCGCCGGTCGACTTCTCTTCAAGATCGACGTTCAGCACCACGCGGTCGGTCGACGAGCCCGGCTCGGTTCCGATCTTCACCGACTTGAAGAAGTCAAGGTTCTTCAGGCGCCGCTCGGCGCGATCTACCAGCGCACGGTTGTAGGCATCGCCTTCGGCGACGTCGAACTCGCGGCGGATGACGTAATCGCGTGTGCGGGTGTTGCCGCGGACGTTGATCCGCTCGATGTAGACGCGCGCGCCCTCCTCGACCACGAACACGATCGAAACGGTACGGGCTGCCGTATTGCGCTCACCGCGCGGCCGGACTTGCGCGAAAGCGTACCCGCGGCGCGAGGCCTCGATGGTCATTTCCTCGACGGACTTTTCCACCGCTTCGGCATTGTAGACCGAGCCCGCTCCGATGCGGGAGAACGAGCGGAAATAGTTGGCATCGAGGCCCGCAATGCTGGTCTGATAGTCGACCGAACCGACGCGATACTGCTCGCCCTCTTCGATGGTGAAGGTGACGATGAAACCCTTTTTCTCGGGGTCGAACTCGGTGAGCGCCGCGATGACCTGCACGTCGGCGTAGCCGTTCTTGAGGTAGTAGCGGCGAATCAGGTCGCGATCGGCTTCGACCCGGTCCGGATCGTAGAGGTCGCCGGACGCGAGGAAGCTCAGGATGTTGGATTCGCGCGTCTTGATGATGTCCTTCAGACGATAGGACGAAAACGCCTTGTTGCCGATGAACTCAATCGACTTGACGCCGGTCTTGGCGCCTTCGGTCACCTCGAAGATCAGATCGACGCGGTTGTTCGGCTGCTCGACGATCTTCGGCTCGACGCGCACGTCGAAGCGGCCCGACCGGCGATAGATTTCGGCGATGCGCAGCGTGTCGGCCTGAACCGTCGCGCGCGAGAAGGTGCCGCGCGGCTTCGACTGCACTTCAAGGCTGAGCTGGTCGTCCTTGATCTTCTTGTTACCCTCGAAGGCAACGCGATTGATGACCTGATTCTCGACCACGGTGACGACGATACGGCCGCCGACGTTGTTGATCTTCACGTCCGCGAACAGACCGGTCGCGATCAGGGCCTTCAGCGCGTCGTCGATGCTGGCGACGTCGAGGCGGCCGCTCGGGCCGGGCTTGAAATAGGAACGGATGGTGTCGGAATCCACCCGGCGGTTGCCTTCCACAACGACAGACGCGGCAGTCTGCGCGACCGCAACGCCCGACACAGCAATCCCCGTCGCCACGGTGGCAACAGACAAACTAGCCACCAGAAGGGCAGCGGTCAAACCGCCCCGTAGCACTCGCATTCCCACCATCATGCGCAACGCGCCCTTATCATTCCGGAGGGCGCCAAGACGCCCTGAAATTCCCCTGTGCCGCCGACCAGCCCCCACAGGCGTCGACAGATTCTCGATTGTTGCACTGCTTGTAGCCAATTTCCCCCGGGGGGCAAACCGGCTTTTGGCCGCGCAATTCAAGTTTCTTTCCAAGACGTTGCCTATCGGCCACGCATGGAAAATACCCCTCGCAACCCTACGATGCAGCCAGATGCTTGAAGTCGTTGTAGGTCGCGAAAACCATCAGCATCAGCACCAGCGCCAGGCCGATCCGGAATCCCAGTTCCTGGGCGCGTTCAGACAGCGGCTTTCCACGCACGGCCTCGACTGCATAGAACAAAAGGTGACCACCATCGAGGAGCGGCACCGGAAAGAGGTTCAGCAGGCCAATCGAGATCGACAGCACCGCGGCCAGGTGAATCAGCGCGGTCAGGCCGATGGTCGCGACCTGCCCGGAAATCTGGGCAATCCGGATCGGGCCACCGACCTGATCGGCGGCCTCGCGTCCGGTGAAAACCCCGCCAACGTAGGAGAACGTGCGATCGATGACGAACCAGGTTTCCTTGACGCCGAGCCAGACCGCGGCCGGCGGACTGACCGGCTGGGTGACGGTATCGCCAGCGGATGTCGCGCGGCTGATGCCGAGCACGCCGAGGCGATGGACGTTGCCGAACGAGTCCTTGACCTCGCGCAGCTCAGGCGTTGCCGTCAGAGTCAGTGCCTGGGAGTCGCGCTTCACCTCGAAGGTCAGCTTTTGTCCGGCCTTGGTGCCGACGATGCGCTGCATGTCCGAGAAGCTGTCGATCACCTGACCATCGATCGCCGTGATGAGGTCGCCGGATTGAAAACCCGCTGCGGCAGCGGCACTTCCCGCCTGCACGCTATCGACGCGCGCTGACGTGCTCGGCTTGCCGAGGACCATAAACATGACGCTGAAGATCACGATCGCCAGCAGGAAGTTCGCGATCGGTCCGGCAGCAACGATCGCCGCACGCGGGCCGACTTTCTTGTGATGGAAACTGTAGGAACGCTCTTCGGCGCTCATCCGACCAAGCGTTTCAGTGGACGGCGTCGATGCCTCGCTCTCGTCGCCGAAAAACTTCACGTAGCCGCCAAGCGGGATCGCGGAAATCTTCCACCGCGTTCCATGCTTGTCGTTGAAGCCGGCGATCTCCGGACCGAAGCCGAGTGAAAAAGTCAGAACCTTCACGCCTGCCCAGCGGGCGACAAGAAAATGGCCAAGTTCATGGAAGAATACGACGACCGTCAGCACGAACAGGAACGGGATCACGTAACCGACGATGCCGCCGGTCAACGTGCTGAAACTGCTCATGAAAATGTCGGCCATTCCGATCCCCTCAACTAGAGCCGGAGGCCCTGTCCCCAACTGGTTAGGATGCCTTTAAGGCAATTTGAGGCAAGAGGGCTTCCGCGGTTTTTCGCGCATTATGGTCAACAGCGAGTGCGTCGTCGGCGCTGGCGGGCGTGCTCGCGGAGCCATTGCTGACCATCGCGTTCATCGTCGCCTCGACGAGACGCGCGATCGCCCCGAAGCGGATCTTCTGGCCGATGAACGCCGCGACCGCCACCTCGTTCGCTGCGTTGTACACCGTTGTTGCGCCGTTCCCGGCCCGCAGCGCGTCATAGGCCAGCCGCAACCCGGGGAACCGCGCGAAATCGGGAACCTCGAACGTGAGCTGGCCGATCTTCGCGAGATCGAGCTTCTGCGACGGGCCGCTGATCCGCTCGGGCCAGCCGAGACAGTGCGCGATCGGAATCCGCATGTCCGGCGCGCCAAGCTGCGCCACCACGGACCGGTCGGAAAACTCGACCATCCCGTGGATGATCGACTGCGGATGAACGAGCACATCGATTTCATCCGGCGCCAGCGCGAACAGATACGAGGCTTCGATGACTTCGAGGCCCTTGTTCATCATCGAGGCGGAATCGATGGTGATCTTCTGACCCATGCTCCAGTTTGGATGTTTCAGCGCCTGTTCGAGCGTCGCATTCTCGATGTCGGCTACGGCCCAGGTGCGGAAGGGACCACCGGAGGCCGTGATGATGACGCGCGTCAGTTCTTCGCGGTTGCCTGAACCAAGCGCCTGAAACAGAGCATTGTGCTCGGAGTCCGCCGGCAACACCAGCGCACCGGCCTTCGCCGCGCGCTGCATGAAGATGTCGCCGGCGCAAACAAGACATTCCTTGTTGGCGAGCGCGATCGTCGTGCCGCGATCGACGGCCGCAAGCGCCGGCTTGAGACCAGCCGCACCGCTTACCGCCGCCATGATCCAGTCGGCAGGACGCGCCGCCGCTTCCACGATCGCACTCTCGCCCGCGCCGCATTCGATGCCAGTACCGGCGAGCGCGTCGCGCAACGCGCCGAGTTTCGAGGCGTCGGCAAGCGCCGCAAAGCGCACGTTGAACTCGCGCGCGAGTTTCGCAAGCGCGTCCACGTTCTGATGCGCGGTAATCGCCTCGACGCGATACCGGTCCTTGCCAAGCCGGATCAGATCCATCGTGCTGTCGCCGATCGATCCGGTCGCGCCGAGCACCGAAACCACGCGCTCGCCGGTTGCGGCGGCGCCATTCTTGCGGAGAGGAACTGCACTCATCGTATCACCAAACCATAAGACCGCGGCCCGCACCATCGATGCCGCCGCGAAACGCGCCAATCAGCGCAGCAAAAGCAATCGCGGCAATAAAGCCGTCGAGCCGATCCATCAGGCCGCCATGGCCGGGAATAATGTGGCTCGAATCCTTGACCCCGAACTGCCGCTTGACGGCGGATTCAAACAAATCGCCAAGCTGCGAAACAATCGACAGCACGGCCGCGAGCGCGAGCAGCGTCGTCAGCTTGCCCTGCCCGATTGCGGCAAATCCGACCGCAACCGCAAGACTTGCAAGCAGGCCGCCGATCGCGCCGGCCCAGGTCTTCTTTGGGCTGACACGCGGCCACAGCTTCGGACCGCCAATGCCTCGGCCTGCAAAATATCCACCGATGTCGGCGGCCCACACCACCAGCAAGACGAACGTCAGCGCGACGAAGCCATAGGCGGCGTCAGCGCGCACAATGATCGCCCCCAGAAATGCGGCCGTTGCATAGAGAAAGCCCCCGACCACCCAGACCGATTGCGCACGCGCGAGCAGGAAAAGAACCGCGCAAGCCGCTGCGATCACGGCGCCGGCGAGCCTCAGTTCGCTGATCATGAGAACCGGCCCGGCGATACCGAGCGCGGCGATGCCCGTCGCCATGATGAAGCGGTTGCGCCAGACGCCAACAATCATCTGCCATTCGTAGTAGAGAATGACGGCAGCGATCGTCACGAGCCAGAGCCACGGCCAGCCGCCGAACCATGCGATCGCGATGGTGATCGGCGCCAGCACCAGCGCCGCGAGCACCCGCATCAACAGATTCCGTGATGGCGTCTCGGTGGTCTGCGGCGTGGCGTTATCTCCGGCCACGAGGCTTACGATCCGGCTTTTGCGGCGAGCCCGCCGAAGCGCCGCTCGCGGCGGCCGTACTCCTCGATCGCGTTGCGCAGTGCCGCGCCGTCGAAGTCGGGCCAATGCACCGGCACGAATACCAGTTCGCTGTACGCCGCCTGCCACATCAGGAAGTTCGAGAGCCGCTGCTCGCCGCTGGTGCGGATGATCAGGTCGGGATCGGGAACGCCGTCGGTATCGAGCGTATGGCCGAGCGCTTCGGGCGTGATCGAGGCCGGATCGCGTTTGCCTTCGGCAACCTCGCGGGCAAGTTTTTGCGCCGCGTTGGCTATCTCCTGCCGCGACCCGTAGTTGAACGCGACAATAAGGTTCATGTTGGTGTTGGCGCGCGTCAGTTCTTCTGCCTCGGTCAGCAGCGAAACGATATCGGACTCCAGTCCCGCGCGCTCGCCGATCACCCGCACGCGCACACCCTCTGCATGGAGCTGCGCAAGATCGTTGCGGATGAAGCGCCGCAGCAGCCCGAACAGATCGCCGATCTCGCTTGCCGGGCGCGACCAGTTCTCGGACGAGAAAGAGAAGATCGTCAGGTAGCGAATGCCGAGTTCGCCGGCGGCACGCACAACGCGGCGCAGCGCTTCGACGCCGCGGCGATGGCCTTCGACCCGCGGCAACCCGCGCGCCGCGGCCCAGCGGCCATTGCCGTCCATGATGATCGCAACATGCGCCGGCGGATCGGGGCGATCCGACCGCTCAGGCGTTGGCAGCGCAACGTTCGACATCATCCGGTCCTCTGGCACGCGCAAAGCCCCTCTTGCGCAATGCCGCTCTCCTCATCAGCCCGCGCCAGCGGACACCCGTCAAACCGTGAGGATTTCCTTTTCCTTGGATGCAAGGAGCTGATCGATCTCAGTTACCGTGCCATCGGTTGCTTTCTGCACGTCGCCGGCGAGCCGTTCTTGCTCATCCTCGGAAATCTCGTGGTTCTTCTCAAGCTTCTTCAGCACATCGAGGCCGTCGCGCCGAACATGGCGTACCGCGACCTTGGCCGCCTCCGCATACTTGTGCGCGACCTTGACCAGTTCCTTGCGACGCTCCTCGTTCAGTTCCGGAATCCGCAAACGCAACACCTGACCTTCCGTCGCCGGGCTGAGGCCGAGGTTGGAATCGACGATGGCCTTCTCGACAGCCTTCACCATCGACTTGTCCCAGACCTGCACGGATATCATCCGTGGTTCAGGCACACTCACAGTCGCAAGCTGGTTCAGCGGCATGTGGGTGCCATAGGCGTCAACCTGGACAGGTTCCAGCATCGAGGCCGAAGCCCGCCCCGTCCGAAGCCCGCCAAGTTCGTGCTTGAGCGCGCCGACCGCGCCCTGCATGCGGCGCTTGAGGTCAGCCATATCGAATTTCCCGGCCGTCATGACCTTGTTTCTCCCTGACGTCGTCTGCGGCAAATCAGGTCAATTCGCCGAACAATCTTCGTTATCCAGCCACGACTGTTCCGTGACCAGAGCCGGCCAGAACCGCGGCAATCGCGCCAGGCTCGGCGATAGAAAACACAATGATAGGCAGCGAGGTCTCACGGGCAAGCGCGAACGCAGTCGCGTCCATCACCTTGTATCCGCCCTCCAGCGCCTGCGAGTGGGTCAACCGGTCGAACCGTTTGGCAGACTTGTCTTTTTTTGGATCGGCACTGTAAACGCCATCGACATTGGTCGCCTTCAAAACCGCATGGGCCCCGATCTCCGCCGCACGCAGGACCGCCGTCGTGTCGGTCGTGAAGAACGGATTGCCGGTGCCTCCGGCAAGCAGAATGATCCGCCCTGCGGCCAGCGCGGCGTGCGCGGCGCGGCGCGTGAACAGTTCGCAGATTTCAGGCATCACGAACGCCGAAAGCGTCAGCGCGGGCTGGCCGCGCCGCTCGAGCGCCGCCTGCATGGCAAGGCAGTTCATCACGGTGGCGAGCATACCCATGGTGTCGCCGGTCGGACGCGACACCCCGCGTGACGATACCTCGACGCCGCGGAAAATGTTGCCGCCGCCGATGACGACGGCAACCTCGCATCCGAGATTCTTTGCTGCGATCAGATCGCCGGCGATGCGGTCCATCGTCGGCTGGTCGATACCAAAGCCGTGCTCGCCGCTCAGCGCTTCGCCGGAGACCTTGACCACAACGCGACGATAAGCCGGTTCACTCATGAGGTGGTCGCTCCAAACGTGCTCCGGCCCATCCCGGTCGGTCGTAACGTCTCCGCTCAGGCCTGTCCGGCAGCAGCAGCGACTTCAGCGGCGAAATCGGATTCCTGCTTCTCGATTCCCTCGCCCAGAGCATAGCGCACAAAACCGGTGATCTTCACCGGGCCGCCAACCTTGCCCTCAGCTTCCTTGACCGCCTGCGCGACCGATTTACCGCTGTCGTGGATGAACGCCTGTTCGAGGAGGCAAACCTCCTTGTAGTAGGTCTTCAGGCCCGACTCGACGATCTTCTCAATCACGTTGTCCGGCTTGCCCTGCTGGCGATACTTGTCCGCAAGCACGTCCTTTTCGCGGCGCACCACTTCGGGGTCGAGGCCCGCTGCATCGAGTGCGAGCGGATTCGACGCGGCGATATGCATCGCGATCTGACGGCCGAGCGCCGCCAACTCGTCGGCCTTGCCGCCCGACTCAAGCGCGACCAGCACGCCCATCTTGCCGAGGCCGTCGATTACGGCGTTGTGGATGTAGCTCGCGACAACACCCTTACCGACCGAGAGATGGGCCACACGGCGCAGGGTCATGTTCTCGCCGATGGTCGCGATCGCATCCGCAATCGCCTGATCGACGGTGATCGAGCCGACTTTCGCGGCCTTTACGGCGTCGAGGCTGCCCGCTTCGAGGGCGACCTGCGCCACCATCTTCACAAGGCCCTGGAACTGCTCGTTGCGCGCAACGAAGTCGGTCTCGGAGTTGACCTCCACCAGCGCACCCTTGCCGTTCGACGTGATCGCGCCGATGAGACCTTCCGCTGCGACGCGGCCGGCCTTCTTGGCGGCCTTGGACAAGCCCTTCTTGCGCAGCCAGTCGATCGCGGCCTCCAGTTCGCCCGCGGTCTCGTTGAGCGCCTGCTTGCAATCCATCATACCTGCGCCGGTCTTCTCGCGCAGATCCTTGACCATCGCTGCGGTAATCGTCGTCATTGTGCCAGTCCTTTGCCTGCCGGTCACCGATGCGAAGCGTGAGATACGCTTCGCCGGTCCATATCCAGGTATTTGATTTCAGAAAGATGTCTGCGGCCGGATTGTTCCGGCCGCAACGCCGTCAGCGTTACTCGGCTTCAGCGGTCAGCGACTTGGCCTGGGCGACCCAAGCGTCCGCACGCGCCGGAAGACCGACTTGTTCGCCGATCGAGTGTGCGGTGTCGTGATCGAGTTCGGCGAGCTGCCAGAAGTGGAAGATGCCGAGATCGTTCAGCTTCTTCTCGATCGCGCCCGAAACGCCGGTCAGCTTCTTGAGGTCGTCGGCGACACCGCGCGGACCCGCAAGCCCCTCGAAGCCGGACTTCGCCGGAGCTGGCGCGAGCACCTCGCGCGGCGGAGCGGCGGAGGCGCCGATGTCGATGCCCGCATCGCCCTGTGCCCGCGAAATACCATCGATCGCGGCGCGCGCGATGAGATCGCAGTACAGGCTGATGGCGCGGCCGGCGTCGTCATTGCCCGGCACCATGTAGGTGATGCCCTTCGGATCGCAGTTCGTATCGACAATCGCCGCAACCGGAATGTTCAGGCGCTGCGCTTCCTGGATCGCGATGTCTTCCTTGTTGGTGTCGATCACGAAGATGAGGTCGGGCAGACCGCCCATGTCCTTGATGCCGCCGAGCGAGCGATCGAGCTTGTCGCGTTCGCGCTGGAGCGTCAGGCGCTCCTTCTTGGTGTACTGGCCGGCTTCCGGCGAATTCAGCACCTCTTCCAGATGGCGCAGGCGCTTGATCGAGCCCGAGATCGTCTTCCAGTTGGTCAGCGTGCCACCGAGCCAGCGCGAGTTGACGAAATACTGGGCCGAACGCTTCGCCGCCTCGGCAACGCCGTCCTGCGCCGAACGCTTGGTGCCGACGAACAGGATGCGGCCGCCCTTGGCTACGGTGTCGCTCACGGCTTGCAGTGCGCGATGAAGCATCGGCACGGTCTGGGCGAGATCGATGATGTGAATGTTGTTGCGGGCGCCGAAGATGTAGTCCGCCATCTTCGGATTCCAGCGGTGGGCCTGGTGGCCGAAATGCACGCCAGCTTCAAGCAACTGACGCATCGAAAAATCAGGAATCGCCATAGTCTTCAGTTCTCCGGTTGGTTCCTCCGGAAACGTGTGAGCATGCGAAGCCTCGGAGCAGGAACAGCCCTGCCTTGCGGCCCGGATGCCACCGGACGGCCTTTTGAGCCATGTTTCCGTGTGAGATGGCGCGGCTTATAGCGGCGCCTCCAGCCCAAAGCAAGGAAATCCGGGCGGATTCGAGCCCGTTGGAGGTGCCAAACCCGTCAAACTGCGCTGATTTTCAACCCTCAGAGGGTCTGAACATCCACAACCCCGGGGACGGCCTTGATGGCGCCGGCGATCTGCGGCGAAACACGGAATCGGCCCGGCAGCTTCATTTCAACTTCGGTTTCGAGGTCCAGCATCATCACCAGCGTCACCTCGCCCTCGCCGCTCGCAGGCGCGGTGAACTGCCCGGCCTTGCCGGTGCTGACCCCGTTCGGTTCCGGCATGTCGAGGCGGCGGGCAATCGACTCGATCGGTTTGTCGTCGCGCAGGAAGATGCGCAGGCCCTTCTGCGCCTTCACCGCAGCCGCATCGAGCGGCTCGGCATTGAGGATGCGGGCGCGCACATCCTCGCCCTGCAGTTCGGCACCGAGTTGCAGCAGCACCGCCGCGCCCGGCTCCAGCACATCGCGAAACTGTGCCAGCCCCTCCGAGAACAGCACGGCCTCGAAATGGCCGGTCGGGTCCGAGAGGCCGAGGATGCCCATCTTGTTACCGGTCTTGGTGCGGCGCTCCATGCGCGACACCACCGTCGCGGCCACACGCCCCGCAGTCGCGCCGGTCCGCACTGTACGGGAGAACTCGGCCCAGGACTGCACCCGCAACCGCTTGAGCACCGTCGCATAGTCGTCGAGCGGATGGCCCGACAGAAAGAAGCCGATGGCGTCGTATTCGCGGCGCAGGCGATCCGCCGGCAGCCAGGGCTCCATCATGGGCAGCGTGATCACCGGGGCATCCGCCATGCCGCCGAACATGTCGCTCTGGCCGAGCGTCGACGCCTCGTGCGCGCGCTGGCACGCGGCAAGAATGGCGTCGGCGCTGGCGAAGACGCGCGCACGGTTCGGTTCAAGCGCATCGAACGCGCCGGCGGCCGCTAGGCTTTCCAGCACGCGCTTGTTGATGGCGCGCGGATTGACGCGCGCGGCGAAGTCGGCGAGCGAATTGAAAGGTCCGTTCTTGCGCGCTTCGACGATCAGTTCCACCGCCTGCGCGCCGACGCCCTTCAGTCCTGCCAGCGCGTAGAAAATCGTGTTCTCGGCGACGTCGAACGTCGCGCCCGACTTGTTGATCGACGGCGGCTCGACCTTGATACCGAGCTTCTGCGCCTCTGCACGAAATTCGGACAGCTTGTCGGTGTTGTTCATGTCGAGCGTCATCGACGCGGCGATGAACTCCACCGGATAATGCGCCTTCATGTAGGCGGTCTGATACGACACCAGCGCATACGCCGCCGCATGGCTCTTGTTGAAGCCGTAGTCGGCGAACTTCGCCAGCAGTTCGAAGATCGATTCCGCCTGCCCCTTGGGAATGCCGTTCGCGACCGAACCGGAGACGAAACGCTCCTGCTGCGCGTCCATTTCCTTGCGGATCTTCTTGCCCATCGCGCGGCGCAGCAGATCGGCTTCGCCGAGCGAGTAGCCGGCCATCACCTGCGCGATCTGCATCACCTGTTCCTGATAGATGATGACGCCGAAGGTTTCCTTCAGGATCGGCTCGAGCATCGGATGCGGATACTCCGGCTCCTCGTCGCCGTGCTTGCGCGCGCAGTAGGTCGGGATGTTCGCCATCGGACCCGGGCGATACAGCGCGACCAGCGCAATGATGTCCTCGAAACGGTCGGGACGCATGTCGACGAGCGCGCGCCGCATGCCCTGACTTTCAACCTGGAACACGCCGACCACTTCGCCGCGTGACAGCATCGCGTAGCTCGCCGCGTCGTCGAGCGGCAGCGAGGCGAGATCGAAATCTTTCTTCTTGTGCTTCCGCACGAGCTTCGATGCCACGTCCAGCACCGTCAGCGTCTTGAGGCCGAGAAAGTCGAACTTTACGAGGCCCGCCGGCTCGACCCACTTCATGTTGAATTGGGTGACCGGCATGTCCGACTTCGGATCGCGGTAGAGTGGCACGAGCTCGCTGAGCGGCCGGTCGCCGATGACGATGCCAGCCGCATGCGTCGAGGCGTGGCGCGTCAGTCCCTCGAGGCGCATTGCGATGTCGAACGCGCGCGCGACCACCGGCTCGGTGTCGCGCATCGCCTGCAATTTCGGCTCGCCCGCGATGGCGGCCGACAGGGTCACGGGCGCAGCCGGATTCTGCGGCACAAGCTTGGTCAGCTTGTCGACCTGGCCATACGGCATCTGCAGCACGCGGCCGACGTCGCGCAGCACGCCGCGCGCCTGCAACGTTCCGAAGGTGATGATCTGCGCAACCTGATCGCGGCCATAACGATCCTGCACATAGCGGATCACCTCGTCGCGGCGGTCCTGACAGAAGTCGATGTCGAAGTCCGGCATCGACACGCGATCCGGATTGAGGAAGCGCTCGAACAGCAACCCGAAGCGGATCGGATCGAGGTCGGTGATGGTGAGCGCATATGCAACGAGCGAGCCCGCTCCCGAACCGCGGCCGGGCCCGACCGGAATGCCGTGCGCCTTCGCCCACTTGATGAAGTCGGCGACGATCAGAAAGTAACCCGCGTAGTTCATGCGCGAGATGACGCCGATCTCGAACTCGAGCCGCGCGCGATAATCCTCCTCCGACTGGCCCTGCGCCAAACCATGCGCAGCAAGGCGCGCAGCAAGCCCCTCTTCCGCCTGCCGCTTCAGTTCGGCTGCCTCTTCGCTCGGCGCATCATCGGATGCAGAACCGACCGTGAAGCGCGGCAGAATCGGCTTGCGCGTCTTCGGGCGGAATGCGCAGCGCTCGGCGATCTCGACAGTCGATGCCAGCGCTTCCGGCAGATCGGCGAACAGCGCCGCCATTTCCTTGCGGCTCTTGAAGCGATGCTCCGGCGTCAACTGCACGCGGTCGGTATCGGCGATCACACGGCCACCGGCGATACAGAGCAGCGCATCATGCGCCTCGTAATCGTCGGCGGTCGCGAAATACGGTTCGTTGGTTGCAACCAGCGGCCAGCCTTTCGCGTAAGCCAGATCGATCAATCCGCTCTCGGCGATCGCTTCTTTTTCAAGGCCGTGACGCTGCAGTTCGACATAGAGCCGGTCGCCGAACACCGACGCTAGCCGCTCGCAACGTGCGGCAGCGAGCGCCACCTGATCCGCGGCGAATGCGGCCGAGATCGGACCTTCCGGACCGCCGGTGAGTGCGATGAGGTCGCGCGCCTCGTCCAGCAGCCAGTCAAATTTCACATGCGGCGTCTGATGCACCGGCGTTTCGAGGAAAGCGCGCGAATTCAGCCGCATCAGGCTCCGGTAGCCCTCCTCGCGCGCGGCCAGAAGCACGATCCGCGACGGCGCCGCGAGTGTGTTGCGCGGATTCGGCTCCTGATCGCCGAAATCGATCGCCAGCGAGCAGCCGACGATCGGCTGGATGCCGGACGACGCCAGCTTGTCGGAGAATTCGAGCGCACCGAACATGTTGTCGGTGTCAGTGAGCGCCAGCGCCGGTTGTTTGTCGGCTTTGGCAAGCTCAGCGAGCTTGGCAATCGTCACCGAGCCCTGTAGCAGCGAATAAGCCGAGTGAACGTGAAGATGGACGAAACCGGCATTGGGCATGGGCTAGCGCGAACCTTGAGCGACTTCAGCAAGCGCGCCCCAGCAGCAACGCCCGGGCGACTCAAACCTCATGCTGACCCCGCCGTTGCGGCCAAGTCCATCACAGCGCCGGACAAATCCGGCAATGGACACGGGTTTTGCGCCTTGTCCCCAGAGACCGGCCCGGTCAGCCTTAGAGTTGGGGAATGAGTTGCGCCCAGACCGCCAGCGTCCCGACAAACAACACGATCGATGTGAGTGCCGCTGCTTCTTCTACGAACGTTCTGAGCATTGTTTCCTCCCGGCTCCAGCATGAACATAACCAGAACTGTTCTATTTTTGTTCTCCGGAGTCAAGTGCCCGGATCTGCGGATCGGCGGGCGGGAAGCCTCTCCTTCCGCCGATGCCTAACAAAAGGTTTCCGCGCCAGGCGGGCGGCAATCACCACGCAAAGCGAACCTGCGGCCGATCCCGGGTGCCGAGGTACCTTACGCGAAATCGTGTGTTGACCAACTGATGCGGGCGATCAGATTGGCCGGGTTTGATTGTCAGGCCGCGAGGATGCGGGTCAGGATCACAACATGGGCACAACCACAACAACGAGACTTCTCTTCGCTGCGGCTACGCTTTTCACCCTGCCGATGATCGATACACCGGCGGCCGAGGCGCGCGATTATCCGTTCTGCCTGATGGGCCGCGATTTTGCCGGTGTCGGCGACTGCAAGTACGATTCGTATGCGCAGTGCATGGCCGCCGCGTCGGGCCGCGAGGCCTACTGCGGCGCCAATCCATTCCCCGGCTATTTCGACGCGACGCCGGCCGCCGCGCAACCGCAATCCAAACGGCGCGCCGCCCGCTGAGCCGCTCCTTGGTCGAGCTCCACGACGTGCCCACTTCGAGGGACACGCGGCGATCCATGCGGGCAGTCGAATGTCAGATCGATGCCTTGATCAAAGATCGAGTGTCTGACGAACCGCCGAAATCCACCAGTCGAGCTGCTGTTCGGCACCCGTTGCACCCGAACTCTTCAGGCCAGCACTCCTGCGAAACTCCTCTCCAAACAATGCATCGGTCGCGATGGCCTGATGAAAGGCCGCCACCGTCAGCCGCGTCTCGAGAAGATCGGGCACCGCGCCCTTTGTCCGGGCGAGCCGCACCGCGTGAATGGCGTCGACAACCTTTCCGAAAACCGGTTCGCCGCGGTCGCGCCATCCTGCCGCGTGCAATGCCACCGCGAGCTCTGCATACCCCTTTTGGTACGGCTTGGACAGCGCTCGCAGCAGCCGTTCGATGTCGACGTCGCCAGCAAGCCACTCCTCGACAACCTGATTGATCGCGGCCCGGGCCCGCTGCCCGGCATCCTCGATCAGGGCCGTCAACAGCCCCTGTAGGTCACCGAAATGATGGGTTACCCCGGCGTCGGTCATGTTCGCTTTCCGCGCGACCGCCCTCACCTGGACAGCGGAAACACCTCCTTCGATGAGCAACTGCTCGGCCACCCCGAGGATTTTGGTGCGCGCCGTCTCGGCACTTTGCCGCGCGCGAGTTCGGGTTGCTGACATTCGACCTCCTGATCTGCAATCTCCATTACCTTGACATATCAAGGCCCGAAACTTAACCTTGATATGTCAAGGTAATGGAGGCTGGAATGATAACTGGTTCATTGGCGCGGCCGGACGGCAAGCTCTGGTTCGATAGCCTCGGCAGCGGCGCCGACGTCCTACTCCTGCATGCTGGCGGCGAGCGTCGGCGGGTTTGGCATCCCGTCATGAGCGATCTTGCCGGACATGGCCTACGCGCAACCGCATACGATCAGCGCGGCCACGGCGAAAGCATCAACGATCGCACCTTTCCTTTGCCTGACTATGGCGACGACACGGCCGATATGATCGCCTACTTGACGAAGCCTGTTGTCGTCGGCGCGTCGCTTGGCGGCTTCGCCGCATTGTCTGCACTGGCTGATTCCGCCGTTGAGGCCCGCGTTGCGGGTCTCGTTCTCATCGACGTCTTTCCCGATCCCGACCCGGAGCGGACGATACGTTTTCTTGCACCATTGGGAATGGAGCGGTCACCTTTGGTTACCGATATTCTGGGAAGGCGGGATCAACTGAGGGCCATCACGAAACAGCTCTCCCTGCCGATCCTTGCGATCCGCGCCGGCGAACGTACAGGTGTGGTGGATGCCGATGCCGCCCGGTTTCGTGAGCTCGCACCACATGCGCAGATCGTTTCGGTTGCCGGTGCCGGCCATCTCATTGCGAAAGAGAAGCCGCGGGAACTGGCCGCACTACTCGTGCAGTTTACGCAATCCCGAGAGGTGCTCGAACGGCGCGCAGCGACGCCCAGTTGAGTGGGACGTTCGGTTTGCCGCACGAAACAGTCAGGAGGTCAGTCGAGCTCCACGACGTGCCCCTCCTCGAGGGACACACGGCGATCCATGCGGGCAGCGAGGTCCATGTTATGGGTTGCGATCAGCATCGCCACCCGCGTCGCGCGCACGAGCTGCATCAGCGCCTGAAACACATGATCCGCCGTGTGCGGATCGAGGTTGCCGGTCGGCTCATCCGCGAGCAGGACGCGCGGCGCGTTGGCAACGGCGCGCGCGATCGCCACCCGCTGCTGCTCGCCGCCCGACATTTCCGCGGGCCGATGCACGACGCGCTCGGCCAGGCCAAGGTAAGCGAGGATTTCCTTCGCCCGCCTAGAGGCTTCGGCGCGCTTCAGGCCGCGGATCATTTGCGGCATCATCACATTCTCGAGCGCGGAGAACTCCGGCAGCAGCCGGTGCGACTGGTAGACGAAACCGATGTCGGTGCGGCGGATGTGCGTGCGCTCGATGTCGGACAGGCCGGACGTCGCGGTGCCGCCGACATAGACCTCGCCCGAATCCGGGCTCTCGAGCAGCCCTGCAATGTGCAGCAGCGTCGATTTGCCGGATCCCGACGGTGCAACCAGCGCCACCGACTGACCGGCCCACAGCGCGAGCTTGGCGCCATCGAGGATGGTCAGGGTTGCATCGCCTTGCCGGTACTGCCGCTTGATATCGTGCAAATAGACGGCCGGTGTTTCGTCGCCGGTCTGCTCCATCGCATCCTCACTCGTACCGGAGGGCTTCGACGGGATCGAGGCGTGCCGCGCGCCACGACGGATAAAGCGTCGCTAGAAACGACAGCGTCAGCGCCATGATCACGACCGCCGTGGTCTCCCCGGCGTCGACGTCGGCCGGCAGCTTCGACAGAAAATAGAGTTCTGGCGAAAACAGTTCCGTGCTCGTCATCCAGGAGATGAACTGCCGGATCGATTCAATGTTGAAGCAGATCAGGAGACCCACGAGGAAGCCGACGATCGTGCCGACCACGCCGATCGACGCACCGGTGATCAGGAAGACGCGCATGATCGAGCCCTGCGACGCGCCCATGGTGCGCAGGATGGCGATGTCGCTGCCCTTGTCCTTCACCAGCATAATCAGACCGGAGACGATGTTGAGGGCGGCCACCAGCACGATCAGCGTCAGGATCAGGAACATGACGTTGCGTTCGACCTGGAGTGCATTGAAGAAGGTCGAGTTGCGCTGCCGCCAGTCGACCAGAAAGACAGGCCGCCCCGCCGCTTCCGTCACCGTCTTGCGGAATTCGTCGATCCGGTCAGGATTGACGGTGTAGACCTCGATCGCGGTCACGTCACCGGCGCGGTTGAAGTAGGCCTGCGCCTCGGTCATCGGCATGAACACGAACGCTGCGTCATACTCCGACATACCGATCTCGAACACCGCCGCCACCTTGTAGGGCTTGATGCGCGGCGTCGTGCCCATCGGCGTTACCGCACCCTTCGGCGCCACCAGCGTGACGCTGTCGCCGGCGCGGATCGAGAGCTGATCGGCGAGCCTGCGGCCGATCGCGACGCCCTGCCCCTCGTCGAATCCATCGAGGGTGCCCTGTTTGATGTTCTTGGCGATCGAAGTGAGATTGGTGAGGTCTTTCGAGCGAATGCCGCGCACCAGAACGCCCGCCGCATGGAAGGGCGATGACGCCAGCGCCTGCCCCTCGACGATCGGCGCCGCAAGACGGATGCCGGTGACCGTATTGATGCGCTCGGCCACATCCTTCCAGTCGGTTAGCGGGCTTTCCAGCGGCTGCACAAGCAGATGTCCGTTCAAGCCGAGAATCTTGTCGAGCAATTCCTTCCGGAAGCCGTTCATCACTGCCATGACAATGATCAGCGTGGCGACACCGAGCATGATGCCCAGGAAGGAGAAGCCGGCGATGACGGAAATGAATCCTTCCTTTCGCCGGGCGCGGAGATAGCGCGACGACAGCATCCATTCGAAGGGGCTGAAGGGCGAGGTACGGAGCGGCTCGTTCATGGCATTGTCCACGCGCGACCATCCACACGATTCGGGCTAATTCGGGCCGCGCCGTCGGCTTCGATGGCTTTTGCGCACGATCTCATGCAGCGAACCTTGCGAGCGCCTCTGCCGGGGTCAGCATCTCGCGTGAGCCGTCGGCGCGGCGCTTCAGCTCGATCTTACCGTCTGCAAGACCTTTCGGACCTACCAGAATTTGCCACGGAACGCCGATCAGGTCGGCGGTGGCGAACTTGCCTCCCGGCCGCTGATCGGTGTCGTCGTAAAGCACATCAATGCCGGCTGCACCAAGCTTGCGATACAGATCCTCGCAGGCCGCACCCGTCTCAGCCGAATCCTGCTTGAGGTTGAGGATTGCCACCCGGAAGGGCGCGATGGCCTCCGGCCACTTGATGCCGTTTTCGTCGTGGCAAGCCTCGATGATCGCGCCGACCAGACGCGAGACTCCGACGCCATACGATCCGCCGTGGATCGGCTTCTCGGCGCCATCCGGTCCGGCGACCAGCGCCTTCATCGAATCCGAGTACTTGGTGCCGAAGTAGAAGATCTGGCCGACCTCAATGCCGCGGGTGTTGATGCGCTTGTCGGCCGGCACCTCGCTCTCGAAGCGGGCGGCATCGTGAACATCTTCAGTGGCCGCATAGGGTTGCGTCCATTGCTTCACGATCGGCGTGAGATCGCCGTCATAGTCGACGTCCTCGCCGGGGATCGGCAGATCAAGCACATCGCTGCTACAGTAGACGCCGGACTCGCCGGTTTCCGCAAGCACGATGAACTCGTGGCTGAGGTCGCCGCCGATCGGGCCGGTCTCGGCGCGCATCGGGATTGCCTTAAGACCCATGCGGGCAAAGGTGCGCAGATACGCGACGAACATGCGGTTGTAGGAACGGCGCGCTGCCGCTTCATCGACATCGAACGAATATGCGTCCTTCATCAGGAATTCACGGCCACGCATGACGCCGAAGCGCGGACGCTGCTCGTCGCGAAACTTCCATTGAATATGATAGAGATTGAGCGGAAGGCTGCGATAGGACTTCACGTAGCTGCGGAAGATCGCCGTGATCATCTCCTCGTTGGTCGGTCCGTAGAGGAGTTCGCGCTTATGACGGTCCTGGATGCGCAGCATCTCCGGACCGTAGGCATCGTAGCGGCCGCTTTCGCGCCAGAGATCGGCGAGTTGAAGCGTCGGCATCAACACCTCGATGGCGCCGGCGCGATTCTGCTCCTCGCGCACGATCCGCTCGATGTTCTTCAGCACCCGGAAGCCCAGCGGCAGCCAGCTGTAGATGCCGGCGGCTTCCTGCCGCATCATGCCGGCCCGTAGCATCAGCCGATGCGAGACGATCTCCGCCTCCTTCGGCGTTTCCTTGAGGATGGGCAGGAAGAAACGCGACAATCGCATGCGGATGCTCAAGAATCGGTGGCTGAAAGGGTTTAGGCAGTGAAACCGGATCGCCTGCCAAAACACAAGAGGATGGTCACAGAGGCGTCAGAACGTAAGCGGAATTATGGCTTTTACCGTGTGGGGAAACCGTGTTAGCTCGATCAGCGGGAAGAACGGGTGGTGGCTTTGTCGCGTGCACGGCGGATCGGACGGTGGGGAGCATGGGCGGCGGCCTATGCGCTGGTCCTCAACGCCATCCTCACCAGCGCACTCGCCGCAGCCATCCCGCCCGACCAGTTCGCCACCTCCTACGAGCTTTGTCTGAGCGGCAAGCACTGGGGCGACACGATCGCTCAGACCGATGAACTCGATGCCGGCAAGACAGCGCAGCCGGATCAGAAGGGCTCGCCGGTCCACTGTCCGATGTGCATGCCGCACTTGTTTGCTGTTCATCTGCCGGCCGCACCGCAACTTGCGGAGCGCGTTGCCGTCGCGAGCCCGCTTACATTCTCCGCTCACGAGCCGATCCTCGCGCTCGCACGGATCATCTTCCATCATGCCCGCGGTCCCCCGCACCTGAGCTGACATCCCGGCGCATCTGCGCCGTCACCTGATTGTCATCCCTCAGTTTGTGGAAATACCGCCATGTCACCCGCACCTTCGCGGGCCCGCCGCTGTTCGGCGCGCGCCCTGCTACTGGCATCCGCCAGTGTTGTTGTTTTCTCGTCCGATCTTGCCGCACAGACCGCGAACCAATCCCTGCCGCAGGTCACGGTCGACGCACCTGCCCAACGCCAGCAAGCCCGGCCAGCCACCCGCAGAGGCGCGCGATCGGCCCGCCCCGTACGCCGCGGCGCCCCCCAAACCCAGCAGACGCAAGTCGTCGTCAACGCTCAGGCATCGGCGCTGACCTCCCCAGCCGCCGAACCGGCGCTGCGCACCATCCAGCAAACGCCGGGCGGCGTCGCGCTGATCCCGGCCGAGACCTACCGCAACACGACCGTCGCCAACACGATCAAGGACGTGCTCGACTACGTCCCCGGCGTGTTCGTGCAGCCGAAGTGGGGCGAGGACTCGCGTCTCTCCATTCGCGGCTCGGGCCTGTCACGAAACTTCCATCTGCGCGGCATCCAGCTCTATCAGGATGGCATTCCGATCAATACGTCGGACGGCAACGGCGATTTTCAGGAAATCGACCCGACCGCCTACAAGTACGTCCAGGTCTACAAGGGCGGAAACGCACTCGAACTTGGAGCCAATGCGCTCGGCGGCGCGATCAATTTCGTGACGCCGACGGGCCGCGATCCGGGGGCGATCGGCGCCAGCGTCGATGCCGGCGCGTTCGGCTTCAAGCGCGTGCAGGCGAACGCCGGCGGCGCTTACGGCGCGTTCGACGGCTTCATCACCGCATCAAATCAGGAATCGACCGGCTTCCGCGACCACAGCTTCGGTCACTCGAACCGCGCCAGCGGCAACTTCGGCATCCAGATCACGCCCGACATCGAGACGCGCTTCTACGGCAACTTCAACGAAATCCGGCAGCGCATCCCCGGCACGGTGACGAAGTTCTCGGCGCTGAACTCGCCGCAGACAGCGGCCGTCAACAACGTCAACAACGACTATCAGCGCAACCTCGATACGCATCGTGTTGCCAACAAGACAACGATCCGGCTGGATACCAACACTTTCGTCAACTTCGGCCTGTTCCAGACCGAACGCCACCTGAAGCATCCGATTTTCCAGTTTCTGGACCATCAGTTCAGCGACTACGGCGCGTTCGCCAACGTTACCGACGATCGGCTGATCGGCGGCTACCGCAACCGGATTGTCGCTGGCGTCAACGTGCTGAACGGCGAGAATGACGCGAAGCAATTCCAGAACATCGGCGGCTTCAAGGGTGCGCTGACCGCATCATCCCTCGACAAGTCACGGAACACGTCGGCTTTCGTGCAGGACTCGTTCTACGTCCTGCCGAACGTTGCTTTGATCGGCGGAACCCAATTCCTCTACGCCACGCGCGATCGGCAAGACCGTTTCCTCGGCGACGGCAATCAGGGTGGACGAACCGAGTTCAACCTGTTCAGCCCGAAGGGCGGCGTGCTGTGGGATATCGATCCCACCTGGCAGGCCTTCGCCAACATCTCGCGCAGCGCCGAGGTGCCGAGCTTCGGCGAAGGCAGCAATGCACTTGCCATCCCCTTCACCAGCATCCGGCCGCAGCGGGCAACGACGTATGAGATCGGCACGCGCGGGCGGCGTCCTGACTTGACGTGGGAGCTGATCGCCTACCGCGCAGAAATCAAGGATGAGCTCCAGTGCTTGACCAACAGCTTGATCGCCGGCTCGTGCAACGTCATCAACGCCGACCGCACGATCCATCGGGGCATCGAAGCGGGCGTCGGCGCGGCGGTGCTCCGCAGCCTGCTCGTCGACGGTCCCGCGCCCGACAGGCTGTGGTTCCACGCCGCCTACACGTTTAACGACTTCCGCTTCGATAACGACCGGACGTTCGGCAACAACCAGCTGCCCGGCGCACCGCGCCACTTCCTGCGCGCGGAGCTCCTCTACAAGCATCCGACCGGCGTCTATTTCGGGCCGAACATCGAGTGGGTGCCGGAGGCCTACTTCGTCGACAATGCCAATTCGCTGAAGACGCAGTCGTACGCGCTGTTCGGACTGAAGGCCGGCTTCGACAACGGCGGCCCCTACTCGTTCTACATCGAGGCGCGAAACTTCGCCGACAAGGCGTACATCGCGAGCTCGAGCATCGCGCGGAATGCAACGCTTGCTTCGGCTTTGTTCGAACCCGGCAACGGCCGCGCTGTGTTTGCCGGCGCCAAGGTTCGCTGGTGAGGGAACCCAGGCACCCAGCGGGACCGGGGAGTTATCTCCCTGGTTTCGCAGGAGGTTCTCGCGACACGAAATCTTGTTTCGGGGTGCTTTTGGAGCGCTGATGCGCGTGAATTTCGCCCACCGCCTCAATTTTAGACGATGATTGCTGAAAAGGGTGACAACAAGAAAAAGATGAGTTACCAAAGCGGCTTCAGGCTGGCCGAGAGGCTTTTGTCTGGTGGTCCAAGTCTCGGGAGGAACCCTTGACGCGCATAAGCAGCGTCGCCTCGATCAAGCACCAACAAATCTTATAGCTTCGAGGAAATGGGTCGACACAATCGTTTGAGCAGGGCTTGGCCCTGCTCATTTTTTTGGGCTTCACGTTTTTTTGCCGTGCGGCTAGAGCGGAACGCCCATCAGCTTCGCGAGGCGCTCGACGTTGAGATAGCCCTGCTGATGCGCGTAAACGCCCGCAGCAAACAGTGCGCCGGACACGAGCGTAGTCCAGACCAGCTTCGCCAGCATACGCGCGGCAACGGGCGCCCCGGGATCGGTGCCGGGCTCGCCCTCACCCGCTTCGTGCTGGCTGCGCACACCAAACGGCAGCACCGCGAACAGCACGACCCACCAGAGAACGAAATAGATCGCGAGGCCCGAGCCGATCGACATGATTAGGCCTGCTCGATCTCGACGAGCGCGCCTGAGAAATCTTTCGGATGCAAAAACAGCACCGGCTTGTTATGCGCGCCGATCTTCGGATGGCCGTCGCCGAGCACCCGCGCTCCCTCCTTCACCAGCGTATCGCGCGCTGCGAGAATGTCGGGCACCTCGTAGCAGACGTGATGGATGCCGCCGTCCGGATTGCGTTCGACGAACTTGGCGATCGGCGAGTTATCGCCGAGCGGCTCGATGAACTCGATCTTTGTGTTCGGCAACGTCGCAAACACCGTGATCACGCCATGCTCCGGCAGCGGTACCGCGTCCGAAATGTCCGCACCGAAAGCCACGCCATAGATCCTGGCCGCCTTCTTCGCGTCCTTGACGGCAATCGCCACATGATTGAGCCGGCCTAGCATCCTCTTAACTCCAATCTTCTCAAACCGTCAGAACCGTAACATAGCACAGCGGTTTCTTGCCCCACTGCTCGTTGATGAGCGAGCGAACGGCCCGCCGGACGGACTCGGCGACCGCATCCGGATCGCGCCGGCGCGCACGCGGCAGGTTTTCGACCGTCGACACGACGATATCGAACACCTCGTCCGCGATTACCTCGCCTACGGAGTTCTTCTCGGGGATGCCGACCAGTTCGAGGTCCGGATCGTCGGCGAGTTCACCCTTTTCGTCGAGCGCAAGCGCGACGAAGGCGCAGCCGGCAAACGACATCCGGCGGCGGTCGACGACAGCCCGCGAACCCTCGTCCTCGAGCAGCACGCCATCCTTGAAAATCCGCCCGGCAGGCAATTCCTCGATGATTGCCGCATCGCCCGGACCCAGCCGTACCAGATCGCCGTTGCGGCAGGTCAACACCTTGGGAACGCCTTCGGCACGGGCAAGCTTGGCATGCTCCGCGAGGTGCAGCGGCTCGCCGTGCACGGGGATCAGCACCTGCGGCCTCACCCAGGAGATCAAATCGCGCAGCTCCTCGCGGCGCGGATGGCCGGAGACGTGCACCAGATGGGTGCGATCGGTGATCACCTCGATTCCTTGATCGACGAGGCCGTTGATGATCCGCCCGACCGCCTTCTCGTTGCCGGGAATGGTGCGCGACGAGAAGATGACGGTGTCGCCCTTGTTCAGCGTTACCTGCGGATGATCGTCGTTGGCAATACGGGCCAGCGCCGCACGCGGCTCTCCCTGGCTGCCGGTGCAGAGCGCCAACACCTTGTCCGGCGGGAAATGGCCGTAAACATCGAGGCCGCGGAACGGCTGCACATCGTCGAGGCAGCCCGTTTCGCGGGCCACCTGCACGACGCGCTCCATGGCGCGGCCAACGATCACAACTTCGCGGCCCGAGGCGAGCGCCGCATCGGCCACGGACTTGAGCCGGGCGACATTCGAGGCAAACGTCGTCACCGCGACCCGGCCCTTGGCCGCCATGACAATATCCTTGATGACCTTGGCGACCTCCGTCTCCGATGGCGAGCGGCCCTCGCGCACGGCATTGGTGGAGTCGCCGACCAATGCCAGCACGCCCTCCTCGCCGACTTGGCGCAAGCGCTTCTCGTCGGTCGGCAGGCCGACGATCGGGGTCGGATCGATCTTCCAGTCGCCGGTGTGCAGCACCGTGCCGACGTCGGTGCGGATTGCCAATGCGTGCGATTCCGGAATCGAGTGCGCGACCGGAATGAACTCGACGCTGAACGGGCCGACATCGATGCGGCCTCCCGACGGCACGGCCGTTACCGGAATCTTCGGCGGATTGCGCTCGGAAGCGCATTTCGCCTCGAACAGCGCGGCGCTGAACTTCGTCGCATAGATCGGGCACCTCAGCCGCGGCCACAGGTCGATGATCGCGCCAAAATGATCTTCATGGGCGTGCGTCAGCACAAGGCCAACCAGGTTCCTCTGTTCGCTCTCGAGGAAACGAATATCGGGCATCACGAGGTCGATGCCCGGCAGATGCTCCTCATCGCCGAACGAGACGCCGAGATCGACCGCAAGCCAGCTGCGCTGATGACGGTTGCCGATGCCGTAGATCGAGAGATTCATCCCGATCTCGCCAACCCCGCCGAGCGGTGCAAAGGTCAATTCATCTGGGCGCGCCATCACGCGGCTCCCGCCGAACGCGCGGTGCCGAAATAGACGTCACCCGCAGCAACGGGAACGCGCCGGTTGTCCGTGGTCATCACGATCATGCAGCCGTTTTCGTCGATGGTGTCAAAGATACCCTCGACTGTAGCGCTCCCGGTGTTGATTGACACCCGCTCGCCGACGCCATGGGCACGCTCAAGCCAGAGCCTGCGGATATCGCCGAAACCCTTCCCCAGGTTCCAGATGCCGCGAAACTCGCTCCAGGCATCGGAGAGCACGCTGAACAGGTCTTCCGCGCTGGTGTTGAGGCCAACGTCGCGCAGCGAGGTTGCGGGGTAAGGCAGGCCCTCGGGCGCCGCCACCACGTTCACCCCGATACCGACAACGAGCGCCAGCCTGTCCGGAGCGCTGGCATCGGCCTCCAGCAGGATGCCGGACAGCTTGTAACCACCGGCCAATACGTCATTCGGCCATTTAAGGCGAAACTGGAGGATGTCCGTTCCGCCGGCGCGCAACCGCGTCTCGACGCTGATTCGGTCGAGCGCGGCCTCCAGCGCAAGCCCGGCGGCAAAACCGAGCGTCGCCGCAACCGGCGCAGCCACGGGAAGCATCTCAAGCACGCTGCAGGCGAGATTGCCCTTGGGCGACGACCAGGCGCGGTTGCGGCGGCCGCGGCCCGCACTTTGCTGATCGGTGACGAGCCAGATCGGCCCCTGCTCACCGGAGCGCGCCAACGTCAACGCTTCGGCGTTGGTCGACCCGACCTCGTCAAACGCCTGCAGCCGGTAACCCTGCGCGGATGCGCGTAAGCCGAGGGAAAAGCGCGTCAAAACAGCGATTTCGCAGCTGTTGTCGCCGCAGCGACCAGCGGCGCCGGATAGATGAAGAACAGCATGTTGAAGAGGCCTGCGACCGCCAGCACGGTCCGCAACTCGCCACGTACCGGATCGACCGCGCCCCTCGGCTCGTCGAAGTACATCACCTTGATGATGGTGAGATAGTAGAACGCGCCGATCACGCTCGCGACCACGCCGATGACGGCGAGCGCGAACAGGTTCGCCTTGATGGCAGCAAGAAAGACGTAGAACTTGGCGAAGAAGCCCGCGAGCGGTGGAATGCCGGCCAGCGAGAACAGCAGCATCGCGAAGAAGAATGCCAGCAGCGGATTGGTCCGCGAAAGACCGGCGAAGTCGCTGATCGTCTCGACCGCCTGCCCGTTACGCTTCATGGCGAGGATCACCGAGAAGGTGCCGAGCGTCATCGCCACATAGACGGCGATGTAGACCAGCACGCCCTGCGCACCTTCCGGCGTGCCCGAGGCAAGTCCGACCAGCGCGAAGCCCATGTGGCCGATGGATGAATAGGCCATCAGGCGTTTGATATTGGTCTGGCCGATGGCGGCAAACGATCCGAGCGCCATCGAGGCGATGGCCACGAACACCACGATCTGCTGCCACTGCGACGTGACGTCCGGGAATGCCGTCAGCGCTACACGGGTGAACACGGCGAGCGCCGCCACCTTCGGCGCGGACGCGAAGAACGCCGTCACCGGCGTCGGAGCCCCCTCGTACACGTCCGGCGTCCACATGTGGAACGGCACGGCGGAAATCTTGAAGCAGAGGCCGGCGAGCAGGAAGACGATGCCGAACACGAGGCCGGTGGTCGGCTCCTTGGCGGCCGCCGCGATGCCTGCGAACGACACGGTGCCGGTGAAGCCGTACAGCAGTGATCCACCGTACAGTAGCATGCCTGACGACAGTGCGCCGAGGACGAAGTACTTCAGGCCCGCTTCGGTCGATTTGGCGTCGTCGCGATGGCTCGACGCCACCACGTAAAGGGCGAGGCTCATCAGCTCGAGGCCGAGATAGAGCATGATCAGGTCGGTCGCCGAGATCAGCACCATCATGCCGACGGTCGAGAGCATGATCAGGATCGCGTACTCGAAAATGCGGCGCGACGGGTCTTCGAGGAAACCGCGCGACAGGATCAGCGCCACGGCGGAGCCGGTCAGCGCCAGGATCTTCAGGAAGCGCGCGAAGTCGTCGAGCACGAAACTGCCGCCGAAGGTCGACAGCTTGCCGGCTGGCAGCCACAGGATGATCGCACCGGTGATGGCGAGCATCACGACAGCCAGCGCGGTGACAACGCCAGTCGCCTTCACGCCGCGGTAGGCACCGAGCATGAGCAGCGCCATCGCGCCAACCGTGAGCACGATCTCCGGCAGCGCGGGGGTGAGCAGGTAGCCTGCGGCCTGGAGGTTCATCGCGAGAAATCCTGATCAATCATGCCATTTCTTTGTTTGAGCATGATCCGATCCGAAAACCGGTGCCCACTTTTCGGGATCATGCTCATTGCAGCCCCGCTGCCTTCACGGCCGTGATTGCCCGCGCGTAGTTATCGACCAGCTGCTGGACCGAGGCTGCCGACATGTCGAGCACCGGCTTCGGGTAGACGCCGAACAGAATGGTGAGGAACACCAGCGGGAACAGCACGAGCCCTTCACGGAAGGTCAGATCCTTGATGCCGGCAAGCTGCGGCTTCTCCATCGCCCCGAACACCACCTTGCGGTAGAGCCAGAGCGCGTAGCCCGCCGAAAGAATCACGCCGAGGGTGGCGACGGTCGCCGTCGGAATCGAAACCTTGAAGGTACCGAGAAGGGTCAGGAATTCGCCGACGAAGCCGGAGGTGCCCGGCAGACCGACGTTGGCCATGGTGAAGACCATGAACACCAGCGCGTAGAGCGGCATCCGGTTCACGAGGCCGCCGTAAGCCGAAATCTCGCGCGTATGCATACGATCGTAGACGACGCCGACGCAGAGGAACAGCGCGCCCGACACGATGCCGTGCGAGATCATCTGGAACACGCCGCCGGCAATACCCTGCGTGGTGCCCGCGAAGATGCCCATGGTCACGAAACCCATGTGCGCGACGGACGAATATGCGATGAGTTTCTTCACATCCTCCTGCATCAGCGCAACCAGCGAGGTGTAGACGATCGCGATGGCAGACAGAGCGAACACCAGCGGCGCGAAATCGTGCGACGCCAGCGGGAACATCGGCAGCGAGAAGCGCAGGAAGCCGTAACCGCCCATCTTCAGCAGGATCGCAGCCAGCACCACGGAGCCCGCCGTCGGCGCTTCCACGTGCGCATCCGGCAGCCAGGTATGTACCGGCCACATCGGCATCTTCACCGCGAACGAAGCGAAGAATGCAAGCCAGGCCCACTTCTGCATGCTGGCCGGCACGGCCGTCTTCATCAGCGTCGGGATATCGGTCGTGCCGGCGTTCCAGTACAGCGCCATGATGGCCAGCAGCATCAAGACCGAGCCGAGCAGCGTGTAGAGGAAGAACTTGAAGCTGGCATACACGCGCCGCGGCCCACCCCACACGCCGATGATCAGGAACATCGGAATGAGACCGCCTTCGAAGAACAGGTAGAACAGCACGAGATCGAGCGCGGAGAACGTGCCGATCATCAGCGTTTCCAGCACGAGGAACGCCATCATGTACTCGCGCACGCGCATCGTGACCGATTTCCAGCTCGCGACGATGCAGAACGGCATCAGCGCGGTCGTCAGGATCACGAACGGCAGCGAGATGCCGTCGACGCCCATGTGGTAGTTGATCGCGCCGCCGAGCCAGGGCGTCTTTTCGACGAACTGGAAGGCCGTGGACGACGCATCGAAGCGCCAGACCATGATCAGCGAGATCACGAACACGATGATCGTGGTCCACAGCGCGATCCAGCGTGAATTGCGCTGCGCCGCCTCGTCGTCGCCGCGGCTGAGATAGATCAGCAGTGCGCCGACAACCGGCAGAAAGGTCGTAACCGAAAGGATGGGCCAGGTGACCATCAGTGTGCCCCCACCCCGAAGATGAACCAGGTGATCAGCCCCGCAACGCCGATCAGCATCGCGAAGGCATAGTGATAGAGATAGCCGGTCTGAAGCTTGACGACATTCCGCGTTACATCGAGTACGCGCGCCGAGACGCCGTCAGGTCCGAAGCCGTCGATGACGAAACCGTCGCCCTTCTTCCAGAGGAAGCGGCCGAGCCACTTCGCCGGACGCACGAAGATGATCTCGTACAGCTCGTCGAAATACCACTTGTTGAGCAGGAACTGGTACAGGCCCTGATGCTGGTTCGCGAGCTCGACCGGCAGATACGGCCGGCGAATGTAGAACAGCCAGGCGATCAGGAAGCCAACAACCATCATCACCGTCGGCAGATAGGGCACCCAGACCGGCAGATGATGCATCTCTTCCAGAATATGCGGGTTCATCTTCAGCGAGCCGCGGAAGAACTCGCCGACGCCGTGGCCCGTGAACACTTCCTTGAACGGGAATCCGGCAAGGATCGAGCCCGCCGCCAGGACGCCGAGCGGGATCAGCATGACCAGCGGGCTTTCGTGCGCCCCCTCATAGTGATGGCGATCATGCGGCTCGCCGTGGAACGTCTTGAACACCAGACGCCATGAGTAGAACGAGGTGAGCAGCGCCGCGACGACTGTCATCAGGAAGGCGTAGAGCGCGAACGGATTGTGGGCTGCGAACGCGGACTCGATAATCGCGTCTTTCGAGAAGTAGCCCGCCGTCAGCGGGAAGCCGGTCAGCGCCAGGGTGCCGATGCCCATTACCGCGTAGGTGAACGGAATGCGATCCTTCAGGCCACCCATGTTGCGGATGTCCTGCTCGTGGTGCATCGCGTGGATCACCGAGCCCGCGCCCAGGAACAGAAGCGCCTTGAAGAAGGCGTGGGTGAAAAGGTGAAACATGCCGACCGAGTAGGCCCCTGCCCCCATCGCCACGAACATGTAGCCGAGTTGCGAACAGGTCGAATACGCAACGATGCGCTTGATGTCGTTCTGAACGAGACCAACGGTCGCGGCGAAGAACGCGGTGGTCGCCCCGAACAGCATGACGACAGCCTGCGCGTTCGGCGCAAGTTCGAACAGGGGCGACAGGCGCGCGACCATGAACACGCCCGCGGTGACCATCGTCGCCGCGTGAATGAGCGCCGATACCGGGGTTGGGCCTTCCATCGCGTCCGGCAGCCATGTGTGCAGCAGGAACTGGGCTGATTTGCCCATCGCGCCCATGAACAGCAGCAGGCAGGTCAAGGTCAGCGCATCCGCCTGCCAGCCGAAGAAATTGATCGTTTTGCCGGTCAGCCCTGGCGCCGCACCGAAGATGGTGTCGAAATCGGTCGAGCCGACCAGCATGAAGATCGCGAAGATACCGAGCGCGAAACCGAAGTCGCCGACGCGATTGACGACGAAAGCCTTGATGGCTGCTGCATTCGCCGACGGCTTCTGGAACCAGAATCCGATCAGGAGATAGCTCGCGAGGCCGACGCCTTCCCAGCCGAAGAACAGCTGCACCAGATTATCGGCCGTCACCAGCATCAGCATGGCGAAGGTGAAAAGCGACAGGTACGCCATGAACCGCGGGCGGTTCGGATCCTCGTGCATGTAGCCGATCGAATAGAGATGCACGAGCGATGAGACGGAGTTGACCACGACCAGCATCACGGCTGTCAGGGTATCAACCCGCAGCGTCCAGTTGATGTTGAGGTCGCCGGAATTGATCCACGAGAACAGCACCACGCGGGCATCGTGCTTGAGGAAGCCGACATCGACCAGCACCACCCACGACAGCGCGGCGGAGATCAGCAGCAGCGCGGTGGTGACGACCTCGGCCGCGCGCGAACCCGCGGCCGGCGGCTCGACCGGCCCATGATCGTCATGGCCATGATCGTCGTGAGCCGCATGTGCATGAGCGTCGTGGCCGTGATGGTCATGGCCGTGACCATGCTCCATCTCGTCTCCGCTCGGGTTGCGGGCGTGCGCGCCATAGATCGCGATCGTTCCTGCAATCAGCGCGCCGATCAATGGCAGGAAGACAATTGCCTGGATCATCGCACGTTTCTCATCTTGCGCATGATCTGGTCCGAAAACCGGTGCCCACTCCTCGGGATCATGCGCCTCAGCCCTTCATCAGATTGATGTCTTCAACCGCAATCGAGCCGCGGTTACGGAAATAGACGACGAGCACCGCAAGGCCGATGGCGGCCTCGGCGGCCGCAACCGTCAGCACCAAGAGCGCGAACACCTGACCGACAATATCGTTAAGGCGGGTCGAGAACGCGACGAGGTTGATGTTCACCGCCAGCAGGATCAGCTCGATCGACATCAGGATGACGATGACGTTCTTCCGGTTGAGGAAGATGCCAAGAATCCCGAGCGTGAACAGGATCGCCGCAACGGAAAGGTAATGTCCGAGTCCGATAATCATTCGGCGGCCTCCCGCGGAGGCGGCTCGAGACCCTGCCCGACCGCAACCTTCTTCACTTCCATGGCCATCGCCTTGGTGCGCGCGTTCTGGACGTTGATGTCCTGGCGCTTGACGTTCGGCTTGTGGCGCAGCGTCAGCACGATCGCGCCAATCATGGCGACGAGCAGCACGATGCCCGACAGCTGGAAGTAGTGAATGTACTTCGTATAGAGCACGAGGCCGAGCGCCTCGGTGTTGGTCACGTTGGTTGGGATCGGCGCGACCGCCGTCTTGACCAGCGCCGGATCGAGCACCCAGCCGCCGGCGACCAACAGCAGTTCGGCCAGGAAGATCGCGCCGATCAAAAGACCGAACGGCAGATACTCGATGAAGCCTTCGCGCAACTCCGCAAAATCGACATCGAGCATCATGATCACGAACAGGAACAGCACCGCGACCGCGCCGACGTAAACGACGACGAGGATCATCGCGAGGAATTCGGCGCCCATCAGAATGAACAGGCCTGATGCGTTGACGAACGCCAGGATCAGGAACAGCACAGAGTGGACGGGATTGCGCGAGGCAATCACCATCACCGCGGAAGCCACGCAGATGCCCGCGAACAGATAGAAGAACAGGGCGGGAAGGATCATATCCTCACCTCACCGGTACGGGGCATCGAGCGAGATGCTCTTTGCGATTTCGCGTTCCCAACGGTCGCCGTTCGCAAGCAGCTTCGCCTTGTCGTAGTAGAGCTCTTCGCGCGTCTCGGTCGCGAACTCGAAGTTCGGACCCTCGACGATGGCATCGACCGGACAGGCCTCCTGGCACATGCCGCAGTAGATGCATTTCACCATGTCGATATCGTAGCGAACCGTTCGGCGCGTGCCGTCGTTGCGGCGCGGTC
>JBMOOJ010000112.1:0-7559 GCA_049323835.1 Pseudomonadota bacterium | reverse complement strand
CGCATCGCTGCGTCGACGTCGGCCTCGCTGAGCGCGCCGCGCCCGGTCAGGCGATCGAGAATTCCACCAAGCCGTTCCGACAGATTGTCGAACATTGCTCTTCTGCCTTTACCTTCCTTCACCTCTCCCCGCTTGCGGGGAGAGGTCGGATCGCTTTTTCGATCCGGGTGAGGGGCGGTGGCGCATGAAAGATTTGCCCCTCACCCCAACCCTCTCCCCGCAAGAGCGGGGGCGAGGGAGATTGCAAAACACATTAGCGCCCGAGGGCGCACAGCGCTGTCGGGCGTTGACCTCCGGTCTCTCAGGGCCGGGCGGCGGATCGAAAAGAAGCTCTTTCCGAGAAGTGGGCGGTTTAAACGCCTTTGTGAGTGCAAAGTCAAGAAAAGGCGGCTGCCTGGAGTGCTGCCGCGAGCAGCTTTGGCCTCGCATAAGAATTTGATTGTACTTAATTAAATTCTGTTTCTGTGTTGCGGCTGGCGAATTCCCCGCGCCGCCCCATCTCTTGCCGGAACCGCGATTCTCGGTGCATCGGAACCCATGGCAATTTCCCGCCGACGTTTTTTTGGGTTGTTGGCCGGCGGCGCCGCCGCGATCGGCATCCCCTCATGGTGGTTTTCCCGCATGCCCGAGTACTCCGGTCCGGTTTCGGATCATTTCAATGGGACGCATTTCTTCGATGCCGACGGCGTCCCGCCCAAAAGTCTCGGCCAACTGTTGCGCTGGCGCTGGACACGCAACCCGGCGACATGGCCGGACAGCGTACCCAACGGTCCGCTCGATGAGCCGCCGCAGCGGGTGACCGGATCGGGATTGCGCCTTAGCTTTGTCGGGCACGCGAGCTGGCTGATCCAGACCGGCGGCCTCAACATCCTGTTCGATCCGATCTGGTCCGAGCGCGCATCGCCCGTGAGCTTCGCCGGGCCGAAACGGGCGTCGCCGCCGGGGATCGCGTTCGACAAATTGCCGCCGATCGATCTCGTACTGGTGTCGCACGGCCACTACGACCATCTCGACATCGCAACACTGTCGAAGCTGACGGACAAATTCGCACCGCGCGTCATCACACCGCTCGGCAACGACCTGACGATGAAGAGTGCCATCAGCGCGATCCGTGTCGAGGCGTTTGATTGGCACGACAGGGTTGAGATCGGTAACGGCATGGCCGTGCATCTTGTGCCGACACGGCACTGGACGGCGCGCGGGCTGTTCGATCGCAACAAGGCGCTGTGGGCGAGCTTCGTGCTGGAGACACCGGCGGGCAAGGTCTACATCGTCGGCGACTCGGGTTACGGCAGCGGCAAGCATTTCAGGAATGTGCGCGAGCGGCACGGCGCGCTTCGTCTCGCGATCCTGCCGATCGGCGCCTACGAGCCGCGCTGGTTCATGCAGGATCAGCACATGAATCCCGAGGACGCCGTGAAAGCGCTGGCCGATTGCGGAGCGCAGCAAGCGCTTGCATCGCATCACAGCTGCTTTCAGCTCACGGATGAGGCGATCGACGATCCGGTCAACGCGCTCGGTTTCGCGCTCGATCAGGCGGGCATGCCGCGCGAGCGCTTCCGTGCGCTCAAGCCCGGCCAGGTGTTTGAGATTTGATGGTCAGAACACGGTATTTATCCCTCCCCCGCGAAGCGTGGGGAGGGTGGCGCAAATGAACGTCAGTGAATGGAGCGCCGGGGCAATTAGCTGAAGAACCCCCACCCCGGGCTCCGCCATAGCGCGTCGAAGACGCGCGTAACCGCGCTTATGGCTCGGCCCACCCTCCCCACAAGGGGGAGGGAGATCATCACTGTTTGATCTCATAGGAAACGCTGACCGCAATGCGCAGGGTTTCCTCGCCCTGCGCAATTGGAGCCGACGCGGGTGCAGCGGCGAACTTGCTGCGATAAACCGGCTGCGGCGCGCCGCCTTCTTCCGAAATGCTGATGGCGCTGCCGAGCGTGACGCCGGCGGCCTTTGCATAGATCTCCGCCTTGCGCTTGGCGTCGGCGATCGCTTCGGCGCGGGCATCGTCCAGCAGCTTCGATGCATTCGACACGCTGAACGAGATGCCGCCCATGTCGTTGACGCCGGCGCCGACCAGCGTGTCGATGATGCTGGCGACCTTGGTGACGTCGCGCAGGCGGATGGCAACGCGATTGCGTGCGACATAGCCTGTGATCTGCTGCGCCTGGCTGTTCGGTGCGCGTTGAGTCATTTGCGGCGTCAGCGACAGGCGCGAGGTCTGAAAGTCCCTTTCGGCAACGCCCGCGCTCTTCAACGCGAGCAGCACCTTGCCCATGGCTGCGTTGTTGGCCTCCATCGCGTCACGCGCGTTCCTGGCTTCGGTCGTTAAACCGGCATCGATCTCGGCCGTATCGGGCGGCACCGCGATGGTGGCTTCGCCGGTGACCGAGACGGACGGACGAGCGGTTTGCGCTGTTGCTGCGTGAGGCAGCAGAAGCGCTGCGGCGAGGATAAGAACAAGGTGCTTCATGTGGGTGTCTTCGAGTCCGGTGGCTATTTCGTTTTCGGCGGCACGTAGATGGTGATCACCAGCTTGTCTTCCGGCGTCTTCAGCGGATCGGTGTCGTATTCCTCGATGTAGGTATCGTTTGCCTCCAGCCGCTTGTCGTCGAGGTGATTGGTGATCGCCTCGTAGGTGTTCTCCATGGTGTCGTACGATCCGCGATGGATGAACTTCAGCACCCTGCCTTCCGGCGACTTGGTGATGGTGACGTCCTTCGGCAGGTTCTTCGGATCCTGCTCGACCGGAAGCTGCGCCTGAAAGACGAGTCCGGTGTCGTCCGCCGAGGTGTAGACGATGATCGCCGGGCCGGCCTGCTTGATGCCCTGCTTCTCGATGATGCCGGTCAGCGTTTTCAGAGAGTCGGTGAGCGATTCGAACGCATTGTCCCAGTTCGCGGTGCCCTTGATGCTGATCACCTTCTTGGCTGTGATGGTCACTTCCTCGCCGAACGGATCGATCTGGGCCTTTTGCGTGGCGGGCGGATTGGCGGGTGCCGGAGTTTGCGCTGCTGCGGGCGGAGCCGCCGGTGCAGGTGCCGCGGCCGGCGCAGAGGGGGCGGCAGGTGCGGGCGCTGCCGGGGTCGCGGGCGCTGCGGCGGCGGGAGGTTGCGCCGGAGTTGCGGGCGGCGTGGCCGGAGGCGTCTGCGCCAGCACCCCGGCGAGGCCAAGCGAAATGGCAACCGGCGTCAGCATCGTCAGCGTCAGGGCGCGGCGGGCAGTCATCAGGGTCTCCATGGGCATCGGCTGAGGATCGTTCCGGCCGGATGTACTAACACGGTGCGCCGCGTTTCGTCCCGCCACAGTTATGTAACCGGCGCAGTATGCCGCGCGCGGTGGCTGACACAGAATTGCCGCACTGGCCAAGTGGGCCTTCCGCGCCATATAAGCAGCGTACCAACCTGAAGCAGCCATGAACGCACTCGCCAACCATCCCTTTGCCAAGATGAACGGTGTCGGCAACGAGATCGTCGTCCTCGACGTGCGCGCGTCAGCGGCACCTGTCGGTGCCGGCGAGGCGCGGGCGATCGCGTCCGCCGTCCCGTACGATCAGCTGATGGTGCTGCAGAAGCCGCGCCTGCAGGGAACGGCCTCGTTCATCCGCATTTTCAACAGTGACGGTTCGGAAGCCGGCGCCTGCGGCAACGGCATGCGCTGCGTGGCGCGGCAGATGTTCGCGGCGACCGGCGAGCGCGGCCTGACGTTCGAAACGCGCGCCGGCCTGCTCAATGCGTGGCAGGGACCGTCGTCCGATCTGTTCACCGTCGATATGGGTGCGCCGAAGTTCGGCTGGCAGGACATCCCGCTCGCCGAGGAATTTCGCGACACGCGCTATATCGAACTACAGGTCGGGCCGATCGATGCGCCGATCTTGCATTCGCCGTCGGTCGTCAGCATGGGCAATCCGCACGCGATCTTCTGGGTCGACGACATTCACGCTTACGATCTCGAGAAGTTCGGGCCGCTGCTGGAAAATCATCCGATCTTCCCGGAGCGCGCCAACATCACGCTCGCGCATATCGTCGATCGCGATCGCATCGAGATGCGCACGTGGGAGCGCGGCGCGGGTCTCACCAAGGCCTGCGGCTCGGCCGCTTGCGCCACGGCGGTCGCGGCGGCGCGGCTGAAGCGCACCAATCGCATCGTGACGATGGTGCTGCCCGGCGGCGAACTCGTGATCGAGTGGCGCGAGACCGACGATCATGTGCTGATGACCGGCGCCGCCGAGTTCGAATACGAAGGGCAGTTCGATCCGGCGCTGTTCACGAACGTCGCCTGAGACGCTGCTCGTGAGCATCATGGCATGAGCGTCGATATCGCCACCTTCGGCTGCCGGCTGAATATCCACGAGTCGGGGATCATGCGCGGCCGCGCCGAAGCCGCCGGGCTCGATGACGCCGTCATCTTCAATACGTGCGCCGTCACCAACGAGGCGGTGGCGCAGGCGCGGCAGGCGATCCGCCGCACGCGGCGCGAGCGGCCGGAGGCGCGCATCGTCGTCACCGGCTGCGCCGCGCAGACGCAGGCTGAGATGTTCGCGGCGATGCCCGAAGTCGATCGCGTCATCGGCAACGACGACAAGATGCGTGCCGAGGCCTGGCGGCAAACGCGCGCTGCGCTCAATGTAGCATCTTCCGCCAAGATCGCCGTCAGCGACATCATGGCGGTGCGCGAAATGCCGCCGCAGGCGGTGGTGCGTGCGCAGGCCGGACTACCGCGCGCGTTCGTGCAGGTGCAGAACGGCTGCGATCATCGCTGCACCTTCTGCATCATTCCTTACGGCCGCGGCAATTCGCGCTCGACGCCGATGGATGCGGTTGCCGATCAGGTGCGCGCGCTGACGGAGGCCGGGCATGCCGAGATCGTGCTCACCGGCGTCGATCTCACGAGCTATGGCAGCGATCTGCCGGACGCGCCGGCATTCGGTGCGCTGGTAAAGCATGTGCTGACGGCGGTGCCTGAGCTGAAGCGGCTGCGCCTCTCCTCGATCGATTCGATCGAGGCGGATCATGATCTGCTCGATGCCATCGCCAATGAAACGCGGCTGATGCCGCATCTGCATCTGTCGCTGCAATCGGGCGACGACATCATTCTCAAGCGGATGAAGCGGCGGCATCTGCGCAGCGACGCGATTGCGTTCTGCGATCAGGTGCGGCGGCTGCGGCCGGATATCGTGTTCGGCGCGGACATTATCGCCGGCTTCCCGACCGAGACGGACGAGATGTTCGCACGCTCGCTGGAACTTGTCGCCGAATGCGATCTGTCGCTCTTGCACGTGTTCCCATACTCGGCCCGGCCCGGCACGCCGGCAGCGCGCATGCCGCAAGTTCAGAGCGGCATCATCAAGGAGCGCGCGCAACGTCTGCGGGCAACCGGCGAAGCCGCGCTGCGCCGGCGTCTCGCATCCGAAGTCGGTGCCACGCGCGCGGTGCTGATCGAAAGTGTGACGCAGGGGCGCACCGAGCATTTCCTGCCGGTCGCGATCAGCGGCAGCGAGCCCGGCGCCGTGCGGCGTTTAAAGATTTCCGGCAGCGAGGGCCTACGGCTCGTCGCCTGACGGCGCGGCAATTTCCTCGCCATTCCATCCGCACAGCATCAGGCGCTCGCGCATGTGATCGGGCACGGGCGCCGTGACGCGCACCGGCGGCTTGTTCTTCGAGATCGGCACGACGATCTCGCGCGAATGCAGATGCAGCATCGGGCCGCCCGTGCGCGGCGCGGTACCGTAGATGGTGTCGCCGACGATCGGAAAGCCCATCGCCGCGCAGTGCACGCGCAGCTGATGGGTGCGCCCGGTGACCGGTTCGAGCGCAAGCCACGTCAGTTTCCGCGTCGTTGGCACAACGCTGCCTGCTCCCTCCCCCCTTGTGGGGGAGGGTTGGGGTGGGGGATGTTGGGATGTTGTAACGTTGACCCCCCTCCCGAACGCTTCGCGTTCGACCTCCCCCGCAAGCGGGGAGGTAACAAGAAAGCGCCCCATCACTTTCCATGTCGAAGTCGACGGCAATCCGTTCGGATCGGGCCTCTGCCACCAGCCGCGCTCTTCATTCAGCTTGCCAAGCGGAATGTCGATCGTGCCTTCGTCCGCATCGGGCTCGCCCTCGACGACGGCCCAGTAGGTCTTGCCGATCTTGCCGTGCTTGAACAGCAGACCGAGCGAGGCCGTCGCCTTGCGATGACGTCCAAGAACGAGACAGCCGGAGGTGTCGCGATCGAGCCGATGCGCCAGCACCGGCGGGCGCGGCAGGCCGAAGCGCAGCGCGTCGAACTCGTCCTCGAAGGCGCGGCCACTCTTGTCGAAGCTGTTGCGCGGGCCGCGATGCACCGGGATGCCGGCGGGCTTGTCGACGATCAGCATCAGCCCGTCGCGATGGAGCAGGCGCGACAGGATGTCATCGGCGGTGGATTTCGTGGCTTTCGTCATCTCGCCGAAACCGCTATCACGAGCGCCTTATGAACGATAGCACGACACCCAAACAAAGCTGGTGGCGCAGGCTCTCCAGCGGCCTGAAGCGGACGTCGAGTTCGCTCGGAACCGCCGTTGCCGATCTCGTCACCAAGCGCAAGCTCGACAAGGCCATGCTCGAGGATATCGAGGATGTGCTGCTGCGTGCCGATCTTGGGAGTGACGTTGCGGCACGGATCGCGGATGCGGTTGGGAAGGGTCGTTACGACAAGGCCGTGTCCGCCGACGAGGTAAAGGCTGTCGTTGCCGAGGAAGTCGAGAAGGTGCTCGCGCCGGTGGCGCAGCCGCTGGTGATCGATACAGACAAGAAGCCGTTCGTCATTCTGGTCGTCGGCGTTAACGGCTCCGGCAAGACGACGACGATCGGCAAGCTGGCATCACGCTTTTCCGCCGAGGGCCGTTCGGTGATGCTGGCGGCTGGCGATACGTTCCGTGCGGCCGCCATCGAGCAGCTGAAAGTCTGGGGCGAGCGCACCAAGGCGCCGGTGATCGCGCGCGCGCATGGATCGGACTCGGCCGGTCTCGCATTTGATGCGCTGACGGCGGCGGCTGAACAAAAGAAAGATGTGCTGCTGATCGATACAGCCGGCCGATTGCAGAACAAGGCCGAACTGATGAACGAGCTCGAGAAGGTCGTTCGCGTCATCAAGAAGGTCGACGGCGGTGCGCCGCATGCGGTGCTGCTCGTGCTCGACGCGACTGTCGGCCAGAACGCGCTGTCGCAGGTCGAAGCGTTTCTCAGGACCGCGGGCGTCACCGGCCTCGTGATGACCAAACTCGATGGCACCGCGCGTGGCGGTATCCTTGTGGCGCTCGCCGAGAAGTTTCGTTTGCCGGTGCACTTCATCGGCGTGGGTGAGGGCGTTGACGACCTTGCTCCGTTCACCGCGCGCGATTTCGCTCGCGCCGTTGCCGGGATAGAGTAGCTCCATGGAAAAAGCCAAACCGCATCCCTTGTTCAAACTGGCGACCGAACTCGGTCCGCTGATCGTGTTCTTCATCGCCAACGGCCGCTTCAACATCTTCACGGCGACGGCGGCGTTCATGGCGGCGGTCGCGATCTCGATGATCGTGTCCTACGTGGTGA
>JBMOOJ010000111.1:18472-71918 GCA_049323835.1 Pseudomonadota bacterium | reverse complement strand
GCCGAGGCGATATTGATGATGCGCCCGTAGTTGTGCGCGCGCATCGCCGGAAGTGCCGCACGGATGGTGTGAAATGCCGATGAAAGGTCGATGGCGAGGATTGCATCCCATTTCTCGATGGGAAACTGATCGACCGGCGCGACATGCTGAATGCCGGCATTGTTCACGACAATATCGAGGCGGCCGTAATCGTGCATCGTTTCCATGACCATGCCGCCGATGGCGTCCGGCTTTGACATATCCGCGGGGGAATAGCTGACCGGAACGCCGAAATCGGTTTCGATGCTGGATTGAACTTGAGCGATGTCGTCGGCGCTTCCGAAGCCGTTCAGCATGATGGCGGAGCCTGCCTGTGCGAGGGATCGCGCAATGCCGAGCCCTATACCGCTGGTGGAGCCCGTGACTAGAGACACTTTTCCTCTCAATGACGGCGCCATGGCCGCCAGAGGCTTGGTCTGGATGTTCATGATGTTGCCCTTTGCGCTGCGAAGTGCCGCGAAGTTGGGCAAAGATTGCAAGTCCGCCTGGCGTAACGGAAATGCCCGCTGGCTTCCTTATCCATACGCAGTTGCTATCGCGCCTGGAGTGGGATTTCTGGTGCCTTTCAGCTAGAAATGCATCGGGAACAGGGAAGATCGATACGGGGCCAGCACATGGAGATGCATCAGGTTCGGTATTTTCTGGCGGTCACGCGTACGCTAAACTTCACGCGGGCTGCGGACGAGTGCAACGTCACGCAACCGTCGCTTACGCGCGCGATCAAGCAACTGGAAGCCGAACTGGGCGGCGATCTGTTTCGCCGCGAACGGCCAGCCGCGCAACTCACCGAGCTTGGCCAGCGCATGCTGCCGCTTCTTCAGCAGTGCTACGATGCGGCCGTCGGCGCCCGATCGCTTGCGTCGTCCTTCAAGAGCGGAGAGGTGGGCTCGCTCCGCATCGCGCTCACCGAGTCCGTTGATCTATCCTTGCTGATTCCGCACCTCGATGAGATCAAGAAACACTTCAAGGGACTCGAACTCCGCTTCCTGCGAGGAAGCAGTAAGGATGTCGCTGAGTATCTGAAAAGCGGCGACGCCGAGCTCGGCCTCGCCGCCGAGGTCAGCAGCGAGTGGGACCGGATCGATGCATGGCCGCTGTTCACCGAACGTTTCCAGCTTGTACTCAACCCGCAACACCGGTTGGCAGATCGGGACAGCATCGACATCGGCGATATTGCTAGCGAGCAGCTGCTCAATCGCAGCTATTGTGAATGCTCTGAGAGATTCAGCAACTGCTTGCGCGAGCAGAGCATCGAGATCGGCGGCCGCCACCAGATTTCCTCGGAGCGCGATCTTATCGAGCTGATCGAGGCCGATGTCGGCATCGCTTTCGTGCCGCGCAGTTCCAACGCGCCTGAGTCATTGAAACGAGCCGATGTTGCTGGCCTCGATCTGAAGCGCACCGTCCATCTTTACGGCGTTGCCGGACGGCAGCGTACAGCGGTCGCCGGAGCAGTGATGCGGCTGCTGCGTGGCGCGGACTGGTCACGCTATAACTAGGTCTGGCCAATCAGTTTGCAGACCGGAGCGCTGTGATCAGGTCGTCGATGTCCATGCGTTTGCGGAAATCCGGATCGACGAAGCGCGCTTTCACGATCCCATCCCGGCCGGTTACGAACGTCGCCGGAATCGGCAGCATCCAGGCGTTGTTGCCGTGGAACTCGGGCAAGTTGTTGCGTGCGAGAATGGCTTGCAGATCTTCGCTCAGCCAGATCGCGAGATTGAGTGTCAGGGCGTAGCCGTTGTCCATGTCTGTCAGCACCGGGAACGGAGCGCCTGAATCCCGCTTGAAACTTTGTGCGAACTGCTGGCGCTCTGGCGTGATGATCACGACCTGCCCGCCGGTGGCGGAAATCCGGTCTTGCGCCCTGACGAGCGCATTGACGTTGAGCCGGCAGTAAGGGCACCAGTGGCCGCGATGAAACATGATGGCGACGGAGCCCGCTGCGCACAGCGAATCGAGGCTGACCAGGCGGCCGCTTTCATCAGGCAATACGAAGTCCGGCATCGCGTCGCCGGGCTTGGGGCCGTTCTCGCCGCCCCCATTCTCGTTGATACGGGCGACCAGCCGATCGACGGCTTCGCCATAAGCGGGGAGCGCCTTGCGGCTCGCGATTGCATACGCGGCCAGCCGCTCTTTCAGCGGGCCATCCATGTCGCGGCAGATCTCGAAGGCTTGACGAAGCGTCGTCGCAATATCGTCTGATGGTGCGGTCATGCGGGAGTGTGGCCGTGGAACTAGGCAGCGTTGCGGTTGGAAGATTGTGGCGGTATCGGCATCTGTGCTTCGCGCATACCGGTGATCAGGCGCGTGCCGCGCTGGAACGTGACATAATTCCACATCCAGTTGAGCGCAACGACGATGCGATTGCGGAAGCCGATCAGGAAGTAGATATGGGCTACGCACCAGACCAGCCACGCGATGAAGCCAGCCAGCTTGAAGCGGCCGAGTTGCATAATGGCGTGCTTGCGCCCAATCGTTGCCAGCGAGCCGAAGTCGCGATAGGCGAAGGGAGCGGCAGCCGGCTTTCCCTCGCGGGCGGCGATCAGCCGTCTGGCCACATAATATCCCTGCTGCTTCGCGACTGGCGCAACGCCCGGCAGGGGCTTTCCGTCCTGACCGTTGATAGTTGCCGTGTCGCCGATGACGTAGACATTGGGGTGTCCGGGAACGCTGAGATCGGGATTGATCATCACGCGGCCGGCACGATCGGTCGGCACGTTCAGCCAGCGTCCGGCTGGCGAGGCCATGACCCCCGCACCCCACATGATGGTCCGCGCCTCAATCCGCTCGTCGCCGAGTGTCACGCCGCCGGCGTCGCAGCCGGTGACGGCCCGTCCGAGCCGGACTTCGACGCCAAGTTTCTCAAGCGAGCGTTGCGCCTGCCGCGACAGCGATGGATCGAAGGTGGCGAGCAATCGCGAGCCGACTTCGACGAGGATCACGCGCGCGGACGTCGGATCGATCGTGCGAAAATCCTTGGCGAGTGCGCGCCGCGCGAGTTCGGCGATCGCGCCGGCCATTTCGACGCCGGTTGGCCCGCCGCCGATGACCACGAACGTCAGGAGCCGCCTGCGCTCACCTGCATCCATCTCGCTCTCGGCATGTTCGAATGCGAGCAGCATGCGCGCGCGAAACCGTGTGGCGTCGTCGATGATTTTCAACCCCGGCGCGTAAAGCTCCCAATCGTCGTGACCGAAATAGGCGTGCTGCGCGCCGGTCGCGAGGATCAGGTAGTCGAACGGGATACGGCGATCACTGGTCATTACCTCGCCGGCTTTCGGATCGACGCCGGTGACGGTTGCAAGCATCACGGTCTGGTTCGAACGCCCGCGGACGATGCTGCGGATGGGGGCGGCGATATCGGCGGGTGAAAGGCCCGCGGTAGCGACCTGATAGAGCAGCGGCTGAAACAGGTGGTAGTTGTGGCGGTCAATGAGGGTCACGTCGAACGGCGCGCCGGCGAGCTCCCGGGCTGCCGAAAGGCCGCCGAAGCCTGCGCCGACGATGACGACGCGCGGGGTATGTTCGGTCGGGGCCTGCATTGTCATGCTCATGGTTGGAGCCAGTCGCCATTACGGCGTCGTCACATCATCGAGCGCGCGCCGCCGCAAGTCCAGCGATAACCCGATACGCGGCGGCTATGGCTTTCATCACGCATCGGCATTTCAGCATTCCGGCCGGGCAGGGCCTTCTGCTGCTATCCAACCAATTTGGGAGTGCCCGATGTCATTCACCAGCTTGCTCGATCGCGGTCAGCGTCTCGCTGAGCGGATCCCACACGGTTTCATTGCTCTCGCCGCGCGGCTGGCCATCGCCAGCGTGTTCTGGCGCTCCGGCCAGACCAAGGTATCCGGCCTCCAGCTTCGCGAGGAAACGTTCGTTCTGTTTCGTGAAGAATACAAGGTTCCTCTCCTGCCGCCCGATATTGCGGCTTACGCGGCCACAGCCGCCGAGCATGTTTTTCCGGCGCTGCTGGTCATCGGCTTCGCATCGCGCCTGTCGGCGCTGGCCCTGCTGGGGATGGTCGCGGTGATCCAGGCTTTCGTGTATCCGGGCGCATGGCCCGAGCATTCTCTCTGGGCCGCATTGCTGATCCTTATCGTCGCCCGCGGGCCCGGTGCCGTTTCCCTCGATCATCTGATCCGGAACCGGGCGTCGCCGATGCCGGTGTTCGCGCGCTGACCGGTTTGTCGCATCGTCATCGCGCGTCGTTCAGCGAAGTGCGGTGACGATTCCTGAACCGATAATGATGGAGAGATTGTGCGCCAGGTCAAATTCGGGCGCGGCGTCAGCACCTGCGCTTAACGCTTCGCCGATCGTTGCGCCGTGAGCGAGTGCATGCAGGCTTGCAATGCCGCCGGCGGGCAGGGCATGCACCTCAACATCAAGGAAGGGGCGGACGATGAGAGCCGCCTCCGCTCCGAAGGCAGCAAGCCCGCTCTCGCTGGCTTCGCCTGCCACGAATGCCTTCCATGCCGATACGATCGGAAATCGCGAGGAGACCAGCGACATTGACGGATGCAGCACGGCTCGCTGTTCGCCGAGAGCATTCGTGGAAATCTGAGTCCACTGCTCGGACGTCAGCGGGGCAGCGTCGGCGGCGTGATATGCCTGCCCGCGAGCTAGTTCGAGCGCGGCAATATCGGCCATGTAGTGGCAGCAAGCCGCTGCGCCCGGCGTCCGGATGAATTCGGGGAAGCCTTCCCCATATCCCATCAGGACCGGAGAACGGGGTGGATGAGCGGCAAGGAAATCTCGTGCAATTGCGAAGAACGAGTCGTCGCCGGCAAGCGCGCGTACAGCGGGAAAACGCGCCGCCAGGACGTTGAGCAAACCAGCCACGACGTTGTTGCGGTAGACGTCGAGGCCATTCCGAACGCGGGAGCGGCTGGCTGCGACCAGAAATCGCGGCGCACGCCGTTCTGGTTCCAGAATTGCAGCTGCCAGCGCGCGCTGCGTCGATATGTGAGCCAGGTCCATCGGGTCGCTCGGTGTTCTCACGCGGCGTAGCAGCGGTTGCGCCGGCGCGCTTCGATGGCGAGCGCCGCGCGAGCGCGCGCGACCTGCGCGGCCACGGCTTTGAACTCCGGCACGTTGTTGTCCCATTCGACCAATGTCGGAATCGGACCGCTGCGTCCGAGCGTATAGCGATACAGATCCCAGACGGCATCGGCAGTTTCCGCGCCGTGGCTGTCGATAAGAAGCCGTGCACCAAAATCGTCAGCATCCTCGCTGAAACCGCCGAGATGGATCTCTCCGACGTACTCCATCGGAAAGGCATCGATATAGTCGTCAGGCACGATTCCCTGATTGATCGTCGACACGTAGACATTGTTGACGTCAAGGAGCAGGCCACAACCGGTACGCTCGGCGATCTCGCGCAGGAAATCCGTCTCGCAGATATCGGAGTGCGCGAAAGCGACATAGGTCGACGGGTTCTCGAGCAGCATGCGTGAACCGGTTGCATCCTGAACCTGATGAATATGCTCGGCGACGCGGGCGAGCGTCTCGATGTTGTAGGGCAGCGGCAGCAGATCGTTCATGAAGACACCATTGTGTGACGACCAGGCAAGATGTTCCGAGAACGCGAATGGCTCGTAGCGTGCGATCAGCGTTTTCAGGCGGACGAGGTGGTCGCGATCGAGCGGCTCTGCGCCGCCGATGGACAAGCCGACACCGTGGATGGAAACAGGGTAGCTTTCGCGAATTCTGCGCAGCAAATGATGCGGAGGGCCGCCGGCGCCCATGTAATTCTCGGCATGAATCTCGAAGAAGTCGACGCACTGATCATCGCCAAAGATGTCGGGTGCATGTTCGGGCTTGAGTCCCGTCCCGGCACTGACGCCTTGGAGCCCCGCCGGGCCTGTTATCGGCTGGACGGTGGCGCTGATCCGACAAGGCATTGCTGGCTCCATCGCTTTCTCTCCCGTCATGATGTTGTTTGCGAAGGGCCGGCAGCCGCGCCGGCCCTTCGGGCAAGGCAATTGTCAGGCGGGACGCTTGATCGGGGTGAGCGAGCCGGGGCCGAATGGCGTCGACGTGGTAACGCAGGAGCCCTTGTTGACGAGCTTCCAGGCATTGCCCTGATAATCGACCTTCGAGGTTGCAGCGCAGGTCGTGCCTGCGCCGGCGGCGCAGTCGTTCTGCCCCTTCAGCGAAACGCCGTAGCATTTCTCCTTGGACGATTCCTGCGCCTGTGCGGAGGCCGAGGCCATGGCGAGCGCTGACGACAATGCGCCGGCAATGGCGAGCGAGGTGATGACGGTGGTCTTGGACATATGACGTTCCTTGTTCGGTGAATCCGCCCGTTGATCGGGCACGTACATCAAAATCGGGAACATGCGGGCGCTGAAATGCCGATCGGTGATCGACACCATAGCCATCAGGCATGCGGCAGGGCGTAGCGCATGGGATAGCGCGCCGCTATCGACACCAGAGCAAGGGAGCATTTCCGCCTGCGGGAGCCGCATTGCATCGTCGCCTCATCGCTGCGGCTCACTCGGAGGCCGGGCGCAACGCAGGAGACACTCATGCTCAAATCCAGTCTGGCCGTTGTGGCCTTGATCGCCGGCTCGCTTGCTGTGACCGGCGCAATTGCCGGCGAGTGCCCGTCGGGCGCGTTCAAGCCGAATGTTCGCGAGAAGGTCGACTTCAAGCCGGTCGGTGTCACAGATACGACGCTCGGTGCGATCGATCTCGAAAAGCAGCCGACGAAGATCAAAGGCCGCGAGCTCCGATTCCGCAAGCTGACGATCCAGCCCGGCGGTATCGTCCCGTGGCACAGTCACGACGATCGTCCGGCGCTGATCTACATCGCCGAAGGTGAGATCATCGAATACGCCAGCAACTGCGCGCTGCCGATCGTGCACAAGGCTGGAGAGATTCGTCCCGAAGTCGCGGGAACCGCGCATTGGTGGAAGAATCTCAGCGACAAGACCGCGGTCCTGTTCGTCGGCGATGTCCGCAAGGATCCGCATGACCACCACATGTGATTGCTGAATTGCAGCAGGTCCCATCCAACTGCCTGTCTGCATGATGTGACGCTCCGTTTTCCCGGTCGCCCCACACCACCCCGACGGAGCGTCACATCCCCTTTCTGGTTCAAACGAATCGAGGGTTGCATGAGTGATGCTGTCCACGCGCAGGCGGTGACGGCCTTGCCGGCCGGCGCTTCACCCGGCGCGGCGGTCCGGACGCTGGTTATCGGCCTCACGGCGTTCCTGACAGTCGTCGACCTGTTCGCGACGCAGGCGATATTGCCGTCGTTGACCGCGCACTATGGCGTTACACCGGCGGCGATGGGCTTCGCAGTCAATGCCAGCACCATCGGCATGGCCGTTTCTGCGCTTCTGATCGGACTGCTGAGTCCGAGAATCGAGCGGCGCACGGGCATCAGCGTCAGCCTTACCCTGCTTGCCATTCCGACGGCGCTGCTGGCGTTCGCACCTGATCTCACCGTTTTCACGCTGCTGCGCATTGCGCAAGGGCTCTGCATGTCCGCTGCCTTCGCCCTGACGCTCGCCTATCTCGGCGAACAGTGCGGCGCGATGGACGCGGGCTGGGCGTTCGCCGCATACATCACGGGAAATGTCGCCAGCAACCTGATCGGACGATTGCTTTCAGCGGCTGTCGCCGACAATTTCGGTCTGGCGTTCAATTTCTATTTCTTTGCACTGCTCAATCTCGCTGGCACTGTTCTAGTGTATTTCACCGTTCGCCAAGCCAGGCCAATGCAGATGGATCGCGAAGCGATCGATGCGCCGTTGAGTGCGCTCGCTGCACACGCGCGGAATCCGGCGTTGCGTGCAGCGTTCGGCATCGGCTTCTGCATTCTGTTTGCGTTCATCGGAACGTTCACATACGTCAACTTCGTGTTGGTCAGGCCGCCGTTGTCGCTGGACCGGATGCATCTCGGATTCATCTATCTGGTGTTTCTGCCGTCCATCGTGACCACGCTGCTCGCAGGCGTCTTTGTTGACCGCTTCGGCTTCCGCCCGGCGATCTGGAGTGGATTGCTGCTTGCCGCGGCAGGCCTGCCGCTGCTGCTGCTAACGACGCTACCCGCCGTGATCGCTGGCATGACGATGGTCGGGATTGGTACATTCTTCGCTCAAGCCGTTGCAACCGGCTTCGTCGGCCGTGCCGCGGAGAGGAATCGCGGCGTTGCGAGTGGAGCTTATCTCGCGAGCTATTTCACCGGAGGGCTTGTGGGGGCCGCATTGCTCGGTCAGGTCTTCGATTATCTCGGCTGGTTCGCCTGCGTTACGGGTGTCGGCTCATCGCTGGTAATCGCCGCAGTTCTGGCTTGGCGTTTGAGGACGCCGGCTTGAGCGCGCACAATCCGGAGCACAGGCTCCGGCTCGATTGCGCTCAACTGGAACTGGTCAATCCTGGAAAACCATACATCGGGCGTTGCGTCGCCGCGGAGTTCGGATTTCATGGTGCAGCTATCTGAGAGGTTGCGGATCGTGCAAGTGAAGTGAGCCGGTGACCTGGTATCGGCGTGGTGACCTGACGCTGTTGCCCGCGGGTGCGACGCTTGTCGTGTTGCTCGGTTATTTTGTCAGACTGCAAGCTTCGACTCACATCCTGGGCGCGTCGGCCATTGCATAATCTGGCAGCGCGGACTGTCTCGTTGCAGCGCAGCGTGAATCTGCGCGTGTCTGCTTAAAAGTCGCCGCGCAGCGACGGTGTGTCACAGCGTTGTTTGCCGAAAGTTCAAGTTCCTTTCCCTGTTATCCAGGCGCATGCATGCCGGTGTGCGCAAGAAGCAGGCGGAACGTTGCACCGGTTTTCTCCTTGTGAGGGCACATACGGCATGCAATCTTTCCCGGCCGGAAGCCGTCCATAGCAATAATCCTCCTGTGCCTGCGATGACAGCGGAGGCCATCATGTTGAACTCTGTGCAGCGTACAAGTGCTCCATGGCGCATCGGTGTGCTGTTCTCGCGGACCGGATTCATGTCGGTCATCGAAGAGACCCAGTATCAGGGAACCCTGCTGGCCATCGAAGAAATCAACGCCGCCGGTGGAATCTGCGGTCGGGAACTGGTTGCCGTTTCTTACGATCCCGGCTCCGACGCGGCGGCCTACGGGCTTTGCGCAAAACGTCTGATGATCGAAGATGAAGTCAGCACGATCTTCGGCTGTTACACATCATCGAGCCGGAAGGCAGTATTGCCGGTGGTAGAGCGGCTGAACGGCCTGCTGTGGTATCCGACGCTTTACGAAGGTTTCGAAGCATCGCCGAACGTCGTCTACACCGGCGCTTCGCCCAATCAGAACAGCCTCGCGTTGTGCCGCTTTCTTATGGATACCTACGGCAGCCGCTTCTATTTCGTCGGCTCGGATTACATCTATCCGCGTGAATCTAACCGCGTGATGCGCGAAGTCCTGAAGGCTAACGGCGGATCGGTTGTTGGCGAACGCTATGTCAGCGTGCATGCGCGCTGGCAGGACTTTCTGCCCATCGTGCAGGACATCAAGCGGCTAAAGCCGGACGTCATCTTTTCAACAGTAGTTGGGGAGGCGACGGTTTTCCTCTACCAGGCCTATGCGAATGTCGGGCTCGATCCGCGCAAGATGCCGATCGCCAGTTTGACGACGACGGAAGCGGAAATCGCCGCCATGGGGTTCGATGTCGGCGAAGGCCACATTACCGCGGCCTCCTACTTCCAGGGGGTCGAAAGCGACGCCAACGACTCTTTCGTCAAACGCTTCAAGAAACGCTTCGGCAGCGATGTCTCCACCAATATGTGCGTTGAGGCATCCTATTTCCAGCTTCATCTATTCGCCAAGGCGCTCGAGCACGCTAACACACTCGATACGGAAGTCCTGAGAGCGATGGTGCTCGGCGCCACGTTCGAGGCTCCGCAAGGTGCCGTTAGCGTCAACCCGACGACGGGGCACGCCGATCTCTGGACGCGCATTGGCCGCGCCAACAGCGCAGGGCAATTCGATATCATCAATCAATCCAAAGAAGCGGTGCACGCCGATCCGTTCCTGATCGGCTACGGACGTGCAACTGCTCAGGCAGGAAACGCCCTATGACCGATGCGATGCGCAGACCCGCCGGCAACCGCGATGCGACAAGCCGCAAGACCATGGTGCAGGAGCTCGCCGAACTGACGGCCATCGTCCTCGCGCCGGTGGATGACCAGACTGGCTTGTTGATGCGCGAACTGCAGCGCTACAGAATGCGCGTGCGCCAGGTGTGGCCGATGCCGACAACGATTCCGGGCGACGCCGACGTGGTCTATTGCGAATACTGTCCAGATCTCGCACGGCGGTTGCCATGGATACCGGGCGACGCGCGGTCCGCACTCGTTGTCATCGTGCCGGCAACGGAGCCGATTCAGTCAGAAGCACTGTCGCATGCGACGCCGAACGCGGTGCTGTCACGACCCTTCACGCCGAACGCGGTGTTATCGACGCTCGTTCTGGCGCGCAGTCAGTTCGGATATGAACGGCGCTTGCGCAGCAAGATTGAAAAGCTCGACGAGAATCTTCGTTCTATGCGAACGGTGGAGCGTGCGAAAGCCATTCTCATGGCGACGCGGCAGATGCCCGAGACGGAGGCCTATGGCTTCATTCGGCGTCAGGCGATGGATCGTCGCGTCTCCGCGAGCGCAGTCGCCGCAGCGATAGTTGACTCGTTCGAACTGCTTGGCTACGATCCTCAACACTGATCCCCAATAGCGGGGATCGGCGGCGACAGCGCCGTCAAAGTTACAACCGGCAACAAAGCCCTCCCAATGCTCGCGTAAGCGCGCATCGGGAGGGCTTTTTGTTTTTCATTCCAGGAGCAACAGCGATGAGCATGACGAGGCGGAGGTTGATCAAGAATGCAGCGGCGTTCGGCGCGTTCGCCGGTGCAGGTTTCCCGCATATCTGGATCAAAAATACGGATCTCGCGGCCGCGCAGAGCGGCGATATCAAGGTCGGCGTTCTATTTTCGCTGACAGGCACGACCGCGATCATCGAGGAGTCGCTGAACAAGGCGACGCTGCTGGCGATCGAGGAAATCAACGCGGCCGGCGGCATTAAGGGCAGGAAGATCGTGCCTGTCGTCGAGGATCCGGCATCCGATCCGGCAACCTTCTCTGAGAAAGCACGCAAGCTCGTCGTCGGCGACAAGTGCGTGAGCGTCTTCGGGTCGTACACGTCGGCAAGCCGCAAGGCAGTGCTGCCGGTGTTCGAGCGGCAGAACAATCTCTACTGGTACCCGACGCTCTACGAAGGCCGCGAGTGTTCGAAGAACGTGATCTACACGGGCGCAGTTCCGAATCAGCAGCAGGACGAATTCGTTCCGTGGCTGATCAAGAAATTCGGCAAGAAGTTCTATCTGATCGGATCGAACTACATTTACCCGAAGGAAGAGAACAACTACTGCAAGAAGCTGCTGGAGAAATACGGCGGCGAGGTGGTTGCGGAAGAATACGTCCCGCTCGGTCACTCGGAGTTCTCTTCGGTCATCAACAAGATTCGCTCGACGCAACCGAACGTTATCTTCTCGACGGTGGTTGGCGATTCGGTGGTGGCGCTGCATCGGCAGTATCGCGCCGCCGGTCTCGATCCCGAGAAGATGCCGATGGCGAGCCTCACCACGTCGGAAAACGAGGTGGCGGCGATGGGCGGCGAGGCGGCGGCCGGGCACTTCACCTCCGCGCCGTACTTTCAGGTGCACAAGTCGCCTGAGAACGAGAAGTTCGTCGCTGCGTATCGCAAGCGCTGGGGCGCCGACAAGGTGACGCACTTCGTGTCCGAGTCCTGCTACTTCCAGACCTACCTGTTCAAGCAGGCGGTGGAGAAACTTGGAGCCAGCGACATCACGCCACCGACAATCCGCGACGCCGTTAAGGGCGCCGAGATGGTCGCTCCCCAGGGCAAGGTGCGTATCGAGGCCGACAACCTGCACACCTGGTTATGGCCAAAGATCGCGCAGTGCAAGTCGAACGGCCAGTTCGAAATCCTTGTCGAGTCCAAGGAGTGGCTGAAGCCGGTGCCCTATGCCGCTTATCCCGGGCAGACCTGCACCGAGAAGGGCCTCGTCGAGAAAAGCTGACGATGAGCGCGACCGCCCGCGAACGTTTGCGGGCGGCCGCTCTCTAGAAATTCGCGCACACGGAGATTTCGCGCGTGGACCAAATCATCGAACAAATCATTACCGGCCTCAGTATCGGATCGATTCTGCTGCTGATCGCCATGGGGCTGTCGATCATTTACGGGTCGATGGGCATCATCAATCTTGCCCACGGCGAGTTCGTGATGCTGGGCGCATATACCGCGTGGCTGTTTCAGAGCCGCTTCGGACTCGGACTGCTCGCGAGTCTAGTTCTGATTTTCATCGTCGTCGCGATGGTCGGCTGGATCATCGAGCGCTATGTGCTGAGCCTGCTCAATAACCGGCCGCTCGATACCATTCTCGCGACCTGGGGCGTCGGCATCATGCTTCAGCAGGCCGTTCGCCTGAGTTTTGGCAGTGAGCTCCGTTACGTTCAGATGCCGCCGTCGCTGTCGCACAGCACAGACGTTCTCGGCACGTCGGTCTCGTCCTATCGGGTGTTCCTGTTCGCCGTGGCGATTGCCCTGTTTGCGGTGACCTGGCTGCTGATGAACCGCACCACGGTCGGCATGAAGCTGCGCGCCATCATGCAGGATCGCTCGGTTGCGGCATCCTTCGGCATCAACTCGAAACGAATCTACGCGCTCACGTTCGCGTATGGCGCCGGCCTTGCGGGACTGGCCGGCGCGCTGGTGTCGCCGCTCAAAAGCGTCTCGCCCGACATGGGCACCGGTTACGTGGTGGATGCTTTCATGGTGGTCGTGCTCGGGGGCGTGCAGAGTCTCGCCGGCGCTGTCGCGAGCGCCTTCTTCCTTGGCGAACTCTCCGGCGCGATCGCGTTCCTGCAAAACGACACGGTGGCCAAGGCGCTCGTGCTGCTCGCCATTGTCGTGCTCATCCGCTTCCGCCCTGAAGGGCTCTTCACCACGCGCGTGCGCGCCTGACGGAAGATCGCTGATTCATGTCATTGAAAATCTCCTCTCCCGCAGGTCTCCCTCGACTAGGCGCGCAGATCGCACCACTTCTCGTGGTTTGCGCGCTGGTCTTTTTGCTGCCGTTTGCTCTCAGCAATGATTTCCTGCTCAACAAGGTCGCTCGGTACCTCGTGCTCGGGATGCTGTCGATGTCGCTCGCCCTGTCATGGGGATATGGCGGCATCCTGAATCTGGGGCAGGCGATGAGTTTCGGTATTGGCTCCTACGCCATGGCCATGGCGCTGAAGCTGAAGACCGTTCCGGTTCATACCGGCTCAAGCGGACTTCCGGATTTCATGGTCTGGAACAATGTGACGCAGCTCCCCTGGTTCTGGGCGCCGTTCAAATCGCTCGGCTTCGCGCTCGCCGCCGGCATCCTTGTCCCTGCGCTGGTATCCGCGGCGCTCGGCTGGTTCGTGTTTCGCAGCCGTGTCACTGGCGTCTACGTGGCGATCATCACGCTCGCCACCATGGTGGTGTTGAATCTCGTCATCATCGATCAGCAGAGCTACACCGGCGGCTTCAACGGCATCACCGACCTTGCGCAGCTCGAGATCTTCGGCGTTGCATTCGATGCCTATGGCCGTTCGACCTACTATCTCGTGGCCGGTTGCCTCGCGCTGAGTCTGCTCGCCGCTTTCGCATTCACCCGCACCAAGGCCGGTCTCGTCGTGCAGGCGATCCGGGACCATGAGAGTCGCGTGCGTTACTTCGGCTACGACGTCGCCGGATATCAGATCTTCGTCTTCTCGCTCTCGGCCGCGATCGCCGGCCTTGCGGGGATGCTCTACACGGTGGTGATGGAGTTCGCGTCGCCGACATTCCTCGGCGTGCAGCTCTCGCTGTCCGTCGTGGTGTGGTGTGCGGTCGGCGGCCGGCAGAGTCTGGTCGGTGCTTTCTTCGGTGCGGTGCTGGTGGCCGGCGTGCAGGGCGCGCTCTCGGAATCCAAAGCCTTCCTGGAAACCTGGACGCTCGTCATGGGCGCGCTGTTCGTCCTGGTGGTGCTGTTCCTGCCGAAAGGACTTGCCGGTCTGGCCGACGCTGCCTGGCGCTGGATCGCGCAACGCCGGCTGTCTCCGCAAGACATACCTCAGAGCGCCGGTCAGGCGCAGGAGGAGCGCGCATGACCATGCACCTCGATCTGCGCGACGTCTCCGTATCCTTCAACGGCTTCAAAGCGCTCAATCAGCTCAACATGCGCGTGGACAAGGGGGAGCTACGCTGTCTGATCGGTCCGAACGGTGCGGGCAAGACAACGGCGCTCGACATTATTTGCGGCAAGATCAAGCCCAGCGCGGGCTCTGTGATCTTCGGCGGCACAGCATTGGAGAATCTCGAAGAGCACCAGATCGCGCGAGCCGGCGTGGGACGCAAATTCCAGGTGCCGAGCGTGTTCCGCGATCTCACCGTCGCTGAGAATCTTGAAGTGGCCCGCGCGCGCCGTCCCGGCGTGTGGGCCAACTTGCGCTGGGACATCCAGAGATCCGGCCGCGCGGACATCGAACGCCTTGGTGAACTCATCGGGCTTGCGGATCATCTCGACCGGCCGGCGGCGTACCTGTCGCACGGGCAAACGCAGTGGCTCGAGATCGGCATGCTGGTCGCGCAGGATGCCGAACTGATCCTGATGGACGAGCCAACTGCCGGAATGACGGCGCACGAAACGCGCAAAACCGCCGAACTGTTCGCACGGCTCAAGGGCAAGCATACGCTGATCGTCGTCGAGCATGACATGGGATTCGTCAAGGCGATCGGCGACGTCATCTCGGTGATGCACATGGGCCAGCTGCTGGCAGAGGGCTGCGCCGCCGAAGTCGAGGCGCATCCGGAAGTCCGGCGCGCCTATCTCGGATCGGGGGGCATCACCAATGCTTGAGCTCTCCGACCTCGACGCCTTCTACGGCAACAGCCGCGCGCTGCAGAACATCCACCTCAACGTCGGTACCGGCGAATTCCTGTCCGTGCTCGGACGCAACGGTGTGGGAAAGACCACGCTGATGCGCAGCATTCTCGGATTGATGGATCGGGTGACCGGCAAGCTCACGCTTGACGGCAACGACATCTCGGCGCTGCGCACGTATCAGCGAGCCAAGGCCGGCATCGCCTATGTGCCGCAAGGGCGGGGCATTCTGCCGCGCTTCACGGTCCGCGAGAACCTGATGCTCGGCACCTTCGCGGCGAAACAGCCTGACGGCATCCAGGACTGGGTGATCGATCTGTTCCCCGTGCTCAAGGATTTCTTCAACCGCTACGGCGGCAATCTGTCCGGCGGGCAGCAGCAGCAGCTCGCGATCGCCCGCGCGCTGCTGGCGCAGCCGAAAGTCATCCTGCTTGACGAGCCGACCGAGGGCATCCAGCCCAACATCGTCGAGCAGATCGAGGACGTCATCACCCGGCTCAATCGCGAGCACGGGATTACGGTTGTGCTGGTGGAACAGAACGTCGCGTTTGCGCGGCGCGCCTCGCATCGGTTCGCGCTTCTCGAGAAGGGGCGTGTCGTTGCGGATGGTGCGATCGCCGAACTGACCGACGATCTCATTCAGCGGCACATGGCGGTCTAGCGGTTCACGATGTTCATCTGAAAGGGAGTCAAGAAAATGTTGCATGGAGACATATCGAGCAGCAAGGACACGGTGGGTGTTGCCGTGGTCAACTACAAGATGCCGCGTCTGCACACCAAAGCGGAGGTGCTGGAGAACGCACGCAACATCGCCAAGATGCTCGAGGGCATGAAGCTCGGTTTGCCGGGCATGGACCTCGTGATCTTCCCGGAATACTCGACCCACGGCATCATGTACGACTCCAAGGAGATGTACGAGACCGCATCCTCGGTGCCGGGCGAGGAGACCAAGATCTTCGCCGATGCCTGCCGCAAGGCGAAGGTCTGGGGCGTCTTCTCCCTGACCGGCGAGCGCCATGAGGAGCATCCGAACAAGGCGCCCTACAACACGCTGATCTTGATGAACGACAAGGGCGAGATCGTTCAGAAGTATCGCAAGATCATGCCGTGGGTTCCGATCGAGGGCTGGTATCCCGGCGACTGCACCTACGTCTCGGAGGGTCCGAAAGGGCTGAAGATCAGCCTGATCATCTGCGACGACGGCAACTATCCGGAGATCTGGCGTGACTGCGCCATGCGCGGCGCCGAACTGATCATCCGTTGTCAAGGCTACATGTATCCGGCCAAGGAACAGCAGATCCAGATCTCGAAATCGATGGCCTGGGCGAACAACTGCTACGTTGCGGTCGCCAACGCATCTGGCTTCGACGGCGTCTATTCATACTTCGGGCACTCGGCGCTGATCGGCTTCGATGGCCGCACGCTCGGCGAATGCGGCACCGAGGAAAACGGCATCCAGTATGCACAGCTCTCCGTGTCGCTCATTCGTGATGCACGCCGCAACATGCAGTCGCAGAACCATCTCTTCAAGCTGATGCACCGCGGCTACACCGGCCTGATCAATTCGGGCGACGGCGATCGCGGCCACGCGGTCTGCCCGTACACCTTCTACAAGAACTGGATCACCGATCCGGAAGGCACGCGCGCGGCGGTGGAGGCCATGACGCGTCCGGTGGTCGGCACCGAGGAGTGTCCGATCGAGGGTATTCCCAACCAGCGCGTTGCACACCGTTGACCGGTACGGCCGGCGCCACGCGGTATTTGCCGCTGGCGCTGGCCGGCGACGGACACTTTCAGGCAAGTGGGGGTTTGTCATGAGCGGCGAAGCGGACAGCAGGATCGTGCATCAGACTGAAGAACAGATCGACGATCTTCTCGGTCACGAGTACGAGCACGAGCCGGTGCCGATGACAGCCCGGCGCAGCGCATTCTCAGTCACCATGGTGTGGCTTGGGTTCCCGATGATCATCACCGGCGCGATGACGGGATCGCTGCTGGTGCTGGGCATGGGTTTCAAGAACGCAGTGATCGCCATGGTGGTCGGCAATCTGATCATGTTTGCCTATGTCGGTGCACTCGGCCTGATCGGTACCAAGCGAGGCATGAACTTTGCGCTGATCACCAGCGTCGTCTTTGGCAAGAAGGGTTACGTATTGGCGTCGGGCCTGCTCTCGACGCTGCTGCTGGGCTGGTACGCGGTGCAGACAGGCATCACCGGAGCGTTGATCTCCTCGACTTACGGCCTCAACTATGTGGCGATGACCATCATCGCGGGAGTGCTCTACATCGCTATTACCTTCGTGGGGGTGAAGGGATTGCACTGGATCGGAATTGCTTCGGTTCCACTGTTCGTCGTTCTTGGTGTGTGGGTTGCGGTGGATGCAGCCTCGACCACCACGGCTACGGCCTTGCTCAACTATCCGGGAAACAACGGCGTCGCCACTATGTCGATGGGGGTTGGCCTGACAGTCGTGATTGCGCTGTTTATCGACGCCGGCACCGTGACGGCGGATTTCAACCGTTGGGCGCCCAGTACGCGTTCATCGCTTGTGGCGACGTTCAGCGCATTTCCGTTCGCCAATCTGGTTGCCATGCTCGTCGGCGGCGTGATGACCGCGGCGCTGGCGGTGCCGAATGCAAATCCGTTCGGCGTCGATAACATGTTCGGGTACATGAACGGAAAGCAACTGACATGGCTCAGCATTCTCGCGTTCATCTTCCTCTACACCAATCTCGGCTCGGTCTGTTCGCACTGTCTCTACAATGCCGCCACTGGCTGGTCGCGCATCCTCGGCACCAACATGCGGCTGATGGCCGTGGTGCTCGGCGCCATAGGCATCATCGTAGCCGCCGGTAACGTCTGGGCCTTCTTCATCCAGTGGCTGTCGCTGCTCGGCATTCTGGTTCCGCCGATCGGTGCGATCATTCTGGTCGATCAGTATCTGCTGCGCGCGAATGCGCGGGCCGTTGCGGATTGGCGCGCCAAGCCGTTCTTCGCCTGGGCTATCGGTTCGTTATGCGCGTTTGCCGTTGAAAACCTGATGCCGGGTTTGTCTACCGCGATTTCGGCGGCGCTTGTCGCCGGCGTTATCTACTTCGCAGTCGCGCGTGCCGAAGCGCCGGTGGAAAATGCAGCCAGCGCCGCGTGAGCGCTGGCCAAGACAAGAAGCGGGGAGGATCGATCGATGAGTGCCGATTACGAAATCTACGATCTCGGGAACGTCACCTTGCAACGAGGCGCAACAATCCGGGACTGCAAGCTCGCCTACAAGACGTTCGGCAAGCTCAATGCGGCCAAGGACAACGTCATCGTCTATCCAACCTGGTACTCGGGACAGCACTACGACAACGAGTGGCTGGTCGGATCGGGCATGGCGCTCGATCCGGCGAAGTACTTCATCATCATTCCGAACATGTTCGGCAACGGTCTGTCATCGTCGCCGAGCAATACGCCTGAGCCTTATAACGGGCCGCGCTTTCCGCAGGTGACGGCTTACGACAACGTCCGCGCGCAGCATCGCCTTGTAACCGAGAAGCTCGGCATCGAGCATATCCGCATGGTTGTGGGCTGGTCGATGGGTGCGCTCCAGACGTTTCATTGGGGCACGCTCTATCCGGACATGGTGGATTTGCTGGCGCCATTCTGCGGCTCGGCCAAATGTTCGCGCCACAACTTCGTATTCCTCGAAGGCGTGAAAGCGGCGCTGACCGCGGACGCGGCGTGGAAGGAGGGCTGGTACACCGAGAAGCCGGCGCGCGGCTTGCGTGCTGCGGCTCGCGTCTATGCCGGTTGGGGTTTCTCGCAAGCTTTCTATCGCGAACAGCTCGACATCAAGACGCTCGGCTACTCGTCGCTGGAGGATTTCCTGGTGGCGTTCTGGGAAGGATTCTTCCTGCCGAAGGATCCGAACAATCTGCTGACCATGCTTTGGACCTGGCAGAACGGCGACATCAGCGCCAACGAGATTTACAACGGCAACTTCAAGGCGGCGCTCGCCGGCATCAAGGCAAAGACCTACGTCATGCCAGGCCAGACCGACCTCTATTTTCCTCCGGAGGACAGCGAGTTCGAAGCGGCGAACATGCCGAACGCAACGTTCGTGCCGGTGCCATCGATCTGGGGACACTTCGCCGGAGGCCCGGGCACGAACCCGGCCGATGTCGCGTTCATCGACGCCAAACTGAAGGAACTGCTGGCATCCTGACGGAGGTCAACCGGATGCCATCGCGTGCAAAGAGGACGTGATCTTGCCCAGTACTCCCTTGCTGCTTGATCAGTATCGCATCACCGACGAGCCGTATTATCGTGCCCTGGGCGACGAGGTCGCTCTGTTTACGGCGGCCTATGCCAGCCGGATGCCGGTGATGCTCAAGGGGCCGACCGGTTGCGGCAAGACGCGCTTCATTGAGTACATGGCCTGGCGGCTGGCGCGGCCACTGATTACGGTCGCCTGCCATGAGGACATGACGGCGGCGGATCTGGTCGGACGTTGGCTGCTCGATCCCGAAGGGACGGTGTGGAGCGACGGGCCGCTGACCACAGCCGTGCGGCATGGGGGCATCTGTTATCTCGACGAGATCGTGGAAGCGCGACAGGACACCACTGTCGTCATCCATCCGCTCACGGATGATCGCCGCGTGCTGCCGCTGGAGAAGCGGGGCGAGCTGATTCGTGCGCATTCGGATTTCCAGTTGGTGATCTCGTATAACCCCGGTTACCAGAGCGCGATCAAGGACCTCAAGGAATCCACCAAGCAGCGGTTCGCTGCGCTGGACTTCGGTTATCCGGAGCGCGCTGCCGAGGTGGAGGTCGTTTCACACGAAGCCGGAATCGATGCCAGGATTGCCGACCTCCTGGTCAAGATCGCGCAGCACAGCCGCAATCTGAAAGGCCACGGCCTCGATGAAGGGGCATCGACCCGCATGCTCGTCAATGCGGCCCGGTTGATTGGATACGGTATCGACCTGAAGGAAGCCTGCGAGACCACGATCGTTGTTCCACTAACGGACGATCTCGATACGAGAGATACGTTGCGGGACGTGATCTCTGCCTGCGCGTAGGGTGGGTGAGGCAGGTGACGATCGCACAGGCAACTTCACTCGACAGCGTCCGCTCCGGACGCCGGCTCGCGGCACTTCTGCATGGGCATGACGATTTGAACGAGGCCGTTCAGGCGGCGCGCGCATCGATGCAGCGTCGGCCTGGATGGATGAACAAGCTCGCTGCATGGGACGATGCCGTGCATGGCCTGTTCGCGGCCAATCTCGGCGAGGCGGTCGTGCTGAGCTTCGTGCGATTGTCCCAGCAGTGGCCGCCGCAGCGGACGCCAGACGATGTCGTTGCGCTTGGCCTCGCCGTCAGGGACATCGGATGTGGCTCGGGCAGCCGGGCAGCATTTGCGATGCTGACCGAAGTTCCCAAGATTCTTTCAAAGCTCCCGACCACCGACGAGTTGATGGCGGCCTTCGGCGCGCTGCGGCAACTCGTCGACGAGGCTCCAGAGTCGGTTGGGCTTGTGATTGACCGGCTGGAGCGGCTACTGTCCCATACGGACGCTCGCGGCTTCGCTGCGTGGATTTCGGCCGGCTTGCGTGCAACCGCTGGCCGCGTTGCCCGCCGCCGCGCGCATTTTGCGCTTGATGACGCTCTATCGATGCAGCTTCTCTTTGCGAACAGCGGAGCAAGAGACGACTTCTCGCGATTGGAGAAGCGCTTGAGCGCCACGATGCAAGCGCTTTGGAACAAGAACCCGCGCTTCCGCAAGCTTCCGATCACCAACATGCCTGGGGTGCCGCGCCGGCCTTCGCTGGCGGTTGGACTTGTCCGCTTGCCGGAATCGTTTCCGGGATTCGAGTGCGACCGGGCGGATGCCATCTATCCGGCGGCATCTGCGCATGCCGGGGCGCATCTGGCTTACTCCAGTGTCCGTTTTCCCGTCGATCGGCTGAAACCGTTACAGATTGCGCTTATCTCTTTGATCGAGGATGCGCGGGTCGAAACGTTGGCGTTACGCGAAATGCCTGGCTTGCGCCGGCTGTGGTTGCCCTTTCACACCGCGATACCATCCCCCAGCGCAAATGCTGCCGGGCTGATGGTCCGGCTGGCCCGTGCGTTGATCGATCCCGGCTACGAGGATAGCGATGCCTGGATCGCCAAGGGCAAGACGTTGTTCATCGCCGCAACCGACCGGTTGAATGATCCCGCGATCAGCCGCGAGATTGGCGGATTGCTCGGCAACGATATCGGGCAGATGCGGCTGCAGTTCAATGCTAAGACCTATGTCGTCGAACCGGCGTACCGCGACGATAACCTGGCGCTATGGGATTTCGGCGATCAGCCCGACGCAATCGCCGAAGAAATCGAGCTTCCTGTCGACTCCGTCCGGATCGAACAGCAGGAAGATGATGCCGGACCTGCCAAAGACGATCGTCCGCGCATGGACGAAACGCTACGAGCCCGGCCAAGCGATGTGACGATGCGCGAGGGTTTGTCCGTCGCGAGCTACCCGGAATGGGACTATGCCGCGCGTATCGAACGTTCCGGCTGGACGACCGTTCTCGAGGCAGTCGCGAGCGTATCCACGAAACCCCATGAATGTGCATCGCATGACGAGGCCATACGCCGGGTTACGACCCTAACGCGCGATGCGTCGATTGGGCGGCGCCTTCGCCATAAAGGGCAGCGCGACGGCGATACACTGGATATCGACGCCGCGATTGCCCTGGCCATCGAACGCCGCGCCGGACAGATCCCCGGCGAACCGCGCGTCTATCAGCGGGAAGCGCCCGGACCGCGCGATCTGTCGATTCTCATACTGCTGGATCTTTCGCAATCGACCGCCGATCGCGATCGCCTTGGACGATCGGTTCTGGATGTCGAACGCAACGCTGCGGCGATCATGATGACATCGGCCGAAGCGACTGGCGACAAGGTCGCTGTCCACGGATTCAGCTCGGAGGGGCGGGAGCGGGTTCAGTATCTTCTCATCAAGGATTTTGGCGAGCGTCTGGATGCGGTCGTACAGTCGCGTCTGGCCGGTATCGAAAGCAGTCATTCGACCCGGCTTGGTCCTGCCCTGCGTCACGCGGGCAGCTATCTAGCGCAGCAACGCGCGTTTCGCAAAGTGCTGCTGATCATGACTGATGGAGAGCCATCGGACATCGACGTGCCCGACCCGAAATATCTGGCCGAGGATGCGCGAAGAGCCGCACAGCAGTTGCGCCGGCGCGGCATCGATATCTTCGCAGTCGGCATCGGCGGCGGTCCATTCTCCCAACTCGACCGCATCTTCGGTGAGCAGCGTGTGCTGCGTGTTCCTCGCATCGAAGTGCTGCCTAACCGCGTGCTGCAACTCTATGCCGAGCTGAAGAAATAGCGGGAAGTGGCGCGCCTATTCGCCGAATACTCTCTCCTCGTGGATCGCGTTGCCATACTCGCTATGGACATGGATGCTGAGATTGCGGCGCTCGGCTGCCGTTTCGAGCGAGCGAATATCAGCGGCGAGGCGGCGTGCATGAGCGATCGCCGCTTCATTATGATTGAATTCGCGTCCGCGGATGTCGCTGATCCGGATCTTGCTGATCTCATCGAAGAAGTAGCGCATTTGCGGTGTCCTGATTTGTCTGTCGCCCGATTGGGCGCATCATCGCGTCTGAAAGCTCTTTAGGAACGCAATAAGATCGTTGATCTGATCGGGTTCCAGCTGAAATTCCGGCATGGTTGGATGGCCGGTCATGATGCCTTCCGCCAGCGCTTCCTCGAGCATTTCGACAGGATACTTGAGATGCAGGGAGCGAAAGGGCGGAGCTATGGCCAGTGGACTCGGCGAAGCGCGATCGATCGAGTGACACCCTCCACAGTTTGTTCGGGCAAAGGCCTGCCCCCGCTGCTGAGCCGCTGTCAGCACCGCAGCGTCTGCGGACGCCGCTGTTAGAGCAAATGCGATGATGACGGCAAGCGATCTCATGGGCAATGATCCTGGGCGCTGATCCTGTGAGCGTCGCGACAATGGGCTTCAGCAGGATATTCGTCCTTGATATCAATCAAAAGCTCCGCGATTGATCTCAATCAATGCCCCCATCCGGCTTTCCTTCAATGTCCGGTTCCTTGGAGGTGCTGAAAATGAGCTATCGCGCAATCATGGCCTACTTGGCGCCAGGAGCGGCCAACGAGAACATTGTTGGTATCGCCCGCGATCTCGCGTCGCGGACCGGTTCCGGTGTCATCGGGATTGCTGCAGCCGACGTCAGTCCTCCGACCTACTTCATGGAGGGGCGCGAAGCCCAGTTGCTGCTCGAGCAGATGCGTGCCGAGGTTCAGGTCGGCTTGTCCGAATTGCGGGAGCTCTTTGAAAGGCAGATGCGCGGCGCCGACGCGGCGATCGAATGGCGCTCGGATCTCCGCCGGCCTCTCGACTATCTCTGCGAACAGTCCAGAGCCGCCGACGTTCTCATCGTGCCCGCAACACGCAGCGTGTTCTCCGACCCGTTCGCGACGGCAAGTCTCGACAGCCTTCTGGTCGCAGCCGGACGCCCGGTCATTGTGATTCCTTCCTCGGTCGCATTCCTTGACCTGCGCCACGTTGTAGTCGCATGGAAAGACACTCGCGAAGCGCGGCGCGCCGTTCTGGACGCGATCCCGCTTCTCAAATTGGCGAAGGAAGTATCGATCGTGGAGGTGTCTGAGGGGCGGGCGGACTCGACGGTTGCCGCGGGCCGACTTGACGACTTGCGACGCTGGCTCGAACGTCGCGGCGTATCCGCGACCTGGGTCGCGCTCGAATCGGGAGGCGATACGAGCGCGAGACTGAAGCAGTTCGTGTCCGATGCCGGAGCAGGCATGATTGTCGCGGGCGCGTTCGGTCATTCCCGGCTGCAAGAGCTTGTGCTCGGCGGCGTAACCGATGATCTGCTGAGGACCAGCAAGGTCAGTCTCTTCCTGTCCAACTGATTTCGTGGACGCATTAAACAGCCAGCGAATGCCTGGTGGCGCATCCAGCGGGAACGTAAGGGTCGAGCGCTGCGCAAACCGTTCGCACGAATGGCCGCATTGGTTCGGGGATTGACAGGCGATCTCCATCGATCGTGAGCAAGCCCCGCTTCTCGAGCTCGGCGAGCCGCTGCTGCTCGCTTTCGTTGAGCTGGAGGCCCGCGCTGCGCAGATCTGTTCTCAGATGGCACATGAGATCCTGAATGATCGACGCACGGCGCCGGTCCTCGTCGCTCAAACGCAACCCTCGGACCTGTGCAAACTGTCCGGCTTCGATCGAGCCGCGATACTGATTGAGAGGCGCAGGGTTCTGAACATAGCCCTGCGGCAAGAAGCTGATGGCCGAGGCGCCGATGCCGATCAGGGCCGGAGCCGAGTCCGACGTGTAACCCTGGAAGTTGCGGCGAACAGAATGGTTTGCAAGCAAGCCCGCAAGTGGATCGTCAGGTCGTGCGAAATGATCGAGGCCAACCGCCACGTATCCCGCAGCAGCAAGTACCGTTGAAGCTGCGCGATACTGGTCCAGCCTGTCGGCTGCCGAGGGAAGAGTGGCGTCGTCGATCAGCCGCTGATGCTTCTTCATCCAGGGAACGTGCGCGTACCCGAACAGCGAGATCCGTGTGGGGCCAAGAGCGGCTGCCGTTTGAGCGGATGCCCGGACGGAATCGGCGGTCTGAAACGGCAGGCCGTACATCAGATCAAAGTTGATGTTACTGATGCCGACCTTTCTCAGCAGCGCCAATGCCTGTGCCGTTTGCTCAATCGGCTGCAAGCGGTTGATCGCCGTCTGTACGGCCGGCTCGAAGTCCTGAATTCCGAGGCTGGCGCGATTGATACCAGCTGCCGCCAAGACCTCGACATGGCTCTTGCGCAGATGCCGCGGGTCAATCTCAACCGCGATTTCGGCGTCGCTTGCGACATCGAAATGATATCGTATCGCGCACGTCAGCCCGATGAAATCCTTGGGCGAGAGCATGGTTGGCGTTCCACCACCCCAATGCAGGTGGGTCAGCCTGCGGCGAGAGCCGAGCGCCGAAGCAATAAGCGTGAGCTCTTTCCGGAGGAGATCTGCGTATCTTGCGACGCGCGCCGGATCCTGCGTGATGGTCGTATGGCAGCCGCAGTAGGTGCACAGGCTCTCGCAGAACGGCACGTGGATGTACAGCGAGATCGCGGCGTTCTCGTCAAGCTCCGATAGCCAGACGTGATAATCGCCGGCGCCGACATCGGCCCTGAACTGCGTGGCAGGCGGGTAGCTTGTGTAGCGCGGAACCCGCTGCTCGAAGAGGTCCGCGAGGAGATGACCGCCAGCCGGCGTGATGGCCGTGGTCACGATTTCATCGTTTGACGCAGGACCCGTCCGAACGAACGCCATCAGCAGCATCCTCCGAAATAGATTCGCGGGTCGCCTTCGGAGCATGCCGGCAGGCCTTTCTGATCAACGGTCACACACTCGCGCTCCGGTTCGCTGCGCGCGGCGCCCGAAGCGGTTTCCCGCGTTCTCGATTCGCCTGGCGGACAGGCGCGCATCCATTCGATCAGTCGCTCGATCATCTTGGCCTCGACAGTTTCCAGCATGCTAGGCCAGCCCCGCCCGCTGCACGTTGATTTGCATCAAGGGTGCGCTCTTTGGCGGATTTTGATCTGGGTCAAGGCGCAGCAGGGAGTAGGTCATCAATAAGAGACTGCTGGTTTCAGGTCCGGCCAAACTGGGGAATGGGATGGCGGCGATATCACAATCACAGAAGTCGATGCAGCTGGGCGAGGGACTCACGGCGGCGACGTTTGCGGTCCTGGCATTCGTGACGCTCATGATCGCTGCGCTCGCGCACACTCCCGAATACGCTTTTCATGCGTTGCTGTTCTGCGCCGGAAGCGTCGCAGCTGCATTTGCGATCGTGAATAATTACTACGGCCGAGCCGAGCTGCTGCCGGCGCTCGAGATTGACGGTAAGCCGAACTACAATTTCGGGCCGGTCAAGTTCGCGACCCTCGCGAGCCTGTTCTGGGGTGTCGCGGGATTCACGGTGGGTGTGTGGCTCGCTCTCGAGCTCGCGTGGCCGCAGCTGAATTTCGATCTGCCGTGGCTGTCGTTCGGCCGGCTCCGGCCGCTGCATACGTCGGCTGTCATTTTCGCCTTCGGCGGCAACGTGCTTATCGCGACTTCCTTTTACGTCGTTCAGCGCACGAGTCGCGCGCGGCTTGCCGGTTACATCGCGCCGTGGTTCGTCGTGCTGGGCTACAACTTCTTTATCCTGATCGCGGGAACCGGCTATCTGCTCGGTATCACGCAGTCAAAGGAGTATGCCGAACCGGAATGGTACGCCGATCTGTGGCTGACCGCCGTCTGGGTCGCCTATCTGCTCGTCTTCCTCGGTACGCTGATGCGCCGGAAGGAGCCACACATCTATGTGGCGAACTGGTTCTATCTCGCTTTCATTCTCACCATCGCAGTCCTGCATATCGGCAACAATGCCGCGATCCCGGTGTCGATCTTTTCTCCGAAGTCCTACATCGTCTGGGCCGGTGTCCAGGACGCCATGGTGCAGTGGTGGTACGGGCATAATGCCGTCGGCTTCTTCCTGACCGCCGGCTTTCTGGCGATCATGTACTACTTCATCCCGAAGCGGGTGGAGCGCCCGGTCTATTCGTACCGGCTGTCGATCATCCATTTCTGGGCGCTGATCTTCCTCTACATCTGGGCGGGACCACATCATCTTCACTACACGGCGCTGCCGGACTGGGCGCAGACGCTCGGCATGACGTTCTCGATCATGCTCTGGATGCCCTCGTGGGGCGGGATGATCAACGGCCTGATGACGTTGTCCGGCGCCTGGGACAAGCTGCGCACCGATCCCGTGCTGCGAATGATGGTCGTGTCGGTCGCATTCTACGGCATGGCGACCTTTGAGGGACCGCTGATGTCGATCAAGGCGGTCAACTCGCTCAGTCACTACACCGATTGGACGATCGGCCATGTTCATTCGGGAGCGCTCGGATGGGTCGGCTACGTCTCGTTCGGGGCGATCTACTGTCTCGCTCCGTGGCTCTGGAACACGACGCTGTATTCGCTGCGCCTCGTCAGCTGGCACTTCTGGATATCGACCATCGGCATCGTCTTCTACATCTCGGCGATGTGGGTCTCGGGAATCCTGCAAGGGCTGATGTGGCGCGCGTACACGAGTCTCGGCTTCCTCGAATATTCCTTCATCGAGACGGTCGAGGCGATGCATCCCTTCTACGCCATCCGCGCGCTCGGCGGCATCCTGTTTCTGTCCGGATCGCTGCTGATGGTGTGGAACATCTACAAGACGATCCGCAACAGCAGCCGGATCGAAACTGCGGCGAGCCTTCGGCTCGTCCCTGCGGAGTAAGCCGGCATGTCGCTCTGGAGCAAGCACGCGATCTTCGAACGCAACTCGATCATTCTGGTGATCGGCGTGCTGATCGTGATCGCAATTGGCGGCATCGTCGAGATCGTGCCGCTCTTCTACCTGCGCAATACGATCGAGACAGTATTGGGAATGCGGCCGTACTCGCCGCTCGAGCTGGCCGGCCGCAACATCTACGTGCGCGAGGGCTGCTACAATTGCCATTCGCAGATGATCCGCCCGTTGCGCGACGAGATCGAACGCTACGGCCATTACTCGCTTGCGGCAGAAAGTATGTACGATCGTCCATTCCAGTGGGGATCGAAACGCACGGGCCCCGATCTCGCGCGTGTCGGCGGCAAGTACTCCGACGACTGGCATCGGGATCATTTGAACGAGCCCAAAGCAGTGGTGCCGGGAACCGTGATGCCTGGCTACCCATGGCTTGCAAGAACTGAACTCGATTATGCGCACATCGCTGACGATCTGAAGGTCCAGTCGAAGCTCGGTGTGCCCTACACGCCGGACATGATCGCCAACGCTGCGTCTGATCTCAAGGAGCAGGCAGGCGAAGACGCAGGCAACGTTTCGAAGCGTTATCCGAAGGCCCAATCGCGCGATTTCGACGGAAATCCCCGCACAATCACCGAGGCCGATGCGCTGATCGCTTACCTGCAGACGCTCGGCACTCTCGTCGACTTCAAGCTTTACAACGACAAAGCCAACATCCGCTGAGTTTTCCATGTCGAACGCATATCGCTCGCTCGCTGAATTCGCCCAGACCTGGGGGCTCGCATACTTCGTCGCGGTGTTCCTGATCGCGCTGGCTTACGCGCTTTGGCCGTCGAACCGGGCCAAGTTCGACGACGCTGCCCAGATACCGCTGCGGGAGGATTGATCATGACCGATACGCCTTCCGATATTGATGAGGTCACCGGCCGGACGACGACGGGCCACGAGTGGGACGGTATTCGTGAGCTGAACACGCCGCTGCCGCGCTGGTGGCTTTGGTTGTTCTACATCACCATTGTCTGGTCGGTCGGCTACTGGATTGTCTACCCATCTTGGCCGCTGGTCACGACCTATACCAAGGGAGCATTTGGCTGGCAGTCACGCGAAGCCATCAAGGCCGATCTCGCCGAATTGACCACGTTGCGTGGCGCAACTATGACGCAGATCGCGAGCGCAAAGCTTGAGGATATCGCAGGCGATCCGAAGCTGCTCGCTTTCGCCCGCGCGGTCGCGAAGCCGGCGTTCGGGACCAATTGCGCCCCATGCCACGGCACCGGTGCCGCGGGATTCAAGGGCTATCCGAATCTGAACGACGACGATTGGCTCTGGGGTGGAAAACTCGCTGACATCGAAGCAACGATCCGTCACGGCGTCCGGCTCAGCGATACGGCTTCGCGTCAGGGCAGCATGCCCGCGTTCGGGCGCGACGGAATGCTGCCGCGCGCCGATATCGAAGCGGTGACCGACTACGTGCGCCAGCTTGCTGATCTGGCGCCCGCGCAGCCAACCGCGGCGAAGGGCGCCAAGGTCTATGCGGATACCTGCGCCGCCTGCCATGGCGACAAGGGCGAGGGCAAACGAGAGCTCGGTGCGCCGAACCTGACCGACAGAATCTGGCTCTACGGTTCGTCCAGGGAAAGCATCATCGAAGGTTTGGTGAATGGCCGCGGTGGAGTCATGCCCGGTTGGGCCGGCCGGCTTGATGAAGCAACGGTCAAGGCGCTCAGCGTTTACGTTCATACGTTGGGCGGTGGGGAGAAATAGCAGTGAATGCCGATCCGCGATTGAGTCGTGCGGCGGACCGAGCCGAAACGCCTGCCGTGGAGGCTGACGTTGCGCTATATGCACCATCGAAGCGGATATTTCCGCAAGCGGTTCGCGGGCAGTATCGCACCATCAAGTGGATTGTGCTCGCCGTCACCCTCGGCATCTACTATGCGCTGCCGTTCGTGCGTTGGGATCGTGGACCGCATGCGCCGAACCAGGCGGTGTTGATCGATTTCACAAGAGAGCGATTCTACTTCTTCTTCATCGAGCTCTGGCCTCAGGAGATATACTATTTCACCGGGCTTCTGGTTCTGGCGGCGATGACGCTGTTCCTGATGAATGCGTTTGCCGGCCGCATCTGGTGCGGTTACCTCTGCCCGCAGACGGTATGGACCGATCTGTTCTATGCCATCGAACGCTTGGTCGAGGGCGACCGGCGCGAGCGTTTGAAGAAGCAGAACGAGGGGCTCACGCTCCGGCGCGCTGCCGAGAAAGTACTCAAGCATTCGATCTGGCTGATGATCGCCTGGTGGACGGGCGGCGCCTGGGTGCTTTACTTCACAGATGCGCCGACGCTCGTAAAACAGCTGGCGACTTTCCAGGCGCCAGTGGTGGCCTACCTCTGGATTGCAATCTTGACCTTCACGACCTATTCGCTAGCCGGCTTCATGCGCGAGCAGGTCTGCACCTACATGTGCCCGTGGCCGCGGATTCAGGCTGCGCTCACGGATGAACATGCTCTCAATGTGACGTATCGATACGATCGGGGAGAGCCGCGCGGATCGCTGAAGGCCAACTTGCAGCGGCAATCAGAAGGACTCCCGGCAGGAGATTGCATCGACTGCAATCAATGTGTGGCGGTCTGTCCGACCGGGGTAGACATCCGCAACGGTCTCCAGCTGGATTGCATCCAATGCGGGCTTTGCATCGATGCGTGTGATTCCGTGATGGAGAAAGTCGGCAAGCCGCTGCGGCTTATTGCCTATGATACGGATGTCAACGTCAAACGCCGCCAGTGTGGGCAGCCCGAGATCTTCCGTCCGCTCCGCCCCCGCACGTTTCTTTACATGGGTGTGATCGCCGTTGTCGGTCTGGTCATGCTGACCGCGCTCGTCATGCGGCATCAGGTTGCGATTAGCGTCATGCACGAACGCAATCCGATGTTTGTCACGCTCAAGGATGGCTCCGTCCGCAACGCATATACTGTGAGACTTTCGAACAAAGCGCTGGAACCGCGCACTTTCGTGGTTTCGATCTCTGGACTCGACTCACCAGTCCTGTCCCTCGCGGGCCAGAGTTCGAAGAGTGAAGCGGTCGTCGAGATTGGCCCCGACCAGACCACGGAAATCCGCTTGTTCGTCAGCGCACATCTATCGCCCGGCAGCCAGCAGTCTTCCATCCGGTTCGCGGTGCGCGACAGGACGTCCGGCGAAACGGCGTTTACGGACAATTACTTCAAGGGGCCATGAAAGGCAGTCCGATGGCAGACGCTTCCGTATCGCAGGGTTTCCGCATCACGGGCCGCTTTGTACTGTTTTGCCTGATCGGCTTCTTTGTTCTAGTTGCGGTAGTCAACGGGGCGATGCTCCGCTTCGCTCTCAAGACATTTCCGGGGGTCGATGCGGAAAACGCCTACAAGGCCGGTTTGGCCTTCAACTCGCAGATCGCAGCCGCGGAGGAACAGGTTCGCCGCAACTGGCACGTCGATGTCAGCATCAGCTTCGCGGGCAGCGGCGTGCAGCTTGATATCAGGGTGAAGCCAGGTGAGGGAAAGTTGCCCGGCGAGCTCGCACTCAAGGGCAAGCTCGCCCATCCCGTCGTCCGCAACCGCGACATCGTGCTGGAGGCTGAAGAGCGGTCACCTGGGCGGTTCGTTGTCCCGCTCGATGCGGAATCGGGACTGTGGCGGCTCGAGTTCACGATCAGCGAGCGCGAAGCCGTGATGTTCCGGTCGGTCAATCGCCTGTTTATTCCGTCGAGGAGCTGACCGATGGCGACGGCGCTCGTTCAAGGCCGGGAGGACTTTTCGTCTCTCGTCAGGCATGCAGATGGATCCGCTCGCATGGATCTGGCGGTCGACGGCGTCCACTGTGCCGGCTGTATTCGCCGGATCGAAACGGCGCTCGGTCAAATTCCGGGTTTGCGCGAGGCCCGGCTCAACTTCTCGACCAAGCGTCTGGCGGTCGCCTGGGACGATCGGATGATGCAGCCCAACGCGGTGATCGACCGGTTGCGCGAGATGGGATATCGCGCGTACCCCTTCGTTCAGGCCGAGGTCGAAGACGACGGTGCCAGTCGCGGCCGAGATTTGCTGATCTGTCTCGCGGTTGCCGGCTTCGCCGCGATGAACATCATGCTGCTGTCGATTTCGGTGTGGTCTGGCAACGCCACCGACATCAATGCCGAAACCCGCGATCTCTTTCACTGGCTGTCCGCGCTGATCGCGCTGCCCGCGGCTACATACTCCGGCCGGCCGTTCTTCGCCAGTGCCTGGAATGCTTTGCGGACAGGGCAGGTCAATATGGATGTGCCGATCTCGATCGGGATTGTGCTTGCGCTCGGCCTATCGCTCTTCGAGACCGTGACGCATGGCGTTCACGCATATTTCGATTCGGCGGTGATGCTGATCTTCTTTCTGCTATGCGGGCGCTACCTCGATCATCAAATGCGGGCTCGCACGCTCTCGGTCGCAAGCAATCTCGCTGCGCTCAAGGCCGAGACGGCGAGCCGTCTCGGCGAAGACGGGAAGATTTCCGTCGTCCCCGCGAGTGCATTGAATCCGGGTGATCGGGTCTTGCTGTCCGCGGGACAGCGAGTGCCGGCCGATGCGGAGATTATCTCGGGTCAGTCTTTGCTCGACGAAGGCCTTGTGACAGGCGAGACGCTCGCACGGACGGTTCAAGCGGGCGACCGCGTTTATTCCGGAAGCCTCAATCAGTCGGGAGTACTGGAGCTGCGCATCGCCGCGTCATCGAAGGATAGTTTGATCGAAGAAATCGAACGGCTGGTCGAGCAGGCAACTGCCGCCAAATCGCGTTACATGCGCCTTGCCGATCGCGCTGCCAGGCTCTATGCGCCGGTCGTGCATTCGATGGCGGCGCTTACGGCGGCCGGCTGGCTCGTGTCCGGTGCTTCGGTGCACGACTCCCTCGTGGCCGCGATTTCGGTGCTGATCATCACTTGTCCCTGCGCGCTTGCGCTCGCAGTGCCGGTCGTGCAGATCGTGGCGGCGGGTCGTTTGTTCCGTTCCGGCGTGCTGCTCAACGCAGGCGACGCCATCGAGCGTTTCGCGGACGTCGATGTTGTTGTGTTCGACAAAACCGGAACCCTGACGACACCGGACACACGGCTTGAACCTATTTTGCCAGTCGAACCGGGCATTGCCGCTCTTGCAGCGCGGCTGGCGCTTTCCAGTAGGCATCCGCTCGCGATTGCGCTCGCCCGTTCGGCGGAGGGGATGTGCCCGTTTGCCGATGCTCGGGAGCAGCAAGGCGAGGGCATCGTTGCGCTGAACGATGGCAGGGAGATGCGTCTTGGAAGTCTTGCATTCTGCGGAATCGAGCAAGATTCTGCAATCGATGCGGCGGCGGCAGGTCGATCTTTGATCGCATTCCGCTACGGTGATGCTCGTATCGTGTTTGCTGTCGCGCAGATCCTTCGGCCGGATGCGATGCGATGCGTCTCAGATCTGATGCATGAAGGGCTCGATGTGCGAATCCTTTCCGGCGATCGTTCTGCCGCCGTAGCGCCGATCGCAACGGCGCTCGGGGTCGAAGGATGGCTCGCTAGCATCAAACCGCAGCAGAAAGTGGCCTATGTCGCAGCCTTGCAAAAGGCAGGGCGGAAGCTGCTGATGGTCGGCGACGGAATCAACGATGCTGCGGCTCTGGCTTCCGCGCACGTCTCGCTATCGCCGGTTACGGCTGCGGATCTGTCGCGCGCCAAGTCGGACGGCATATTCGTTGGCGAGAGCTTGCGGCCGGTCATGGATTGTATTGACGTGTCGCGAGTGGCGCGACGGTTGATGCGCCAGAATCTGGCGCTTGCCGTTGTCTACAACTTGATTGCGGTGCCGTTGGCGGTCACCGGCTTTGTGACTCCGTTGATCGCTGCGGCAGCGATGTCAGGATCGTCGATACTGGTCACGCTGAATGCGGTTCGCCTCAGAAGCGCCGCGCGACCTGCCAAACCAAACACAACCCAACTAAAGCCGCTGGCGACAACGTCATGAACGTCATTGTTTTCCTTTTGCCGATTGCGCTTGGCCTTGGGCTTGCGGGGCTGGGAGCATTTGTCTGGTCGCTGCGAAACGGTCAGTTCGACGATCTCCAGGGTTCAGCGATCAGGGCGTTGTTGGACGACGATCTGCGAGAAAGCCGCTGATTGATCCAGATCAACCATCTTCGCATGTACTGCAGTATGCTTCTGCCGATTCCGGGGGGGGCGGCCATGAAACCGATCAATCTTGTCCTTTCCGCGCTTCGCGGTGCTGCCTTCGTTGGACTGATGCTCTGGCGCCGGCGTGCCGGCCGGCAGTCCAGACCAACTGAGAAGCGTGATAGCTCGCAGCAGGCTCCTGCCGCCAGGATCATCAGTCTGCACGGTACCGCAAGGCCGCGCAGACGTCCCTTTTAGCGTCAGGAGGGAAGCGAAAGCACGCGGCGGACCTGCTCGAAAAGCGCACCGGTCAGCAAAGGCTTCTCGATGACGCTGACAGAGGATTGCGCCGCTTCCGCCAGAATTGCTGGCGTCGGCGAGGTTGTGATGAGGACAGCCGGGATCGCAACCCGGCGAGCGCGAAGGATGCTGATCAGCTCCAGACCGGAGATATCGGGCAGGCGGTAATCGACAACCAGGCAGCCCACGGCTGGAATTGCCGTCTCCATCAAGAGTGCGGCGCCGTTGGGATAAAGCTGGACCGTGAAGCCTTCGATCTCAAACAGAAACCCGAGCGAACTGAGCACGGCCGGATCGTCATCGACGACAAGGATTGTTGCCCGCTGAGAATCCGGTGAAGTCTGTTCATGAGAGTGCATAGAAAGAGGCCGCCACCGTCAAGCGGCCCATTACAAGGCATCACCCGTGGGTTTCCTTGATATTAGTCAAAGTCCGGCGTCACTTCGGTTCGATCCCGACGTCGGACGTAACGATCATCCGCACGAGCTCCGACAAGCTCCCCGCCTGCATCTTTGTCATGATATTGGCCCGGTAGATCTCGACCGTTCGCGGGCTGATGCCGAGATTGAAGGCGATGATCTTGTTCGGATGCCCCGTAACCAGCCCGGCTAGGACGTCGCGCTCCCGGCCGGTGAGAAGGCCGACACGCCGGTGGATTTCGGCCCTGTCTGCGTCCGACTCCTTTTTCGACCGAGTCCGTTCCAGCGCGCTGCGGACCGCGGTCACCATCACCTCTTCGTCGAACGGCTTCTCAAAGAAATCGAAGGCGCCGAGCTTCATGGCTTCGACGGCCAGCGGCACGTCGCCATGGCCGGTCATGATAATGACTGGGACGTCGATCCCGCTCTCGCGCAACCGCGCAAGTACATCGATGCCGCTGGCTCCCGGCATGCGGATATCTGAAACGATGCAGCCGATGTTTTCCAGGGGCATGGCGGCAAGGAAATCCGAACCAGAACTGTGCACGCGCACCTTGAAGCCGTTGGCTTCCAGAAGGAAGGAAATGGAGTCGCGAACCGCGTCGTCATCATCGATGACGTCGATCCAGGCATTAGCCGGCATTTTCGGCTTCCTCCCGAGTTACACTGCGTAGCGAAAAGCGAAAGATCGTTCCACCTGCCGGGTTCGCCTCCGCCACGATCCGTCCGCCGTGCGCCTCGATAATCGAGCGCGAGATCGATAGCCCGACACCCATGCCACTGGCCTTGGTGGTGATGAAAGGCTGAAACAGTTGCGGCAGAATCTCCGGCGCAAGTCCGGTTCCGGTATCGGTGACGGCGACTTCGAGCATTCCCGGTTCGGTGCTCCGCGTGGTGAGCGTGAGGTCCCGCTGTTCGGTCGCTTCCATCGCTTCGATCGCGTTGCGAACCAGATTGAGGATGACTTGCTGAATCTGGACGCGATCGGCCAGCACCAGATCTGCTTCCGAATCGAAGCGGAACGAGACGCGAATCCCGCAATCCTTGGCGCCGACGAGCGCCAGCGCGCTCGCTTCTTCCACAAGCTTGCGCAGGCTTTCGACGCGCTTCTCGCTTTCACCGCGCGCAACGAAATCGCGCAACCGCCGGATGATTTGCCCTGCGCGCAGAGACTGATCGGCAGCCTTGTCGATAGCGTCCGAAATGACATTTGCTTCCGGGGTCTGCTGACGTTCGAGCAACCGGCGCGATCCTTTCAGGTAGTTCGCGATCGCCGACAGGGGCTGGTTCAGCTCGTGCGCGAGGGCCGAGGCCATTTCGCCGAGCGCGCTCAGTCTCGATATGTGAATCAGCTCGGATTGAAGCTCCTGTAGTCTCGCTTCCGTCTGCTGGCGTTCGCTGAGGTCGCGAATGAAGCCGGTGAAGAATCTGATGTTGTTCGATCGCATTTCGCCGATGGCGAGCTCCATGGGAAACGTGGTTCCATCCTTGCGTTCACCAACGACGACACGTCCAATGCCGATGATGCGTTTTTCCCCGGTGCGGCGATAGCGCTCAAGATAGCCATCGTGCTGGCTGCGATACGGCTCAGGCATGAGTATGCGGATGTTCTGGCCGACCACATCCGGCGAGCGATGACCGAACAGCCGTTCGGCGGTCTTGCTGAAAGATTGCACGATGCCGGCCTCGTTGATCACGACCATGGCGTCGGGCACCGTTTCCAGAATGGAGTTCAGGTGCGCCTCCCGGGCACGCAGATCGTTTGCCATCCCAGACAGGTCATGCGCGGTGTCGACCGCTTGCTGCCTGCTTTCGATATTGGAATGGCCCCAGAACGCGATGCTGGCGCCGATCAGGCCGAACGCCGTCAGATCAATGAAGGATTCAGCGCCGAAGGGCGGATACGGAATCGCGATCAGCCCAAGCATGGCGAGCGCAGCCGCGGTGAGCGCCGCGCAAAATCCGCTCATGGTGCTTGCAAGAATGATCGACGGGATCAGGACAAGCTTGACCGGAGCATCGCCGAGCAGCCACTCCAGCGCGCTCGCAAAGGACGCGAAAGCGGCAACGCTGATCGCCGCCAGCAGATAGGGGGAGGCGGGCACTTGTTTGGCCTGTGCCAGCGTGGCCCTGAGAAGATCTGTAATCCTTTGATTCATAATGATTATCGTTGCCGACGACGAACCTGATCCGCTCCTACGTATCAGCCCTTAGGCAGATGATCTGAATATCACCGGATCGGGTTCGCCGGTATCGCTTGCTCAAACGATGGAGAGCTCCATGCAGGCGATTGAATCGGTTCATGCCACCCCAAAGCGGTTTGGTCCAGTTGCACAAAATGGCCATTGGCAGAATGCCTGCCCGGCGGCGCAAACTCCCCCCGCCCGCTTCGTCCGCAACGAAGAGATTTATGGAGAGGGCGAGCCTACCGAGTTCATCTATCAGGTCGTTTCCGGCGCGGTTCGCGTCTACTCGGTGCTGAGCGACGGCCGGCGGCAGATCGGCGCGTTCTATCTCCCCGGCGACTACTTCGGCTTCGAGGCTGGCGACTTTCGAGCGATGTCCGCAGAGGCCGTGACGGAAGCCAGGGTCAGGATTGTCCAGCGTTCGTCGCATCTTGCAGTGGCAAGTCTCGATCCGGATCTATCTCGCGAGCTGTGGCAGGCAACGGTGCGTGAACTTCAGAACGCACGGAAGCACCTGGTCTTGCTGGTGAGGCGGGCTGAAGAGCGTGTCGCCTCCTTCCTGTTGGAGATGGCGGAGCGGACAAGGCGCGCTGAAATCGAACTGCCGATGTCGCGTCAGGACATTGCCGACTACCTCGGCCTGACGATCGAGACCGTATCTCGCACGCTGACGCATCTTGAGGAGGCCGGCTTGATCTCGTTGCCATCGGCGCGTCGTATTCTGCTCGCAGACAGGCGCAAGCTGGAGGCTCTCAATACCTGAGGTGAGGCAAGTCGCGCTCGATCGTGCGCTTGCGCTGGTGTCCTGCAATCAATGGCGGTATGAGTAGTCTGTTTGCAGGACAGATGGCTGAAACGTGCGTTCCAAACTGACCGATGTCGCGAAGCTGGCGGGAGTCGATATCTCGACGGTGTCCCGCGTGCTCCGGGGAGAGTCGACGCAGCGCATCAGGGAAGAAACCCGCGACCGGATTCTCAAGAGCGCGCGCGAACTCGATTACGCTCCGAATGAACTCGCGCGCAGCCTCAGGACATCGAAGTCGAAGACGTTCGGTCTTGTTGTCCCGCAGCTCGATAACCCTGTGTTTTCCGCCGCTATCCGTGGGGCCGAGAAATCCGCGTTGCGCCATGGTTATTCGTTGCTGATCGCGCATCGGGAAGCGGGCACGATCGACTCGGTCTACCAGCGGCTCGCGCACAGTAACCGAGTTGACGGACTTCTGGTTGCCAGCCTCGACGACGATGCCGATTTGCGGCGCGAGCTCGAGGCCGCGCGCGTGCCCTATGTTCTGCTGAACCGCAAGCTCGGCAAGGCGCCGTACTCCGTCTACCTGGATAGCCGTGCGGCGGCCGAGATCGCGATCGATCATCTGGTTTCGCTTGGGCACCGCCGCATCGCCCATCTGGCCGGCCGGCCCGGCGGATTCAACGCGGCGGAACGTATCGAAGGCTATCGGGCGGCGCTGAAACGTCACGGCATCGCCTTCGATCCGGCGCTGTTGGCCACGGCCGGCTATACGGCCGAGGGCGGTGCGGAGGCGATGCGCTCGGTCCTTAAGGCCAGGCCGACCGCCGTGCTTGGCGCCACGCTCGTCACGGCCGCGGGCGCGATGGCGATCATCCATGAAGCGCGGCTGCGCATCCCTGAAGATATTTCAGTGATCGGTCTTCACGACGCACCCGTCGCCACCATGCTCTATCCACAGTTGACCACCGTCCGCATGCCGACCGAGCAGATGGGGGAGGCTGCGACCGAACTGCTGGTGGCGCTCGCGGCCAAGAAGAAACCGAAGGCAATCAAAGCGTTGCCGCCGGATGGCCTGGTATTGCGCGCGTCGACAGGTCGCGTCCCGAAATCCTGATTTAGAGGTTGACGTTCCATATTTTGTCATTCACGTTTGAACAAACGATTGTGCAAACGATCGCAAAACAAACGGGAGGACGGCCTTTGGACGCGAGCGCCATCGCTGTTGCGCGCCAACACGATCATGTCGATGCCGGATTGGCAGATGCTTTCGCAGCGATCGTCGGCAAGGACAACATCATTTCAGAATTCGATCAGCGGCTGACGTATGCGCGCGATCGTTTGCCGTATGCGGTTTTCCGCGAGCGTGCGGGCGAGCTCGCAGGACGCGTACCGAGGCTGATTGTTCGTCCGGCGAATGCGGCCGAAGTGTCGGCGGTCGTCCGTCTGGCGCAGAAACACGGTGTGCCGGTCATTCCTTATGGCAATGGATCGGGCGTGCTGGGCGGAGCCATTCCGCTCGGCGGCGAAGTCACGATCGATATCCGCCGCCTCGACCAGATCGTTTCCTTCAACCCCACCGATGCCACTGTGACTGTTCAGGCCGGTATGAACGGAGCGGTATTCGAAAAGGAACTGAATGCGAAGGGTTACACCACCGGACACATCCCGCAATCGATCGAGATTTCGACCGTGGGCGGCTGGGTCGCTTGTCGCGGTGGAGGTCAGGCCAGCAGCCGTTACGGCAAGATCGAGGATATCGTCGTCGGTCTGAACGTTGTTCTACCGAATGGCTCACCGCTGGAAGTACGGCCGGTCGCGCGGCGTTCGGTCGGTCCCTCCGTGCGCGATCTATTCGTCGGCAGTGAAGGGACTCTGGGAATCATCACGGATGTGACGCTCCGCATCTGGAAGAAGCCCGAGATCGAGCGCGGCGTCGTGCTGGCGTTCCCTGCGTTGCAGAATGCGTGGGACTGCGCTCGCGAGATCATGCAGGCTGAGCTTCGTCCGCAGATCGTGCGGCTCTACGACAAGGTCGAGAGTGACGATCGGACAAAGGATATCGCCGCCTTCAGATCGAAGCCGATCCTGTGCGTGATGGAGTTCAGCGGCTCCGAGCCGCTGGTATCTGCGGAGCAGGCGGCCGCGCTGGCGATTGCGAAGACATTCGGCGGTGAGGTGACGTCAGATGGGCCGTACAGGCACTGGAAAGAAAACCGCTTCGTCGCCTATTCGCAGAAATGGCATGCAGAAGGCTATTTCAACGACACGATCGAGGTGACCGCGAACTGGTCTGCGATCCCGGCGATGTACGATGCGATCGCCAAGGCGATCCGCGCGGTTCATCCCGAAGTTCACTTCGGCGCACACTGGTCGCATGTTTATCCGGAAGGTGCGTGCCAATACATGACGGTGCGGTTGCCGCCGATGCCGGAAAGCGCTGCGTTGCCGTTGCACGCGCGGATGTGGGACATCATCGAGCAATTGACTCTGGATCATGGCGGATCGATCGCACATCATCACGGCGCCGGCCTTTTCCGCGGTCCGTGGATGGGGCGTGAACTCGGGTTGGGCCTTGCAGTGCTTCAGGCGGTCAAGGATGCGATCGATCCGGCCAACTTGCTCAATCCCGGCAAGCTCGGATTTCGTGCACGCCCGGATGCCAAGGATATCTACAGTGCCTAGGTTGGCTGGCTTCGTCGCAAAGGATCGGTGCCGTGGCTGACCCGCTGCTTGCTGGAATTGATCTCGGTGCGGGCTCGCTGAAAGTCAGCGTGATCCGCGCCGACGGTTCGCTTGTCGCGGAGGCGTCCGCGGCGGTTGCGACATCGTCGCCGCATCCGGGCTGGAGCGAGCAGGATCCGAACGACTGGTGGATCGCCGCCTGCAAGACACTGCAATCCGTCGTTGCACAAATAAAGCGGCCTGCGAGCGACATCGCCGCGATCTCGTTCTCCGCCGGCGCGCATACGCCGGTGCTGGAAGATACCGATGGCCGCGTTATCCGTCCGGCTATCCTCTGGAGCGATCAGCGCAGCCGCGCCGAAACGCAGGCGCTGCGCGACAAGGCCGATCAGCGCATCCTCGACATCGGCGCTAATCGCGCCAACCCGACGTGGACGCTGCCGCAAATGATGTGGTTGCGGGACGCGGAGCCGGAAGCGTTCGCGCGGATCAAGCGTATCTACGTTGCCAAGGATTGGTTGCGATCGAAATTCACCGGAACCTGGGAAACCGACACCATCGATGCGCTCGGCACGTTGATGCTCGATGCCAAAGCAGCGAAATGGTCGGACGAGCTTTGCGAGATGATCGGTTGGCGGATGGATACGCTGCCGCCGATCGTATCACCGAAGGCCGTCGTCGGCCGCGTTACGGCGAGCGCTGCGAAAGCGACGGGCCTGGCGGAAGGCACCCCGGTCGTCTGCGGCACTTCGGATACCGCCGCCGAAACATTCGGCGCAGGCATGGTCCGCGAGGGGCTCGGGGTCGTGAAGCTTGCGACCGCGGCGACCGTCAACGTGCTGACGCCGCAGGCGCGGCCGGATTTCTCGCTGATCAACTACTATCATGTCGTGCCGGACCACTGGTACGTTATCACGGCGACCAATTCGTGCGCGTCGGCGCACAAGTGGCTGCGCGATACGTTCTTCCGCCGCGATGGCGATGATGGCAGCGCCGTATTCGATGCGATGGATGCGAAGGCTGCCGCGGTCAGCGCGGGCGCGGAAGGCTTGTTCTTCCATCCTTACCTGAACGGCGAACGTAGCCCGCACTGGGACCCTCTGCTCCGTGCCGATTTCGTCGGCGCCGGATTCAATCACGGGGCAGGGCATTTCGTCCGTGCTCTGTACGAAGGCATCGCTTATTCGCTGCGTGACTGCCGAGACGCGCTCAGCGCAAAGGGTTTGCATTTTTCGTCCGCGCGGCTGACCGGCGGCGGATCGCGCAGCGCGTTGTGGCGGCAGATCGTGGCCGATGTGCTCAACGTCGAGGTCGAACTGCCGGCGGTGGCCGATGCATCGTTCGGCGCAGCGCTGCTCGCCGGCGTCGGCGTTGGCATCTTCAAGAGCGAACAGGACGCGGCAAAGGTCATTTCGATCGTGTCGCGCGCAACGCCGGACCCGGCGCGTGCTGCCGTCTACGATCGCGGCTTTCCGATCTATCGCGACATTCAGGCGGCGCTGGCGCCGCTCAATCATCGCATCCATGACTTCGTGGCGGGCCGCGCATGAAACTTCATCTTACGACGTGCGAGGTCAACCATGGCTGAGGTCCGGCTGGTGAAAGTTCGCAAGGCCTACGGCAATGTCGTCGCCGTGCACGGCGTCGATCTCACCATTCGCGATGGCGAGTTCATCGTGTTTCTCGGCCCGTCGGGTTGCGGCAAGTCGACGACACTGCGGATGATTGCCGGCCTCGAAGAAACGACGTCAGGCATGATCAGCATCGGCTCGCGCGAGGTGACAAACCTCGAGCCGAAGGACCGGAACATTGCCATGGTGTTCCAGAATTACGCGCTCTATCCGCACAAGACGATCTACGACAATCTCGCGTTCGGGCTGCGCATGCGGAAGATGACGCGCTCGGAAATCGACGTGCGCGTCCAACGTGCGGCCAAGATGCTCGGTCTGGAGGACTTCCTCGCGCGCAAGCCGAAGCAGTTGTCGGGCGGGCAGATGCAGCGCGTCGCGCTCGGCCGGGCGCTTGTGCGCGAACCGGATGTCTTCCTGCTCGACGAGCCGTTGTCGAACCTCGATGCCAAGCTGCGTGTCCGCATGCGCGAGGAAATTGCGCGCCTGCATCAGGAAGTCGGGACCAGCATGGTCTACGTCACCCACGACCAGGTCGAGGCAATGACGCTGGCCAATCGCATCGTCATCATGCGCGACGGCCATGTTCAGCAGATCGGTGCACCGCTCGAAGTCTATGATCGTCCAGCGAATCTGTTTGTGGCCGGCTTTATCGGATCGCCCGAGATGAATCTGATCGAGGGCCGCGCTGAGGGCGGTCGCTTCGTCAGCGGTCAATTCACTATGCCGTTGCCGCCGTCGCTTGCCAGATCGCAGGGCGATGTCGTGCTCGGTATCCGTCCGGAGCATATCGCGCTCGCTGATGGCGACGGCAGCGTGCAATTCACCGTACGGATGGTCGAGCAACTCGGCGCGCAGACGTTGTGCGTCGGCGAGATCGCCGGACAACGCCTGCGCGTTCTCACCGAACGGTTCGACGACTGGGCGCCCGGCCGTGCGCTGAACGTCCGGCTGCAACCACATCGCCTGCACGCCTTCGAGAAGTCCACTGGACGGCGTCTCTGACGCTGCCCAACGATAATCATAACCGGGAGAAAGCAATGACTGAGACAACGAAGGGACAGCTTTTCAGCGGCGTTAGCCGACGTTCGCTTATCAAGGGTGCCGGTGCGATCGGCGCGGCGGCCGCCGCCGGAACGCTCGGTGCGCCGGCTGTCTGGGGGCAGGGCAAGAAGACCTTGCGCTTTCTCAATACGGAAACCTCGATCGACAGCATTCGTGCGCTGAAGGTGGCTTGCGCCGAGTACGAGAAGAAGTTCGGCACCCAGATCATCGTCGACTCGGTTCCGCTCGACGACGCGTTCACCAAGGTGACGACCTCGCTGCGCGGCGGGCAGCCTTACGACATCGCGACCTTCGCGTTCGTGGGCCACGTTCTGCTGCTTCAGGCGGAAGGCCACCTGATGCCGCTGACCGAACTGACCAGCAAGCACAAGTGGGGCCCGAAGATCCTCTTCCCGATCAAGGATCAGGTCTACTGGTATCCGTTCGACTACAATCTGGCGTGGATTTACTATCGCAAGGATCTCTACGAGCAGAAGGGCCTCAGTGTTCCCAAGACGCAGGCCGAGATGCTCAAGAACGCGCAGACGCTGTCGGCTGACGGCCGCTCCGGTTCGCTCTTTCCGATCGGCAACAATGGCGCGACCAACTGGCTGTCACCGGGCTTCATGTGGGCCGAAGGCGTCAAGCTGTTCGATAACAAGTGGAACGTCGCGATCGACAGCCCGGAGATGGCGCCGAAGGTGACGCGCTATCTCGATTTCTTCGCCGAGTTGTACAAGACCATGCCGTCCGGCACGAGCCAGGCGAGCTTCGGCGAAGTGCTCAGCAACTTCTCGTCCGACAAGGTCGCGCACGCGGCCTACGCCGGCCGCATCATCGAGGCGCTGGAGCGCAACGCGCCGGCGCTGTCGACCAAGTACGGTATCACGCCGTACATGGACAGCGAAGGCAAGGCCAAGGCGGTCAACCATGGCTACGACGGCTGGGTGGTGCTGAAGACCCCGCAGTCGAACGAGTCGATGAAGTTCATGAAGTGGTTCACCGAGAACCAGTACATCAACTTCCTGCACACTGCGCCGCTGCACTTCCAGCCGCCGCGCCTCGACGTCTATGAAGACGCCCGCTGGCGTGCGCACCCGCTGATCGAAAAGCACAAGGATGCGGTCGAGGCCATGCGCGGCTTCATCACCGACAAGTCGATCATCCTGACGTCGGTCGATACCGAAGGCCCGGCGCCCGACCTTCGCCCCGGCAAGGTGTTCGAAGGCTTCGTCATTCCGGAAATGCTTCAGAACAAGGTGCTGAAGAACATGTCGTCGGCGGACTGCATCAAGGCTGCCGCGGACAAGATGCGCAAGCTGATCGCCTGATCGGAACGCATGATCTCAAGGTCCGGCCGGGGTTGCTCCGGCCGGACGCTATTCTGGATGACGGCCGGTGAGCTCAAAGGCAACCATCTACAGTTTCCTGATTGCAGGCCTGATCGTGACGCTCGCATTGATCGTCGCGCCGGCGGTCTATGCGGTTCATCTCAGCTTCTACAAGATGGATTCGTTCATCGGCGTGCCGCAGTGGGCCGGCCTTGCGAACTACGCCGCTGTCCTTCGCGAGCCGGAGTTCTGGCGTGCGCTCGGCAACGGTGCGATCTATTCGCTTGCGTCGATCATTCTGCAAGTCGTGCTCGGCATCGGCTTCGCGCTGGTGCTGAACGAAACATTCCCCGGCCGCAACCTGGTTCGCGGCCTATCGATCCTGCCGTATCTGCTGCCGACGGTGGTCGTCATCCTCACCTTCAAGTGGATGGTCGACGGCAGCATCGGCATCGTGACAGCGGCTGTGGCCGCACTCGGGTTGCCGCCGATCCAGTGGTTCGAGAGCCCCGGCGCTGCAATGACCTCGACGGTGCTGGTCAGCGTCTGGATGTGGACGCCGTTCGTCACCACCTGTTTCCTCGCCGCCATGCAGACGGTGCCGCAGTCGCTCTATGAGGCAGCGCGGGTGGACGGCACCAACGCCGTACAGCGCTTCTTTCACATCACGCTGCCGATGCTGAAGCCCATCCTCACGGTGGTCGTGCTGCTGCGTGCGATCTGGATGTTCAACAAGTTCGATGTCATCTGGCTGCTCACGCGCGGCGGGCCGGTCGGCTCGACCGAGAATCTCGCGATCCTGTCCTATCGCCATGCGTTCAGCCTGTTCGACATCGGCGGCGGCGCTGCGATCGCAACGATCTCATTCCTGATCCTGTCCGTGGCTGTGCTGATCTACTTCTGGATCTTCCCGCTGGAGGAAGACTGATGACGAAAAGACGATCGCTTCCGGCAAAGATCGGCCTGTTCATCGCGGCGGTCGTCATCGCGATCTATTCGGCATTCCCGATCTACTGGATGATCGTGTCGAGCCTGCGCGAGCCGGCTTCGCTGCTGAACCAGATTTCACTGATCCCGTCGCCGCTCTCGCTCGAATCCTATCGCAATCTGCTCGAGCTGACCGATTATCCGCAGCATTTCGTCAACAGCGTCGTCGTCGCCGTCGTTACGGTGATCGTGACGATGGTATTCTCGGTGATGATCGCCTACGCGGTGACGCGCCAGCGCATCCGCGGCAAGAAGCTGATCGTCGGCGCCATGCTGTATGCCTACATGTTCCCGCCGCTTCTGATCGCGATCCCGATGTTCACGATCTTCGCCAAGCTCGGCTTGAGCGACACGCTGACCGGCGTGATTGCCTCGCATCTGACACTGACCCTGCCGCTCGGCGTCTGGTTCCTGTGGGGCTTCTTCAAGAACATGCCGTTCGAGCTGGAGGAGGCCGCCATGGTCGACGGCTGCACGCGGCTGGGCGCGTTCCTGCGCGTGGTGCTGCCGATCTCGTTGCCGGGGTTGATCACAGTCGCGATCTTCTCGTTCCTGTTATCCTGGACGGACTATACCTTTGCACTGGTGATGATCGGCAGCGACGCCAACAAAACTTTGCCGGTCGGTCTGGCGTCGATGGTGGGCTCGTTCGATTTGCGCTGGGGCGAGGTCATGGCCGGATCGACCTTGATCGCGCTGCCGCTGTTCGCCGCGTTCGCGATGCTGACGCAGTATTTCATTCAGGGCCTCGGCGCTGGCGCCGTGAAGGGCTGAGCGGAGGCGATATGGATCTGGGGATTGCCGGCAAGACGGCTCTCGTGACGGGAGCGGCCCGCGGTATCGGTCATGCCGAAGTCACGGCGCTGGCCGCTGAAGGCGTGGCGGTCGCGATCAACGATATCGACGCAACCGCCGCGGAAGCCGCCGCGGCCGAGTTGCGCAAGGCGGGCGTAACGGCTGTTACCGCGATCGGGGATGCTTCGACGCCGGAAGGCGCGGAGCGGGTCGTCAAAGAGGCGGCCGAGAGGCTCGGTGGCCTCAACATGCTCGTGAACAACGCGGGAGCGGGCGGCAGGCATCTCGGCCGCAAGGCCGAAGAGATGACCATCGAGGATTGGGACATCATTCTGCGCACGCACCTCGACAGCGCGTTCCTGTGCACCAAGTTCGCGCTGCCTTTCCTGCGTCAATCGGGCTTCGGCCGGATCATCAATACGTCGTCGATGAACGTCACCGGCGGTGGCCGGCCGGGCGTCACGAATTACTCGGCTGCGAAAGCAGGTATCATCGGTCTGACGCGAACACTGGCAAAGGAAGTAGGCCCCGACGGGATCACCGTGAATGCCATCGCGCCGGGTTATGTTGAAACGAATCTGATCGCGGGCTTCTCGCCGGCGAAGCGTGAGGTGATCACGGGGCAGAATCCGCTCGGCCGATTCTGCCGGCCGGATGAGGTCGGTTCGCTGGTCGCCTTCCTGTGCTCGGTGCAGGCATCGTATATCAATGGTGCGTTGATCTGCATGGACGGCGGCAAGCGCGATTTCTTCTGGGGTGATACATGATCAGGGCTTTCGGCGGACCGCACCGCTACATTCAGGGGCCGGGAGCGCTCGCCGAACTGGCGACGCTCGTCCCGCTCTATGGCAAGCGGCCATTCGTGATTGCGGATGCAGCCGTGCTCGATATGATCCGCACCCGCCTAAATGAGGCGCTGGCTCCGCATGTACATGCAGTCAGCTTCGCCGCGTTCAGCGGCGAGTGTACGGCGGCTCAAGTCGACAGCATGACGGCGAGTGCGGAAGCCGCGCGCAGTGACGTCATTGTTGGCGTCGGTGGCGGAAAAGCCATCGATAATGCCAAGGGTGTCCGTATCAAGCGGGGAGGCGGGCTGATCGTCGTGCCAACCGTTGCCTCCAACGATGCGCCGACGAGCCGGCTTGTGGTGCTTTACCGGGACGACCACGTGCTGAGCGAGGTGCGGCTGATGCCGACCAACCCCGATGCGGTGGTGGTCGATACTAATGTGATTGCCGGCGCCCCGCGGCGCTTCTTTGTTGCCGGCGTCGGCGATGCGCTGAGCAAGAAGTTCGAAGTCGAGCAGTGCGATCGGTCAGGCGGCATGAATTTCTACAAGGCGCGGCCGACCGCGCTAGCGGTCATGATCGCGGATCAATGCTACCGCGTGATCCGCGAGCATACCCTCGGTGCGCTGGAGGCGGTCGAGCGCAAGACCCCGAACGAAGCCTTTGAGCGCGTCGTCGAGGCAACGATCCTGTCCAGCGGTCTTGGCTTTGAGAGTGGTGGACTTTCCATCTCGCATGCGCTGACGCGAGGCTTCTCGGCCATCCCGTCGCTTTCCGGTGCGCTTCATGGCGAGCAGGTCGCGTTTGGGTTACTGGCTCAGCTGTGCCTCGAAGAGCGGCCGGGCGACTTTGTTTCGGAGTTAAAGGCTTTCTATCGGCAGATTGGTTTGCCGACGTCCCTCGCAGATCTCGGGTTCGCCGGGAACGAGGACGATGCCATTCGCACGATCGCTGAGCGCACAGTGGCCGATGCGCCTTACGTTCAGCAGTTCCAGTCGCGCGTGGATTCAACGAACCTCGCGCATGCTTTGCGGAAAGCGATGCGCTGATTCTTTTCCGGGCCAACCGGCCATCATCGGGCGCGGTAGGCAACGGAATACGACCTCGCTCTAGCGCCCCTGCGATTGCTGATAGAGCGTATATGTCGCGTTCTCGAGCTGGTTCTCGGCAATGCGATGCCAGAGGAAGATCGACGCCCGAAAATCCTTCCAGTGCGCGTAGATCTTGCGGAAGTTCGCGTTGCCCGCGGCGAGTTCATCGTAGACTTCGAAGGCTGCCTTATGGGCCGCATCGATCGTGTCCTTGGGAAAGGCGCGCAGCTGCGTTCCACCGCCGATCAGGCGCCGTAGCGCGGACGGGTTCATTTGATCGTAGTGCGCCGTGTTCGAAATGCTGCTGTGCGCGGTCGCGGTTTCCAATGCAACCTGATAGGCGCGTGGCAGCTTGTTCCAGGCATCGAGATTGATGAAGTTGTGGAACATGGACGTCGGCTCCCACCAGCCCGGGTAATAATAGAAGGGCGCTACTTTCGAGAAACCGAGTTTTTCGTCATCATGCGGCCCGACCCATTCGACGGCATCGATGGTGCCGCGTTCGAGCGATGGATAGATATCGCCAGGCGCGATCTGTTGTGGGACGATGCCGAGCTTCTTCATCACATGGCCGCCCATGCCGGCAACCCGCATCTTGAGGCCCTTCAGATCGTCGAGCGATTTGATCTCCTTCCTGAACCAGCCGCCCATCTGGGCGCCTGATTGGCCGGCCGGAAAGCCGATGACGTTGTAGGTCTTGAAAAAATCGTTCATCAGCTCCGCGCCGCCGCCCCAATACCACCACGCATTCTGCTGCCGCGCGTTCAATCCGAACGGAAGCGTGGTGCCGAATGCAAAAGTCGGGTCCTTGCCGATGTAGTAGGTCGAGAGCGACTGGCCCATCTCGATCGTGCCGTTCTGCACGCCATCGAGCACCTGGAGGCCGCCGACTACTTCACCTGCGGCGAAAATCTGGATCTGGAATCGGCCATCCGTCATCTCGGAAATACGTTTGGCGAAATTCTCGTGCTCGATCCAGAGCACGTCGAGGTTCTTGTTGAAGCTCGATTGAAAGCGCCAGCGGATGCTCGGCTGCGTTTGCGCGATCGCCGGCGCTGCGATGCCAGCAGCTCCGGCGACGCCCAGGGCTTTCAGAAAGACACGACGCTTCATGGATACCCCCTTCTGGACAATCTTGTGATATATCACTTACGATGGAGATCAAGAGTCAAGAGGCTATTTTGGCTGTATCAGAGCTTGAAATTGTAATTGTGATAGATCACAGTTCGTGTGAGTTCAGATCAAGGAAGGATGCGAATCGTGAAAAAGGCCATTCATCCCGAAGGGATGTCCAAGCCGTTCGGCGTCTGGACCACAGCCTTCGCCGTCGATGCGTCGCGGCTGCTTTTCGTCTCGGGCCTCACGGCGCGAGGTTCTGACGGAAAAGTCGTCGGGGTCGGGAGTATGGAGGAGCAAACGCGGCAGGTGTGCGAGAACCTTCGCAAGTCCGTGGAGGCCGCCGGCGCCTCGCTCAGCGATATCGTGTGGGTGCAGGTCTTCACGACCGACGTCTCGAAGTTCGCCGAGATTCACACGGTCCGCCGTCAGTATTTTCCGTCCGAGCCGCCGGCGTCGACCATGGTCGAAGTGCCGCGGCTGGTCGACAAGGATTGCCTGATCGAGATCAACGCAATCGCAACTCTGCTGAAGTAGGAGTGCCTAATGTGACGATGCCGGTCGATATGAGAAGTCTTGAGGTTCTTGTGGCTGCGCCGCCGGAGGAGAACTGGGTTGTACTGGACAAGACGGGCGGCGTGCGCGTCAACACGCTCTACGAAAGCAGGGAGACGGGTGCGAGCATCGCCTTGCTGCATTTCCCCGCGGGTGCCGGCATTCCGGTCCGGCACAAGCATGCGTCGAACCAGTTCATGTATTGTCTGAAGGGGCGTTATGAATACCAGCAGCCCGAAAGCATCATCCTGGAGGCCGGCGCGTTCTACATGAACCCCAAGGGCAGCTATCACGGACCGACGCGCGCGCTCGAGGAAAGTTGGATGATCGAGATCTACGACGGCCCGCACTATGACGAGATTCCGCCGTATCACACCAAGGATACGGTTGGAAAATTGTCGAAGCCGTGAACGAACTGGTTAGAATGCTTCGTTGCGATCTGACGGAGCCGTGATTCAGGAATGAAGAAGACACCTTCGCCATCGAACGTGAAACGGGCTTCGCTCGTGGATCAGGTGTACGAGAAGCTGAAATGGCAGATCTTGTCCATGGAGCTTCTGCCTGGAAGCGACCTCAACGAACTCGATCTATGCAAGAAGCTGAAGTTCGGGCGAGGGCCGGTGCATCATGCGCTGCAGCGTCTCAGTCATGATCGGCTTGTGCGTATCCGGCCGCGAAAAGGAGTGGTCGTCCGCGCGCTGTCGCCGCGCGATATCGAGGAGCTGATCGAGGCGCGGCTGCCGCTCGAACTCGCTATCGTTCGCCTCGCTGCCGAACGGGCGGAGAAGGTCGAAGCGGCGTCTCTGAAGAAGCGCCTGCTGGAAGGGCGAAAGCTGATCGTGCGCCGGGACCGCGAAGGACTGATGAAGCTGGATCACGATTTCCACATCGGTCTTGCCGCTCTGACCGGCAATGCCGTGTTTGAAGACCTGATTGCGCGTTTGCATCAGCAATCGTCGATTCTCTGGTTTCTGCAAGTGTCGGACGAGAAGACATATGCCGCCGTACAGAAGGAGCACGAAGCTATTCTCGATTGTGTCATCGCCGGAGACGGCAAGGGGGCGAGTGCGGCGATGATGCAGCACCTGAATGCATTCCGGATGTCGCCGCCGAAAGCCAAGGCAATGTGAATGGCCGTTTCCGTCAGCCGTCTCTCAGCCGAAAGAACCGTCCTCCGGGGCTTTCGGAACCTTGACCCGGGCACCCATGTGTTCGGGTCTTTTTCTTCGATCGATGCGGCGCTTTGGGCAAACGATGGATGATTTACGCGCTTGACAAGCGGAGTGCAGCGGTTACACGTGTGTCGTCGCGGTCTTGTGAAACACAAAATGCTCGATGATGAGCTGTGTTAGATTTGCGAACATCCTCTCTCAGCGGTCGGTGTTAAGGAGCATAAGCTCGACGCCCGCCACCAGCACGCAAGGTTAGTGCTATGGTGAAAACGGGAAGTGACCATCGCCGGTCGCTCAACGACGGACGCTCCGTCTATATCAATTCCGAGAAAGTTTCCGACGTCACGACCCATCCCGCATTCGCGCGATCGGTTACGTCCGCCTGCAATCTCTATGACTATCAGGCCGCCAATCCGGATACGATGACGTTCGTTTCGCCGACCAGCGGCAAGAACGTCAACCGCCTGTGGCAGTTGCCGAAGTCGCACAAGGATCTCGTGCAGCGGCGCAAGGCGCTTGAGGCGTGGGCGACGACAACGTGCGGAATGCTTGGGCGATCACCCGACCACGTCGGTTCGTCGCTCGCGGGCATGTATATGGGCCGCAAGGTCTTCGAAAGCTACGATCCCAAGCGCGCAAAGGCGCTGGCCGGTTACTTCGAGTATGCACGCGACAACGACCTGTATCTGTCTTACGTCATCATCAATCCGCAAGCGGACAAATCGAAGAACTCATCCGCGCAGCCAGGCGACGATCTAGTCGCGCGCATCGTCGATGAGGATCAGCAGGGCATCACCATCCGCGGCGCGAAGATGCTCGGCACCAGCACGATCTTCGCCAACGAGGTGCTCGTGTCGGGCTTCATGGGCCTCCAGGCGGGCGAGGAGGCGTATGCCTTCACCGCCATGGTGCCGATGAATGCCAATGGGCTGAAGGTTTTCTCGCGCAAGTCCTACGAAGCCGCCGCCGTCACGATTTTCGACAACCCGCTCTCCAGCCAGTTCGATGAGAACGACGCGGTCATCTATTTCGAGGATGTGAAGATTCCGTGGGAGCGGGTGCTCGTTTGCCGCGACGTGCAGATGGGCCAATCGCAATGGTTCGACACGCGCGCGCACGTGTATCAGAACTACCAGTGCCAGATTCGTCTGATGGTCAAGCTCCGCTTTCTGATGGGGGCGGTGCGGAAGATCGCGGAAACGAACGGCATCATCAATTTTCCCCAGGTGCGCGAAACGCTCGGGCTGATGGCCGCCAAGACGACCACCATCGGGAGCATGGTGATCGCGATGGAAGCTGCGGGCGAGCAGTACGGCGAGTACTTCGTCCCGAGCCGTTCGATCGCGTCGGCGGCCCAGGTCATGGCGCAGCAGATCTATCCGGAGATCATCGAGTCGATCCGGACGCTCGCCGGCGGCGGCCTGATCATGCTGCCGTCGAGCGCGCATGATTTCGCCAATCCCGAATTCCTGTCGGTCATCAACAAGACGCAACGCTCGTCGGTGTTGAGCCCGGTCGAGCGCGTGAAGCTGTTCAAGCTTGTATGGGATGCGATCGGGTCGGAGTTCGGTTCCCGTCATCTCCAGTACGAGATGTTCTACTCGGGGCCGACCTTCGTCACTCGCGGGCACTCGTTCCGGTATTACGATTGGGACCGGTCGCGCGACATCATCGACGGCTTCATGGCCACCTACGATCTTCCTGACACCCCTGCAACGGATGGTTTGGCTGCGCGCGCAGCCGAATAGCTCACATCGTCCTTAAGCAGAAGGTTGGTTGTCATGGAAGTCGTCCATAGCAATGGCGAAGCCGTCACGCATGAAGATACCTCGCTGTCGTTGCGGCGATGCTTCGGCCATTTCGCGACAGGCGTCGCGGTCGTTACCTACGATGGCGGGGACCAGCCGCGCGGGCTGACCGTGAACTCATTCACGTCGGTCTCGCTCGATCCGCCGCTGGTTCTTGTGTGCCTCGACAAGCGGTCGAGGGCCATCCCGCACCTCATCGGCGCCCCGTTCGGCGTCAACGTGTTGACCGCCGGTCAGCGCGATCTCGCCTGGCACTTCGCGGGGAAATCCGTCGGCGCTGTCCCGGCCTGGCGAAACATCGGCCTCGTTCCGTTGCTGGATCATTCGCTGGCGTGGATGACCTGCACGCCGTGGTCAAGCCACGACGCTGGCGATCATCTCATTCTCGTCGGGAAGGTCAATCGCTTCGGCTCCGGCCAGCACGATCCGCTGTGTTTCTATCGTGGCCAGTTCGCCGGCATGACGCAGGCGAGTGCGCAGGGCGGCGAGCGGCATGTGGCGGCGAGAGAGACGGAAAGCCGCACATTTCTAGTCGACTGATCATGAATGGGGGAGTGATGAACATGACGTATCTCAAGTCCGTATCCGCCGGCCTCGCGCTAGCAGCAATCGCAACGGTAGCTCACGCTCAATCCGCGCCGATCAAGATCGGTTCGTTCGCCTCGATTACCGGCCCCGCAGCGTTCCTGGGCGAGCCGACCAAGAAAACGCTCGAACTCTTCGTCGACAAGATCAACAAGGAGGGAGGCGTCAACGGCCGCAAGATTTCGCTGATCCTCTACGACTCCAAGAGCAACGCCAAGGAGGCTGGCGCCATCGCGAAGCGTCTCGTCGATCAGGACGAGGTCGATATCGTGATCGGCGGCACGATCACCGGCGAGACGATGGCGGCTTTACCCACTTTCGAGGAGGCGAAGATTCCGTTCATCTCGCTTGCGGGTGCGTCGGTTATCATCGATCCGGTCAAGAAGTATACATTCAAGACCCCGCACACCGACAGGATGTCGGTTGAGAAGGTCTACGATCGCGTGTCGCGCGATGGCCTCAAGAACGTGGGTCTGCTGTCTGGTGCGGCCGGATACGATCAATCCTGTCGCAAGAATGCGCAGGATGCCGCGCCGAAGTTCGGCGTCAAGGTTGTCGCGGACGAACAGCACGGCGCGGGCGATACCGATTTGACGGCGCAGCTGACCAAGATACGCGCCGCCAATCCCGATGCGGTGCTCTACTGCGGCGCCGGCGCCGCGTCTTCCATCGCGGCCAAGAACTATCGGCAGCTCGGTATGGCGCCAAAGCTCTAC
>JBMOOJ010000111.1:0-18462 GCA_049323835.1 Pseudomonadota bacterium | reverse complement strand
GATCTGAGGGCGCGGCCGAGGGGACGCGCGTGACGGGGTCGGCGCTGCTCGCGCACGCGGACCTCGCACCCAACGATCCGATCTACGACGTCACCAAGACCTACGTGGAAGCCTATGAGGGCGCGTTCAAGGAGTCGGCATCCAACTTCGGCGGATACGCACACGATGCGCTGATGATTGCAGTCGCCGCATTGAAGAAGGCCGGCAGCACCGACAAGGAGAAGGTGCGGAACGCGATTGAATCGCTGCTCGCGTTCCCGGGCGTGACGGGCGTGTACTCGTTCTCCCCGACCGATCATCTCGGATTGACCTCCGAGGCGTTGCGCGTGCTCGAAGTCCGGAATGGCAAGTATCGCCTAGTGAAGGACCGCTGATGACCGACTTCTTTCAGTTCCTGGTCGCGGGAATAAGCCAGGGCGCGATCTACGCGCTGGTCGCGCTCGGCTTCTCGTTGATCTACCGGTCGACCAACATCATCAACTTTGCCCAGGGCGAGTTTGTGATGCTGGGCGGGCTGGGGACGGCGGTCGGGCTCACCTGGGGACTTCCGCTCTGGGCGGGATTCGCCATGAGCCTGTTCGCGGCCGGGCTGATCGGGTTCGTTGTTCACAGGATGCTGGTGCGCCTCGCGATCGATACGCCGATCACGATCATCATCATTCTCACCATCGGAGCGTCGATCGCATTGCGCGGCGCGTCCCAGCTCGTGTTCGGGGCAAACTTCCATTCGCTGCCCTCGATCGCGGGCGCCGATCCGCTCAAGGTTGCCGGGGTGTCGGTGATGCCGCAAACGCTTCTGATGGTGACCGGCGCGCTCGTCCTTGTCCTGCTGCTGGACATATTTCTGCGAAGGACCGCGTTCGGGCGGGGAATGATCGCGGCGGCGATCAATCCCCGTGCGGCAACGCTGATGGGGATCGATCTCAAGAAGGTAAGTGCGGTGACGTTCCTGATCGCCGCTGTTCTGGGCGCGATTGCCGGATTTCTCGTCACGCCGCTATCGCTGATGCAATTCGAGGCGGGTCTGATGTTTGGTCTGAAGGGATTCGCCGCGGCTGTGCTCGGAGGATTGGGCGGCTTGTACGGCGTGGTCGCGGGCGGACTGCTGCTGGGCGTGACCGAGGCGCTGGCTGCTGGCTACGTTTCGTCGGCCTACAAGGATGCGATTGCCTTTCTTCTGATCATCGTGGTGCTGCTCACGCGACCGAGCGGATTGTTCGGGCGCGTGCGCCGGGAACGGGTGTAACCATGTTTTTTCTTCCGAAGCGCCTGGCGCCACTGCTGATCTTTGCGACGATCGTCGCGGTTCTGCCGTTCGTCTTTCCCGGAAAGTTTCAGCTCTCGATCCTGATCCTTGTCGGAATCAACGCCATCGTCTGCGTCGGTCTCAACATGCTGGTCGGCAATACCGGACAGATCAGTCTCGGCCATGCCGGATTCTTCGGCATCGGCGCATACGCAAGCGCGATCCTGACGGGCGACCACGGCTGGAACGCCGGAGCTGCTGCGCTTGCCGGTGTTTCGGCGGCAGGATGCATTGCATTCCTGGTCGGCTGGCCGATCCTTCGCCTCAAGGACAACTACCTTGCCATGGCGACGCTCGGTGTCGGCCTTCTGGTCTATCTCGTGCTGATGCAGGAGATCGGCGTGACCGGAGGACCGGATGGCCGGGCCGCGCCGACGATCGTTGTCGGTGACGTGAGGTTGAGAGGCGAAGCGGTCTGGTACTGGATCATAGCGATTTGCCTCATTCTGAGCGTTTGGGCGGCAGAGAATCTGTCCTCGTCGGCCTGGGGACTGGCGCTGCGGGCAGTGCATGCATCGGAGCCGGCGGCCGCGGCGGCAGGCATCAATGCGCATGCGCTGAAAGTTGCGGTGTTCGCTTTCTCGGCGTCGCTCGCAGCATTTGCGGGCTGTCTTTATGCGCACGCACACCGCTTCGTGACGCCAGACCTTGCCGGCTTCATGCATTCGGTCGAACTGATCGTCATGATCGTCATCGGCGGGCTTGGCAGCGTCTATGGCGGCGTGATCGGCGCGGTTATCGTCACCGTTCTTCCTCATGTTCTCACCGCGGCGAAGGACTACGAGCAGTTGCTGTTCGGCGTGGCGCTGATGGCGATTGCCTTCAGCATGCGCCAGGGGCTCGTGCCAACGATTGCGGCGGCGTTGGGGGGAAGACGGTGACGGCGCTCGCGACCAGGGATCTCAAGGTCCATTTTGGCGGCGTGAAGGCGGTCGATGGCCTGTCGCTGTCCATCCGCGAGGGTGGCGTTCACGCGATCATCGGCCCGAATGGCGCCGGCAAGACGTCCTTCATCAACGCGATGACCGGGGTCTACCGGCCGACCGCGGGCAGGGTTCTGTTTGACGGCATCGATGTCACCGGCAAGCCGGCTCACGCACTCGCGCGTCTCGGAATGACCCGCACATTCCAGAATTTGCAGGTGTTCTGGACAATGTCCGTGCTCGAGAACGTCGTCTGCGGCTTCTACCTGCATAGCAGCAACGGCTTCTGGCCGGGTCTGTTCCGGACGCCATCGCTTGTGAGGCGTTCGAGAGACATCGAATCGAAGGCGTTCTCGCTCCTCGAAAAGGTCGGCCTTGCCGCGCGTGCATCGGATGCTGCGAAAGCGCTGTCCTACGGCGAACTCAAGCGTCTTGAGATCGCGCGTGCGATCGCATGCGAGCCAAAAGTGCTGTTGCTAGATGAACCGGTGGCGGGATGCACGAGTCTCGAAAAACGTTCGGTCGGGCAATTGATCCGCTCGATCGCCGAGACGTCGCAAACGACCATCATTCTTGTCGAGCACGACATGAAGCTCGTGATGTCGATCTCGGATCGCGTTTCGGTGCTGGTCGAGGGCAAGTTATTTGCCGATGGAACGCCAGAATTCGTGCGCAACGATCACGCCGTGATCGAAGCTTATCTGGGAAAGCCGGCTGAACGGCGGGAGCGCGAACGTGCTGCTACAGGTTGACGGCGTTTCGAGCCACTATCAGCGCTTGGCGGCGCTGGCCAACGTGACGATCGGCGTCGCGCAGGGGGAATGCGTGGCGCTGATCGGCGCCAACGGAGCCGGCAAGACGACTCTCCTGAACGTCATCTCGGGCGTTCAGCCCGCGAGCGGCGGCACGGTCGTTTACGATGGACGCGATATCGGCGCGGTCCGTGCTTCCGACCGCGTCAAGCGCGGCATGGTGCAGGTTCCGGAGGGCCGTCAGATCTTCGCGCCGTTAACCGTGTTCGAGAACCTCGATCTTGGCGCGTACACGCAGTCGGCGGAAGGGCGCGAGCAGCGTATCGCCGAGGTCTACGACATGTTTCCCGTCCTTGCGTCGCGTCGGTCTGCGGTTGCCGGGACGCTGTCCGGCGGCGAACAGCAGATGCTGGCGATCGGCCGGGCCTTGATGTCGGAACCGAGATTGCTTCTGCTTGATGAGCCGTCGCTGGGACTGGCGCCCCTGGTCGTGAGTTTCATCTTCGACAAGATCAGGGAACTCAGCGCGAAGGGCATATCGATCCTGCTTGTCGAGCAGAACGCATCGCTGGCGCTCGAACTCGCGGATCGCGCGTATGTCCTCGAAGCCGGACGTGTGACGACGGAGGGACGTGCCTCCGAGTTGTTGGATAATCCCGAGGTGCGCTCTGCCTACCTCGGTGTGTGAAGGAGACAAGGAATGGGAATTGCCGCAGAACTGCTGATCGTGTCCGTGAAGGTCGAACCTTCGGTCGAGGATGCCTGGAATAGCTGGTACGACACGGTTCACCTTCCCGAAATCGCCGAATGCCCCGGCTTCAGATCGGCGCAACGCTATGTCGCGACCGAGCCGGATGGATCGCGCTCCTACCTCAGCGTCTACGAGATCGAAGGCGAGGAGACGCTGAAGTCGCCGGAGTTCAACGCGCGGCGCGGCTGGGGACCGTTCAAGGACAAGGTCGTCTTCAAGACGCTGCGCTACTCACGCATCGCGCACATCAAGGGAGCCGCATGATGGAAGCAGAGAACTGGTACTGGCAGAAGACGTGGAGCGATTTCCGGCGCGGCTCTCGCCGTGTGACGATGAACTGGCCCGGCGGAACTGCGGAGATTGTGGTCTATGACGAAGGTGTTCCGCAGACGGCTCAGGCGTTTCTTGCCAAGGTGCCACTTGTCCTGCCGATGGTTCACGTCGCCTGGAGCGGCGACATGCTGATGGGCGCAACATCCGTCCCCATCGGTTGCAAGGTCGAGGAGAACCAGACACGTCTGGTCCGGCCGGGCGATGTCGCGTTCGATCCGAAGTACGACGAGATCACGGTGACCTATGGAACGGCCGAAGCCAAGCTGCCGTCGGGTCCCAATACTCTGACGGTTTTCGGAACGGTGGTGAAGGGGCTCGATGATTTTGCGCGATGGGCGAGAGCCCGCCGGTTTGAGGGGGTAGGGCAGGTCACGTTCGAGGCGCAGCGCTAGCCGCCAAAGCGCCTAGCGTTTTGCATCAAGCCGCTGTTCCTTTGCACGGCGGATTCCATCGATCAGCAGTTGATGCGCGACGTCGGCATTTCCCCATCGCAGAACCTTCACCCATTTGTTGGGTTCGAGATCCTTGTAGTGCTCGAAGAAATGCTGGATCTGCTCCAGCGTGATCTCGGGCAGATCGCTGTAGTTCTGAATGCGATCGTAGCGCTTGGTCAGTTTGGCTGTCGGAACGGCGATGATCTTCTCGTCGCCGCCGGCTTCATCTTCCATGAGCAGCACACCGACAGGCCTGACCGCCATCAAGGCTCCGGGAGCGATGGCGCGGGTGTTGGCGATCAGCACGTCGCAGGGGTCGCCATCCTGGGACAGGGTGTGCGGCACAAAACCATAGTTGCCGGGGTATCGCATCGCCGTGTGAAGAAACCGGTCGACGACCAGCACGCCCGCCGCTTTGTCGATCTCATACTTGATCGGCTCGCCGCCGACGGGAACTTCGATGATGACGTTGACTTCGTAAGGCGGATTCGAGCCTGTGGAAATTGCATCGATGTTCATGTTTCTGTCTCGCTGGTTACGGTGACGGCCATCAGCAATGCGAGCGGCGCCCTGCAAACGGAGCATATCGTTGTGCGTCTGGATACCAAAACGCCCGTTGTTGGTGAACGCCACCTTTGTATAGCCAGCCGGGCCGGTCCAGGCATCCCACGGGCGCCAGCCTGAAGATTGCGTCCGGCTTTTTCGGGCCTCGCGACTGAAGGCCAGCCCTGCTGCGCGGGCTGGTTGCACGTCTTTATGCCGCCTTTATACCCGCGCGTACTCAATCGCATCGCGATTTTACACCGCATTCTCTACGTCCGTTCCAGATCAACCCCGGAGCGGACGATGCCCGACTTTGTCTTTCTCGCCCTTGGACTAGCAGGGTTCGCACTGATGGCCCTTTACGCTTCTGCTGCCGAGCGGCTTTAGGAGGCGTTCATGTTCGAACCCTTGTTCGGTCTCGCCATCGCGCTTGTGCTCGGTGTCTATCTTCTGGCGACGCTGCTGCGCCCGGAACGTTTCTGAGGAGCTTGCAATGACGATCGTTGGCTGGGCGCAGATCGCGCTGGTTTTTGCGCTGGTGCTTGTGTGCGTGAAACCGCTCGGGCTGTTCATGGCGCGCGTGTTCGGTGGGGAGAGCACGTTTCTGTCACCCGCATTCGCGCCGGTCGAGCGTGGATTCTTCCGGTTCGCCGGCATCGATGCGTCGAAAGAGCAGGGATGGCGCGACTACACGGTCGCGATGCTGGTGTTCAATGCGGCCGGCTTCGTATTCCTCTACGTGCTGATGCGGCTGCAAGGCTGGCTCCCGCTCAATCCGCAGGACTTCTCCGCCGTCGCGCCGGACCTCGCCTTTAACACCGCGATCAGCTTCGTCACAAATACCAACTGGCAGGCCTACGGCGGCGAGGCGACCATGAGTCATCTGGTCCAGATGATGGGTCTCGCCGTGCAGAACTTCCTCTCCGCGGCGACCGGCATGGCGCTGGCGATGGTGCTGGTGCGGGCGCTGGCGCGCTCCGGCACACGGACCATCGGCAACTTCTGGGTCGATCTTGTTCGCGGTACACTTTACGTCCTGCTGCCGCTGGCGATCGTGGTCGCACTGGCTTACGTGGCGACTGGCCTGCCACAGACGCTGCTCGGTTCCGTCGATGCGACGACGCTCGAGGGAGCCAGGCAGGCGGTGGCGCTTGGTCCGGTCGCGAGCCAGGAGGCAATCAAGCAGCTCGGCACGAACGGCGGCGGCTTCTTCAACACCAACGCTGCGCATCCCTTCGAGAACGCGACCGCCGTCAGCAACATGATCTCGATCTGGGCAATGCTGGTCGTCAGCGCTGCCCTGCCGGTCACGTTCGGCCAGATGGTCGGTGACAGTCGGCAGGGCTGGGCGCTGCTCGCGGCGATGCTCGTCCTTCTCGTGGCGGCAACCGGGTTCGCCTACTGGGCCGAAGCCAACGGCAACCCGCTGCTTGCAGCGCTCGGTGTCGATCAGACCATGGGCAACATGGAAGGCAAGGAAGTTCGCTTCGGTACGGCCATGTCGGCGCTCTATGCAGCGGTCACGACCGGCCTGTCATGCGGCGCGGTCAACTCCATGCATGACTCGTTTACTCCACTCGGCGGTCTTGTGCCGCTGATCATGATCCAGCTCGGCGAAGTGCTGCCTGGCGGTGTCGGTTCTGGTCTTTACGGCATGCTGGTGTTTGCGATCGTGGCCGTGTTCATCGCGGGACTGATGGTCGGCCGCACGCCCGAGTATCTTGGCAAGAAGATCGAAGCGAAGGAAATGAAACTCGCCATGCTGGCGCTGCTCATCCTGCCGCTGGCCATCCTTGGCTTCTCTGCGGCCGCCGTGCTGTTGCCTGGCGCGTTGGCGAGTCTCGCCAATGCCGGCCCGCATGGTCTGTCGGAAATTCTGTACGCCTATTCGTCCGCGACCGGCAACAACGGCTCGGCCTTCGCAGGCCTTTCCGCCAACACACCCTGGTACAACACGACCCTCGGCCTTGCGATGCTGTTCGGCCGCTTTGCCTATGTCGTTCCCGTGATGGCAATGGCCGGCGCTCTGGCGGGCAAGGTCCGCGCGCCGGTGTCGGAGGGCACATTCCCGACCCATACCCGGCTGTTCGTCGCGCTGCTGATCGGCACCATCCTGATCGTTGCGGGTCTCGAGTTCTTCCCGGCCGTCGCGCTTGGTCCTGTCGTCGAGCATTTCCAGATGCTCGCCGGCAAGACGTTCTGACAAACAGTCTCGTTGAAAAGGATGCCGGTCATGGCCCGCAAATCCCAAGCCCACGCAGTCGCCGACGGCACGCTCATGATGCGCGCGGCAGGCGATGCGTTCCGCAAACTCGATCCGCGGACACTGGCGAAGAATCCGGTGATCTTCGTCACTGAGATCGTCGCAGTGGTCGTCACACTGCTGCTGATCCGTGATATCGCGCAGCAGCAGCCGATCCTGTTCACCGCGCAGATTGCTGCCTGGCTCTGGTTCACCGTTCTGTTCGCCAACTTCGCCGAAGCAATTGCCGAGGGGCGGGGACGGGCCCAAGCTGAAACCCTGCGGCGGACGCGAACCGAAACGCGCGCCAAGAAGCTCGTGATGCCCGGCAACATCGAACTGTTTCACGGCGTCGAGGCGGCCGACCTCGAGGTGAGTGATCTGATCCGCGTCGATGCCGGCGACGTCATTCCGGTCGACGGCGAGATTGTCGAAGGTATTGCGTCGGTGAACGAGGCGGCGGTAACCGGCGAGTCCGCGCCGGTCATCCGCGAATCCGGTGGTGACCGTTCCGCCGTCACCGGCGGCACCACCGTCATCTCGGACTGGATCATCGTGCGCGTGACAACGACGCCGGGCTCGTCATTCCTCGATCGGATGATTGCGCTGGTCGAAGGCGCCGAGCGGCAGAAGACGCCGAATGAGCTTGCGCTCTCTATTCTGCTGTCGGGCATGACGCTGATCTTCCTGATCGCGGTCGTCACGCTGTGGCCGCTCGCCAGCTATTCGGGGACGGTGCTCTCGATCACGGTGCTGGTGGCGCTGCTGGTGACGCTGATCCCGACTACCATCGGCGGGCTTCTCTCGGCGATCGGCATCGCCGGCATGGACCGGCTTCTGAAGTTCAATGTGATGGCAATGTCAGGACGTGCGGTCGAGGCCGCGGGCGACGTCGATACGCTGCTGCTCGACAAGACGGGCACCATCACATTCGGCAACCGCATGGCGAGCGAGATTATCCCGGTGGTGGGCGTGAGCGAGCGTGAAGCGGCGGAAGCTGCGATGCTGGCGAGTCTCGCCGACGAGACCGCCGAGGGACGATCGATCGTCGCGCTGGTCAAGGAGAAGTATGGCCTCAGTGAGCCGGCCGGCACCTCGAGCGGTTCGTTCGTCGAATTCTCGGCGGTGACGCGGCTTTCAGGTGTCGATACCGGCGCGCGCAAGCTGCGCAAGGGCGCTATCGACGCGGTTCTGCGTTTTGCGCGCGAGAATGGCGGTGATGCGCAGGATAACGCCACGTTCCGCGCAGCGCATGAGCGCATCGCGCGATCGGGCGGAACGCCGCTCGGGCTTGTCGAGAACGGACGGCTGCTTGGTGTGATCCATCTCAAGGACGTGGTCAAACCCGACATCAAGGAGCGCTTTGCCGAGATGCGGCGGATGGGTATCCGCACGGTGATGGTGACCGGCGATAATCCCGTCACCGCGGCGGCTATCGCTTCCGAGGCCGGTGTCGACGATTTCATCGCCGAGGCAACGCCGGAGGACAAGCTGCGTTACATCCGCGAAGAGCAGTCCAAGGGACGGCTGATCGCCATGTGTGGCGACGGCACCAACGATGCGCCGGCGCTGGCGCAGGCGGATGTCGGCGTCGCCATGCAGACCGGTACCCAGGCGGCGCGCGAGGCTGGCAACATGGTCGATCTCGATTCCAACCCTACGAAGCTGATCGAGGTCGTCGAAATCGGCAAACAGCTCCTCATGACGCGCGGCTCGCTGACGACCTTCTCGATCGCGAACGATGTCGCCAAGTATTTCGCGATCATTCCGGCGCTGTTCGTCGTGACCTATCCCGAGTTGTCGGCGCTGAACATCATGCAACTGGCGACGCCGCAGAGCGCTATTCTCTCCGCAGTCATCTTCAATGCGCTGATCATCGTGGCGCTGATCCCGCTGGCCCTGAAGGGCGTCGCCTATCGGCCTGTCGGGGCCGCCGCGCTGCTCCAGCGCAATCTCGTTGTTTACGGCCTCGGCGGGCTGATCGTCCCCTTCGCCGGGATCAAGCTCGTCGATCTGATCGTCAACGCACTCGGCCTTGCCTGAAGGAGGATTGTATCATGTTGGCCCACCTTCGCCCCGCTGCTGTCATGCTGGCTCTGTTTGTGGCGCTGCTCGGAGTAGTCTATCCGCTGGCGATCACCGTTGTTGCCGAGGCTGCCATGCCCCGCCAGGCCGGCGGCAGTCTCATCCGGAAGGACGGTGCGGTGATCGGATCGGCTCTGATCGGACAGGCGTTCGCGAGTGATCGCTACTTCCACGGCCGCCCGTCGGCGACCAGCGCGCCTGATCCGGGCGATTCGTCGAAGACCGTCGATGCACCGTATAATGCGGCAAGCTCCAGTGGCTCCAATCTGGGGCCGACGTCGCGGAAGCTGATCGACCGGGTGGCCGGGGACGTGAAGGCAATGAAGGAGGCGGGCGATGTATCCGTTCCGGCCGATAGCGTCACCACATCCGGTAGCGGCCTCGATCCGCATATCTCTCCGGAAAACGCGGCGAACCAGATCGTGCGGGTAGCCAAGGCCAGAAATACCCCGGTTGCCCGAATTCGTGAGCTGGTAGCGTCCCAGACCGAGGGCCGGCTTCTCGGGATTATCGGCGAACCCCGCGTTAACGTTCTTGCGTTGAACCTCGCACTTGATGCGATGAAGCCTTAAATTAGGCGGGCAGGAACGCCGATGCCCGTAACCGTTGCCCCCCGCGCGTCACCCGACGCACTGCTTGCTCTGGCGAGACAGGAAAATCGCGGCCGCCTCAAGATTTTTCTTGGGGCGGCGCCCGGCGTTGGCAAGACCTTTGCGATGCTGACCGCGGCACAGACCGCGAAGAAAGAAGGGCGGAACGTTGTTATCGGACTGGTCGAGACGCACGGCCGCGGCGAAACCGAAGCGCTCGTTGCCGGGCTCGAACTCCTGCCGCGCCGGCCGATCGTCTACCGCAACCAGGTGATGCAGGAGTTCGACCTCGATGCGGCGCTTGCGCGCAAGCCCGGACTTCTGCTTGTCGACGAGTATGCGCATTCCAATGTGCCGGGCAGCCGTCATCCCAAGCGCTGGCAGGACATCGAGGAATTGCTGGTTGCCGGCATCGACGTCTGGACCACGTTGAACATCCAGCATCTCGAAAGCCTCAACGAGGTGATCCAGAAGATCACCAAGGTCCGTGTTCGTGAAACCGTACCGGACACCGTGTTCGATGCCGCAGATGAACTCGTGCTGGTTGATTTTCCACCGGACGAATTGTTGCGGCGACTGGCGGAGGGGAAGGTCTATGTGCAAGACACCGCCACGCGCGCGATTGAAAGTTTCTTCAAACCGCAGAACCTGACGGCGCTGCGCGAGCTGGCGCTGCGGCGTGCCGCGGCGCGGATCGATGCGGCGCTGGTGCAGCGGATGCAGGCGAACGCGATCGAGGGGCCATGGGCGGCGGGCGAGCGGATTCTGGTTTGCGTCGGTCCCGACTCGGATGCGACTGCGCTCATCCGTAGCGCCAAGCGCCTCGCCGATCTGATGGATGCGCCCTGGATGGCGGTTACGGTCGAACGTCCCGGTGCGCAGCAGGTGCATCGTCTCGTCGATGAAGCGCTCCAGCTCGCGCAGACGCTGGGAGCGGAAGTGAAAACACTCGTCGCTCAGGATTTCGCTCACGAGCTCCTGCGCGTCGCCCGCTTCGAGAACGTCACCCAGATCGTGATCGGTCGCGGCAAGCGGCGCGGCTTCACCGAGCTGTTTCGGCAGTCGCTCGCCCAGGAGCTCGTGCGTCTCGCCGACGGCATCGCCATTCACGTCGTGACCGGCGCAAACGCGGCGGGTGCGCTGCCGCGGTTGAGCCGGACCTTGATGGCCGGCCCGGTGTCCGGTTATGCGACGGCGATCCTGGCGGTGGCCGCGGCTGTGGGTGCCGGGCGCATGTTGCAAACGCTGACGCCAATTCCGAATCTGTCGCTGGTGTTTCTTGTCGCGGTGCTGATACCTGCCGTATTCTTCGGGGTATGGCCGGCTGTTGTGGCATCGGGTCTGTCGTTCCTCGCCTACAACTTCTTCTTTATCGAACCGCTTTACACCCTGACGGTTGCCGAGCCGTATGAACTGCTCGCACTCGTCATCTTTCTGGGCGTCGCCATCATTACCTCGGCGCTTGCGGGGCGTGCGCGGACGCAGGCGCGAATCTCGGCTGCGCGCGTGCGGGCCATGCGCCGGCTTTATGAGTTCACGCGGCGGTTGTCCGGCCTTGCCGGTGTCGATCAGGTTGCGGAAGGCGCAGTCAGCGAGATTCACACGAGTCTCGACAAGCCAGCGATCCTTCTGCTGGACGAGCGGAGCGAGTTGCAAATCCGCGCAGCCTGGCCGCCGGAAGACGATCTCGATCCTGCATCGATGTCAGCGGCCCGCTGGGCGGTGGAGAAGGGCGAGCCCGCCGGCAGCCGCACTTCCACGCTACCGCTGGTGCCGTGGCTTTTTCTGCCGCTGCGCACGGCGCGCGGACCGATCGGCACGATCGGCGTGATGGTCGGCAAGACCGAGCTCGATTCCGAAGTCCGGGCGCTGCTCGATACGTTGGCGGAGCAGGCCGCGGCCGCGCTGGAGCGCAGCTTCCTGTCGCGCGAGATGGTTGCGACGCAGAGTGCGATCGAGGCAGAGCGCGTGCGAAACACGGTGCTGGCTTCGATCTCTCACGATTTCCGCACGCCGCTGGCGTCGATCCTTGGCGCGGCCACGAGCCTCATCGACGTCGGCGACAAGCTTGCCCCGGCGGCGCGCAGCGACCTCCTCGGACAGATCAAGCAGGAGGTCGAGCATCTCGACGGCATGGTGCGCAACCTGCTGTCGATGACGCGGATCGATGCGGGGGCACTGGAGCTGCGCAAGGACTGGATCGACTTGCGTGACATCACTGATCGCGTCGTCAGCGCGGCGCGCCGGCGCGGCGCCATGCAGCGTATCACGGTGGCTTTGCCGGCCGATCTGCCGCTGGTTCATGCCGATGCCATTCTGATCGAGCAGGCCTTGAGCAATATTATTGGCAATGCGGTCGTTCACACGCCCGCGGCCGCAAACATCGGCATCGATGCCGGCATGGATCAGCAGACGGTGAGCCTGCGGGTGAGGGATGACGGGCCCGGTATTCCACCCGACCTTTTACCCCGCATATTTGACAAGTTCGTCAGCGTCAGCGCCGAAGGAGACCGTGGCGAGCGGACAGGGCTCGGTTTTGCGATCGCGCGCGGCATCATGGAGGCGCATGGCGGCGGCGTGTCGGTGGCGAGCCCGCCGCCGGGGACCGCAACCGGGACGCAGGTGATCCTGACCTTGCCGCGTCTGGAGGTTCCCGCATGAGCCGTGTGCGTGTCCTTGTTGTTGACGATGAGCCGGCTATCCTTCGATTTCTCAAACCGGCGCTGGAGGCAAGCGGTTACGGCCTGATCACCGCGGGGTCGGTGGCTGAGGCGGTCAAGCGGATTGCGGCAGATGCGCCCGACGTCGTCGTGCTCGATCTCGGCCTGCCTGACGGGGATGGCAAGGACGTGATCCGGCAAGTGCGGGCGTGGTCCGATGTGCCGATCATCGTGCTGTCCGCGCGCGACCGGGAAGCGGAGAAAATCGAATCGCTCGATCTCGGCGCCGACGACTACGTCAATAAGCCGTTCGGTGTCGGCGAGTTGCTGGCGCGTTTACGCGCCGCGATCCGGCATCGCATGCAGCGGCACAACGAAGCTCCGTCCGCCAGGATCGGCGATGTCGAGATTGACAGCGTGCGTCACCGGGTGACGCGCAATAGTGAAGAGATCAAGCTGACGCCGAAAGAATTCGAGCTGCTCAGCTTTCTCGCGCGCCATCCCGGAAAAGTCCTGACTCACCGGCAGATCCTTGCCGCAGTGTGGGGTGCCGCGCATACGAGCGATACGCAGTACTTGCGCGTCTACATCGGTCAGTTGCGTCAGAAGATCGAGCCGAATCCAGAAGACCCGGCGGTTATCCTGACGGAGCCCGGTATCGGATACCGCATCGGCTGAGCGGCATGCGGCTTTCTTTGCGGAGTCGGCCCGCACGCGCAGCAGCCAGTCCAAAAAATTTTTGCACAGCCGCGCATTGTGCGGAGCCGAATACCGCTTGGAGCAGCAAGCCGGACGCAATTGCCCTAGGATCGGCAATTCTCCATACGCGCGGCGCGCGCCGCATGTGATGAAACTTCATCTGCGATAGCAGGCATTTTTTCAGTTCGTCACAAACCGCCATGCCTGGTGAAGCGGCAAATCATTATTATTCCCGCACATGTTTCTCGCTGCTGTGAACTGCGCTTGGATGGTTAATAAACCGTCACCGCGATGTAATTAACGGCTGCTTATATCCTGCGCGCTGACGGTCCCCTTCGTCACACGAACAACCTGTCTTCCATGCTGCGCGCACCGGTTGATTCCCGGGATGCCGGTGGAATCGTTCATCAAGACCGGCGACCGGGCGGTCGGCTCATATCTGACGAAATCGCTGTTCGATAAGGTGGCGCGCGCCTTCCGTGAGCGATGATCGCGCGCAGTTCAAAGTGCTAACCGCCCGATCCGCCCGCGAGGATCTTTTCGCTCAGCTTCTGGTCGACGACGTCGACAGTCCGGTCGATGTCGGCATTGGGCATGCCGAGCTGATGCGAGATCAGTTTGACGAGCAAGTCGACCCGCTCGATGAACGGCGCGCCGCTGGCGACCGCGCGGGCTGCCGATGACGGCTTCAGCAGGCTTTCCGCGGCCTTCGCATATTTCTCGAAGGGGACCTGGTCCTGCGGATCTGCTCCCAGCCGCTGCGCGATGGCGTCGACATGAGTGTAGATCGACTTCGAAAGCTTCAAGTCGCCATGCACGGCGTCGCGGATCGGCTGCGGGTCGGCCGGCGTGATGCAGCGATAGTTGCCGGTCAGCAGCATCGACCACTTCGCGAGCGGGACGAACAGCGAATCGAACACCTTTAGCTTCACCGGAACGTCCTGGCCGTCCAGCTTCACCGCGTCGATATCCGCTTCGAGTTCGCGCAGCAGCTTGTTGTGGGCCTCATCCGCAAATGTCGCCGCTTTGAAGTTCGTCGGCAAACCTACATGCAGAACGTTTGCTGCTTCCTCCGGCGGACGGAAGGCTTGCGGGTCGGGTGAGCAGAGCGTCACCAGCCCCGGCGTGAACCGCTCCCAGACCTGGGCATTGGTATAGGCCTCTTCGAGGTCCATATCGGCCAGGCCTTCGATCCGCTTGAGGTAAGGCAGCGGCGGCATGTTCATGATCGACAGGCAGGGCAGTTTCGCCTCGGCGATTTTGACCATCAGCACGCGGATCGTGTGATTGGTGTACTGTGGCTCCTGCATCGCCAGCGCGACGAGATCGTAGCGGGCGAGGTCGACCTTGTCGGGCGAGGTCGCGTCCAGCCTGCCCGGCAGGTCGCGCGAAAAAATGGACCGGTGCGCGGGCTCATCGCGCAGCTTGATGCGGACCTCGGTGCCCTCGCGGTTGATCAGGTCCGCGGTCTTCTTGCGGCAAACCAGGGTCACGTTGTGGCCAGCCATCAACAGCTTGGTTGCCAGCAGCGAACCGTAAGAAGCTCCAAGGATCAGAATGTTGCGCGCCATCTTCGCTCGTCCAAAATTGGGCCTTTCCGCGTTCGCGGCGAGGCATAAGTGTCTGCTTTCTAGGTGCAATTCCGCCAGGCGGAAGACCGATCAGAATACCCCTTGCCCAAGGGCGGCTGTGTCTAGCGCACATCCGCTGGTATCACAAATACAATAAGCCTGTCCTGGCAGCCTGTCCTGGATGGGTCTTCTTCTGCGGCCGGATGAGCCATGGCCGATGCGGCGTCGTCAGATGCTCCTGAGGAGAATCTGGAAGAGATCGTCGCGCTTGACGCCGAGCTTCTCGGCATCGCCATCGGCAATTGCGTCTGCGAGCGCTTCGGAGATCAGCATGGTTGCGAGCATCTGGGCGGGCGTCCGCTCGGGCTTTCCGGGTGATCGCAGGGTCGCGGAAAGGAGCATCTGCTTGCGCCTTTGCTCGATCCGCGCGCTGCGCACGACATCGTCGGTGAAGTAAAGCGATTTCAGGCTGGCCCGGAATGTCGCCCAGTCCTCGTGATGCTTCAGCAGGGTCCTAGCGAGCCGCATACGCTTGCCGGGCTCTTTCGAGTTGAAGATGTCGGTGAACGCATTGATCTCGTCGTTGACCCAGCCTTTGTAGACTTCGAGGAAAATGGCGCGCTTGTCCTCGAAGTGTGTATAGAACGTGCCCGGCGTGTAACCGGCGGCGATTGCAATCCGGTTGGTATCCGTGCCGTAGTAGCCGACGCTGTTGAACAATCTCGCAGCCGCATCCAGCAGGGCCTGTCGGCTTGCGACAGGATCGCGCGATCGTGACCGCTTCGACGTTCGCTTGCGGGCCGTGCGCACCTGAGGCGAGGAGGGCGGCTTGGGGCTGCGCTTGTGCGCCTGGCTTTTCATTTACTGCGGTTCTCCCGAAAACACGCGCGTCGCCGCGCAACTGAACTTCGTAACTGAAGCAAATGAATCGCGCGGCGATGCTGATATTATCATTATTAGAGCTATGCGGCGGTAGCCGCTGATGTCATCGGAGGCTATCCACTTGATACTGTTTCCCTTTGTGCCGCCGCTGTTGCCTTTGCGGGGCTTGCGTTCCATAAATCTCGCATGACGGAAAAATTGCTGGGCCGCAGCATCGATCGCCTCGAAGACGTGCGCTTTGTGCAGGGGCGCGGGCGTTACATTGCCGATCTCGATGTGCCGAAAGTCCTTCATGGCGTCGTCGTTCGCTCGCCGCATGCGCATGCGCGCGTTACCGCGATCGATGCCGATGCGGCACGGACGATGCGCGGCGTCGCGGCGGTGCTGACCGGAGCCGATCTGGCGGCTGACGGGATCGGACCGATGCCCTGCGCGGCAACCAACATCGCGATGGCGTCGCCTCTCGTCGTGCCGCCTTATCATGCGCTGGCGCAAGGTGTCGTTCGTTATGTCGGCGAACCCGTCGCGTTCGTCGTGGCGGAGAGCGCCGAAAGTGCACGCGATGCGGCGGAAGCGATCGTTGTCGATTACGAATCGTTGCCGCCGATGATCTCGGTCATCGATGCGATTCAAACAGATAGTCAGCGCATCTGGCCGGAGGCGGAGAACAACGTCGCTTATGTGTATCGCCGCGGCGAGATGGGGCAGGTCGAGGCTGCGATCCGCGCTGCCGCCCATGTGGTGGAATGCGAGATCGTCAATAACCGCGTCGTTGCCGCTCCGATGGAAACGCGCGGTGCGCTCGGTACGTTCGATCCATCGAAGGATCACCTGCATCTGACGGCGTCGGCGGCCGGCGCGCACATGATCCGCGATCTGCTTGCGGATGCAGTTTTCAAGATTCCGCGCGAGAAATTGCGCGTCAGCATTCCCGATGTCGGCGGCGGCTTCGGAATGAAGAACGTGCTTTATCCAGAATGGATACTGGTGTTGTGGGCCGCACGCCGTTTGCGCCGGCCTGTGAAGTGGATCGGCGATCGCAACGAAGATTTTCTTGCGTCGGCGCATGGCCGCGACAGCTTCGTTCGGGCGCAGATCGCGCTGGATACAAGCGGCAAGTTTCTCGCGCTCAGGGCCGACATCCTCGCCAACATGGGCGCTTACGTCTCGACGGTCTCGCCAGTGGTGCTGACGATGGCGATGGGAAGCGCGATGGGCGGCGTCTACGACATTCCGCTGGTCGCATTCCAGACCCGAGGCGTGTTCACCAATACGACCCCGATCGATGCCTATCGCGGCGCCGGGAAGCCCGAGGCGAACTATCTGATCGAGCGCTGCATCGATATCGCGGCGGCCAGGCTCGGGATGGATGCGCTGAAGCTGCGCCGCAAGAACATCATTCGCCGGTTTCCCCAGCGCACGGCCATGGGCCTGTCGGTGGAGCAGGGCAGCTTCGGACAAGCGATCGATCTTGCGGTGGCTGCCGCAGACGGTTTTGCGGCACGCAAGAAAGCGTCGCGCGCGCGAGGGAAATTGCGCGGCCTCGGCTACGCCTGCTTTCTCGAGACGGCGCGTGGCCAGCCGAACGAGGTCGCGGAAGTCGCGGTCGGCGAAGATGGGCAGATTCGTTTGAAGGTCGGCACGCATTCGAACGGGCAGGGCCACGAGACGACCTATCCGCAGATTGCCGCCGATGCGTTCGGGCTGCCGCTCGAACGCTTCCGGTTTCTGCAAGGCGACACCGACGATCTCGACCGGGGCGGCGGGCACGGTGGCGCCCGCTCCATGCATCAGGGCGGGACGGCGCTGTTGATGGCGGCCGAAGGTGTGATCGAGAATGCGAAACGGCTTGCCGCGCGCCTGCTGCAAACGAGCGTTGCCGCTATTCAATATAATGCGGGTGTCCTGCGTGTCGCATCGACCGGGCAGGAAATCAGTCTGGATGAAGTGGCACGTGCATCGTGCCAGCACGGAGGCGACGACATCGCGCCCGGGCTCATGCATCGAGCTACGCACGTGTGCGATCAGTACACGTTTCCCAATGGATGCCATCTTGCCGAGATCGAAATCGATCCCGAAACCGGCAGAGTCACGCTCGACCGTTATGTCATCTTCGATGATTACGGCCGGCTGCTCGATCCGCGCCAGACCTTGAGTCAGGTGCATGGCGGCGTGGTGCAGGGCATCGGTCAGGCATTGCTTGAGCAGACGTTGTTCGACAACGAGACGGGGCAAATCCTCTCGGGTTCGCTGATGGATTACGCACTCCCGCGTGCGGACGACGTTCCGTCGTTCGAAGGCAGTCTGACATCGGATTTTCCAAGCCGCGCCAACCGGCTGGGCGTGAAGGGAAGCGGCCAGGCCGGTGCGATCGCCGCACCCGCGACCATCATGAATGCGGTGATGAACGCGCTGGCACCGCTCGGCGTGACGCATATCGACATGCCTGCGACGCCGGCCCGTATCTGGGAAGCGATCCAGGCGGCACGGAATTCGTAAGTTCATCGAGGCGCCTCTCGTCATCGCGAGGAGCCCCTGCGTTTTTCCCTCCCCCTTGTGGGGAGGGTGGCGCGTTGTGAGCCCCCGGATCGGCGCTCCGCGCCGTCCGAGGACAGGCTCCACGAACAAGGCGACGGGTGGGGGTTCTGTGCGTCACCCCACCCCGGCCTCCGCTCGCGATGCTCGCTCGGC
>JBMOOJ010000110.1:0-7824 GCA_049323835.1 Pseudomonadota bacterium | reverse complement strand
TCAGCGGTGCGGGTCTTGCCCGTCTCGGCCTGACGGCGGGTACCTTCGTCCGCAGCACGCAGCTCACCACGGGCGGCGCGGCGACGGCGACCGGTCTGACCCTCACCATCGGTGCGACCGGCGGCGGCACGCCCACCAACATCACCTTTGGTACCGGCGCGGGCCAGGTCGATACGCTGAACGAACTGAACCTGGCGCTGGCGGCTAACTTTCTGCAGGCGACGATCGACACCACCGGCCGCCTCACCATCACCACGACCAGCGATGCCGCCTCGTCGACGATCGGCGCGATCGGTGGTACCGCCGCGGGCGTCGGCGAGGAGTTCAACGGGCTTGTTGCAAGCGCTCCGGTTGCGGATGCCGGCGTACAGCTGACCCGCGCCAATCTCGTCACCCAGTACAACAACATCATTCAGCAGATCGCCACCACATCGCAGGATGCGTCGTTCAACGGCGTCAACCTGCTCAACGGCGATACGCTGAAACTGGTGTTCAACGAAACCGGAAGCTCGATACTCAACATCCAGGGCGTCAACTTCAACCCGGCGGGCCTCGGCCTGGCGGCGCTGACGGCAGGCACCGACTTCATCGACAACAACGCCTCGAACCGGGTGTTGACACAGCTCAATCTGGCCGGTTCGGCACTTCGCTCGCAAGCTGCATCCCTCGGCTCGAACCTGTCGATCGTGCAGATCCGCCAGGACTTCTCGAAGAACCTGATCAACGTGCTGCAGACCGGCTCGTCGAACCTGACGCTCGCCGACACCAACGAGGAAGCGGCCAACAGCCAGGCGCTGGCGACCCGCCAGTCGATCGCGGTGTCCGCGCTTGCCCTCGCCAACCAGTCGCAGCAGAGCGTGCTGCAGCTGCTGCGCAACTAATCTTCCGCTAAGAAACAGTGCAGGCGGCGGGGGAAACCCCGCCGTTCTGCTTTTTTGCCGCCGTTTCGCCTGGACCTTGGGGCACAATGGCCGTGCCGATTCGGCTGATCGTTGCGGCCAACACCATTGAAGGCCGCCAGGCGCCCTTCAAGCGATAAAGGAAAGGCAATGTCTTTACGTGTTGAACTCAAGCCGTTCGAACGGATCGTGATCGGCGGCAGCGTCATCACCAACTCGGACACCAAGACGGCATTCCTGATCGATGGCGATGCGCCCATTCTGCGCGAGAAGGATATCCTGACGGCCGAAACCGCGAACACGCCGGTCAAGCGCATCTATCTCTGTGTGCAGATGATGTATCTCGAAGGCGACATACCGAAGTATCAGGAGTTGTATTTCGGCTTCGTCAAAGAGGTGCTCGACGCCGTTCCGAGCTTTCGCTCGCCTATCGAGTCGGCAAGTAATCTTATTTTAAGCGGATCTCTATACAAAGCTTTAAAGGAGCTTCGCGCACTCATTAAGCGCGAGGAGCAGTTGCTGTCGAGGTGATTGATGTCGAGTGCCGCCCAAGCCTATGCCCGCGTTGCCCAGACCACCGCATCTCCCCGTGAGATCGAAGCGCAGGCGCTGTTGAAGGCGGCAAACAAGTTGCAGTCGGTTCTGAACGACTGGGACAAGGTCCGCAACGACGAGATCGCCGAGGCCGTCCTGTTCAACCGCAAGCTCTGGTCGATCTTCCTCAGCGCCGCGACCGACGACAAGAACCCGCAGGCGCTCGATGTCCGTCAGAACGTCGCCAACATCGGCGTGTTCGTCATGACGCAGACCTACGAACTGCAGATCAATCCGCGGGCCGAACTGCTGCCGCCGCTGATCGAAATCAATCGCAACCTTGCCGCCGGTCTATCCGGCCGCGCCTGAGCCTTGAGCCCTGGAGGCCGTCATGGCGGACCTTCTCAGCATCATATCGGCGAACTACGTGGCGGTCGGCCAGAACGTCGTCAAGCCCGGCAAGTACGTTGACGTCGATCCGCAGATGTTCGAGGGCAGCTGGAACGGCAAATACGCGAACGGTCAGCAGTTCTCGATTCAGATTTCGAATGTTCAGGGTTTTCGCGCCAAGGTGAAGTATCAGAGCGGCAGCGTCCTCAAGTATCAGGAGGTTCTGATCAAGGACAACGCCTTTCGTGTAGCGGATTCAAAATTCCAGCTGACGAAGCCCGGAACTGCGCAGATCAAGACCGTGCTCGGAAATGGCAGCTCGCAGACGCTCGAGACGTCGTTTGCAAAGAAAAGCTAGGTTTCGGACCGGAATGCGGAATCGCCCGTCGAGCGATCGCCCGCCGGTCTCGGTGAAATCAAATACGTCAGATCAGACGCGCCGGTCGGTCACCGCCTGTTTGCGCGCAGCCAGTCTGGCTTCCTCGAGGGCGCGTCCATAGGCGCGCGAACGCAGCAACGCTTCGTCCGGAAACTGGCGGATCACGAGGCTCGTGCGATTGTCGACGACCTTGTAGACGACCTGCGCGGCAGCACGATCGATCGACACCTGCCGTGAAAGGGCATCGCTTCGTGCACCCGAATCGTTTCGTACCCTCACCACGGTATCCGCGGCGGTGACGGTCTTGTCCGGTGGCAACTGCGTTTGCACGGCCTCAACCGCGGCTGGCGGAGCAGGTCTCACAAATGGCGTTGCAACCGGCGCCCCGACCGGTTTGATACTGAAGTCTGTACCCATGGCAGCCTCCTGGCCTCCAGAGTCAAACCCCTTTCCCGTTCCCGCGGCAAGCATGCCAGCAGGGTTTGAACGCCGCGTTAGAAAATGCGGCGAACATCACCTTGATGGATTCGCTTCAAATTGAATCGAATGCGCGGCTGCGCTTGCACGACGTCGCGCGTTCCCCGGAACGAACGGAAGCTCAGAGCGTGCGGCTCACCGACAGCGGCGCGGCGTTGCGCGGCGGTGGCGCGGAACGCTGGCCCGCCGCCGTATAGGTCTGCGGCGCGGTGCGGCGCTGCATCTCTGCACTGGCGCCGCGCACGATGCCTTCGGAAACCGCATGTGCGGTTGCCAGCACCGTCAGGTTGACCTGCAACATCGCCCGGAACGTATCGTGATGGCGATGCAGCGCCGTCAGCAGCTCCGGAGTCTTGATCTGCATGAACTTGTGGCTCGCCTTGAGCCGCCCGATCGAGCCGACGTACTTGCGCGAGAGCTCGCTCTTGTCGGCCTCAAGGGCCATTGCCTGACGGATTTGTCCGGCGCGGACGAGTTCGGTCTCGCGCTCGACAAGACCGAGCAGCGACGTCATCACGTCCATCATGTCCTGGGCGAGGCGCTTGGCGTCAGCAGGAGTCGCGGCCGGGGTGAGCGGAGTGATGTGATCCGCGGGCTGGGACGATGCGGGATTCATGATGCGTCCTTTCAGTATCAGCCGGCGCGTGCCGCCTGTTGCAGGATCAAGGTGCGGAAAACGTCCGAGGAGATGCCGACGCCGCCGGCCTGCGCGAACGATTTCGAGTATTGATCGGTGAGCATCGAACGCCAGACGCTGGTGCCCGGCGTGCTGCCGAACGGGCCGTCACCCTTGAGGCCGCTCGTCATCTGCGAGAACATCGAGTTCAGGAACACAGCCTCGAAGTCTTGCGCCTGGGTCTTCGCCTTTTTCTGAGCTTCCGGCGACACCTTCTCCAGCGCTTCCTCGAACTTGATGTCCTTGCGGCCGTTGATCGCCGGGAACTGATAGGTTGAGGGAATGCTGCTCATCACATCACCTCGATGTCGGCCTGGATCGCGCCGGCAGCCTTGATCGCCTGCAGGATCGCGATCAGATCGCGCGGGCCGATGCCCAGCCCGTTCAAGCCGTCGACGAGTTGCTGCAGCGAGACGCCGTCTTTCACGAGTGCGAGCTTCTTGCCGTCTTCCTGAACGCCGACGCGCGTGCGTGGTGTGACGACCGTTTGTCCGCGTGACAGCGGTTGCGGCTGGCTGACCTGCGGGCTTTCGGAAATTGAAACCGTGAGGTTGCCTTGCGCGACAGCGACCGTCGCCACGCGCACGTCCCGGCCCATGACGATGATGCCGGAGCGTTCGTCGATGATGATCTTCGCCGCCAGATCCGGCTCGACCTGCAACTGTTCGATCTCGGTGAGCAGCGCGACGACGTTGCCCTTGAACTCGGCAGGAATGCTGAGCTGCACGGTCGACGGATCGACCGGTTCGGCCGTCTTGGTGCCGAGGAAATCGTTGACCGCGGCCGCGATGCGCTTCGCCGTGGTGAAGTCGGCGTTGCGCAGCGCGAGGCGCACGTTCGGCAGACGGTTCAGCGCGAATTCGATCTCGCGCTCGATGATCGCGCCATTGGCGATGCGGCCGACCGTCGGCACGCCGCGGGTGATCTTCGCTGCGTCGCCTTCAGCCTGGAAACCGCCGATCGCGAGCGAGCCTTGCGCGACGGCGTAGACGTTTCCGTCAGCGCCGAGGAGCGGGGTGACGAGCAGGGTGCCGCCCTGCAGGTTCTTGGCGTCGCCCATCGCCGACACGGTCACGTCCATGCGCGTACCCTGGGTCGAGAAGGCGGGCAGATTGCCTGTAACCATCACGGCCGCGACGTTGCCGGTACGGATGGTGGCGCCGCGGATGTTGACGCCCATGCGCTCGAGCATCGCCTGCAGCGACTGCTTGGTGAAAGGAATGTTGTTGAGCGTATCGCCGGTGCCGTTCAGGCCGACCACGAGGCCGTAGCCGATCAACTGGTTCTGGCGCACGCCTTCGATGTTCGCGAGATCCTTGATCCGCGACGTCGCTTGCGCCGGTAGCGCGCCGAATGCGAGCAGCACCAGCGCCGCGCCGGCGATCCGGGCGATGCGCGCACACCACGCACGATCCAAAACTGAAACTGGCATCCTCTGCTCCCCGCGAGGCCGTCTTCCGATCTCGCCTCACGCTCCCCATGGGGCTTGATCAGAGCGGACTATGCGAAGGCCGTGCCACGCCATGCGCGGAATCAAATATCTGATGCCATTGAGAAATTTGAATCCCGCCGCATTGGAATCGCATCGCGCGGGCCGCCGAACTTGCCGCATGCGGCAGAAATTGCCGGGCTCTTTACGCTTCATTAACCATAAAAGTGGAGGTTCCTGTGCAAGGGCGGGTTCAGATCGCGGCGCTAGCGTCATCGCGGATCGGCAATCCAGTCCCGGCGAGAGCAACCATGCGCATCTACGGCCCGAACGGCACGACCATCGGATCGACCAGCAACAGCCGCAGAACCGGCTCGACCGGCTTCTCGCTGCCCGATCTCGCATCGGCCTCCGAGACCCGCACCGCCGCGCCGCCGCGCGCCGCCGGCAGCATCGACGCGCTGCTGGCGATGCAGAGCGTCGATGAAGATCCGGTCCAACGCCGCCAGCGTTCGGTGAAGCGGGGACGCACCGCGCTCGACGTGCTCGACGATCTCAAGATCGGGCTGCTGTCGGGCTCGCTCGACAATTCGACCGTGCAGCGCCTGCGCACCGCCGCAGCCGATCTGAAAGCCTCCTCCGGCGATGCGGGCCTCGACCAGGTGCTGGCCGAGATCGAACTGCGCGTCGAGGTCGAACTGGCGAAGGCGACCGGCCGCCCGTAAGTGCGCGTCACGCCACGCGCGCAGTCTTTTCCATCTGATCGTAGCGGCGCTGCGCCGCCAGCACTTCCTTCACATTGCCTTCCGCCCACAGCCGCAGCGGATCGACCGCCTCGGCGAGCGTGCGCCCGAGCGGCGTGATCGAATACTCGACCGTCACCGGCACAGTCGCGATCGCGCGCCGCTTCACGAGCCCGTCGCGCTCGAGACTCTTCAGCGTCTGCGACAGCATCTTCTGCGAAATGCCCTGGATCGTCCGCCGCAACTGGTTGAAGCGTGTCGGCTGCTCCGCCAGCAGCCCGAGAATGAGCACGGCCCATTTGTCGCCGACTCGATCAAGGATCAGGCGGGTGGGGCAGCGGTCGGAATAGGGGTCGCCCGGCGTCATGATGGCTCCAACAGAACTGGGTTACTCTAGGGTCATCTGGTCTCGGCAAAGTGCCTTCTTTCCAAATACTCCCTTTTGAATATTTAGTCACCCTTGGTGACCCATATTTAACATGTGAGGGAGTTTCATGAATATCGCCGTTATCGGCGCGACGGGCAATGCCGGATCGCGCATCGTCGACGAATTGCTGCGCCGCGGCCATACCGTCACCGGCATCGCCCGAAACCCGGACAAGCTGAACGGCCGCCCCGGCGTCACTCCGAAAAAGGGCGACGTTTTCGATCGCGCTGGCCTTGCCAGGCTGATCGAGGGTCACGATGCGGTGGTCAGTGCGGTTCACTTCCTTGCGAGCGATCCGGCGTTGCTGATCGCCGCCGTCAAGGATGCGAAAGTGCCGCGCTATCTGGTGGTCGGCGGGGCGGGCAGCCTCGAGGTCGCGCCCGGCGTGACGCTGGTTTCGACCCCTAACTTCCCGGCGCAATACAAGGCGGAAGCGGAGAAGGGCGGGGTGTTCCTCGGCCTTTTGCGGCAGGAAAAGGAGCTGAACTGGACCTTCCTGTCGCCCTCGGCCCTGCTGATCCCGGGCGAGCGGACCGGCACCTTCCGGCTTGGAACCGACCAGCTTCTCACCGCTGCCGACGGCAAAAGCTCGATCTCGCTGGAGGACTACGCGATCGCCCTCGTCGACGAGATCGAGAAACCGGCCCATATCCGCCGCCGCTTCACCGTCGGGTACTGAACGTGTGAAAAGGGCGGGGTCCGAACCCCGCCCACAGGCGGTATGGGCGATATTGTTTGTCACTGGCCGTCGCTATATAAGGCGGCCCGCGACCGGGCATTCTCCGGCCGCCAGCGACAGATGACGGACCGCACTTGGAAAAGCTCAAGAACTACCGCCCGACGGAGAAAGAGCCTTTCATGAACGAGCGGCAGCGCGAATACTTCCGCGCCAAGCTGCTCGCCTGGAAGGATGACATCCTCCGCGAATCAAAGACCACGCTCCAGCAGCTTCAGGAAGAGAACGTCAATCATCCCGATCTCGCCGACCGCGCCTCCTCGGAGACGGATCGCGCGATCGAGCTGCGGGCCCGCGACCGCCAGCGCAAGCTGATCTCGAAGATCGACGCGGCGCTGCAGCGAATCGAGGACAACACCTACGGCTACTGCGAGGAGACGGGCGAGCCGATCGCGCTCAAGCGCCTCGAAGCGCGGCCGATCGCGACGCTCTCCGTGGAAGCGCAGGAGCGCCACGAGAAACGCGAGAAGGTGTATCGGGACGAATAGGGCGGGGCGCATCAGCGCCCTGTTTCGTTTTGTGGCCTCCCCGCAGTGCGGGTGTGAGCGGGGCTGTGCGTGATTTCTTCGCGTCCTTTTCCGCTGACATCAACATATCTCGTCATTCCGGGGCGCGAGCACTTAGTATTTTCGTCATTGCCGGGCATAGCCGTTCGAAGAACGGCGTTCTTGCGAACGCCTATGCCGGCAATCCATCTTTCTCGAAAGAAGATGGATGCCCGGATCAAGTCCGGGCATGACGACTGAGAATGACGCACTGCCTTGTTTTCGTCATTGCGAGCGGAGCGAAGCAATCCATGGTTCTTGCCTGGAGCTGGATTGCTTCGTCGTGCTGACGCACTCCTCGCAATGACGGCATTCTTTCCTCCGGACATGCATGATCACCCCTGTTCTTTGCGGCAGCGCGCGTGCGGCTTGCCGCATTCGCGCAAAAAAACCCGCGCCATTGTTCAGACGTGCATCATCACCCCTGTTCTTTGCGGCGCGGGGGCGCCGGAGTCTTCTTCTCGTTCCCCCTCCGAATAGAGGGCGCGCGGAACGCCGGACGCATCGTGCGTCCGCAGCCTCGTGCGCTGTTGAGTTAGAAGCACACGAGCATAGTCACCACGGATGCCGAACACTCGTCCGGCGTTCC
>JBMOOJ010000109.1:0-7877 GCA_049323835.1 Pseudomonadota bacterium | reverse complement strand
GTGCTCGGCTTCTCGGTGCCGGTGTTCGTCGTCGGCTACATCCTGATCCAGATTTTCGCCATCGACCTGCGGCTCGTGCCGGTGCAGGGCTTCCGCAGCATCACCGGCGGCTTCGGTCAGTTCTTCGAACGCATGATCCTGCCGACGATGGCGCTGTCGTTCATCTACATCGCGTTGATCGCGCGCATCACCCGCGCCTCGATGCTCGAAGTCCTCGGCGAAGACTACGTGCGCACGGCGCGCGCGAAAGGTATCGGCGAGGCCGGCGTGCTGCTGCGTCATGCGCTGCGCAATGCCGCCGTTCCGGTGATAACGGTGATCGGCACCGGCTTCGCGCTCCTGATCTCGGGCGTCGTCGTCACCGAAAGCGTGTTCAACATTCCCGGCATCGGCCGCCTCACCGTGGATGCGGTGCTGGCGCGCGACTATCCCGTGATCCAGGCGATGATCCTGCTCACCAGCGGACTCTACGTCGCGATCAACCTCTTCATCGACCTCGCTTACACCCTGCTCGACCCAAGGATTCGTTACTGATGGCAATCGATACCGTAGAATCGTCATCGATTGCGGGCGCGACCAGCGGTCCTCGCCTCCTCTCGCGGCCGTCCAGCCCGATCATCATCATCGCGGGTATTTGCCTCGTGCTGATCGTCGCTTCGGCGATCTTCGCCGGCTTCCTGTCGCCGCAGGATCCGCGAAAGCTGGCGCCAGCCATGCGGCTCAAGGCGGCGATGCCCGGCTTCCCGCTCGGCACCGATGCCTACGGGCGCGACCTGCTCTCGCGCATCCTCCACGGCGGACAGATTTCGCTGATGATCGGCGTCGGCGCAGCCGTGATCAGCGTCGCCATCGGCCTCGCAATCGGCCTCGTCTCCGGCTTCTTCCGCTGGGTGGACGCGATCGTCATGCGCATCATGGACGGTCTGATGGCAATCCCGAGCATCCTGCTCGCGATCGCGGTCGTGTCGCTCTCGGGCGCCAGCGTCAAGACCGTGCTGATAGCGATCATCATTCCCGAAGTGCCGCGCGTGGTGCGGCTCGTGAGATCGGTTGTGCTGTCGGCGCGCGAGGAGCCTTACGTCGAGTCCGCGATCGCTATCGGTTCCGGCTTGCCGAAAATTCTCTGGCGGCACCTAATGCCGAACACGTTCGCACCGCTGATCGTCCAGGGCACCTACATCTGCGCCGCCGCAATTCTCACCGAGGCGATCCTGTCGTTCCTCGGCGCGGGCATCAATCCGGAGACGCCGACCTGGGGCAACATCATGGCCGAGGGCCGCGCCTTCTTCCAGGTGAAGCCGTCGCTGATCTTCTGGCCGGGTCTGATGCTGTCGATCGCCATTCTCTCCATCAACCTGATCGGCGATGCGACGCGCGATGCGCTCGATCCGCGGATGAAACAGCGCGGAGCCGGCAAGTGAGCAGAGCGTTAGAGATCAAGAACCTGATCGTCGGCATCGGCGGACTGCCGGACGCCGGCAAGATCATCGACAACGTGTCCTTGCACGTCGACGACGGCGAGACGCTGTGCCTCGTCGGCGAAAGCGGTTCCGGCAAGTCGGTGACCTCTCTCACCGTCATGGGCCTGCTGCCGAAGAAAATCCTGGTGCCGACGCACGGCAGCGTTCGCCTCGCCGGCGAGGAAATCCTCACCGCCTCCGACAAGCGGCTGCGGGCGCTGCGCGCCACCACCATGGCGATGATCTTCCAGGAGCCGATGACAGCTCTCAATCCGGTCGTCCCGGTCGGCAAGCAGATCGACGAGGTGCTGCGCACGCATACGCGCCTCGATGCGCGCGAGCGGCGCAAGCGCATCCTCGAGATGATGGAGCAGGTGCACCTGCCGGATGTCGAGCGCATCTACTCGTCCTATCCGCACCGCCTCTCCGGCGGCCAGCGCCAGCGCATCATGATCGCGATGGCGCTGATCCTCGAGCCGAAGCTCTTGATCGCCGACGAGCCCACCACCGCACTCGACGTCACCACGCAGAAGCAGATTCTCGCCCTGATCCGCGATCTTCAGAAGGATCACGGCACGGCGGTCCTCTTCATCACCCACGACATGGGTGTGGTGGCGGAAATCGCCGACCGCGTCGCGGTGATGCGTTACGGCCAGCTGGTGGAGAGTGGTTCGCTCGATACGATCCTGCGCCGACCGACTCAGGAATACACCCGCGACCTGCTCTCGTCGGTTCCGAGCCTCATTCCGCGCGAGCCTCGTCCCGCGACCGAATCCGCGCCGATCGTTCTCAACACCGCGGACCTGACCAAGGTCTATCGCGAGCGTTCCATGCTCGGCAAAGTGCGCGAGGTCGCCGCCGCCAAGGATGTGACGCTCGAACTGCACAAGGGCCGCACCCTCGGCATCGTCGGCGAAAGCGGCTCCGGCAAATCCACCGTCGCCCGCTGCATCATGCGGCTGATCGATCCGACCTCCGGCGAGATTCGCCTGATCGGCAAGGACATCTCGGTCCTGTCCCGGAACATGCTGCGGCCGCACCGCAAGCACATCCAGATGATCTTCCAGGACCCGTACCGCTCGCTCAATCCGCGCCTCACCGTCGGCGACACCATCACCGAAGGGCCGATCAACTACGGCACGCCAAAGGACAGGGCGCTGGAGCGCGCGAAAGAGCTGCTTGAACTGGTCGACCTGCCGCCGGATGCTGTGACGCGCTATCCGCACCAGTTCTCCGGCGGCCAGCGCCAGCGCATCGCGATCGCGCGCGCACTCGCCATGGACCCGGACGTTCTGGTCGCCGACGAAGCGGTGTCCGCACTCGACGTGTCAGTGCAGGCGCAGGTGCTTCAGCTGCTCGACGAAATTCAGGCGCGGCTCGGCATCGCACTCCTATTCATCACGCACGATCTGCGCGTCGCCGCGCAGATTTGCGACGATGTGATCGTCATGCAGCACGGCCGCATCGTCGAACAGGGCCCGGCCGGCGCCATTCTTTCCAATCCGCGCGAAGCGTACACGCAGCAGCTCCTGAGCGCTGCGCCCGGACGCGGATGGGACTTCGCCAACTTCCGTTCGCTCGCCGAGGGCGGCGGCCCCCATTCTTCCGGAATGGCTGCTCCTGCATAAACTCAATAAGAAGACCTCGAACATCCGACTACAATGACGCCATGACCCGTATTGCTATCGGCGGTTTCCTGCACGAGACGAATACCTTTGCGCCGACAAAGGCTGTCTACGATGCATTCGTTCACGGCGGCGGCTGGCCGCCGATGTCGCTTGGCGACGCCATGTTCCCCGCGACCGACAATATCAACGTCGGCATGTCGGGCTTCGTCGATTGCGCGCGCAAGGAAGGTTGGACGCTGATCCCGACCATCTGGTGCGCGGCAAGTCCGTCCGCTCACGTCACCAAGGATGCCTACGAGCGTGTGGCGAAAGTCATCGTCGACGGCATTGCCGCCGCCGGCCCGCTCGATGCGGTCTACCTCGATCTGCATGGCGCGATGGTGACCGAGCACTTCGACGACGGCGAAGGCGAACTGCTGGCGCGGGTGCGCCGCGTGATCGGCAATGACATTCCGCTCGTCGTCAGCATCGATCTGCATGCCAACGTTACACCGGCGATGGTCGAGCACTCCGATGCGCTCGTGGCCTATCGCACCTATCCGCACATCGACATGGCCGACACCGGCCGCGCCGCCGCGCGCCATCTCGCGCTGCTGCTGAAAACGAAGCAGCGCTTCGCCAAGGCGTTCCGCCAGCCGCCGTTCCTCATTCCGATCAGCTGGCAGTGCACCGACATCGAGCCGTGCAAGAGCATCTATGCGAAGCTCGCCGCGCTCGAAAGCGATGCCGTCCCCACCCTCTCCTTTGCGCCGGGCTTCCCGGCCGCCGACTTCCCGGATTGCGGCCCGTCAATCTTCGCATACGGCCGCACCCAGGCGGACGCCGATCGCGCCGCTGACACGATTGCCAACCTGATCGTCGAGCATGAGAACGATTTCGACGGCCAGATCTACGCACCTGATGAAGGCGTGCGCTATGCCATGGATCGCGCCAAGACAGCGCGCAAACCGATGGTGATCGCCGATACGCAAGATAACCCCGGCGCCGGCGGCGATTCCGACACCACCGGCATGCTGCGCGCGCTGGTGCGCAACGGTGCCACGAAGGCCGCGATCGGCGTTATCGTCGATCCGGCATCCGCCGAAGCCGCGCACCGCGCGGGCGCCGGAAACACCGTCAAGCTCGCGCTCGGCGGCAAGTCGGGCATTCCCGGCGACGCGCCGTTCGAGGAGACGTTCGCGGTCGAGAAGCTGTCCGACGGACGCTTCATCGCACCGGGCCCCTACTTCGGCGGCAGCCGCATGAATCTCGGCCCGTCCGCGTGCCTGCGCATCGGCGACGTTCGCGTGGTTGTCGGGTCGCGCAAGTCGCAGCTCGCCGATCAAGCCATGTTCCGCTACGTCGGCATCGAGCCGACCGAGCAATCGATCCTCGTCAACAAAAGCTCGGTGCATTTCCGCGCCGACTTCACGCCGATTGCCGAGGAAATCATCATCTGCGCTGCGCCGGGCGCGATGCCTGCCGACACCGCCGCGCTGCCCTGGACACGGCTGCGGCCCGACGTGCGGGTCAGGCCGAACGGACCGACCTTCGCGCAATCAAAGTCATAAGAAATGCAGCAATCGCTTTTCGAAAACCACATTCAACAGCCGGGATAACGCTATGCCGACCATCGAACGCATTCAGGATTTTGCCGACGAGCTGACCGCCATCCGCCGCGACCTTCACGCCCATCCTGAGATCGGCTTCGAGGAGCATCGCACCTCCGGCATCGTCGCCGACAAGCTGAAGCAGTGGGGCGTCGAGGTTCATCGCGGCATCGGCGGCACCGGCGTCGTCGGCGTGCTCAAGGGCAAGGGCTCAGGCAGCAAACGCATCGGCCTTCGCGCCGATATGGATGCCCTGCCGATGGAAGAGAACACCAACCTCGCCTGGCGCTCGACCATTCCCGGCCGCTTTCATGGCTGCGGCCACGATGGCCACACCACCATGCTGCTCGGCACCGCGCGCTACCTCGCTGAGACGCGCAACTTCGACGGCACCGCGATCTTCATCTTCCAGCCGGCCGAGGAAGGCCTCGGCGGCGCACGCGCAATGATCAAGGACGAACTGTTCAAGCGTTTCCCCTGCGACGAGCTCTACGGCCTGCACAACGCGCCGGACCTCGACCACGGCCAGATCGCCATCCTGCCGGGCCCGGCAATGGCCGGCGCCGACTTCTTCGACATCAAGATCACGGGCTACGGCAGCCACGGCGCCATGCCTGAGAAGTCGAAAGACCCGGTGGTGATCGCCATGACGCTCGGTCAGGCGATCCAGTCGATCGTCAGCCGCAACGTCGATCCGCTGCAATCGGCGGTGATCTCCATCACCCAGATTCATGCAGGCTCCGCCTATAACGTCATTCCCGGCGAAGCATGGCTGGCCGGCACGGTGCGTGCGTTCTCGGACGACGTCCGCGAGCAGATTCGCCACCGCATGAAGACGATCGCAGCCGGTATCGCGGCAGCGTTCGAGGTCGAGATCAACGTCGATATGCGTGACATCTTCTCGGTGCTCGTTAACGATGACGAACGCTCGAAGGCGGTCGAGGAAGTCGCGGCCACCGTCGTCGGCAAGGAGAATGTGATCACGCGCACTGAACCGAAGATGGGTAGCGAGGATTTCGCCGACATGCTGCGGGCTGTGCCGGGCGCCTATTTCTGGGTCGGCCATGAGGGCTCGGTGCCGGTGCACAATCCCGGCTACTGGCTGGACGACAAGATTTTGCCGATCGGATCGAGTGTATTCTCGCGCCTGATCGAAACGCGGATGCCGTTGTCGGCATAAGCGCAAACAAAAGCAGCGGAGAGCCGGCGCCATGACCAACCTGCATAATCTCTCCGCTGTTCAGCTGCTGTTCGGCTATCACGAAAAGCAGTTCTCACCCTCAGAGGTGCTGGAAGACGTGCTCGCACACGTCGCACGCTGGGAGCCGCATATTCAGGCGCTCTATGCCTACGATCCGGACAGTGCCCGCACAGCCGCGAAAGCCTCGACCGAACGCTGGACCAAAAGCGCGCCGATCGGCTCGCTCGACGGCATTCCGGCGACGATCAAGGAAAACATCGCGACCAAGGGCGTGCCGGTACCGCTCGGCTCGATCACAACCAAGCTCGTGATGGCGGAAGCGGATGCGCCGCCGGCCGCGCGCATGCGTGAAGCCGGCGCGATCATTTTCTCGAAAACGACGATGCCGGATTACGGCATGCTGTCGTCGGGTCTCTCAAGCTTTCATCCGCTGACGCGCAATCCCTGGGATTTGAAGATGAACCCCGGCGGTTCGAGTGCGGGCGCGGGCGCCGCTGGCGCCGCTGGATACGGACCGCTGCATCTCGGCACTGACATCGGCGGCTCGGTGCGCCTGCCCGCCTGCTGGTGCGGCCTCGTCGCGCTGAAGCCGAGCCTCGGCCGCATCCCGATCGATCCGCCTTATGTCGGCCGCGTGACCGGGCCGATGACACGCACCGTCGAAGACGCGGCGCTGCTGATGAGCGTGCTGTCGCAGCCCGACGCGCGCGACTCGATGTGCCTGCCGCCGGCGACCATCCATTGGCAGTCGCTGGAGTCTTCACCCAAGGGCATGAAGTTCGGGCTGATGCTCGATCTCGGCTTCGGCATGCCGCTGGAGAAAGACGTCCGCGAGACGGTCCTCGCCGCAGCGAAGCTGTTCGAGGCCGCGGGCGCGACCATCGTCGAAGTCCCTTCCGTTCTCACGCGCGAAACGCTGGATGGGCTCGACGCATTCTGGCGCGCGCGTTCTTGGGATGACATATCGAAGTTGCCCGAAAGCGAGCAGAAGAAAGTGCTGCCCTACATCTACGATTGGGCCGAGGCCGGCGCGCGGCTCTCCGGCCTCGATGTGATGCGCGGCTTTAACGCCACCATGGCCATGCGCGCCGGTGCTGCGAAACTGTTCCAGAACGTCGATTACGTGCTGTCACCCGTATCGCCGGTGGTGAAGTTCGCAGCCGAGTTCGCTTCGCCGCTCAACGATCCGGCAAAGCCGTTCGAGCACATCACTTATACTGTATGCTGGAACATGTCCGAGAATCCGGCCGTGTCGATCAACGGCGGCTACGATGCCACCGGTTTTCCGATCGGCGTGCAGATCGTCGGCCGCCGCTTCGACGATCTCGGCGTCTTGCAGATGGCGAAGGCGTTCGAGGAAATGCGCGCCCCGCAACGCCCCTGGCCGCAGCCGCCGGGTTAGCGCTCTTCACCTCTCCCCGTTCTTACGGGGAGAAGTCGGATTGCGAATGCAATCCGGGTGAGGGGCATCTTACAATAGGGGCTGGCCCCTCACCCCCACCCTCTCCCCGCGAGCGGGGAGAGGGAGCGCACCGTGCTTGGCCTTACCGCGCCGAGTAATTCATTGGCAGGACGAACGCCTTGCTGCTCTCGGTCATCTCCGGCGGGAATGACGGCAGCGGTTGCGCGCGGCGAACCATCGCCAGCGTCTCGGCATCGAGCGATGCGTGGCCGGACGATCCGGCAATCCGCACGCCGCTGACGCCGCCGCTGCGCGTCACCGTGAACGCCACGCGCGCCGTTCCCTGCTGGCCGGCGGCGCGTGCTTCGGCGGGATACTGCTTGAAGCGCTGAAGATGCGCGACGAGGCGCTGTGCGTACGACGCCGACGCGGCAGCCGACGAAGTTGCACCGGCGGCAGATGCTGCCGCGGGCGCGCGGCGCTCAGCCTGCGGCGCTGCCGTTGTCCTTGGCGCGGGAGGCGTCGTGCTCCGCTTCTTGACTACCCGCTTTACGTGTTTCGGCCTGTCCGGTTTCGGCGCCGGCTGCGGTTTCACCT
>JBMOOJ010000108.1:0-73558 GCA_049323835.1 Pseudomonadota bacterium | reverse complement strand
GCCGGGCAGATCGCCTCGCATAGCTTGCAGGCGATGCAACGCTCTTCGCCATTCGGATAACGGCGCAGCGCATGCTCGCCACGGAAGCGCGGCGAGATCGGACCCTTTTCGAACGGATAGTTGAGGGTCGGCTTCGGCTTGAAGAAGTAGCGCATCGCAAGGAAGAACGCGGACACGAACTCCGTCAGCAGCAGCGACTTGGCGAATGATGCTGTTGTCATGAGGACCTCATTTCGGCGCAAGCCCCGCAAAGTGCAGAACGCCAGCCACGATCACGACCATCGCCAGCGACAGCGGCAGGAACACCTTCCAGCCGAGGCGCATCAGTTGATCGTAGCGGTAGCGCGGCACGATGGCCTTCGCCATGGCGATCAGAAAGAAGAAGAACAGGACTTTCAGCGAGAACCAGATGATGCCCGGCACCCACGTGAATGGCGCATACGGGATCGGCGACAGCCACCCGCCCATGAACAGGATGGTTGCGAGCGCGCACATGGTGACGATGGCCACGTACTCGCCGAGCATGAACAGCAGATACGGCGTCGAGGCGTACTCGACCATGAAGCCGGCGACGAGTTCGGATTCTGCTTCGACGAGGTCGAATGGCGGACGATTGGTTTCCGCCAGCGCCGACACGTAGAAAATCACGAACATCGGGAACAGCGGCAGCCAGTACCAGCCGAGCGCGCCGTACTTCGTATCCTGCGCGGCGACAAGCTGCGACAGGTTCAGCGTGCCGGCGCACAACAACACGGTGATGATGACGAAGCCGATCGAGACTTCGTAGGACACCATCTGCGCGGCGGAGCGGAGCGCGGCGAGGAACGGATACTTCGAGTTCGACGCCCAGCCGGCCATGATGATGCCGTAGATCGACAGCGACGAGATCGCGAAGATGTAAAGGACGCCGACATTGATGTCGGCGATCACCCAGCCGAGATTGACCGGGACCACGGCCCAGGCCGCAAGCGCGAGCACGCAGGTCACAAGCGGCGCGAGCAGAAACACGCCCTTGTTGGCGCCCGCCGGGATGACCGGCTCCTTCAGAACAAATTTCAGCAAGTCCGCGAACGATTGCAGCAGGCCCCAAGGGCCCACCACGTTGGGGCCGCGGCGGATCTGCACCGCCGCCCAGATCTTGCGGTCGGCGAGCAGGATGTAGGCGATCGCCACAAGCAGCACGACGAGCAGCAGCACGCTCTGCGCGACCATGATGATCAGCGGCCAGAGGAAACCGGTCCAGATCGGGCTTGCGAAGAATTCAGCCATCGCCCTACTCCGCCGCGCTCAGCATCTGACCGGACGCCAGCCGCGAGCATTCGGCCATTACAGCCGACGCGCGTGCGATCGGGTTGGTCAGGTAATAATCCGTAACAGGTGACTTGAACGGCGCCTTCTCGACGCTGCCGCCCTTAGCCGCAAGCGCATCGATCGATCCGCCCGGCTCGATCTGATCGATCCGCATCAGATGCGGGGTCGCCTTGAACATCTGCTGACGCAGCGCGGTCAGCGAGTCGAACGGCAAGGTCTTGCCGAGCACATCCGACAGCGCGCGGATGATCGCCCAGTCCTCGCGCGCATCACCCGGCGGGAATCCGGCGCGGTTCGCCATCTGCACGCGGCCTTCGGTGTTGACGTAGATGCCCGACTTCTCGGTGTAGGCCGCGCCCGGCAGGATGACGTCGGCGCGATGCGCGCCCTTGTCGCCGTGCGTGCCGATGTAGACGACGAAAGTGCCGTCGGCGACCTTGGCGTCATCAGCGCCAAGCGAGAACAATACGTCGAGCGTGCCGAACGTGCCCATCTGTTCGGCGGTCAACCCCTTGCCCGCCGAGGTGAATCCAACGTCGAGCGCGCCCACGCGCGAGGCAGTCGGCTGCAACACGCCGAAACCGTTCCAGCCGTCCTTGATCGCACCGATGTCCTTCGCAAGCTTCGCGGCTTGCGCCAGCACCGCCGCGCCGTCATGACGCGAAGTCGCGCCCGAGCCGACCAGCACGACCGGATGCTTGGCGTTCCTCAGCACGTCCGCGAATGCATTTTGCCCACCGGCGAGCTCGGCCAGCGTGTCCGGGCCCGCGCCGAGATAGTCGTAGGCGTATGTGAGGTCAGCCTTCTCGCCGATCACGGCGATCTTGAGCTGGCCGGTGCGCCAGCGCTTGCGGATGCGGGCATTCAGGATCGCCGCTTCCTTGCGCGGGTTGGCGCCGACAATCAGGATGGCATCAGCCTGCTCGATGCCGACGATGGTCGGATTGAAGATGTATGTCGCACGGCCGAGCGACGGATCGAAGGCGTGGCCACCCTCAACCGCAAGATTCTGCGAGCCGAACTTCGCCAGCAGTTCCTTCAGCGCGTACATTTCCTCGACGGCGGCGAGGTCGCCGGCGATCGCGCCGATGCGCTTGCCGTCGAGACGAGCGGCCTTTGCGGCGACGGCGCCGAACGCCTCGGACCAGGACGCTGGACGCAGCTTGCCGTTCTCGCGGATGTATGGCCGGTCGAGCCGCTGGGTGCGCAGGCCATCGACGATGTGACGGGTCTTGTCGGAAATCCACTCCTCGTTCACCGCCTCATTGACGCGCGGCAGAATGCGCATCACCTCGCGGCCGCGCGTATCGACGCGGATCGCCGAGCCGACGCCGTCCATGACATCGATCGACTGCGTTTTGCCGAGCTCCCACGGACGCGCGGCGAATGCATACGGCTTCGAGGTCAGCGCACCGACCGGACAGATGTCGACGAGGTTGCCTTGCAGCTCCGAGGTCAGCGCGCTCTCGAGGTAGGTCGTGATCTCCATATCCTCGCCGCGGCCAGTCGCGCCCATTTCGGACACGCCGCATACTTCCGTAGTGAAGCGCACGCAGCGAGTGCACTGGATGCAGCGGTTCATCGAGGTCTTGACCAGCGCACCAAGATACTTGTCCTCGACGGCACGCTTGTTCTCGGCAAAGCGCGAGGTATCGACGCCATAGCCCATCGCCTGGTCTTGCAGGTCGCACTCGCCGCCCTGGTCGCAGATCGGGCAGTCGAGCGGGTGATTGATGAGGAGAAACTCCATCACCCCTTCGCGCGCCTTCTTCACCATCGGCGTACGGGTGTTGATTTCGGGCGCTTCGCCGTTCGGGCCCGGACGGCAGTCACGCACGCCCCAGGCGCAGCTTGCGACCGGCTTCGGCGAGCCCTTTACCTCGACGAGGCACATGCGGCAGTTGCCGGCGATCGACAGACGCTCGTGGTAGCAGAAGCGCGGGATCTCGGCGCCGGCGGCTTCGCACGCCTGGATCAGCGTGTACTCCGCCGGAACGTCGATCTCTTTGCCGTCGATAATGAGCTTGGTCATGGCGGCCTTACGACTTCTTCAATTGACAGCCCGGCGCGACGACGCCGGCCTGCTGCATCGCTGTCTTGATCCAGCTTTGTGTGTTCGGATTGTAGGTGCCGAGAAAACGCGGATCGGATGTCGTTTTCTCGCAAAGGAACGGCAAGTGACGCTGCACGTCGTAATCGCACGATGCGCGCCACTCCGGACGGCTTGCGAACACGGCCAACGCTTCCTCGCAGGCGTACAGGAAATACGAGACGAAGCTCTCATACCGCGTCTGCTCAGACTGCGGGCTCGCCTTGATGCGCTCATAGTCCGGCGCGGAGAATTCCGGGTTCTTGAACGCGAGCTCGGTGTAGCCGAGATAGATCTGCCGCGCGGTCGACGCGCGGTTGCCGGAGCGGATTTCGTTGATCTGGAACAGGATCGCGATGAAGCCGAGCAGCGCCACGGTCGCCTGCGCCATCTGCGCCAGCGTTCCGAACTTCTGCCACCACATCACGTCTGTTCCCGCCATCGGCATCACTCCGCTGCCACCATGACGTCGGCCGGACGATCCTTGTCGGCATTGCGCGAGAATTCGTCGATGCGGCGCTCGATTTCCGGACGGAAGTGCCGGATCAGGCCCTGGATCGGCCAGGCGGCCGCGTCGCCGAGCGCGCAGATGGTGTGGCCTTCGACCTGCGTCGTCACTTCGAGCAGCATGCCTATTTCGCGCTTCTGCGCACGGCCTTCGATCAGGCGGGTCATCACGCGCCACATCCAGCCGGTGCCCTCGCGGCACGGCGTGCACTGGCCGCAGCTCTCGTGCTTGTAGAAGTACGAGAGGCGCGCGATCGCCGCGATGATATCGGTCGACTTGTCCATGACAATAACCGCGGCAGTGCCGAGGCCCGACTTCAGATTTCGCAGCGTGTCGAAATCCATGTAGGCGTCCTTGATCTGCTCCGCCGGCACCAGCGGCACCGACGAGCCGCCGGGAATGACGCAGAGCAGATTGTCCCAGCCGCCGCGGATGCCGCCGCAGTGAGCTTCGACGAGTTCGCGGAACGTCAGACCCATCGCCTCTTCGACGTTGCACGGCTTCTCGACGTGACCAGAGACGCAGAACAGCTTGGTGCCGACATTGTTCGGTCGGCCGATGCCCGCAAACCACCCCGCACCGCGGCGCAGAATGTCCGGCGCGACCGCGATCGACTCGACGTTGTTGACCGTGGTCGGACAGCCGTAGAGACCGACGTTCGCCGGGAACGGTGGCTTCAGGCGCGGCTGGCCTTTCTTGCCTTCGAGGCTTTCCAGCAGCGCCGTTTCCTCGCCGCAGATGTAGGCGCCGGCGCCGTGATGCACGTAAAGATCGAACGGGTAGCCGTGGATGTTGTCCTTGCCGATCAGCTTCGCTTCATAGGCCTGATCGATCGCCGCCTGCAGCCGCTCGCGCTCGCGGATGAACTCGCCACGCACGTAGATGTAGCCGACATGTGCGCCCATGCCGACGCCGGCATAGAGGCAGCCCTCAACGAGCAGATGCGGATCGTGCCGCATGATCTCGCGGTCCTTGCAGGTGCCGGGCTCGGACTCGTCGGCATTGACGACGAGATAGCTCGGACGGCCGTCCGCATTGTCCTTCGGCATGAACGACCACTTGAGGCCGGTCGGGAAACCCGCCCCGCCCCTGCCGCGCAGACCCGAGGCCTTCATCTCGTTGACGATCCAGTCGCGCCCCTTGTCGACGATGGCCTTGGTGCCATCCCAGGCGCCGCGGCGGCGCGCGCCTTCGAGGCCCCAGTCGTCGAGGCCGTAGAGGTTGCGGAAGATGCGATCCTTGTCGTCAAGCATCACGCCTTCTCCTTGCCGGCGGCTTTGAGCGTTGTCGGCCCGCCCTGCGGCGCCGAGAACTGGCGGCCGTTCTGCGGACCCGGCTTCGGCGGATTGCCCGAAGCAAAGCCGTCGATGAGCTTGTTGAAGCTCTCTTTGGTGAGATCCTCGTAGGTGTCCTTCCAGATCAGCACCATCGGCGCGTTCACGCAGGCGCCGAGGCACTCAACTTCTTCCCAGCTGAAGTCGCCGTCTTTCGAGAGATGGAACGGATCGTGATGGATGCGATGCCTGCACACATCGATCAGATCGCCGGCACCGCGCAGCTGGCACGGCGTCGTGCCGCAGACCTGAATGTGCGCTTTCTTGCCGACCGGCTGAAGCTGGAACATCGTGTAGAAGGTCGCGACTTCCAGCACGCGGATATACGGCATGTCGAGCAAGTCGGCGACCGCGCGGATGGCCGCTTCCGACACCCAGCCGTCATGCTGTTCCTGGACGCGCCACAGCACCGGGATCACGGCCGAGGCCTGACGGCCCGGCGGGTACTTCTCGATCTGCGCCTTCGCCCAGGCGAGATTCTCCGGCGTGAACGTGAAGCTCGCGGGCTGCAATTCTTTCGGTGCGAGACGTCGGACGCTCATCGATCAACCTCACCGAACACGATGTCGAGCGATCCGAGAATGGCCGACACGTCCGCGAGCAGATGTCCGCGGCACAGGAAATCCATGGCCTGCAAGTGCGCGAAGCCCGGCGCGCGGATCTTGCACTTGTAGGGTTTGTTGCTGCCGTCGGCGACGAGATAGACGCCGAACTCGCCCTTCGGCGCCTCGACGGCGGCATACACCTCGCCGGCCGGAACGTGGAAGCCTTCGGTGTAGAGCTTGAAGTGGTGAATCAGCGCTTCCATCGAGCGCTTCATCTCGCCACGGCGCGGCGGGAAGATCTTGTTGTCCTCGACCGCAACCGGCCCCTGCCCGTCGGCAACGCGCAGCTTCTCGACGCACTGCTTCATGATGCGCACCGACTGGCGCATTTCTTCCATGCGGATGCAGTAGCGGTCGTAGCAATCGCCGTTCTTGCCGATCGGAATGTCGAAATCCATTTCGGCATAGCATTCGTAAGGTTGCGACTTGCGCAGATCCCATGCGGCGCCCGAGCCGCGCACCATCACGCCCGAGAATCCCCACTTCCAGGCGTCTTCCAGTGACACCACGCCGATATCGACGTTGCGTTGCTTGAAGATGCGGTTGTCCGTCAGCAGCGTTTCGAGATCGTCGCAAACCTTCAGGAACGGATCGCACCAGTTCCAGATGTCCTCGATCAGCTGCGGCGGCAAATCCTGATGCACGCCGCCGACGCGGAAGAACGCCGCATGCATGCGGCTGCCCGAGGCGCGCTCGTAGAACACCATGAGCTTTTCACGCTCCTCGAAGCCCCAGAGCGGCGGCGTCAGCGCGCCGACGTCCATTGCCTGGGTGGTGACGTTGAGGAGGTGCGAGAGAATGCGGCCGATCTCGCTGTAGAGTACGCGGATCAATTGCCCGCGGCGCGGCACCTGAATGCTGAGCAGCTTTTCCGCCGCGAGGCAGAACGCATGCTCCTGATTCATTGGCGCGACGTAGTCGAGCCGGTCGAAATACGGGATCGCCTGCAGATAGGTCTTCTGCTCGATCAGCTTCTCGGTGCCGCGGTGAAGCAGGCCGATATGCGGATCAACGCGCTCGACCACTTCGCCGTCCAGCTCCAGCACGAGGCGCAACACGCCGTGCGCCGCCGGATGTTGCGGTCCGAAGTTGATCGTGAAGTTGCGCAGATTGTGTTCGGTCATGAGTGTTGTCCGCCGGCGTCCGCGGCGCTGAACGCGGCGATCACATCCGCTCCGGTCATCATCTTGGTCTTGTTGGCGAACTCGTAATAGGCCGGCTTCTCATCGACAAAGATTTGCGTCGTGAGCACGAAGCCGTCGTTGTTGTCGACCGTCTCGGCGGACACCGCATAGAACGGCTTGTCGACGAGCCGGTAGAACAGCGACGTACCGCAGGTCTTGCAGAAGCATCGCTCGGCCCAATCGGACGAGCGATAGACGCCGAGCGCATCCGGATTTTCGACCTTGACGCTGCCGCCGCAATCAAGCGCAAACATCGGCCCCGCCGTCCATTTGCGGCACATGCTGCAATGGCATGTGTCCACATGCAGCGATTTGGCGTTGGCTGTGTAGCGAACCGCGCCGCACAGGCAGCCACCGGATACGGGCGTCGTCGAATCTGCGCTCATGACTTCGCCTTCTCATCTCCCGGCAGCGGATAGTCCGCGCCTTCCCATGGCGAGAGGAAATCGAACTTGCGGAATTCCTGGTTGAGCTTCACCGGCTCGTACAGCACCCGCTTCTCCTGATCGTCGTAGCGGACTTCGACGAAGCCGGTCAGCGGAAAATCTTTGCGCAGCGGGTGACCGTCGAAACCATAATCGGTCAGCAGCCGGCGCATGTCCGGGTGACCGGTGAAGATCACGCCGTACAGATCGTAGGTCTCCCGCTCGAACCAGTCGGCGCCGGGAAACTCGCCGATGATCGAGGGCACCTGCGTCGTCTCGCTCGCCGCCGCGTGCAGACGGATGCGCGTGTTCGTGTACGGCGACAGGAAATGATAGACGACATCGAAACGCGGATCGCGGCCGGGATAGTCGACCGCAGTCACGTCGATGATGTTGACGAAGCGGCAGCGCGGATCGTCGCGCAGGAAGCGCACGACCTCGATGATGCTTTCGGCTTTCACCGCGACGTTGAGCTCACCGGCGGCGATCGAGAAGCCCGTGGCCTTGCCGCCAAGGTCGGTCACGATCGCTTCGCCGAGTGTGGTGAGGGCTTCGCTCATTGCATCACCGCTCGATCGTGCCGACGCGGCGGATTTTCTTCTGCAACAGCATCACGCCGTATAGCAGCGCTTCGGCAGTCGGCGGGCAACCCGGTACGTAAATGTCGACTGGCACGATGCGATCGCAGCCGCGCACCACCGAATACGAATAGTGATAGTAGCCGCCGCCGTTGGCGCACGACCCCATCGAGATGACGTAGCGCGGCTCCGGCATCTGGTCATAGACCTTGCGCAGCGCCGGCGCCATCTTGTTGGTTAGCGTGCCGGCGACGATCATGACGTCGGACTGACGCGGCGACGCGCGCGGTGCGAAGCCGAAGCGCTCCGCGTCATAGCGCGGCATCGACATCTGCATCATTTCGACCGCGCAGCAGGCAAGACCGAAGGTCATCCACATCAGCGAGCCGGTGCGCGCCCACGTGATCAGGTCGTCGGTCGCAGTGACGAAGAAGCCCTTGTCGGCGAGCTCGCTGTTCACTTCCATGAAGAAGCGGTCGTCGGCGCCGACTGGTTTGCCGGTCGACGGATCAAGAATGCCGGTGGCCGGCTTCGAGATCACGGTTTGATTGGGGCTCAATCCCATTCGAGCGCGCCCTTCTTCCATTCATAGGCGAAGCCGACCGTCAGCACCGCGAGGAACACCATCATCGACCAGAAGCCGGTTGCGCCAAGTTTCCCGAACGCCACCGCCCACGGAAACAGGAACGCGACTTCGAGATCGAAAATGATGAAAAGGATCGCGACCAGATAAAACCGCACGTCGAACTTCATGCGTGCATCATCGAACGCATTGAAGCCGCATTCGTATGCGGACAGTTTTTCCGGATCCGGCTGCTGATAGGCGACGATGAAGGGCGCGATCAGCAGCACGAGACCGATCAGGGTGGCGACGCCTATAAACACCACCAGAGGCAGATAGGTCTGCAAGATGCCGCCCAGATTGCCGCTCATGGGGCCCTTTTCCTCAAGCGCGAAAATCGCTTCGCGGGATTCGCGAAACGTTTTGGAACTGTTCTGGATTAGCGCAGTGCAACAGGTGGCGCAAGACAAGGTAATTTGACGCCGTCCACAGCCAAGTTGCGGTCAAGCCTTGCGTTTTCAGCGTCCGCTGGGCGGCCGGAATCGCGCGTCAAGACTCGGCGTTGTCATTCCGCCGATACGACAGCAGATCGGGCGCTGGTGCTTCCAAACGTGGAACCGCGATCATCCGACAGCCGATGAAGCCGGCGCAACGAGTCCCGTTTCTGGAACAAAGACCTGACGAGCGGCGTCACGGCGACGTGGCCAACTGACACTCTTGAACACAAGACGGCAGGCAAGTGGTTGAAATTGCTGGCGCGAGAGACGGGGCTCGAACCCGCGACCTCCGGCGTGACAGGCCGGCGCTCTAACCAACTGAGCTACTCCCGCATCGGGCCGGGAGGCCCTGCAGCGATGCTGGGACTTAAATGCGCCCCTCTCACAAGTCAAGAAATACCCGATCCAAATGAAGGGGGTGCCGATTCTGCCTGTGGGGCGGCGCTTTCTGGAAAGTCGATGCAAATAATCCCCTGTTTACAGGCAAAACAGCATAGGCAGGAATGAGCCGAATCAACTAAGCCCTGTGACGCCTCATTTTCTTGAGCCGCAATTAACGAAGGAGGGCCAATATGGCGAAGAAAGCAGCGACCCCGGCGACCATCACGTTGAAGCATCTCGCAGCAGCGCTGGCCGACGAGCATGAATTGTCGAAGAAGCAGACCGAGGCGATTCTCGGCGACATGGTGACCCGTATCACCAAGCACCTGAAGAAGGGCGAGCGCATTCGCATTGTCGGCCTCGGCATCCTCCAGGTTCGCAAGCGCGCTGCCCGCATGGGCCGCAACCCCGCCACCGGCGAACAGATTCACATCAAGGCCAGCAAGAAGGTCGCTTTCCGCGCCGCCAAGGAGCTGAAGGAAGCCGTCTGATCCAGACGTCTACTCGCTTCACACATCTGGTTTACGCCACCTCGTTCCAAATGGACGGGGTGGCGTTTTCGTTTCAGGATCATGACATCTTCGGGGTCATGACATCTCGGCGATGGTGCAAGCGCCGGCAGCCGCTAAGATGGCGGCATGAGCAGCATCGCATTCAAGCACACCGTCACCGAACGCTTCCTGCGCTATGTGACGATCGACACTCAGTCGGACGCCTCCTCTCCCACCTGTCCGTCCACGGAGAAGCAGAAAAACCTCGGCCGTCTGCTGGCGGAAGAGCTGCGCGCCTTCGGCCTCGCCGACGCGCATCTCGATCAGCACGGCTACGTCTACGCGACGATTCCGGCCAACACGGCGAAAAAGGTGCCGGTGATCTGCTTCTGCTCGCACATGGATACCTCGCCCGATTGTTCCGGCGAGAACGTCAAGCCGCAGATCGTGAAGAACTATCGGGGCCAGGACATGATCCTGCCCGGCGATCCCTCGCAGGTCATCCGCTTCAAGGATCATCCGGCACTGACGCACCAGATCGGTCATGACATCATCACCACCGACGGCACCACCCTCCTCGGCGCCGACAACAAGGCCGGCATCGCCGAGATCATGGACGCGGCACTGTTTTTGACCGCGAATCCCGAGATCAAGCACGGCACCATCAAGATTCTGTTCACACCCGATGAAGAGATCGGCCGCGGCGTCGACAAGGCCGATATGAGGAAGCTCGGTGCAGACTTCGGTTACACCATGGACGGCGAAAGCGCGGGAACGATCGAGGACGAAACGTTCTCCGCCGACGGAGCCAGCATCGCGATCACCGGCGTCGCGACCCATCCGGGCTTCGCCAAGGGCAAGATGGAGCACGCGGTGAAGATCGCCGCTGCGATCGTCGAGCGGTTGCCAAAAGATACTTGCTCGCCGGAAACGACTGAAGGCCGTGACGGCTTTCTCCACGTCACCGGCCTCTCAGGAACGCTCGAAGCGGCGCAGCTCAACCTGATCGTCCGCGACTTCACCGAGGACGGACTGCACCAGAAGGAAGCGTTGCTGCAAGCAATCATCGATGACGTGATGAAGGGCTTTCCGAATTCGACCGCCGAACTCACCGTCACCCAGCAGTACCGCAACATGAAAGTGGTGCTGGACCAGCATCCACAGGTGGCGGATTACGCGGTGGAAGCGATCAAGCGCGCCGGGCTGACACCAAGGCGCGGCAGCATCCGCGGCGGAACCGACGGCTCACGATTGTCGTTCATGGGCCTGCCCTGCCCGAACATCTTCGCCGGCGAACACGCCTTCCACTCGCGGCAGGAATGGGTGAGCGTGCAGGACATGGAGGCAGCGGTCCGCACCATCGTTCATCTCGCCATGATCTGGGAAGAGCGTGCGTGAGCGGCGTGCGTCGACGATGGTGGGCGGTCACGGATTCGAACCGCGGACCCTCTCGGTGTAAACGAGATGCTCTAACCAGCTGAGCTAACCGCCCGTCAAAGGCTGTTTAGCCCCGCCCGCCCGGTGAACGCAAGCGCGGCCTGTCGTGGCTGCGACGCATCTCCAGGTGCTCGTGGCCCGGTAGACACAACGGCGTCACGCAGCGTGCCATGAGCCTCACGCCGGAACCATCCAGAGCGTATAGATCTTGCCGTCGCCAGCAAGGCCGATGCCGCACTCCATGATGCCCTTGGCGAATGCGGCATCGTAGACATCCACACCGCCCTGCCCGACCTTGCGGAAATCGAGCCCGCGTAGCGGCCCCTTGGACTGAAGCTCCGCCTCCACCATAGGCAATTGCTCACGCACCAGCGCGGCGAGTTCCTCGCTCATCAAGTCGAACCGTGTATGGCCGCGCTGCTGCTCCTCGATCACGTGGCGCAGCGTTGCTTCACTTTGCGGATGCGGCGTTCCGCTCCTGATCCGGTCTTCGAGCTCGTCGGCATAACGCTTCGCTTCGGCGGGCGTGATCCGCGATGCAACGGTGTCGTGGCCGCCTTGATGCAGGATGAGCGTATCAACGATCCCGTCCCTGTCCGGCGAGAACGTGATCTGCGCCGGAACCACCTTCAGGAAGAATTTGGTTTCGCTTTCGGGAAACATCTCGACTTTCGGTTGCCCGGACAGCTGCAGGAGGAAGCGGCCATCCTCACCGCTCACCGTCATCGTCAGTCCGGACGGATGACGATAGAAGCCTTCATAGTGCCGGAAAAGGCGCGGATTGATCGTTGTTTCGGTACGCGGCCGCGCCTGCTCGTAGCGCCGCCAGGCGACGGGGTCCGTCGGAGTCTCTTTCATGTTTGCCTCCTTGGCCAGTTTGATCAGCTCGTCGCTGGTTAGGGCGGCGCCGGCCGCGAGCTTCGCCCGTGCGGCCCCGACAAGGATCAGTCCTTGCTCGGCCCGCTCGCGCTGTTCGGTCAGCAGCGTTTGTTGCATACCGAGGACGTGCTCGAGATTGATCGACTTGTCATGCAGCAGCGCGGTGATGCGCTGAAGGCTGAACCCAAGCTGTTTCAAAGCCAGGATTTCGTGCAGCCGGGCGATTTCGCCCGCACCGTACAGCCGCCAGCCCTTCTCGGTCCGCCGCGGCTTGATCAGCCCACGCTCCTCGTAGAGCCGGAGCGCCCGTTTTGACAGACCGATCGCGGCCGCGCACTCGTTTGCGCCGAGCCAATGTTCACTTCGCATCTCGCTCATCCGGCACCTCCTCTCCCGGCTCTACGCTATGACGCAGGGGGCGGCTCAAGGGGGATACATAAGAAAAAGGCCGCCGGAATGACCGGCGGCCTTTGGTAGCAACTGGCAGACGTCGTTAGTGAGCCGTAAGCCCGCCCGACGCCTCCTCGCCGTCCGCCTTCGGCGGCGGCGCGGCATTCTCTTCCCATTCGATCGGCTCTGGCTTGCGCACCAGAGCCTTGGCGATCACCTCGTCCATCCGCGAAACCGGGATGATTTCCAGACCGCCCTTGATGGCGTCGGAAATCTCCGTGAGGTCCTTGGCGTTGTCCTCGGGGATCAAGACCGTCTTGATGCCGCCGCGGGAAGCAGCCAGGAGCTTCTCCTTCAGTCCGCCGATCGGCAGCACACGGCCCCGCAGCGTGATCTCGCCGGTCATGGCGATGTCATGCCGGATCGGAATGCCGGTAAGCACCGAGACGATGGTGGTGGCCATCGCCACGCCCGCCGACGGGCCGTCCTTCGGCGTCGCGCCTTCCGGCACGTGCACGTGGATGTCGCGGCGGTCGAACAGCGGCGGCTCGATGCCGAAGGTCACCGCACGCGAGCGGACGTAAGACGCCGCCGCCGAGATCGATTCCTTCATCACATCGCGCAGGTTGCCGGTAACGGTCATGCGGCCCTTGCCAGGCATCATGACGCTTTCGATGGTGAGCAGCTCGCCACCCACATCGGTCCATGCCAGACCCGTGACCACGCCAACCTGATCTTCCGCATCGATCTCGCCGAACCGGTACTTCGGCACGCCGAGATACTCCTCGACCACCTTCTCCGTGACCCTAATCGACTTCTTCTTCGAGAGCGTCAACTCCTTCACGGCCTTGCGGGCCAGCGAGGAAATCTCGCGTTCGAGGTTACGCACGCCCGCTTCGCGGGTGTAGCGACGGATCAGGAACAACAAGGCATCGTCGTCGATCGACCATTCCTTGGAGTCGAGGCCGTGCTTGCCGATCGCGCTCGGGATGAGATGCTTGCGGGCAATCTCGACTTTCTCGGTTTCGGTGTAGCCGGCGATCCGGATGATCTCCATGCGGTCCATCAGCGGGCCGGGAATATTCAGCGTATTCGCGGTCGTGATGAACATCACGTTCGACAGGTCGTAGTCGACCTCGAGGTAGTGATCGTTGAACGTGCCGTTCTGCTCGGGGTCGAGCACCTCAAGCAGGGCCGACGACGGATCGCCGCGGAAATCGGCGCCCATCTTGTCGATCTCGTCCAGCAGGAACAGCGGGTTCGAGGTCTTGGCCTTGCGCATCGACTGAATGATCTTGCCGGGCATCGAGCCGATATACGTGCGGCGGTGACCGCGGATTTCCGCCTCGTCCCGCACGCCGCCGAGCGACACGCGCACGAACTCGCGGCCGGTCGCCTTGGCGATCGACTTGCCAAGCGAGGTCTTGCCGACGCCCGGAGGGCCGACGAGGCACAGGATCGGTCCGGTCAGCTTGTTGGCGCGGCCCTGCACGGCGAGATATTCGACAATGCGGTCCTTGACCTTCTCAAGCCCGTAGTGATCATGGTCGAGCGTGTCCTGCGCAGCTGCGAGGTCCTTCTTGACCTTCGACTTCTTGCCCCACGGGATCGAGAGCAGCCAGTCGAGATAGTTGCGCACGACGGTCGCTTCCGCGGACATCGGCGACATCTGGCGCAGCTTCTTGAGCTCGTGCTGCGCCTTCTCCCGCGCTTCCTTCGACAGCTTGGTCTTGGCAATCTTCTCTTCCAGATCGGCCAGCTCGTCGCGACCGTCTTCGTCGCCGAGCTCCTTCTGGATCGCCTTCATCTGCTCGTTGAGATAGTACTCGCGCTGGGTCTTCTCCATCTGGCGCTTGACGCGCGAGCGAATGCGCTTCTCGACCTGCAGCACCGAGATTTCGCTCTCCATCAGCCCGAGCACCTTCTCGAGGCGCTGGGTGACCGACAGCGTCTCCAGGATACCCTGGCGGTCGGAAATCTTCACCGCAAGATGCGAGGCAACGGTGTCGCCGAGCTTGGCGAAATCGGTGATCTGCTGAACCACGCCGACGACCTCGGCGGAAATCTTCTTGTTCAGCTTCACATAGCTTTCGAAGTCGGACACGACCGAGCGCGCGAGCGCTTCCGCCTCGACCGACTTGGCATCGGTGTCGGCAAGCGCGACTGCGGTCGCCTCGTAGTATTCGGTGCGGCCGGCATACTTCTCGACGCGGGCGCGCGACAGACCTTCGACCAGCACTTTCACGGTGCCGTCAGGCAGCTTCAGGAGCTGCAGAACGCTGGCGAGCGTGCCGATCTCGTAAATCGATTCCGGGCTCGGATCGTCGTCCGACGCATTCTTCTGCGTCGCCAGCATGATCAGCGCGTCGTTCTTCATCACTTCTTCGAGGGCGCGAATGGATTTTTCGCGGCCGACAAACAGCGGCACGATCATGTGCGGGAAGACGACGATGTCGCGCAGCGGCAGCACCGGGTAGCTGTGCGCTTCGCCAGGCGTGATCGTCGGCCGGGGTTTGGTGGCAGTCATGGCCATTTCCTTTTGTTGTGCCCCCTTGCACGCAGCCCGCCTGACGGCGCAACCACCACAAGGTGCCATAACCGGAGATCGTCGAGCTCTTATGAGCTATCAGCCGCCGAGCGGCTCGACCCTCTCCGGGCCTTCTAAGCCGGCGAATCTGAGGCAAATCATCATCGCCGATGGCATTAGGTGGCTATCGCTCGGGGGGGTGTCAAGTGAACACCACGAGCACGGAGAAAGCCCGTCGAATCGTGGTTTTTGGGCACCGCCAAGACCCTTTGAGGCACGAAAAAGCGCGCCGGTCGCAAGGAACGGCGCGCTGATTTATGACGTCGCAGATCAGGCGCTGGCGCTGGTCTCCGCAGTCCGATCGGAGCGATCGGCGTAGATGTAGAGCGGGCGCGCCGTCCCCTCCACCACCTCACGCGAGATGACAACCTCTTCGACACCTTCCAGGCCCGGAAGGTCGAACATCGTCTCGAGCAGGATGCTTTCGAGGATCGATCGCAGACCGCGCGCACCGGTCTTGCGCTCGATGGCCTTGCGCGCGACCGCGCCCAGCGCCTCGTCGGCAAAGGTGAGCTCGATGTTCTCCATCTCGAACAGGCGCTGATACTGCTTCACCAGCGCGTTCTTCGGATCGGTGAGGATCTTCTTCAGCGATGCCTCGTCGAGGTCTTCCAGGGTCGCGACGACCGGCAGGCGGCCGACGAACTCGGGAATGAGGCCGTACTTCAAAAGGTCTTCCGGCTCGACGTGACGGAAGATTTCGCCCGTGCGGCGATCCTCCGGCGCGAGCACCTGGGCGGCGAAGCCGATCGAGGTGGTGCGGCCGCGCGACGAGATGATCTTCTCGAGGCCCGAGAAGGCGCCGCCGCAGATGAACAGGATGTTGGTCGTGTCCACTTGCAGGAATTCCTGCTGCGGATGCTTGCGGCCGCCCTGCGGCGGAACGCTTGCGACCGTGCCTTCCATGATCTTCAGAAGTGCCTGCTGCACACCCTCGCCCGACACGTCGCGGGTGATCGAGGGGTTGTCGGACTTGCGCGAAATCTTGTCGATCTCGTCGATGTAGACGATGCCGCGCTGTGCGCGCTCGACGTTGTAGTCGGCCGCCTGCAACAGCTTCAGGATGATGTTCTCGACGTCCTCACCGACGTAGCCGGCTTCGGTCAGCGTCGTCGCGTCCGCCATCGTGAACGGCACGTCGAGGATGCGGGCGAGCGTCTGCGCGAGCAGCGTCTTGCCCGAACCAGTCGGACCGATCAGGAGGATGTTCGACTTCGCAAGCTCGACGTCGTTGTGCTTCGTCTGATGATTGAGCCGCTTGTAGTGATTGTGGACCGCGACCGAGAGCACCTTCTTGGCGTGCTGCTGACCGATCACGTAGTCGTCCAGAACCTTGCAGATTTCCTTCGGCGTCGGAATGCCGTCGCGCGACTTGACCAGCGAGGACTTGTTCTCCTCGCGGATGATGTCCATGCAGAGTTCGACACACTCATCGCAGATGAAAACCGTTGGTCCGGCAATCAGTTTGCGGACTTCGTGCTGGCTCTTCCCGCAGAACGAGCAATAGAGAGTATTCTTCGAGTCGCTCGCACCGACCTTGCTCATTCCTGTCTCCGTCCGCCGTAATGTCTCTCAGAAGGAAACGCACTTTTCTGAAAGATTGCTCCGAACCGGCACACGCCGCCGGCATCCGTAGATAAGAGCAAAAACCGTACCAGAAAAGACCCTCTTCCCTCGTATCCTCATGCGAAACCGCACGAATCGCCGTGCTCGACCGATCAACGGCGATGATCCAGCCAACCATGCTGGCAGCCGACTATCAAGAATTCGCTAATCGCGCTGCAACCCAATTCCGTGAGGTGTGGCATTCGGGTTTGTGGAGGCTCCCGGCGGATGCAGGAAGGTGGCTGTTATCAATGGCTTGCGCGACGTTGGCGAGTCGGGTGCGTTGCCGCCGTTAACCTGGAATTGGTGGAGAGTGCGGGTTCCGAATCAGGCGGAACTGTGTGCAATCGCGCCGACTTAAGGTTACGGAGACAGAATGCCCTTTAGTCCGGCGTAGATCGAGCCGCCCGCAGTCGCCAGCACACCTGCCAGAGGACCGACCGTGCGCAACAGATCCTGAATGATCCGCGCGCGCCGGCGCAACTGCTCCTGTCCCACATGTTGTCCCAGAAGGCGCGCGATGCGGAACGCGGCCGCATTCGGCTTGCCTCCCCTGGCCATCACCTGCGGAAGCACCTGGAAAACGAACATGCCGATCATGTTGCCGGTGCCGAACGATAGCGCGATGCTCGCTGCGAACTCGAACGTCTCACGCCACTCGCGTGCGTTGGCGGGAATGATCGGAACCTTGTCGATCACGTTCGTGACGACGAGCATGCCCGTGACGCTCAGAACGGCCGCGATCACGCCCGCGAGAAATGCGCCGCCGAAGCCGATCTTGCGCACGTACAGCAACGCGAGCCCGAACGGCAGCGGGATCAACAGCGAGGCGATCCGCAGGTAGAGCGGCGAAACGTTCAGAACGAAAAGCAGCAGATAGTGCGCGCAGATCAGAATGACCGACGGCACCAGGACATAGGGTATGCCAAGCTGCAACCCGTAGCGGACCGGCGTTTCCTGCATCGCGAGGCGATTGTTGGCCTGATCGAGCTGACGCTGGAGTGCGTCGAGTTCGACGACGAGATCCTGAATCTCGAGAATGACCGGCCGCACGACGCGCAGGTCGCGGTTGCAGTGCTTGCACATCAGTGCTTCGTCGCGGATCGTTTCGGCGCAGTAAGCGCACTCCATTAGCTGCGCCGCCTTGAATGGTGAAGCCGGGCATGAACCTGTTCGAGTTCACGCACCAACGCCTCGCGCTTTCCTTTCAGCATGTCCCGCTCGGCTAATAGTGCGGGCGGAACGGCAATGTCGCGGGTGCACGAACGGCAGACCAGCGCGCGATCGTCATTCTCGGATGCGCAAAGCGGACACAGCATGGGCAGCTCAGGGCGCGACCCGGATCACGAAGTTCGAGATCGCCGTCCGACCGTCGGAATCCGCAAGTTCGAGCCGCATCGCATGTTCTCCCACCGGTAACTCGGCACGCGGCATGTCGATGCCCGTCGCACGCACGTAAGGTTTGACACGGTCGGTCAGGTCGATCAGCGGCGTCTTGAGGTACATCAACCGCAGCGACGCAAGGTTCACGGTCGCTCCCCCGAACGCCTCGAACTTGAACTGCAAGCGAACCGGCGACCTCGCCGGATCGGTGACGCCGGCGAACTCGATCCGTGGCCCACGGGTGATGCCGCGCGACGCAGTGCCGGTCTTGGTCGGCGGCGGCAGGCGAGCCTCGGCGTCGGTTACAAGGATATCGGCGCGCAGAGGCGACTGCGCAGCTAGAAGGACGGCGGCAACAAAAGCCGCCAATGCGCTCGAGCGCGAACCGGGGCAATGCATTTTCAGTATCCTGAAAAACAAGAACGCCGTGCAGGTTAGCACGGCGTTCTGTGTTGAAAAGCGGTCTCCCGCTCCGAAAACTCTGGGGGGGGGCGCGCCTTACGGCTTCGGCGCCGCCGGCTGCGCCTCCTCGGCCCGCTTGTCGATAACCTTGTCGACGAGGCCGAACTCCTTGGCGTTTTCGGCGGTCAGGAACTTGTCGCGCTCCAGCGCATCTTCGATCGTCTTGTAGGTCTGGCCGGTGTGCTTGACGTAAATCTCGTTGAGCCGCTTCTTCAGGTTCAGGATTTCCTGGGCGTGCAGCATGATATCGGTCGCCTGGCCCTGGAAGCCGCCTGACGGCTGATGAACCATGATGCGGGCGTTCGGCAGCGCGAAGCGCATGTCCTTCTCGCCTGCCGCAAGCAGCAGCGAGCCCATCGACGCGGCCTGGCCGGTGCAGAGGGTCGAGACCGGCGGGCGGATGAACTGCATGGTGTCGTAGATCGCAAGGCCCGATGTCACCACGCCGCCCGGCGAGTTGATGTACATCGAGATTTCCTTCTTCGGGTTCTCCGCTTCGAGGAAGAGAAGCTGCGCGACGACCAGCGTCGACATGCCGTCCTCGACCGGGCCGGTCAGGAAGATGATGCGCTCCTTCAGGAGGCGCGAGAAGATGTCATAGGCCCGCTCGCCGCGATTGGTCTGCTCGACCACCATCGGCACAAGGTTCATGTAGGTTTCGACCGGATCGCGCATTGATCACCTGAGAGTTGGAGAGTGTAGCAAGCAGACAGATATGGGCCGTTCTGCAGGCGGCAAGGTACGGCACGGCTTCAAAGGTTCAAGCTGATTCGCACCCAGACAGCAAAGCGCCGCGCGGGAGCGCGGCGCTGATTTGGCGGTTAAGCTTAATGTCCCGGTCGAACGAACACCCGACTTGTCCCGGACACGATGCTGTGTGAAGCGCCGCTTCGCTGAGCCGGGACCGTAGCGAACTCCGGCGGGTAGAATGGCCTAGGATCAGCAGCGCATCATTTCATGCCGCGCACCGTCCGGGGCAAGCTGTCTCGTTTACGCCGCCTTCTCTTCGTCGTCGCTCCTGTAGAGCTCGTCGCGGCTGATCTTCTTCTCGGTGACGGTGGCGAGTTCGAGGATGAAATCCACCACCTTGTCCTCGAAGATGGGCGCGCGCAGCGAGGCGAGCGCCTGCGGATTGCTGCGGTAGTAGTCCCACACTTCCTTCTCGCGGCCCGGCATCTGACGAGCGCGCTCAATCACCGCACGGCCGACTTCATCGTCGGTGACGTTGATCTTGTTCTTCTCGCCGATTTCCGACAGCACAAGGCCGAGGCGGACACGGCGGTCGGCGATCTTGCGATACTCGCCCTTCGCCTCGTCTTCCGTCGTCTTCTCGTCCTCGAACGTCTTGTTCATCGACTCCATCTCGGCCTTGATCGAGTTCCACATCAGGTTGAACTCTTCATCGACGAGCGACGGCGGCGCATCGAAGCGATGGGTTTCGTCGAGCTTGTCCAGCAGCAGACGCTTGACGCGCTGGCGGGTCAGTCCGTCGTACTCCTGACGCAGCCGTTCGCGGGCGGCATCCTTGAGCTTGTCGAGAGACTCGAGGCCAAGCGTCTTGGCGAACTCGTCATCGACCGTGCGCGGCTGCGGCGCTTCGACAAGCGTCGCGGTGGTTTCGAACGCGGCGGCCTTCCCGGCAAGATCGTTGTTCATATAATTTTTGGGGAAGTCCGCCTTGATCGTGCGGGTTTCACCCTTGGCGATACCGATGAGCTGGTCTTCGAAGCCCGGAATGAAAGTGGCCGAGCCGATCAAGACCTGAATACCCTCTCCGGTGCCGCCATCGAACGCGACGCCGTCGATGGTGCCCTTGAACGAGACGGTCACGCGATCGCCGCTCGCGGCCTTTGCGTCGCCCTTGTCGGTGAACAGCTGGTTCTGGTCGGCAATGCGCTTGATCGCCTCGTCGACATCGGCGTCGCTGACGTCCGCGACCGGCTTCTCGATCTTGAAGCTCTTGAAGTCGGCGAGCGCGATCGGCGGAACGATCTCGATGGCGACCGTGTAGTTGAGATCGGTCTTGCCGGCGAGGACGTCCTCGATCTCCTTCTCCTCGGTCGGCATGGTGATCTTCGGGTCCATGGCGAGGCGAAGCCCGCGCTCGGTGAAGATCTGCGTGTTGGTGTCGCGGATCATCTGGTCGACGGTTTCCGCGGCGACGGAGCGGCCATAGACCTTCTTCAGATGCGCGACCGGCACCTTGCCCGGGCGGAAGCCATTGATGCGAACCTTGTCCTTGAGGTCGACGAGGCGCTCATCGACCTTGGCGTCGATGTCCTTGGCCGTCACGATGACCTGGAATTCGCGTTTCAGTCCGTCGGAGACGGTTTCCTTCACCTGCATGGCGTCAATCTTCTTCCATATGAGTCTGGCGGCGGCGCCAGACAGCTAAATCGTTCAGTCGGGGCGGCGCGAACTTCGAAGCTCCGGATATCCGGGGAACGGCGATCGGCAACCGCTGTTGGTGCGGGCGGAGGGACTCGAACCCCCACGACTTTCGTCACTGGAACCTAAACCCAGCGCGTCTACCAGTTCCGCCACGTCCGCGGGAAGCTTCTCGAATTCAGCCACGATCCCTCGGGCGGCGGGCTTATAACATGGCAAACCCTGTTCGCAGCAAAAAAATGGCCGCAGGGCCGCCGGGTCCGAAAACCCGAAACGGGTGTCCGGACAATACGATGCCGGCCGGGGTATCGACCGTCGGCGCGGGTCTGGCCGATGTCCCGATCCCGCGCGGCTGTGACTGGACAGGGCTCGCCGAAAATGGTCCGCATCCTCGATGAATCGGAAATTCCCATGCAACCGCAGGCAGGTTCTGACGAGCACCGCGGTTTTGGCCGCAGCGCTTGCCCTCCCTCGATCGGCCGCGGCGGCGAGCACTCTCAATCTGCGGATGGTCCCGGGCACCGTCGCACTCCGGCCCAACGGCGCCCCCTCTCCAGTCTGGCAACTGGAGGCCCAGCCACAGGTGCTGCGTTTCAAGCGCGGCGACGACTTGCAGGTTGCGGTCAGCAACGAGACGGCCGGTCCCCTTGTCCTGAACTGGATCGGCATCGACGGGGTGTCGGCCGCAGAGCCGCTCGCTAGCCAGCCAGCACTCGCGCCGGGCGGCCGCTCCAGTTTCTTGCTGCCTCTGAGGCATGCCGGGACGTTCCTGATCGACCCGCGTCTCCTCGGCGATGGCAAGGAACGCCCGGCCCGGCCGCGCGTGCTGGTCGTCGAAGGGAGCGAAGCCGCCACCGCCGATCGCGACGAGGTCTTGCTGATCGAGGATTGGCGTTTGCGCGCCGACGGCACGGCGCTGACGCCGGGCAGCGATCCGAAAGATACCGTCACGCTGTTCACCGTGACCGGCGCTGCCACGCAGGACATCAAGTTACGCCCCAACGAACGGCTGCGGCTGCGCATCGTCAACGGCTGCACGCGATCCGTGGTGGGTCTGAAGATCGACGGTGTGGACGTGCGGGTGGTCGCCATCGACGGCCAACCCTCGGAGCCGTTCCCGGCCCGCGACGGACAACTCGTGCTCGCGCCGGGCGCGCGCAGCGACGTCATCACCGATGCCACCATGCCGGCCGGCTCATCCGGGTCGATCGTGCTGTTTGGCGGCGGCCCGCCGGTCGCAATCGCGAAACTCATGGTCGATGGCGTCGCCGTGCGGCCAGCACCGCTACCGCTCGCGACTGCCCTTCCCTCCAACGGCCTTCCGGCAGAGCTCCGTTTCCAGAACGCTTTACGCGCCGAACTGACTTTTGACGGTCAGGCGAAGGCCGATTGGATTCCGCCAGCCAACTTTGCACTAACCACACCGCCCGCGTTCAAGGCGAAGCGCGGGCGCGTGGTGATGCTGACGGTTGCCAATCGATCATCGACCCCCGCTGTGGTCAGACTCCATGGTCATCACGCGCGTCTGCTTGACCGTCTCGATGATGGATGGAAGCCGTACTGGATCGACACCTTGTTGCTGGACATCGGCCAGACCCAGCGCATCGCGTTCCTGGCCGAACACACCGGCAACTGGCTGATTGAAGCGATGCAGATCGGCTGGGCGTCGCCGAAACTCGTGCGCTGGTTCGCTGTTGAGAACTAGCCGCTGCCGACCAGCGGCACTGGCAATCCCTTGACCATCACCGACAGCGTTTCCGCGCCGGCGATCCGGTCCTCCGAAATTTTCTGGTACGCCGGTGACGTGAGGAAGCGCTCGGCTTCCGCTTCATCGGGAAACTCCATCACCACAACCTTGTTGTGTGTAAACGCGCCGTCGAGCACCGTCGGCTTCTCGTCAGCAACAAGCAGCTTGCCCTTGAACTGTTTGAATACGTCAGCGAAGCGCGACTGGTAGCGGCGGTAGAGCTCTTCCTTCGTAAACGTAACGCTCGCGATCACATAGACAGTCATGGCCGCCTCGCCTCACTCCACCTTGATTTTGGCGGCCTTGATGATCGGCTCCCAGAGAGCGGCTTCCTCCTGCATGGCCTTGCCCATGGCATCCGGCGTCGATCCGACCCCCCGTGCTCCGAGTTCGCCGAGACGCTTGGCGACGCTCGCATCGCGCAGCGCCTCCCCGATATCCTTGGAGGCCTTCGCTATGATGTCGGCCGGCGTTCCCTTGGGGGCCAGCAGGCCGAACCAGGTGTTCACCTCATAACCCTTCACCGTGTCGCCGACGGGAGCAACATCGGGGAAACTCGCCGCGCGCTCGCGGGAGGTAATGCCCAGTGCCCGGATCGAGCCGCCGCGCAACTGCGACGCTGATACGGTGAGGGTGTCAAACATGACGTCGATGCGCCCGGCGATCAGATCGGTCATGGCGGGAGCCGCGCCACGATACGGAACATGCGTGATGTCGATGCCGGTGCGCGCCTTGAACAGTTCGCCCGCAAGATGGATCGAAGTGCCCGCACCGGCGGAGCCGAAGCTGAGCTTGCCGGGATTGGCCTTGGCGCGGGCAATGAAGTCGGCCACCGTCTTGTCCGGTGACGCCGCCGGCACCACCATGACGTTCGGCACGGCGATCATGATCGACACCGGAAGGAGATCGGTCCCGGCATCGAACGGCATCGTCTTGTAGAGGAACTTGTTCACGGACACCGACTGCGACGTGATCAGGAAGGTGTATCCATCGGGTGCGGAGCGAACCACTTCGCTGCCGGCAATGTTGCCGCCGGCGCCGGCGCGGTTTTCCACCACGACCGACTGTCCCCAGATCTGACCGACGCGATCGCCGACCAGCCGCGCGACAATGTCGGCTGCGCCGCCCGGGGGAAACGCGACGACGAACTTGACCGGGCGCTGTGGCCAGGCTTGTGCGAAGGCGATGCTCGGCGCAGCAAGCGCGCTCGCGGCGCCCATCAGGACGGTACGGCGGGACCATCCCGCAGCTAGCTTGTTGGACATGGCACATCTCCTCCCGATGTTACCGGTTGCTCCGGCAACTAGTTTGACGATCCGCTGACAGGGCACGGGTTCACGTGCCGTTTGCGAGCGATTGTTGCGGCAGATTCAACCGAATGTTCGACGGAGGCGCTGCTCCGTCAAGCCGGTATCGCCGGCGTTACCGCCCGTTTCGCCACCCTCATGCGGCGAACGCGGCATAAAGCCGCCGCAGCACCGCCGGAAGCGCTTCCGGTAAGTCTTCCGCAATCAATCCGGGTCCAAATTCGGTTGCGGCTTCGCCGTGCAGCCAAACGCCGATGCTCGCCGCCTCGAAGGCATCAACGCCCTGCGCCAGCAACCCGGCAATGAAGCCCGCCAGCACATCGCCGGAACCGGCGGTGGCGAGCCAGGGCGGCGCGTTGGCTGAGATTGTGGCGCGGCCATCGGGGGCAGCCACCACCGTATCCGCCCCCTTGAACAGGACAATCGCATTCGCGCGGGTTGCAGCTAATCGAGCAAGCGCAAGTTTTGAGTGATCTAAGTTTTTACTGCCTATCATCCGGAATAGTCTGCGAAATTCACCTTCATGTGGAGTGAGAATAACCTTCGCTCTCATGTGAAACTTTAACTCAAGAAACAGCCGATCGGGAGCTGCGGAAAAGCTCGTCAGCGCATCGGCATCGAGCACGACGCCGCGCTCCGCGCGCACCGCCGCCAGCGCCATCGCGGCAGTCGCCTCCCCGACCCCGCCGCCTGGCCCGATCACGCAGGCACCGATCCGTCGGTCGTCCAGCATGGCGGCGAAGGCATCCGCATCCGGGACTTCACGCACCATGATCGCCGTCAGAGCCGCGGCGTTCACCGCAAGCGCATCGGATGGCGACGCGACGGTGACGAGACCCGCCCCTGCCCGCAGCGCCCCGCGCGCGGCAAGGCGGGCGGCTCCCGTCGATGCGATGGCGCCTGAAACAACGACTGCATGTCCACGCGAGTACTTGTGTCCGCCGATCTCCGGCCGCGGAAACGCACCGCGCCACATCGACGGCGCGTTCTCGAACGTCAGCGGTTTGATGTCGCCGAGCACGTCCGGATCGATGCCGATGTCGGAGACATGCACACACCCGCAATGACGCCGTCCTGGCAGCAGCAGGTGCGCGGGCTTCTTGCGGAAGAACGTGACCGTTTCGGCCGCCTGCACGGCAGCGCCCATCACCGCGCCGGTGTCGCCGTTGATGCCGCTCGGCAGATCGACGGCAAGGACCGGCACGCCGCTCGCGTTCATCGCCTCGATGAGGGCACGTGCCTCGCCATCGACCTCGCGGCTGAGACCAGCGCCAAACAGTGCATCGACAATCAGAGAGCAGCCGCTAAACATGCCCTCATGTGGCGTGCGGACCGGCCCCTGCCATGCCTGCACGGCTAGCGCGGCATCCCCCTTCAGCGCACCCACGTCGCCAAGCAGGACCACTGAGGTCGGAACGCCGTTGGCGGCAAGTACTGTGGCAGCCACAAAGCCGTCGCCGCCGTTGTTGCCGGGTCCGGCAGCGATCACCACCCTGCCGCCATCGGAACCCGCCATGCGGCGGGCGATGGCAGCCACCGCGCGCCCAGCGTTCTTCATCAACGCGAAGCCGCTGGTGCCTCCGGCGATGGCGGCCTGATCGGCGCGCGCCATCTGAGCCGTCGTCAAAACCTCCATGATGAGAAACCCTTCGGCACGCGACGCCTCATCCGCAGGCAGTGCAGCTATCGAATACCCTTAGACACCAGATCATCCGCCTATAAAATAGGCAAAAAGCCCACAAAACAGTCACAGAAGAGCAACCCTGCTCCGCGGCACTACCCGCAGCTGGCCGTTAACAGACTGATAACACTTTGCTTTCCCGGCGATTAACAATCTGGCACGGACCCTGCTTTTAGAGAAGCCTCTCTCGTCGCTCCACCCCCACAAGTCGATCAATGGGTGCAGAGAGCGCCATCCGGATCGGGCCTCGCCTGCACGCCGGATGCGCGCATTTGCAGCGGCGAGCAGAGACGAGTGCATCGATGCGGGGCGCGTGCAACGAACCGCCTTTGCAATCGCGCGCGACAGGACAGTGCCGGGAGACTTCGAGTGAAGAAAATTGAGGCCATCATCAAACCCTTCAAACTCGACGAAGTGAAGGAAGCGCTTCAGGAAGTTGGGCTGCAAGGTATCACGGTGACGGAAGCCAAGGGCTTCGGCCGGCAGAAGGGCCACGCCGAACTCTATCGCGGCGCCGAGTACATCGTCGACTTTCTGCCGAAGGTGAAAATCGAGATTGTGATCGGCGATGATTTGGTCGAGAAAGCCATCGACGCCATCCGGCGTGCTGCGCAAACCGGCCGCATCGGCGACGGCAAGATCTTCGTGTCGAACATCGAGGAAGCCATCCGCATTCGAACGGGAGAATCCGGGCTCGACGCCATCTGACAATCTCATTGCATCATCAACCGGCGACGTTAGCCGCCACATCAAACGAACGCAGTAAAAGGCTTAACTAAAGGGGTATCCATGAAGACCGCTAAAGACGTCCTCAAGTCGATCAAGGACAACGACGTCAAGTACGTCGACTTCCGTTTCACCGATCCGCGCGGCAAGTGGCAGCACGTGACCTTCGACGTCACGATGATCGAGGAAGAGACTTTCGCCGAAGGCATCATGTTCGACGGCTCGTCGATCGCCGGCTGGAAAGCGATCAACGAGTCCGACATGTGCCTGATGCCGGACCCGGTGACGGCAACGATCGATCCGTTCTTTGCGGAAACAACGCTGGTCCTGACCTGCGACGTGCTCGAGCCGACCACCGGCGAACCGTACAACCGCGATCCGCGTGGCATGGCCAAGAAGGCGGAAGCCATGGTCAAGGCGATGGGCGTGGGCGACACCGTGTTCGTCGGACCTGAGGCCGAGTTCTTCGTCTTCGACGACGTTCGCTTCGCAGCCAACCCGTACAACACCGGCTTCAAGCTCGACTCGTCGGAATTGCCCACCAACTCGGACACCGAGTATGAGGGCGGCAACCTCGGCCACCGCATCCGCACCAAGGGCGGCTACTTCCCGGTTCCGCCGCAGGACTCGATCCAGGACATGCGCTCGGAGATGCTCGGCGCGATGGCCAAGATGGGCGTCAAGGTCGAAAAGCATCACCACGAGGTCGCGTCCGCCCAGCACGAGCTTGGCATGAAGTTCGACACGCTGACGCTGATGGCCGACCAGATGCAGATCTACAAGTACTGCATCCATCAGGTCGCGCACATCTACGGCAAGACCGCCACCTTCATGCCGAAGCCGATCTACGGCGACAACGGCTCGGGCATGCACGTGCACCAGTCGATCTGGAAGGATGGCAAGCCGGTATTCGCCGGCAACAAGTACGCCGACCTGTCGGAAACCTGCCTCCACTACATCGGCGGCATCATCAAGCACGCCAAGGCCATCAACGCCTTCACCAACCCGTCGACCAACTCCTACAAGCGTCTGGTCCCGGGCTATGAAGCGCCGGTCCTGCTCGCCTACTCGGCGCGCAACCGCTCGGCCTCGTGCCGCATCCCTTACACCACCTCGCCGAAGGCCAAGCGCGTCGAAGTCCGCTTCCCCGATCCGATGGCCAATCCGTATCTCGGCTTCGCCGCGATGCTGATGGCGGGCCTCGACGGCATCAAGAACAAGATCGATCCGGGTCCGGCGATGGACAAGGATCTTTACGATCTGCCGAAGGAGGAGCTGAAGCAGATCCCGACCGTCTGCGGTTCGCTGCGTGAAGCACTCGAGAACCTCGACAAGGATCGCGCGTTCCTCAAGAACGGCGGAGTGTTCGATGACGATTTCATCGACAGCTACATCGAGCTGAAGATGACCGAAGTCGCGCGGTTCGAAATGACCCCGCACCCGGTCGAATTCGAGATGTATTACTCGCAGTAAGTTTTGCTACGGCAACCAGGCGGCGAAGGCGTCCCTTACGGGGCGCCTTTTCGTTTGCGCGACCGCCGCGAAAGTCGCGCCTTATCGCCGGAACAGATCGAGAGCCGTCGTCCCTTCGGGCAGCTCAAGATCCGCAGCTTTTACGGCTGTGGCCGCGGACGCGCTTGCCGAGTCCCACCACGGCAGCTTGCGGCCGATCTCGCGCGTCACCGGCTCACCCAACGCACCGCCGAAATCGATCGGCCACCAGCCGGGCGGCAATGGCTCGACGCTGACACGCCGCAGCTTCACTCCCGGCGCGAGCGCCGCATCAAGTTCGCCGGGTTTCACCAAGCGGGCGGACGACGGCACTTTCATATCCGCAAACGCCAGCATCACAGGTACGAGTGCGCCCTTGACCGGCACCGTCTCCTTGATCGTCTTCAGTTCGCGGAACTGCACCCGGCGGCCGGTGCCGTCGTTGAGCGCGCGCATGTCGATGTAGTTCATGCCGTCGATGTCGAGCGGACGGCCCTCCTGAGCCAACAGCACGACGAGGCCCTTGCCGCCCCCGGCATCGATCACCAGCGCGTCGCCCCTGGTCTGTGTCCCAGCGCTCCCCCTCCCTGTGTAGCCGCGATTCGGATGCACCGCGAACACGCCGGATGCGGACGCCTTGCCCTGTGGCGTCTCGATCTCGACGGTGAGCCGATACTTGTGATCCGGGCGGTTCAGCCTGATCTGGTCGCCGCCCACTAGGCCAACGGCGATGACGCCCAGCCCGATCCATCGCGTCCAGCGCGCCATCACGAATCCCCGAAGGCCAATACAACCGTCATGATTGTCCGCGACAATGGAGGCAATCTGATTTTCGCAATGCGCGCGCTTGCGCAGACTAGGCTTTTTGGCAATGAGTCGGTCCATCGCTGTCTTTCCGAAAGGTTTGCGTATGGACGCCGCGCCGGATTTCCGTTCGACCGAAACCAGTCAGCTCGCATGGGCCATTGCCAAAGGCGGCATCGGCGTCGCGACCTTCATCGCCTTTCTGGCGCTCGCCTGGTACTCGGCGGCCACGCTGTTCCTGATCTTTTCCGGCGTGCTGCTCGGCGTCTTTCTCAACGCGGTTGCGAACCTGCTCGGCCGGCTGATGGGCGGTGCCTATCATTTGAGGCTGACGATCGTTTGCGTCGTCATGGCCGGATTGCTGTCCGGCGTCCTCTTTCTCGGCGGCAGCACGATTGCCCAGCAGGCGACAATCCTGAGCCGCACGATCCGCGCGCAAATCGTCAACGTGAAGGATTTTCTGGAGAAGCGCGGCATCGATACCAGCGTTCTCGATCTGAGCAACGTGTCTGCCGCCGCCGCCGATCACCAGTCGCACGCAACCACGGTGCCCAAGCTTCCCGATGCGGGCGCTCTCGCATCCAGCACCGGCGCGATCTTCAGCCAGACGTTCAAGCTGATCATCGGAACGGTCGGCGCGGTCGGGAACTTCTTCATCGTCCTGTTTCTCGGCCTTGCCTTCGCGGCGCAGCCAAGTGTTTACCGCGATGGCATCCTCGCCATTGCCCCGGCGCGGCATCGCGCAAAAACCGCCGATGTCGTCGACCGGATCAGCGAAACCCTGCAGCGCTGGCTGGTCGCGCAGCTCATTGTCATGCTCGCCGTCTTCCTCATCACCTGGATCGGCCTCGTGATCATCGGCATCCCGGCGGCCTTTATCCTCGGCATCCAGGCCGGCCTGCTCGCGTTCATTCCGACCGTCGGCGCGTTGATCGGTGGATTGATCATCGTGCTTGCGAGCCTGGCGTCGGGCTGGGTCGCTGCCGCAAGTGCCGCCGCACTGTTCTTCGGCGTCCATGCGCTCGAAAGCTACGTCCTGACACCGGTGCTCCAGCGTCACGCCATCGACATCCCGCCTGCGACGCTGTTCGCGATGCAGATTCTGCTTGGCGTGCTGTTCGGCGTGTGGGGATTGGCGCTCGCCCTCCCACTGATGGCGATCGTCAAGGTCACGGTGGCTGAGCTGCGTACCGATGAACCACCGCCCCTCACGGCCTGACAGGAAATGCAGTTATGTCCGACTCATCAGAAAACGATCTTCTCAGCGAGAATGCTTCGGACATCCAGCCGCATTCCTCCCAGGCGTTCGACGCCTGCGAGGACGATCCATCAAACCCGAGCAGCAATCCGACCATCGGCGACATCATTGCCCGCCGCTTTGCGCGGCGCGACATCCTGAAAGGCGCGCTTGGCGTCTCGGCGATCGCGGCAACAACCGGAACGCTCGCGTTGGTGGCCACCGCCCCCGCATCGGCGCAACCGGCTTCACGCTTTCCGTTCAAGGAACTGGAAGCTGCTGCCGAACCGGTGCATCGCGTCGCCGAAGGCCACCAGGCCGACGTGCTGATCGGCTGGGGCGATGCGGTTTTCCCTGACGCGCCGCCCTTCGATGCGTTCAAGCAGACGGCTGCCGCGCAACGCCGCCAGTTCGGTTACAACAACGATTTCCTTGGTTATTTCCCGATGCCGGGTGCGGCCGATCCATCCGCTCACGGCCTGCTCTGCGTCAACCACGAATATACCAACGAAGAGCTGATGTTTCCCGGCGTGGGCCGCCAGGACCGCAAGTTTGACAAGATGACGAAGGAACTCGCCGACATCGAGATGGCGGCTCATGGCGGGACAGTCATCGAGGTGCGCAAGGATGGCGGCCGATGGCGTGTTGTCGGCGACTCAAAATATGCCCGCCGGATCGATGCGACGACGCCGATGGAGATCACCGGCCCGGCCGCCGGTCACCCGCGCATGCAAACGGCCGCCGATCCCGCCGGCCGGCGCGTGCTCGGAATGATCAACAACTGCGCGGGCGGGGTGACGCCATGGGGCACATGGCTCACCTGCGAAGAGAACATCAACTTCTATTTCTTCGGCAAGCTCGCCGACGACAATCCGGAAGCCCGCAACCACAAGCGCTATGGCGTCCCCGGCAACATCCTCAACTGGGGCCAATACGACGACCGCTTCGAGGTCACGAAGGAGCCGCGCGAGGCCAACCGCTTTGGCTGGGTCGTCGAGATCGATCCGTTCGACCCCGCCTCGATCCCGAAAAAGCGCACCGCCATCGGCCGGATGAAGCATGAAGGTGCCGCCGGCATCATCAACAAGGACGGCCGGTATGTAATCTACACCGGCGACGACCAGCGCTTCGACTATGTCTACCGCTTTGTCACCCGCGCGCGCGTCGACACCGCCGATCCTGCCGCCAACCGCGACATCCTCGATGACGGCACCCTCTCCGTCGCACGCTACGACGCCGACGGCAGTGTGAGTTGGCTGCCGCTTGTTCACGGGCAAGGTCCACTCACCGAAGCCAACGGCTTCGCCAGCCAGGCGGATGTGGTGATCGAGGCGCGCCGCGCTGCCGATCTGCTCGGCGCGACCAAGATGGATCGCCCGGAGGACGTCGAAGCCAATCCCAGAACCAACAAGGTCTACGTGATGCTGACGTTCAACGAGCAGCGCACGGTGGCCGGCACCAATCCGAATACCGACGTCAACGTCGCCAACCCGCGCGCCGGCAGCCGTTTCGGGCACATCATCGAGATGGTGCCGCCGGATGGCGATCACGCCGCCGACAAGTACATCTGGGAAATACTGGTGAAGTGCGGCGATCCGTCGATCGCGGAGGTCGGCGCGACCTTCTCGTCGGACACCACCCGCAACGGCTGGTTCGGCATGCCGGACAACCTCGCCTTCGACAGCCAAGGCCGGCTGTGGGTCGCCACCGACGGCAACTCCGGCAAGCGCACGCAGCGCACGGACGGCATCTGGGGGCTCGAAACCGAAGGCCCCGGACGCGGCACCTCGAAGCATCTCTTCCGCGGCCCGACGGGTGCAGAGATTTGCGGTCCCTGCTTCACGCCCGACGATCAGACGCTGTTCGTCGCCGTCCAGCATCCCGGCGAAGCGGACGAAACCGATCCGGGCGCCCCGCCTGCAACCTTCGAAAATCCGTCAACCCGCTGGCCGGACTTCAAGGACAACATGCCGCCGCGCCCGTCGATCGTTGCGATCACCCGGATCGGCGGCGGCAGGGTCGGCACCTAGCTAGCCATCGCGAGATGGCCGCGAGACCTAGCCCGAGGTCACCACCGTATTGGTGTGTTCGACGTCGGGCGGAGATGCGAAGTACTGCCCGACCAGTCCACGCCATTCGGTGAAGTTCTCCGACCCGCGGAAATCCACGGTGTGGTTCTCCAGCGTCTCCCATTTTACCATCAGCCGGTAGCGCTGCGGCTTCTCGATCGACTTGTGCAGTTCGAAGCCGTGAAAGCCCTTCGAGCGGCCGAACGCGGCACGCGCCTTCGCGACGGCGGCCTCAAAGTCCTTCTCGGTGCCCGGCTTGACGTCGATCTGGGCGATTTCCGTGATCATGCGTGTCATCCTTCCCTCGCTGGAAGGACCGCTCTAGCGCAAATCCGGACCGTTATGAAGAAGCCGTCAGATGACGATCAGCCAGAAGCCCGCCAGCATCATGGTACAGCCGATGAACAGCATGGTCGGCAGCTTGCTGGGCGGATTGTAGCGGCCCTCGGCGCGGCGTGCCACGATCAGGGCGCGCTCATATTCGTCCGAGGTTGAGAACATGCAGGCAAAGCCGGATCGGGCAAGCGCGGCCGTCATCTCGAGCGAGACCGGATCGTCGGTTTCCGTGCGCAAGTGAGTCTGCATGATGGTCCAAGGCTACGCCCGGAATGGTAAACGGCTGGTTATTTCAGCCGTTCACCGCCATTCATGCAGTCGGCTGCGCCATCGCGATCGCGTTCCCTGTCACCTGCGGCACCCGCGATTGTGCGGCCTGGGTGGCGAGTTTCTTGATGCGGCCGTCTTCGAGCGACAATGGCTCCTCGCTCGCCACCTCGACGCGATTGCGGCCGCCGCGCTTGGCCTGATACAGCGCCGTATCGGCGGCAGCGAGCAGCACATCGAGTTCGGTGCCCGGCGGACCGCCCGACACCCCGATGCTCACTGTCGTCGCCAGCGGAACATCGTCAATGGAGACGCCGCACGTTTCGAACGCCTCGCGCACGCGATCGGCCACCAGCACGGCCTCTTCCGGCGAGCACGGCAACAGCGCGGCGAACTCCTCGCCGCCGATGCGGCCGGTGAGATCGGTAATGCGCAGCGAGTTGGTGACGACGTTCGAGAACATCTTCAGAATCTCGTCGCCAGTTGGATGCCCGAACCGGTCGTTGACCGATTTGAAGTGATCGATGTCGAAAATCAGGACCGTCACCGGACGGCCGGCCTTGGCCTCGCGCTCGATCATGCGCGACGTCGCCTCCGAGAAGCCGCGCCGGTTGAGCAGGCCCGTCAACGGATCGATCGACGCCGCCGTCTTGTGCGCAATCACCGCGCGTTCCGACACCAGCATGAAGATGACGAAGGCGGTGCCCATCGAGTACAGCACCAGTTCGATCGCGAAGATACCGATCCAGACGCTTTTGCCGGCCAATCCGAATTCGTAGGCATGCAGCGCATCGCCGGCAACAATCGGCAGCATCAGCACGATGCCGTGCAGTACCGGCGCGGTGATGGCCGGCCATCGCGATCGCAACGACTTGCGGCGCTCGGTCGAGAGCTCGTAGGCCGTCAACGCGGCATAAGCGGTGACGATTGCGGCGCCGAGGATCACATGGATGTTGGTGCCGGATATCGTGGGCAACCCGAAATGCGCGCCGACCCAGCAGGCGCCGCCAGCGGCCATGCCAAGCCAGCTTGGCTTGCGGCCATGAAAGACGCGCGCGGCGTTCCACACCATGCCGCAGGCGACGAAACCGACGACGCTGACGGCCAGAAGCACCATCGGATCGACCGCGGTTCCCGCAAACGACCAGACGCCGATCGAGATCGCGGCAAGGATGTAGGCCGCTCCCCACCAGCCGAGTGCCGGGATGTCTTCCTTGCGCCAGAAAAACAGCAGCATGGTTCCAAGCATCGCGGCAACGAGTGTCGCAATGACGTAAAGTGTCGAAATATCGAGCGACATAGAGCGATCACCAGCCAAATCACCGGCCCGTCTCTCAATGCGAGACTCCGGCGCCCGCATTATGTCTACAGATCACACCTTCGTAATCCGTTCGCGACCGTCACCAAGTTTTCATGAAAACTCGACGCAATCTTCAAACAATTGGAAAGCAAAAGGGCGCCCGAAGGCGCCCCCAGAATCGGTACCGACAATTGGTACCGAACGATAAAAGTTGAACGAAGCGATTAGCGCTTCGAGAACTGGAAGCTGCGGCGGGCCTTCGCCTTGCCGTACTTCTTGCGCTCGACCACACGCGAGTCGCGGGTGAGGAAGCCGCCCTTCTTCAGAACACCGCGCAGGTCGGGTTCGAAGTTGGTGAGCGCCTTCGAGAGGCCATGACGCACGGCGCCAGCCTGTCCCGACAGACCGCCACCGGCAACGGTGCAGATGACGTCGTACTGATCGACGCGATTCGAAGCGACGAGCGGCTGCTGGATCAGCATGCGCAGCACCGGACGCGCGAAGTACACAGCGACCTCGCGGGTGTTGACGGTGATCGTGCCTTTGCCCGGCTTGATCCAGACGCGGGCGACCGCGTCCTTGCGCTTGCCGGTCGCGTAGGCGCGGCCCTGCTTGTCGACCTTCTTCACGTACTTCGGAGCTTCGGCGCTCGCCGTCTTGAGCGAACCGAGCTGATCGAGGGACTGCATGGTATCGGACATCACGCTACCCTCGTGTTCTTGCGGTTCATGACGGCGACGTTCACCGTCTCCGGCTGCTGCGCTTCGTGCGGATGCTCGGCACCCGGATAGACGCGCAGATTGCCGAACTGGCGGCGGCCCAGCGGACCGCGCGGGATCATGCGCTCGACGGCCTTCTCGACCACGCGCTCCGGAAAACGGCCTTCGAGGATCGACTTCGCAGTACGTTCCTTGATGCCACCGATGAAGCCGGTGTGATTGTAATAGACCTTCTTCTCGCGCTTGCGGCCGGTAAGGACCACCTTCGCGGCGTTGATGACGATGACGTTGTCACCGCAATCGACGTGGGGCGTATAGGTCGGCAGATGCTTGCCGCGCAGACGCATCGAGACCAGCGAAGCAAGGCGGCCGACGACCAGACCCGTGGCGTCGATCAGCACCCACTTCTTGTTGATCTCGGCGGGCTTCGCCGAAAACGTTTTCATGACGGATATCCATTGAAAAGCAGTCGGCCCGCCAATGCGGGCCGGATGGCGCAGTTTCTAGAGGCCGGCCCGGATTCCGTCAATGCCACTTCGAGAAAATTGTTTCAATAAAATCAATATCTTAAAAATATGGTGTTTTGATACCTTTATGATTATGCCGCTGGCGGAATGGAATAGGTCAGGGTCGCATGGGCGACTGGCTCCTCCGACCCGTCCGACAGGAGGGTCACCTCGCCGACGGCAAGCCGCTTGCCGAGCTTCAGCAGCCGCCCCTCGCCGATCACGTCCCGGCCTTCGGCGGCTTTACGCAGGAAGTTGATGTTGAGATTGGTCGTCACCGCGAGCCCGACCGGGCCGATCATCGAGAGAATGGCCGCGTACATGCACACGTCCGCAAGCCCCATCAGCGTCGGCCCGGAGATCGTACGGCCGGGCCGCAGCATGCGCGGATGATAGCTCTGCCGCAGCCGGCAAATCATTGGATCGAGGCGTTCGATCGTCAAACCGCCCTGCGCGTAGAACTCGGGAAACTCCTTGTGCAGAAAGCCGTCGAGTTCGGCGATCGACATCACGGTTTTGGGTTGGCCATTTTTCGGCATGGGTAGCTCACGTTCCTCTTCGCGGGGCTCTGCTCATGACCTACATTAGGCCAATGACGACGCAAAGCACCCGCCTGAAACCGCAACCCCTGCCCGCCGACGATGTGCTGCTCCGCCGGACCGACGGGCCGATTGCCGTTCTCACGCTCAACCGGCCGAGCGCGCGCAACAGCCTCTCCGAAGGCTTGCTCACGGCGCTGCAAACGGAGCTGGACGCAATCGCCGCGCAAAATGAGATCCGCGCTGTCGTGATCGCTGCCAACGGATCAGCCTTTTCCGCCGGCCATGACCTGAAGGAATTGACCGCGCGCCGCAGCGACGCCGATGGCGGCCGTGCGTACTTCGCACAGATCATGACCATGTGCAGTACGATGATGCAGACCATCGTGCGCTTGCCGAAGCCGGTCGTTGCGTCGGTCCAGGGCATTGCATCCGCTGCCGGCTGTCAGCTCGTGGCGAGCTGCGATCTCGCGGTTGCATCAGATACCGCAACCTTCGCCACCCCAGGTGTCGATATCGGTCTCTTCTGCTCGACGCCGATGGTCGCGCTTTCCCGCAACGTGTCGCGCAAGCATGCCATGGGCATGCTGCTGACCGGCGAACCGATCGACGCCGAGACCGCACGCGCAATGGGTCTCGTCAACAAGGTCGCTCCCGCGGGCAAGGAGTTCGATGCCGCGATCGAAATGGCAAAGGTCGTCGCGAGCAAATCCACCCGCACGGTCAAGATCGGCAAGGAAGCGTTCTATCGCCAGCTCGAGATGCCGTTGTCCGAGGCCTATCGCTACACGGCGGACGTGATGACCGAGAACATGATGGCGCGCGACGCGGAAGAAGGTATCAACGCCTTCATTGCCAAGCGCCCGCCGATCTGGGAAGACCGGTAACACAGGTTCGAACAGGCAACGCCTCCCGCATCTCCCTCTCCCCTTGTGTGAGAGGGAAAGAAGAAAACGAATGAATCACGACACCTATTCCGATATTTATATCCGCGAGATACTCAACGGCGTGAAAACCATCGCGATGGTCGGCGCATCGTCAGTCAACGTGCGGCCGAGCTACTTTGCGTTCAAGTATCTCGCCGAGCGCGGCTACGACATGATCCCGATCAATCCGGGACAGGTCGGCAAGGCGCTCGTCGGCAAGCCTTTCGTCGCATCGCTGAAGGATATCGATCGCCCGGTCGACATGGTCGATATCTTCCGCAACTCCGCCGCGGCCGAAGCCATCGTCGATGAAGCGCTGGCGATGGCACCGCTTCCGAAGATCATCTGGATGCAGCTCGGCGTGCGCAACGATGCGGCCGCAGCGAAAGCCGAAGCCGCCGGGCTGAAGGTCGTCATGAACCGCTGCCCGAAGATCGAGTACGGCCGCCTCTCCTCGGAAATTTCCTGGATGGGCGTCAACTCGCGCACGCTCAGCGCCAAGCGCGCGCCGATCCCGGCCGGGTCGTTCCAGCGCATGTCGCTCAACCGCAGCAGCATCTCAGGCGGACATACGGGCGCGGCCGATCGCGCCGCGCAGGAGAAACCCGAATAGGCGCGGGAATGCGCTGTAGCAGGCGTATTTCGGGAAAAAACGTCCTGCAACATCCGCCCGTCTTACAACGGCCTTGCCAATCGCGACAGTTTCACCCGCCCGCCTTGACGATGCATGCCGCCCGCAGCAGCATGCGCCCCTTCGAATTGCCGACTGATCCAGACAAGGATGCCGAATGACCGACCGCTCCCCCGGATTTTCCACGCTCGCCATTCACGCCGGCGCGCAGCCTGACCCGACCACCGGCGCGCGCGCGACGCCGATCTACCAGACGACATCGTTCGTCTTCAACGACGCGGACCACGCGGCGTCGCTGTTCGGCCTGCAGGCGTTCGGCAACATCTATACGCGCATCGGCAATCCGACCAACGCGGTGCTCGAGGAGCGCGTCGCCGCGCTCGAAGGCGGCACGGCCGCGCTTGCCGTCGCATCCGGCCATGCGGCGCAGGTGGTCGCGCTGCAGACGCTGCTGAAGCCGGGCGACGAGTTCATCGCCGCCCGCAAGCTCTACGGCGGCTCGATCAACCAGTTCAGCCACTCGTTCAAAAGCTTCGGCTGGAACGTGGTGTGGGCCGATACCGACGATGTCGGAAGCTTCGAGCGCGCGGTGACGCCGCACACCAAGGCCATCTTCATCGAGTCGATCGCGAATCCCGGCGGTACCGTGACGGACATCGAGGCGATTGCCGCCGTCGCCCGCAAGGCTGGCGTGCCGCTGATCGTCGACAACACGCTGGCATCGCCCTACCTGATCCGCCCGATCGATCACGGCGCGGATATCGTGCTTCACTCGCTGACGAAGTTTCTCGGCGGCCACGGCAACTCGATCGGCGGCATCATCGTCGACGCGGGCACCTTCGACTGGTCGAAGGATGGCAAGTACCCGATCCTGAGCGAGCCGCGACCCGAGTACCACGGTATTCGCATTCAGGAGACGTTCGGCAACTTCGCGTTCGCCATCGCTTGCCGCGTGCTGGCGCTGCGCGATCTCGGTCCGGCGCTGTCGCCGTTCAATGCCTTCATGATCCTGACCGGCATCGAGACCTTGCCGCTGCGCATGCAGAAGCATTGCGATAACGCCAAAGCCATCGCGGAATTTCTTGCTGCGCACCCGGCGGTCGCCGCCGTCAACTACGCGGGCCTGCCGGGCGACAAGTACAACAACCTCGCCCGCAAGTACTGTCCGAAGGGTGCAGGCGCCGTGTTCACCATCAGCCTGAAAGGTGGCTACGACGCTGGTGTGAAGCTCGTGTCGAAGCTTCAGCTCTTTTCGCATCTCGCCAACGTCGGCGACACACGTTCGCTGGTCATCCATCCCGCCTCGACCACGCACAGCCAGCTCGATGATGCACAAAAGACGAAGTCGGGCGCAGGCCCCGACATCGTCCGCCTCTCGATCGGCATCGAGGACAAGGAAGACCTGATCGCCGATCTGGAGCAGGCACTCGCCTGATCGCACAGACCGGACCAAACAAAAAACGCGGCGCCACCAGCGCCGCGTTTTGATTTTAAGAACGAAATGTTTTACTCAGCCGGACGGCCTTTCGACGTGAGTTCACGGGCCAGTCGATTGTTACGCGCGACGATGGAATACGCCGCCAGCGCCGCAAGGATGACCAGGAACTGAATCGCGAGCGCCTCGGCCGTCGGATTCAGCCCGATCGACTGAAGCCACGTCAGGCTCTTGATCTCGGTGAAAGGGATCATCTGCTGTTCCTGGAACTCGACCAGCGCGTCGCCGATGAACTTGACGCCCATGACGAACAGCAATGCCGACGTGATCGTGAACACTGGCCGCAGCGGCAGACGCTTTGCGATCATGTTGATGAAGTAAAACAGAACCGCGAGCGCAGCCGCCCCGACAATGAGACCGGCAAACAATCCCGCCGTCCATCCTTCCTTCGCAGCGACCGCGCTGATGAAGAGTACGGTTTCCGCGCCCTCGCGAAACACCGCCAGAAATGCCAGCAATGCGACGGCCCAGTCGGTACCCTGGCTCAACGCAGCATCGGCTTTTGTCGATAGATATTCCTGCCAGCTCCGCGGATCCTGCTTCACCATCAGCCAGCCGCTGACGTAGATCATAAGTGCTGACGCCGCCAGAATCACGACACCCTCGACGGTGTCATTGTGCTCGCCACCGTAGAAAACAGCGAAAACCCAGGCGGCAATGAAGCTCGCGCCAACGGCCGCGAGTGCGCCCCAATAGAGCGCCCTCACCCGATGTGGCGATCCGGACTTCGTGAGGTAACTCGCCAGCGCGGCCAGCACGAGCATGGCCTCGAGGCCTTCGCGCAGGAGAATGACGATGGTCTGGATGAAAGCAGTCGACATGTGTCGTTCCGTCAGAGTGATCTGCCGGTTCTTGCCGGCTGCCTGACGGGGTAACCCATTCGCCCGCAAAAGCGAGCGCACGGCTGCATGATGAGACTAGAATCGCTCCAATCAGGCGGGCCGCCCGAGCGGTGCTCCGATGGACGCCGCGATTGCGGTACCGCGTGTCGAGAGACGGTGCATCTGTCCGAGCGCCAGCGTCAGCACGGCGATGGCTCCGGCCTGATGCAGCAGCGCGAGTGAGATCGGCGTCTGATGCAGCAGCGTGAGAATGCCGAGCGCGGCCTGGACAACGACTGCGCCCGCGATCCACAGCGCACCGTTCACCGCAGTCCCTGCCCGTGACCGGATCGCATCGATGGCGTGCGCGACCGCAAAGGCGAACAGCGCATACGCCAGCATCCGGTGCGTGAACTGAACGGTGAGCACGTTGTCGAAGAAGTTCCGCCACCACGGTTCCTCGAAGAACAGCCGCGCGGCGTCGGGGATCAGCGCGCCATCGATCAGGGGCCAGGTGTTGAACGCGCGCCCGGCCCGCAGGCCCGCGACCAGCGCGCCAAAGTAGAGTTGCACGAACAGCAGCGCGAGGAAAACGTGACTCTCGATCTTCAACCGGCGCTGCTCGACGATGGACTGTCGTCCGCGGAGATCGAGCAGCGTCCACACCACCGCTGCGAAAATCACGAGCGCCAGCATCAGATGCACGGCGAGGCGGTATTGCGAGACCTCGACACGATGCGTCAGGCCCGACGCCACCATCCACCAGCCGACCGCGCCTTGCAGCGCGCCGAGCGCAAAGATCACCCAGAGCCGCCGCCTCAATCCGGACGGCAAGACGCCGCGCCAGAGAAACCACAGAAACGGCAGCAGATAGACGGCACCGATCAGCCGGCCGAGCAGGCGATGGCTCCATTCCCACCAGAAGATCGTCTTGAACTCGTCGAGGCTCATGCCGCGATTGATCTCGCGATACTGCGGGATCTGCTTGTAGGCGTCGAACGCCTCACCCCATGCCTTGTCGGTGAGCGGCGGCAGCGTGCCGGTGACCGGCTTCCACTCGACGATCGACAGGCCCGACTCCGTCAGCCGCGTCGCGCCGCCGACAAGCACCATCGCCGCGATCATCGTGGCGACCAGCACAAGCCACCAGCGAACGGCCCGCAGGCCAGCTACATCGGGAACTGTTTCGCTCATCGGAATCTGCATCTTGAACCGATTGTTGCGGCCCTTATAGTCCCGCCGTTCCGCGGCGCAAGGCCGCTATTTCAGGCGGAAATGCATAGTCACATGACCATCCGGCAGCGAAAATTCATCGGCGCGATCCTGCTCCTGATCCTCGTCGTCTTCTGGTCGCTCGGCATCATGGCATTGTCGCAATCGGCCGCGCTCGCCGCCTGGTTCGCGACCGGCAAGATCGCGCAGATCGTCTTCTATGTGGTCGCCGGGATGGGCTGGGTCGTACCGGCGATGCCGCTGATCCGCTGGATGCAGCGCCCGGACACTTAAGTTACAGACGCCTGGTTTCAGCACGCCTCGTCTCCGGACGCCTGATCTTTGCAGCTAAGCCTTCGCACCGGCGAGTTGCGCCCGCAGCACGCGCAGTGACGGCATGCGGCCATCAATCGTGACACGCGGCAGCGCCAGCGGGTCGGGTCGCGCGCTCTGCATGATCACACCGGGATTCGTTGTCGCTGCGGTCGCAAGCCCAGCCTCCGCCGCCAGTCCGATCTCACGCCGTCCGTAACCCGCAGCGTCGGACGGATAGGCGAAGTGAGGCAGCGAGCGGCCGGTTGCGGCCTCGGCCACGGCTCGCCCCATCCGGATTTCCCGCGCGGCTTCTGCCGGGCTCAAGCTCGACAGCGCCGGCCAATGCACGGTCGCGGTGCCGATCGTCACCAGCGGATCGGCGGCGAGTCCGGCAACGTCGTCCCACGTCATCGCGAACGCACGCGACGCGGATGCGAGATCGGCGCCATGGCGCTTGCAGAGATCGCCGATCGCGTTTGTCCGTTCCGCCGGCGGCAAGCCGCGCAGCCAGTTGCCGAGATAGTCATAGACGTCGTGCTTTTCGGAGGTGCTGCCGAGTTTGAAACGGCGCTCCTCGCCATTGATCACGAGGCTGATGCGGCTATGCGTCGCCACCACCTGTTCGAGCGCGAGCCACCAAGCTTCGCCGACGCCGTCGAGAAACCCGGTCGGCAGATATAGCGTGAATGGCGCCATATGGCGCTTGAGTACGGGCGCAGCATATTCGATCAGATCGCGGGAACCCCCGTCGAACGTCAGGCAGACGAACCGTCCTCCACCGGCTTCCGCACGCGACACCACCTCGCCGATCGGGATGATGTCATAGTGCCAGCGCCGCAGCGCTCGCAGGACACCGTCGAGAAATTCGGGCGTCACCTCATCCCGCTTCAGCGGCTGAAATGCGCCCGGCCGGGCCGGCCGCACCCGGGCAAAGCGCAGGATCGCGCCAGCCGGCCTAGTGCTTGCCTCGATCAGCGGCGCGACAAGGCGCAAACCGGCCAGTTCCAGCCGCAGCCGCGTCAGAAATCCCGGAAATGACGGCACAAATCCCCCAGAAAACGCCGCGCGCCCAAGCCTTTACGCTTACAAGTCATTACCCTTTGTTGACACTTCTTTGCAAAGGTCGAAGCCACCCAACCTCAGAAATTCCGATCGGGCAACGCGATGACCATGGCCGCCGCCACCACGAGCCGAGCCACGATGCAGACCTCCGCAGTCAAATCCCTCATTGCAGACATCCATGTCTTTCGGACGCTGGACGCGGCTGCGGCCGCGTGGATCGAGCTTGAAGGGCCCGACGGCCTGTCGACCCCTTATCAGAGATTCGCGTTTCTCTCGGCCTGGCAGCAGCACGTCGGCGCATCACAGGGGCTCGAACCCTGCATCGTCGCCGGATACGACGCCGGACAACGGCCACTGTTCCTGCTTCCGCTCGCGGCGAAGTCCGAAGGCGGATTTCGTTCGGCCCGCTTCCTCGGCGGCAAGCATGCGACGTTCAACATGGCGCTGTGGCGGCGCGATATCGTGGGGCGCGTGACCGAAGCGGATCTCGGCATGATACTCAATGCGTTGCGCCAGAAGAGCGGCGTCGATGTCCTGTCCCTCGCCCAGCAACCACAGAGTTGGCTCGGCGTTCGCAACCCCATGTCGCTGTTGCCCTGGCAACCCGCCGTCAACGACTGCCCGCTGATGACGATCGTGCCGGGCAGTGCGCCGGATACGCGCATCAGTAACTCCTTCCGCCGCCGCCTCAAGGGCAAGGAACGCAAGCTGCAGGCCCTGCCCGGCTACCGTTACGTGCTGGCGCGTTCGGAAGCGGACGTGAGGCACCTGCTCGACGCCTTCTTCATCGTCAAGCCGCAGCGTATGGCAGCGCAGAAGCTGCCGAACGTGTTTGCGGAGCCCGGCGTCGAGGAGTTCATCCGTACCGCATGCACGGCCAGGATCGACAACGGCGGCTATGCGATCGATATCCATGCGCTGGTCTGCGACAGCGAAATGATCGCCATGTATGCGGGCGTTGCCGATGGCCACCGCTTCTCGATGATGTTCAACACCTACACCATGTCGGAGCACGCCAAGTACAGCCCCGGCCAGATCCTGATGCGCGACATCATCGATCACTACGCTGCCGAGGGTTACACGTCGCTCGATCTCGGCATCGGTTCGGACGAGTACAAGCTGCTGTTCTGCAAGGACGACGAACCGATCTTCGACAGCTTCATCCCCGTCACCGCGAAGGGCCGCATGGCGGCGATGGCGCTTTCAGGGCTTGCGAACGCCAAACGCTTCGTCAAGCAGAACGCCGGCCTTATGAAAGTCGCCGGCGCCGTGCGCAGCGCGATTCACCGCTAATCGTAAAACTCGATTCGGGCGGACGCCTTACGCCGCAACCACGCGCGGCGCGCTGTCGCCTGCCTCGGGGGGGCGTGTCAGCATGGTGACCTGCCCGAAACCGATGGTCCGCAGCTGATCGCAGTATGCCGCACGGAACGGCGCGTCGGTCGCCGCCGCCGGAACGACGATGGCGCGCGCGCGCGCGGTCAGAAGCTGCGCCGGAACATCGCTCGCCATGCCGGCATCGATCAGGACGTGATCGTAGACCTGCATCAGCGCATCGACCGCCATGCCGATGCGCGGCGAGGTCATCCGGCTGCGGTCGGCGGCGGTGCGGCCCGCGCTGATCAGATGCAGGCTGGACAGGCGGTCCTTGGTGATGATCTGGCCGAACGAGGCTTCGCCGCCGGCAAGGTCGGCAATCCCGGGCGCCGCCGGATCGGTCGAAACGGCGTTCAACGTCGGCGATGCCGGTGACAGATCGATCAGCACGACCTTGGCAGTACGGGCGAGCAGCCGCGCCAGCGTCAACGATGTCAGCGTGATGCTTTCGTTCTGCCCGGCACCCAGCATGATGATCTTGTGGGCGTTGCCGCCGCTGCGCAGGTCAGCCGCCAGTTGCTCGATTTCGGGAACGGCTGCCGCCAGCTCAGGATGCGTGTCGCGCAGCGGCTGCTGCAAGACCGGTTGCTGGACGGGTCGCGATGCCGTGAGCCGTGGCGCGGTCATGCGCAGCAATTCGGCGGTCGCGAAGTATCCGGAGGTCAGCATCAGCGTCGCCAGCGTCGCGATCAGCACGATCGGCAGCTTCTTCGGATAGGCCGGCGTGTTCGACACGATCGCCCGTGAGATGATGCGGCCGTCAGCAGGCGCCGTATCGATGTTCTCCCGCGCGTTGGCTTCGCGGAATTTCGCCAGATACGATTCGAGCAGGTCGCGCTGTGCCTTGGCTTCGCGCTCCAGTGCCCGCAACTGCACGTCTTGACCGTTCGACGAGGACGCCTGCCGCTTCAGCTGTTCGAGATTGGCGGTCAGACCGTCGACCCGGCCGCTGGCGATCTTCGCGTCGTTCTCGAACGAGCGCGACAGCTTGCCCGCTTCCTCGCGAATCTGCCGGTCGAGATCGGCGATCTGTGCCCGGATTTCCTTGATGCGCGGATGGCCGTCGAGCAGCGTCGATGACTGTTCGGCAAGCTGGGCCCGCAGCGTCACGCGCTGTTCGGACAGGCGCCGCACCAGCTCGGAGTTGAGCACGTCCGACGCCTCGATCGGGCGCCCGCTTTGCAGAAGTTCGCGGATCAGCCGCGCTTTCGTTTCGGCATCCGACTTCAATGCACGCGCCGTGTTCAGCTGGGTGTTGAGCTCGCCAAGCTGCTGGTTCGACAACGTCGTGTTGTTGGTGCCAATAAATAGGCTCGATTTGGAGCGGAAATCCTCCGCCTTCGCCTCGGCATCCGCCACCTTCTTGCGCAGGTTGTCGATTTCACCCGATAGCCATTGCGAGGCCGACCGCGCCTGACTCTGGCGCGCCCCCTGCTGGAGGATCAGATATTCGTCGGCAATGGAGTTGGCGACCTTTGCCGCGAGATCGGGATCGCGGGACTGGAACTCGATCACCATCACCCGCGACTTGTCGACGGCAAACGCTTGCAGCCGCTCGTAATAGGCATCGAGAACGCGCTCTTCCGGCGTCATCCGGAATGGATCGCGCGCGAGCCCGAACAGCGACAGCAGCGAACGCACCGGCGAGATGCCGCGCAGCACCGGATCGAACTCGGGCAGCTTTTCGAGGTTGTTCTTCTTGACCACCGCACGTGCGACTTCGCGCGACAGCAGCAGTTGCACTTGGCTCGTCACCGCTTCGGCATCGAGCGCCGTGCGCTCCTCCGCGCGCTCGCTGTTCGGACGCAGGAAGACGTTCTCCCGGCCATCGATCAGGATGCGTGCTTCCGATTTATAGCGCGGGGTGATGGCGTTGACGATAAAAATGGACAGCGCGAGCGCGGCCAGCGTCGGGCCGATGATCCAAAGCTTCTTTCTGAGCAGAAGCGCCCAGATGGCGCGCAGATCGAGATCGCCGCTCTCAAAAACCGGCGCCGGCGTAGCGGCCGGTTGCGCTGCGGATGCAGGTTTCGGCTGCGGGACAGATACCGTGACAGGAGGTACGGCAGACACAGGCGCAGCTTCGACGGATTTGTCGATCTTGCGGCGACGCCAGAACGCGAAACGCATTGCACACTCCCACCCACGCTACCCATCAGATACGGGACAACCTGCAGTAAACCCGCTTATGGTTGCTGGCCGGTTAATTGGCGGCGACTTTGGGTGGATCAATTTGGCTTGCCGGGGAAGGCGCGAAACGGTCACCGGTTATCCTTTATTAACCATAAAAGCCCTTAATCCGATTCAACGTTTTTCAGGAATCGGCCATGCGGGCACCCCGCGCTTTTTTTGCGATTGTACTTGTTGCTTTGACAGCGTCCGGCTGCATGCGGAGCTTTCCGCCAGCCCGCGCGATGCGAGCTCCCGTCGCTGCCCCGCCGCCGGTAGCTGCTGTGAGCAACGATCTCGACCGTATGGCCTATGGTCGCAACCTGCCGCCTTCGCCCGCCGTTGTGGCTGCTCCGCCGCCCGCACCTCCTCCGGTTGTTGTCGCAGCGCCGCGCGCCGCCCCCCCACCGGTTGCCGCCATCCCGCCCTCCGCTCCCTACGTCGCTCCGGTCGCCATGATCGACGATCGCTATCGCCTCGATGCCGGCGACAGGTTGCGGGTCGTTGTATTCGGTCAGGAGGGCTTGACTAACACCTATGCAGTGGACGCCGGCGGCGCGATCACCATGCCCTTGATCGGCGCAGTACAGGCGCGCGGATTGACCCCGGCCGAACTGTCGCGCTCCGTTGCAGCCAGGCTGCGCAACGGCTTCATCCGCGAACCGTCCGTCGCTGTCGAGATCGAGGCTTACCGGCCCTTCTTCATCCTCGGCGAAGTCGCTGCCCCGGGACAGTACCCCTACGTTCCGAACATGACGGTCGAGAGCGCGGTCGCGATCGCCGGCGGCTATTCGCCCCGCGCACTCCGCAGCAGCGTCAAAATGACCCGCAGCAACGTCGCCGGCTCGGTCAGTGCAGTCGTACCGCCGACAACGCTGGTCAGCCCCGGCGATACGATCGTCGTCGGCGAGCGCTGGTTCTAACTATGGCTGGGAAAATGCCCGATCGTCCGTTGCGTATCCTGCACGCAACGCGCGCTCCGGTCGGCGGCATCTTCCGCCACATCATCGATGTCGCCAACGGACAGGCCGAAAAAGGCCATGAAGTCGGCATTCTCGCCGACAGCATGACCGGCGGCGAACGCGCCGAGGCGGCGTTCGCAGAGATGCTGCCGCGCATGGCGCTCGGCATCCACCGCCTGCCGATCCACCGCGAACCGCACCCGACCGACCTGATGATCGGATTGAAGGTGATGGGTCTCGTGCGCCGGCTGGGCGTCGACGTTCTTCATGGTCACGGCGCCAAGGCCGGCACCTTCATTCGCCTGAAGCCGAAATCCGCAAAGACGATCCGCGTCTACACACCGCACGGCGGCTCGCTGCATTACCCGCCGAATACTCTGAAGGGAGCGATTTACAGCCGCCTCGAACGCGCGGTGATGAATCGCACCGACCTGTTCCTGTTCGAGAGCGAGTTCGCTCGCAACACCTATGAGCGCATCGTCGGTAAACCGTCATGCCTTGTTCGCTGCGTATTCAACGGCGTCACAGCGCAGGAGTTCGACCCTATCACCCCGGCCGCCGATGGCACGGACATCGCCTATGTCGGCGAGTTCCGCCACATCAAGGGCGCGGATTTGCTGATCGACGCGGTTGCGCGTCTGCGCGCGGACGGCCGTCCCGTCACGCTCACGCTTGGCGGCGACGGCGAGGAAACGGCCGTGCTGAAAGCCCAGGTCGCGCGCCTCAATCTCGGCGATGCGGTTCGCTTCATCGGCCATGTCAAGGCGCGGCATGGCTTCGCCCAGGGCAAGGTGCTGGTCGTCCCCTCGCGCGGCGACTCCATGCCCTACGTGGTCATCGAGGCGGCGGCAGCCGGGGTCCCGATGCTGGCGGCGCGGGTTGGCGGCATCCCCGAGATTTTCGGCCCGCATCACGAGAGTTTGTTCGCACCCAACGATGTCGGCGCCATGGCGGACGCCATCGAAGCCGCCCTCGACAATCTCGATGCGGCCCGCGAGCGCGCCAGATCCCTGCGTGAGCGCGTGTTCCTGCACTTCTCCCGCAAGGCGATGGTCGAGGGTGTGGTGAATGGGTACCGTGACGCATTTGCCAACCATTAACCAAACCTTACCGGCGTAACTGATTGTTCCGATTTGTCCGCTAGACCGGACGCGGGGCAATAAGCTCGCGCGTTAGTCGTCGATCGTTTCCGGCCTGCGTGCGGCACAGAACGGAATACGCGCGTGGAACAGATCGACGGACGCACCATGATCAGCGCGGCTGCAGCCGCGACGACAGCCGCCGTTGCAGATGGAACGCCACGCATCGAGCGGCGGCGGCGGCTGACACCGGCCGCGCTGGCCGTCGCCAGCCAGAAAGTCAGCAAGGCCTACTCTCCCATCGTCATTGCCGGCGGTGTCCGGCTCGCCGACTTCGTCATGTTGAGTTCCATCGGCGTCGCGCTCTACTTCGGCTACGTCACGCGCATCGACGGCTTCAGCTGGTCGTACATTCTGGCCATTCTCGCAGTCGCCGCGAGCGCAGTGATCAGCTTCCAGGCCGCCGACATCTATTCCGTTCAGGTCTTCCGCGGCACGCTCAAGCAGATGACGCGGATGATCTCGTCGTGGACCTTCGTCTTCCTGTTGTTCATCGGTGCGTCGTTCTTCGCCAAGCTCGGCGGCAACGTGTCGCGCGTCTGGCTGTCGGCCTTCTATGCAACCGGCCTTGTGGCGCTGGTCGGCCAGCGCATCCTGCTACGCTCGATGATCCGCGGCTGGGCGCGTCAGGGCCGCCTCGACCGCCGCACGGTGATCGTCGGCGCCGACCAGAACGGCGAGCATCTGATCAAGGCGCTGCACGAACAGGACGACACCGACATCCGCGTTCTCGGCGTTTTCGACGATCGCAACGACGATCGCGCGCTCGACACCGTCGCCGGCAGCCCGAAACTCGGCAAGGTCGACGACGTGATCGAGTTCGCGCGCCGCACCCGCATCGATCTGGTGTTGTTCGCGCTGCCGATCTCGGCCGAAACCCGCATCCTCGAAATGCTCAAGAAGCTGTGGGTACTGCCGGTCGACATCCGCCTCTCCGCGCACACCAACAAGCTGCGCTTCCGTCCCCGCTCCTATTCCTATCTCGGCGAGGTGCCGACGCTCGACGTGTTCGAGCAGCCGATCACCGACTGGGATCTGGTGACGAAGTGGCTGTTCGATCGCATCGTCGGCGCGATGATTCTGATCGCGCTTGCACCCGTGATGGCGCTGGTCGCGCTCGCGGTGAAACTCGACAGCCCCGGTCCGGTGCTGTTCCGCCAGAAGCGCTTCGGCTTCAACAACGAGCGCATCGACGTGTTCAAGTTCCGCTCACTCTATCATCATCAGGCCGACCCGACCGCCGCCAAGGTCGTGACCAAGAACGATCCCCGCGTCACGCGCGTCGGCCGCTTCATCCGCAAGACCAGCCTCGACGAGCTTCCGCAACTCTTCAACGTCGTGTTCAAGGGCAATCTGTCGCTGGTCGGTCCGCGGCCGCATGCGGTTGAGGGCAAGCTGCAAAGCCGGTTGTTCGACGAAGCCGTTGACGGCTACTTCGCCCGCCATCGCGTCAAGCCGGGCATCACCGGCTGGGCGCAGATCAATGGCTGGCGCGGCGAGATCGACACCGAGGAGAAAATCCAGCGCCGCGTCGAGTTCGACCTCTACTATATCGAAAACTGGTCGGTGCTGTTCGATTTCTACATCGTATTGAAGACACCGATCGCACTCTTGAAGACCGAAAACGCCTACTGATTCATTGCGCGCGTTGAGTATGGCATGAGTATCACGTCGGCGACGTATCCATCGGCACCGGCCTACGGCGCAGCGCCCGGCATCGCCGCGCTGCAACGCGCGCTGCTGTGGTCAATCGGCGCCGGCGGCGCGGTCGTCTTCATCGAGCCCAGTCCCTACGAACTGGCGACGCTCGGCGCGATGATCGTGTTCTTCGCGACGGGTTTGCGGATGCGGCTCGCATTCGTGCCGCTGATCCTGCTGCTGTTCTTAATCAACATCGGCTACACGATCTGCTCCGCCTACATTCTCGACAAGAAGGAGATCCTGAACTGGATCCTGACGTCATGGTATCTGGCCGTCACCGTGGTGTTCTTCGCCATGGTGATCTCGGAAGACACGGCGAACCGCATCGACCTGCTGCGGCGCGGGCTGATCTTCGGCGCCGTCATCGCGGCGCTCGCCGGCATCGCCGGATACTTTCGCCTCGTGCCTGGCGGCTACGACCTGTTGACGCTCTACGGCCGCGCGCGCGGAACCTTCAAGGACCCGAACGTGCTCGGCGCGTTCCTCGTGCTCCCGGCCCTGTTCGTCCTGCAATCCATCCTCACCGACCGCATCGGCAAGGCGCTCCGCAGTTGCATTGTTTTCGGCATTATCGCGGTTGCACTGTTGCTGTCGTTCTCCCGCGCCGCCTGGGGACAGCTGGCGGCGACCGGCGCGTTTATGATCGTGCTGATGTTCCTGACATCGCACAAGCAAAGCGAGCGCGGCCGTATCGTTCTGACCGCGGTCGCGGCCATCGCGGTGCTCGCATTGGCGGTCGCGCTGCTGTTGTCGCTCGATTCCGTCGCAAACCTGTTCAAGGAGCGCGCCAGTTTCAGCCAGGGCTATGACGGCGGCCGCTTCGGCCGCTTCGGCCGGCACATCCTCGGCGCCGAGATGGCGCTCGACATGCCATGGGGAATCGGCCCGCTTCAGTTCACGAAGTACTTTCCCGAAGATACCCACAACTCCTTCCTGAATGCCTTCATGTCGGGCGGATGGATTTCCGGCGTCACTTACCCGGCGCTGATCTTTTCCACCGTGATCATGGGCTTCAAATACGTCTTCAAGCCCGTGCCCTGGCAACGCGCATATCTCGCAATCTTTGCGGTGTTCCTTGGCACCGTCGGCGAAGGCTTCATCATCGACACCGACCACTGGCGTCACTTCTGGCTGATGCTCGGCCTCTTGTGGGGCATGTTCGCCGCGACGAACATCTACATGCGGCAGCAGGCCAATCCCGCCGTGGCCGTGCCTCAGGCGGCCTGAGGCGTCCTGGTCGAACGCAAGAACCGCAGCAGCGCCTCCACCACTTTCTCAGGCTGCTCCTGCTGCACCCAGTGCCCCGCGCCATCGATCAGGTGGGTGCCTCGATAGTCGGTGCACGCGGTCGCCGCCATCGCCTCCAGCGCACCGGGCCGCTGCTGGATGCCCCAATCGCTCGCACCCGCGATGAAGCATGACGGCACATCGATGGTGCGGCCCGAGAACGTCTGGAGTTCCGAGGCAAACGACGGATCGGTGCCGCAGCGATACCATTGCAGCCCGCCCTGAAATCCGGTGCGGCCATATTCGCCGGCGTAGAACGCAAGTTCCGCGTCCGGCAGCCATGTACACGCAGCGATCTGCTCGCGCGACGGCATCGCTTCGGCCGCGGTCTCCGCCATGTTCTTATGCAGGTCCATGACGTAGTACGTCGGCAGCTTGGCCAATTCGTCCGCGGACCAGGATGCCAACCGATGCGGCTTGTTGTCGGCCCAGTCGGCGCTCTTGACGTGATAGTAGGCGCGCAGGAAGTCGTGCACGCCCTGCGGGGCCTTCCACATGTCGGCGTCCGCTTGCCGCGTCGAGTAGTACCACTGGTAATGCTTGCGTGGCCGCGGCAGCGCCGCCAGTTCCTCATGCACCTTGCGATCCTTCGCGATCGCTTCCGCCTGCGCCGTGTCGCCCGCCTTGCCGAGCGGCAATTGCGGCGCGCCTGCAAACGGCGCGCTCATCAGCGTCACCGAGCGAAACACATCCGGCCGCACCAGCGCACACCACGCCGAGACCGGCGAGCCAAAATCGTGCCCGACGAGGTCGACGCTGCGATAGCCAAGCGCGGCGACAAGCCCCAGCGCGTCGCGCACGAGATTGAGCAGGCGGAACTGCCGCAGATCGCCGTCGTAGCTGGTATCCGCGCCGGTGGTCCGGCCGTAGCCACGCTGATCCGGCGCGACGACGTGATAACCGGCCGCGGCGAGTGCGGGCATCACCTTGCGCCAGCTGTAGGCGAGTTCGGGAAAGCCGTGCAGCAACAGCAGGCACGGCCGCCCCTGCTGCTCGAGGCCCGCTTCGAGGATATGCATCGACAGGCCGTTGATGCCCTCGATAATGCGGGAGCGAACTCCCGCAGGCAGCAGCGTCGGATCGATAGGCTGGGGCACGCTCATATCGAACTCGCTGCCTTACTTCTTCGCGTAGGACACGCCCATGCCAGCACGCACGTCGCTCTGGATGCCGTACGGGGGGATCGGATAACGCAACCCGTTCTTCGACAGCGCCTTCATGCCGGCGATGCCCTTGGCGAGATCGGCGGGCTTGAGCGCCATCAGCATTTCCTCGTCCGGCACGCCGCCGTAGCGCCGCTCGGCGTAGCACGGCAGCGACAGGCTCGGCTCGCCGGTCTTCAGCGCCCGGCCCCACGAATCTGCACAGGCGGTTTCCCCGACCACGCCCCATTCGAATTTCTTGTAGCCGCTCCACTGCAGCCCGTTGATCAGGATGATCATCTGGCCGGGCGTCGCGTAGACGAGACAGATGTCCGGCGGATTCAACCGCCCGCTGGTGAGCGGGCTCACCGCCAGCGCCTGATATTGCCCGTGCGGCACCACGTCGAGTGCTTCCTGCCGCGCCCGTGCATCTTCGGCGCTCGCGTGCCAGACGCCGACGTAGTTCTTGCCCGACAACCATTGTTCGTCCTGCGGCGCAAGGCCGATGACGGCGCGGCACTGCGCGCCCACGAGATCGTCAGCGGTGATGCCGACCGTCCAGCCGAGCCGTGACGCCATGCTGACGATCTGATCGGTGGTGTGGACGGCATTGGGCCGGCGGATTTTCGGGATCGCTTCCATCTCCGCGACGGTCGAAAACAGCTTCATGCCGATGACTGTCGTCTTGAGCCGCAACAGTTCGTTCAGCTCGGCGATCATCTTCGGCGTGTCGATCTGATCCTGCTGCATCTCGGCCGTTTGCATGACGTATTCCATCCCGTTGTTGTTTGTCGCGGACTTTGGCCGCGTGGATTGCGGTACTCTAGCGTACCGGAGGCGATGTCCAGAAGGTGGATTTTCAACCGAACCGGTATGCGCTGGCGCAGTCTCCGTAACTATGACAAGGGTTAGCCCAGAAACCACGACAGAAATCCGCGGAGAAACGCCGATGCAAAGCCCGGCCCTGAACGTCCCCATCCCGGCTCACATGGCCGACGAAGAATTCAGCATGTTCGCCGACTCGGTGAAGAAGTTCTGCGACGAGCATGCTTCACAAAAGAAACTGGACCAGTGGCGCAAGGACGGCGTGGTCGATCGTTCGGTCTGGATCAAGGCGGGCGAAGCCGGGCTGCTGGGCCTCTCTACATCGGACAAATACGGCGGCGTGGGCGGCGACTTCCGTCACGAGGTCGTGCTGATCGAGGAAACCACCAAGCGCGGGCTCGATGCCTGGGGCGTGTCGCTGCACAACGGCATCGTCATGCCCTATATCGAGGCGTACGGCTCCGAAGAGCAGAAGAAGAAGTGGCTGCCGAAGCTGACGAGCGGCGAGTACGTGGCGGCCATCGCCATGACCGAACCGGGCGCCGGCTCCGATCTGCAAGGCGTGAAGACCACCGCCACCCGTCAGGGCAACCAGTACACGATCAACGGTTCGAAGACCTTCATCACCAACGGCCAGACCGCGAACTTCATCGTCGTCGTCACCAAGACCGATCCGAAGCTCGGCGCGAAGGGGACGTCACTGATCGTTGTCGAGACCGACGAGGTCGAAGGCTTCCAGCGCGGGCGCAACCTCGACAAGGTCGGGCTCGAAGCCGCCGATACCTCCGAACTGTTTTTCAATGATGTGCGCGTGCCGACCTCCAACCTCCTTGGCGAGGATGAAGGCCGCGGCTTCTATCAGTTGATGGAAAAGCTGCCGCAGGAGCGCCTCATCATCGGCGTGCAGGCGATGGCGATGATCGAGCGCGCGCTCGAAGTGACGATCGCCTACGTCAAGGATCGCAAGGCATTCGGCCGCGCCGTGTTCGACAACCAGACCGTCCAGTTCAAGCTCGCCGAATGCAAGACCAAGGCGACGGTGGCGCGCGTGTTCACCGATCACTGCGTCGCGCAGCATCTTGAGGGCAAGCTCGACGCTGCCACGGCCTCGATGGCCAAGTACTGGCTCACCGACCTCCAGGGCGAAATCGTCGACGCCTGCCTCCAGCTCCACGGCGGCTACGGCTACATGGACGAGTACGAAATCGCCCGCATGTACAAGGACGCCCGCGTCTCGCGCATCTATGGCGGTACCAACGAGATCATGAAGGTTCTGATCTCGCGCACGATCTAGTGGTCCGGTTCCAGCATTCGCATCCCGTTTCGTCGAGGCCGATATGCGAATGCCGGAATCAAAGACCAGAAGCACGTCTGTGGTTTTCGCGTTACGCAACATTCGCTGACGTCTGTCGGAGTTCGTTATTCCTTCTCGCAGAACGCTGAGGACTCTTGATTGCAATCCCTCCGCATTGCGCGCGATTCTTATCTGAGCCTATCGCGCACATGCGGCACATTGCGCTGCACCGATTGCGGTTTGTTTAATTGACCGCTCAAGTTCAGCGTGGTCTCATAACAAAAAAGCAAAAGCCAAACAGGGAGGATCACGTCATGATCGGCAATGGCAATCTCAATCGTCGCGCCATTCTGAAAGGCTCACTCGCCGCTGTTGCCGCACCCGCGGTCATCAGCGCAGCGCAGGCTCAGGAGAAGGTGACCTGGAAGGTGCAGTCGCACTGGCCCAAGGCGTCAGGCTCGTTCGTCGACAGTCTCGGCGTGCTCGCCAAGGAACTCGAAGAACGCACTGGCGGCCGATTCAAGCTGGATGCCCTCGGCGCCGGCGAAATCGCCAAGGACAAGGAAATCTACAACATCGTCCGTCGCGGCGTCGTTCCGATGGGCACCATCTCGCCTGGCTACATTCTTGGCGAAGCGCAGGCCATGGGCCTCTACTTCGGCGTACCGGGAAGCCTTCGGGAGAGCTGGGAGCTGATGCATCTGACCAAGAATCTGGGCATCGAGAAAATGGTCAACGATGAGCTGCGTCCGAAAGGCGTCGTCCTGATGGGCGAGAAGGCCTATCCCACCGAAGTCGTTCTGAAGAAGAAGATCACGTCGGCCGCCGATCTCAGTTCGCTGAAAATCCGCTCGTCCGGCTCGATGCTGGAGTATCTCGCGGCGGCAGGTTCGGCACCGCAGCAGGTTGCGGGTCCTGAAATCTACCAGGCCATTTCGACTGGCGTCGTCGACGGAGCGCATTGGGGTGCGGCCATCGGCGCGCTCTCGATGAAGTTCTGGGAGGTTGCCCCCATCCACATGAAGCCGGCGCTCGGCTTTGCGAACGATGTGTTCATCGTCAACATCGCCGCGCTCGAGAAGCTGCCGCCCGATCTGCGCCTGCAATTCACGGCGCTGGTCGAAGAGCGCTATTTCCGCCGATCGGTGGAGTATCTGCACAAAGAAGCGATCGCCCTGGCCACCGGCAAGACCAAGATGAACGTCGAGGTGATGCGCTTCCCCGACGACGTCCTGAAGAAGTTCGCCGATGCGTCCAAGGGCATCTTGCAGAAAGAAGCCGCCAAGGGTGACATCGCGGCCAAGGGCAGCGAGGCCCTGACCAAACTGATGTCCGACCTCGGCTACGTCTAGCCGCCGGCAACGCGGACGACTGCCGCGCTCGCCGTGCTGCTCGGTCGGTACGGAGGACGCGGCACGCGCGCCGCGTCCGGTCGGCGCATCTTTTCGACGGATATTCCTCATGCTCAAGCTCGCCAAGGCCATCACGCAGCTGAACCTCTGGATTGGACGGGTCGCTTCGTGGTTGATCGTGCCGATGTTCTTCCTGCTGATGGCGGACGTCGTCATGCGGTACGTCGTCGGAAGCGCCGCGATCTGGACCGCCGAGTTTGCCCAGCTGATCTTCGGCGTCTACGCGGTGATTGCAGGGGGTTACCTGCTGGTGGAACGGGCGCACGTCAACGTCGATATCATCTATGGGAAGTTCGATCCGCGTCACAAAGCCAGGATCGATCTCGCGACATCCTTCCTGTTCTTTGCCTTCATGCTGGTGCTCGTTTGGCAGGCGAGCGATATGGCCTGGGAGTCGGCGGAGAAGTTCGAACGCTCATCAAGCATCTGGAATCCGCCCATCTGGCCTGTGAAACTGGTCATTCCAATTGCCGGCATCCTGTTGCTGTTGCAGGGCGTCGTTCGTATGGCCTCCGATATTCGCACGATCATGGGCCTCGAGAACGACCCTGCCATCTTCGGCAAACAAGCCAGCACCGAAGCCTCTCACTGATCGGATCGCACGTGTCAGTCGAACTTTTGACCCTCCTTTTTTTTGGCTCGCTGCTTTTCTTCCTGTTCGTCGGCACGCCGCTGGTTTTCACTCTCGGCGGCATCTCCGTCATCTTTCTCTATTTCACGATGGGACCGGTCGGGTTCTACATCGTCGCCTCGAAATTCTGGGATTCGATGACCAGTTTCACGCTGATCGCGATTCCCATGTACGTGTATATGGCGATGTTGCTCGAGAAATCCGGTGTTGCACATGATCTTTACCGGATGATGCACGTCTGGTTCGGGGCGCTGCGCGGCGGCCTCGCCATCGGCACGGTCGCGATCTGCGCGATCTTCGCCGCCATGAGCGGCATCAGCGGCGCCGCAGTCGTCACGATGGGAACGATTGCGCTGCCTCGCATGCTCGAGCGCGGCTACGACAAACGGCTCGCCGTCGGCGCGATCAACTGTGGCGGCGGCTGGGGCATTCTGATTCCACCGTCGATTTTGATGGTGCTGTATGCGTTGTTGACTGAGGTGTCCGTCGGGCGGCTGTTTGCGTCCGGTATCGGTCCAGGAATTCTGTTGTTCGTTCTGGTCTCGATCTACATCGGCGTGCGCGCATGGCTACAGCCGTCCCTCGCCCCGGCACTGCCAATTGAAGAACGCGGCAGCTGGCAGGCGCGAATATCGTCCCTCCGGGCTGTGTTCCTGCCGCTATTCATCGTGTTTCTTGTGCTCGGCGCCATCTTCGGCGGCTTCGCAACGCCGACGGAGGCTGCCGCCCTCGGCGTGTTCGGCGCACTGGTCGCTTCAGCTGTTCACCGGAAGCTGTCGATGGACGTTCTGAGCGATGCTGCGATACAGACGCTGCGGCTCACCGCGCTCATCATGTGGATTCTGTTTGCTGCTCATGCGTTTTCGACGGCCTACACAACACTCGGCGCCAACGACCTCATGAACCATCTGATGTCGCTGGTACCTGGCGGCAAGTGGGGTGCGCTTGCGTTCATGATGTTCGTGCTGCTGATTCTCGGGATGGTGCTCGATCCCGTTGGCATCATGCTGATCACGCTGCCAGTTTTCTTGCCTGTCGTGCAGGCGCATAACTTCGACCCGATCTGGTTTGGCGTGCTCTTCATCATCATGATGGAGATCGGTTACATGACGCCGCCCTTCGGCTTCAATCTGTTCTACCTCAAGAGCGTTGCGCCGCCTGAAGTCACGATGGCGGATATCTACTGGTCCGTGATCCCTTACGTGTTGGTAACGCTCGTCGGTGTTCTCATTATTATTCTGTTCCCCAGCATTGCGCTCTACTTTCCGAACCTGTTCTTTGGCGTTGCGAAGTAGCGGACTGCTCGGCGCCGCAAGGACACGCGCCCATGCGCTGTTCGCAAGACATTGTTGCACTTTTGCACGGGTCATTTCACGGCGCTGCGCCTAACGTCCCTGTGCGCCGCACAGCGCCGGCGCGACAGGAGATACGTCATCGTGAAACTGGATTCATCGATTTCCGCCGTCATTACCGGCGGCGCCTCGGGGCTAGGTGCCGCGACCGCGCGACGGCTTGCAGCCGACGGCGTCAAGGTTGCGCTCTTCGACCTCAATGCCGACCTCGGCGAGCCGCTGGCAAAGGAAATCGGCGGCGTGTTCTGCAAGGTTAACGTCACCTCCACACCTGAAGTCGACGAGGCCTTCGCGAAGGCGCGAAAGGCGATCGGCCAGGAGCGCATCCTCGTCAACTGCGCAGGTGTCGGCGGCTCGGTGAAGACCGTTTCGCGCGACAAGGAAACCCGTGCGATCAAGGAATATCCGCTGGAGAATTTCGAGCGGATCATCCAGATCAACCTGATCGGCACCTTCCGCTGCATCACCAAGAGCGCGGCCGGCATGCTGACCCTCGATCCGCTGCCGGACGGCGATCGCGGCGCCATCGTCAACACGGCGTCGGTTGCGGCCGAAGATGGCCAGATCGGTCAGGTCGCCTACACGGCTTCGAAAGCCGGTGTTGTCGGCCTGACGCTCACTGTCGCGCGCGATCTCTCAAGCGAAGGCATCCGCGTCAACACGATTTTGCCCGGCATCTTCGACACGCCGCTGCTGGCGCGCGCGCCGGAACACGTGAAGGCGGCGCTCGGCGCGCAGGTGCCCTTCCCGCGCCGTCTCGGCCGGCCGGAGGAATATGCGCAGCTCGCGCACACCATGATCACCTGCGGTTACTTCAATGGCGAAGACGTCCGTCTCGACGGAGCGATCCGCATGGCCCCGCGCTAACCCAACATCAACTGGAGCAATCACGATGCCCGAAGCTCTTATCATCGATGCCTGCCGGACCCCGCGCGGCGTCGGCAAGGCCGGCAAAGGCGCCTTGTCCGAAATTCATCCGCAGCAGCTCGGCGCGACCGTGCTGAAAGCGCTCGCCGAGCGCACCGGCATCAACACCGGCGATGTCGACGACATCATCTGGGGCACCAGCGCCCAGGTCGGCCCGCAGTCGGGCGACATCGGCCGCATGTCGGCGCTTGACGCCGGCTACGACATTCGCGCCAGCGGCGTGACGCTGGACCGCTTCTGCGGCTCGGGCATCACCTCGGTCAACATGGCGGCCGCCTCGATCATGGCCGGTCTCGAGGATCTCGTCATCGCCGGCGGCACCGAGAAGATGTCGATGGCAACGCGCCGCGGCGACGGACCGATGATGATGGACTCGGGCAATCTTCGTTTGCGCGCGAAGCATCCGCAGTCGCATCAGGGCGTCTGCGCCGATGCCATCGCGACGCTGGAAGGCATCACCCGCGAGGACACGGACAAGCTCGCGCTGGAAAGCCAGAAGCGTGCGGGAAACGCAATCGCCAACGGCTATTTCAAGAAGAGCGTCGTGCCCGTCTATCACGAAGACGGTTCGCTCGCACTCGACAAAGAAGAGTATCCGCGCCCGCAGACGACACTGGAAGGCCTCGCCGCGCTGAAGGCTGCCTTCCCCGCGATCGCCGACTACGCGCTCGACGACAAGGGCACGACCTATCGCAAGCTGATCCTAGAAAAGTATCCGGATCTCGACATCAACTTCATCCATCACGCCGGCAACTCGTCCGGCGTGGTCGATGGTTCGGCCGCGGTGCTGCTCGCCTCGCCCAGCTACGCCAAGGCGCATGGCCTGAAGCCGCGCGCGAAGGTCGTCGCCATCGCCAACATGGGCGACTCGCCGACATTGATGCTGAACGCGCCCGTCCCCGCCACCCGCAAGGTGCTGGCGAAGGCCGGGCTCGAACTCGACGACATCGATCTGTTCGAGATCAACGAGGCGTTCGCGGTCGTGGCAGAGAAGTACATCCGCGACCTCAAGCTTGACCGTTCGAAAGTGAACGTCAACGGCGGCTCGATCGCGCTCGGCCATCCGATCGGCGCCACCGGCTCGATCCTGATTGGCACGGTTCTCGACGAACTGGAGCGCCGCAACCTCAAGCGCGGCCTCGTCACCATGTGCGCGGCCGGTGGCATGGCGCCCGCGATCATCATCGAGCGGGTGTAACCTGCTCGGGACGCCGGTTGGCCCCGCGCCAGCCGGCGACCAGCCTCAACCACGGCCCGGCATGGAACACGCTCATCAGCGTGTACATCGCACCCATGCCGGTGAGCGGCGATCCCGACCCGCAGACGGCGTCCAGCGGACCGCCTGAGGCCGCCGATGCCAGCGCCATGACGGCAAACGTCGGCGCGGCCGCGTAGCGCAGCAGTTCCACCAGCCCAAACTCATCCTTCGATACATCCATCCGACGCTCCCGTTGCTGGAACCGGGTATCCGCCGTGCCGTTCCCGAACGGCCCGCTGGATGCCCATTGCGAGATAGACTAGGACCGGTATCCGGGCGCTCAGGAGCAACAAGTGTGACGGGATTGCGATGGACTCGCTGATCACGGCAGCCGCACGGGCACTGGCCGTGGGCGATGCGCTCGGCGCGCTGAAGCGGGTGGCGCTGCGCGACGACGCCCCGGCGCTGGCACTGCGCGGCATCGCCATGGCGCAGCTGGGCGACCTCGACCGGGCGAAGGCACTGCTCAAGCGGGCCATTCGCGCGTTCAGCCCGAAGGAGGCTGTCGCCCGCGCCCGCTGCATCGTGGCGGAGGCCGAGATTGCCCTCGTCTCGCGCGACCTGAGCTGGCCGACCAAGGCGCTCACCACCGCGCGGGCCACGCTCGAAGGCCACGGCGATCACGCCAACGCCGCGCACGCACGCAATCTGAAAGCGCGTCTCCTCGTGCTGATCGGGCAACTCGACGAGGCGGAGCAAACGCTCGCGGGGTTCGACCCATCGCCGCTCCCGCCGATGTTGAAAGCCGCGCACGAACTCGTGGCGGCCGGCATCGCCATCCGGCGGCTGCGGACAAGCGAGGCGCGCGCGGCGCTCGCGCGTGCCGGGAAAGCCGCATGCATGGCCGATCATCCTTCGCTCACAGCGGAAGTGGACAGCGCAGCGCTGGTTCTCACATCACCCGCTGCGCGCCTGATCGCGCGCGGTGAAGAGCGAGTGCTCCTGCTTGAAGAGGTCGAAGCGCTGCTCGCGTCGAAGACGCTCGTGATCGACGCATGCCGCCACGTCGTGCGTGATGGCGGCACCATCATCTCGCTGACGACACGTCCTGTGTTGCTCGCATTGGCCCGCGCGCTCGCCGAAGCATGGCCGGCGGATGTGTCCCGCGACGTGCTGCTCGCCCGCGCGTTCCGCGCGAAGCACGCAGACGAGTCCCATCGCGCACGATTGCGCGTCGAGATTGGACGCCTGCGCGCCGAACTGAAACCGCTTGCACAGATCAGCGCGACCAAACAAGGATTCGCGCTGACGCCGAAACGCGGCCGCGATGTCGCCGTGCTCGCACCGCCGGTCGATGAGCCGCACGGCGAGGTGCTCGCGTTCCTTGCCGATGGTGAGTCATGGTCGAGTTCGGCGCTCGCAATCGCACTTGGCGCGAGCCCGCGCACGATTCAACGCGCGCTCGATACGCTGTCCGCCGCAGGCAAGGTGCAGGGAATTGGCCGCGGCCGCGCACGCCGCTGGATGACGCCGCCGGTGCCGGGGTTCCCGTCAACCTTGTTACTCCCGGGTCCGCTGCCGGGGAGTTAGTGGTCGGTCATCGCAACCTGACCAAAAGGAATTCACACCATGAAGTCATCTGCAGCCGAAATCATCCGCGAGTACGGCCCCTTCCCGGGCGTTGATCAAGTGCACGGCCTGACGTTCGACGGCGAGAGCGTGTGGTTTGCCACCGGCGACAAGCTGAACGCGCTTGATCCGGAGAGCGGCAAGACGCAGCGTGCGATCGACGTCGCCGCGCATGCGGGCACGGCGTTCGATGGAACGTATCTTTATCAGATCGCCGAAGACCGCATTCAGACAATCGATCCGAAGACGGGGCGCATCATCAAGACGATCCCGGCGCCCCCCGGCGCCAACTCGGGCCTTGCCTGGGCCGAAGGCTCGCTCTGGATCGGCCAGCACCGCGATCGCAAGATCCATCAGCTCGATCCGGACACCGGCGCCGTCATTCGCACCATCGAGTCGAAGCGCATGGTCACCGGCGTGACATGGGTTGACGGTGAGCTCTGGCACGGCACCTGGGAAGGCGAAGAGAGCGACCTGCGCCGCATCGATCCGCAGACCGGCGAGGTGCTGGAGCTTCTGAAGATGCCCGCCGGCACCGGCGTCTCGGGTCTTGAGTCCGACGGCGGCGACCGGCTGTTCGCCGGCGGCGGCAACAGCGGCAAGGTTCGCGCCATTCGCCGCCCGAAGCGCACCGCGAAGTAAAGCCAGTCAGACGGCGCGGACGAAAGCGCGCGCCGTCTGTTCGCGGTCAGTTGTCCAGTTCAAATCCCGACTGTTTCACGATCGGCGCCCAGCGCGCCGTCTCCTCGCGAATGCGGCTCGCAAGCTGCGCCGATTCCAATGCGTAGCTGTCAAAGCCCATCTGCTCGAGAAACTCCGTCACCGGCTTCGCCTTCAGAGCGGCGTGAACCTGTTTCTGCAGATCTTCGATAACCGGCTGCGGCGTCTTGGCGGGCGCGAACAGGCCATACCAGTCGACGCCGGTGACCTTGTCGAAGCCGAGTTCTGCAAACGTCGGCACTGTCGGCAGGAATCTCGATCGTTGCGCACTCGTCACCGCAAGCGCGCGAAGTTTGCCGGATTCCACGTGCTGGCGAATGTCGCCGGTCACCGCCATCGATGTCGCCACCGCGCCCGACAGCAGATCCGGCAAGATCGCCGCCATCCCGCGATAGGGAACGTGGGTCATCTCAAGTCCGGCCTGCTGTGCGAACACTGTGCCCTGGAAATGCATGATCGAACCGGCGGCAGGCGTTGCATAGACCGTCTTGTTTACTTTCGCCCAGTCGATGAAGTCCTTCAGCGTCTTGACTTGATCGGGAACACCCGGCCCCACCACGAACGTCTGCGCATTCGAGCAGACCGGCGTAATCGGGATCAGATCGGTCTGCGGATTGTAGCTGAGCTTCTTGTAGACGTGCGGGAAGATCACGATCGGCGACGATGGCGACAGGACGATGGTGGTGCCGTCCGGGTTGGCGACCTTGGTCGTATCGATGGCGATGCGGCCACCGGCTCCTGTCCGCCCCTCGACGATCACCGAGTCGGCGTATTTGCCGCCAAGCTGGTCGGCGATGCGGCGCGCGATCACATCGAGCGTTCCGCCGGCAGCAAAGCCAACGACGATGCGGGCCAGCGACGGCTTCGCCCACGCACCGCTCGACCACAGTGCGGCCGATGCGGCGATGCCTTGCAGAAAGTGACGGCGCGTCTGGGACATGGCCCCTCCAATTACGGCTTCATCAATTAGAACGTATACGACCTATCTCAAAAGCTAGAGGTCACTTTCTCGACTGTCAAGGAACCGGATCGGAGCTTGGCGAGCGTTTATTCCCGGTGGTAGATAGGCCGGCATGACCAAAAAGCCCGTCAAGCGACGGAGCACTCGCTCCACTGCACGTCAACGCACGCCTGGCGCGCGCCGCGCGGTCAGGGCGAAACAACCGGCGAAACGCGATCCGGCCGACGACTTGACGCCCGACGTGCGCGCGATCCTCGATAGCTTCGTGTTGCACAATATCGTCTCGCACCTGCTGCGCCGGGCGCATTTTGCGGCGGAGGAGCTTTTTGCGCGTGAGTTTTCCGACGAGCAGATAACGCCTCGGCAGAAAGCGACATTGATCGCGGTTTACCAGCGGCCCGGGGTCAGCCAGAAGATGCTGGCCGAGCATCTGTTCATGGATCGTGTCACGGTCGCAGAAATGGTGAACCGTCTTGTCGCGCGCCGGCTGATCGAGCGGCGTCCGTCAGCGGAGGATCAGCGCGCATACGAGTTGTTTCTCGCCACGGATGGCGCGGCGATGCTCAATCGCGTCATGCCTCGCGATGCGTCGGTGGAGCGGGCCATCCTGCGTCCCCTGTCGAAGGAGGACGAGGAACTGTTCAAGCGTTGTTTGCGATTGGTCGTTCGGGGTTCACAGTCCTGACAGTCAGATCGCCAAACACGGGCCAAGAAATGGTCGGAGCGGCGGGATTCGAACCCACGACCCCTAGTCCCCCAGACTAGTGCGCTAACCGGGCTGCGCTACGCTCCGACTGCCGTATGCGGCGCTGCCTGATTAGGGAAAATCCCCTCCGCGCGCAAGGCAGGAAACCGGCAGCCGCAGCGGGCCTCCGAGGCAAAAATAGCCTGTTTGAACATCCCGCACTCCTGCGGCGACCAAAGCCGCATGTCCGAACGCGATTTGCGCTACCGATATGTCGCCCTCGCCTGCGCGACCGCCGGCACGGCGTTCTGGATCTACACGTTCAACTACATCTCACGCCTGCCGGCCGGCGATGGCAGCGGGTTTCAGTGGCTCGCACAGGTGCCGCTGACGGGCATTTTCCTGTTCGGCATGGTGCCGGCCTTCGTGCTGGCCATTCCCCGCAAGTCCACGTGGGTTGCAGCGATCTTCGGCATCGGCGGCCTCATCGCTTATGCGATCATCTGGATGCAGTTGCTGGAGGAGTTCAAGCCCTGAGCCGGTTCTGCTCAGGGCCTCTCACGTCCGCTTCACCGCCTCGTCCAGAATCTGACGGCACGCCTGAAGCTCGCGCAACACCGCTTTCAGCTTGTTGCGTTCCTCCGCGCTCATGCGGCTGGCGGCATCGCGGCCGGGTTCGACCAGCGTGACCGGCGGTATCCGGCTCGCGGTGACGGTGGGCGCGCTGTCCCGGGCCGTCCTCTGCTCGGGAGGTTTGAGGGGAGCTGCCGGAGCCGCACGCACCACCGGCGGCGCGATTTCTTCCTCCTCCTCGTCCTCGATCTCGTCCTCATCGCCCTGATCGATTGTCTCATCGATCTCGTCGTCGCGCGCGGCCTCCATCCCGCGGGGCCGCGCGTCAGCCGCGGCGTCGCCGCTCGCCAGTCCCTGCACCGACCGCACGCCCTGCTCCTTCAGGATGCGCTGGACACCGCGGATGGTGTAGCCCTCGCCGTAGAGCAGGTGGCGGATGCCCTTCAGCAGATCGACATCGTCGGGGCGGTAATAGCGCCGCCCGCCCGAACGCTTCATCGGTTTGATCTGGCTGAAGCGCGTCTCCCAGAACCGAAGCACGTGCTGGGGAATGTCGAGGTCGTCGGCGACCTCGCTGATGGTGCGGAATGCGTCCGGCGCTTTTTCCAAGAACAGCTCCTCCCAACGTTCGCGCAAGCAGGAACGTGCAGGCAACCCGAACCCACCCGGCGACACGCAGGCATGCGCATCGTTCCGGCCCGAATCCGGCCCGCCAGAATCAGATCGTCATCTTATCTGAAAGTCCAAAACGTAGCCCGGATGAAGCGAAGCGAAATCCGGGAGGCACTGATAAGACTGCGTTGGAAACCCGGACTACGCGCGTCGCGCTCCATCCGGGCTACGACGACGCTTCAGTTCGCCGCGCCGTTCTTGTTGATGCGCTGCTTCAGGATCGCCGACGGCTTGAACACCATCACGCGGCGCGGCGAGATCGGCACCTCGGTGCCGGTCTTCGGGTTGCGCCCGATCCGCTGGCCTTTCTTGCGCACCATGAAGGAACCGAATGACGAGAGCTTCACGGTCTCGCCGCGCTCCAGACAGTCGGTGATTTCCTTGAGAACCAATTCGACGAATGCCGACGACTCCGTCCGGGACAGGCCTACCTTCTGATAGACCGCCTCGCACAGATCGACACGTGTCACAGTCTTTCCGGTACCCGTACCTGCTGTCATTGCCCGCCCCGCCCTCGGCGCAAAATTCGCTACTGAAATTAAGGGCTTCAAAACAACGGGTCAACACCGTCCTGCATGCAACGGCATAGAAGAATTTGAGTTCAATTGTTGCATGCCAGGGAACGAAACGCTCACCAACGGACGAGCGCGGAACCCCAGGTGAAGCCGCCGCCCATCGCTTCCAGCATGACGAGATCGTTGGTCTTGATCTTCTGCTCAGCGAGCGCGACCGACAGCGCGAGCGGGATCGACGCGGCCGACGTGTTGCCGTGACGGTCGACGGTCAGCACGACTTTCTCCGGCGCGATGTGCAGCTTGTGCGCCGATGCGTCGATGATGCGCTTGTTGGCCTGATGCGGCACCAGCCAGTCGATGTCGTTTGGGCCCGTGTTTGTTGCCTTGAATGCATCCTCGATGACGTCGGTGATCATGCCCACCGCGTGCTTGAAGACCTCGCGGCCTTCCATGCGCAGATGGCCGACGGTCTGCGTCGATGACGGCCCGCCATCGACATAGAGCTTCATCTTGTGGCGGCCGTCCGAGCGCAGATGGGTCGTGAGCACACCGCGGTCGGAGGTCTTGCCGTCGCCCGGCTGCGCTTCGAGCACGATGGCGCCCGCGCCGTCGCCGAACAGAACGCAGGTGCCGCGGTCATTCCAGTCGAGGATGCGTGAAAATGTCTCGGCGCCGATCACGAGCGCGCGTTTGAACGCGCCGGTCCGCAGAAAGTTGTCCGCGGTCGCCAGCGCGAAGATGAATCCGGTACACACCGCTTGCAGATCGAAGGCGGCACCGTGGTTGATTCCGAGGCCGTTCTGCACGGCCACGGCCGTTGCTGGAAACGTGTTGTCCGGCGTCGAGGTCGCCAGAACGATGAGGTCGATCGATTGTGCATCGACGCCCGCGTTGGCGAGCGCGGCCTGCGCCGCCTTGATGCCGAGGTGCGAGGTGTTCTCGCCGGGCGCCGCGATGTGGCGCTGGCGAATGCCGGTGCGCTGCACGATCCACTCGTCTGACGTATCGATACGCGCCGCGAGCTCGGCGTTGGTGAGAACCTGTTCGGGCAGATAGGAGCCGCAGCCCAGAACGACGGAACGGATCGTGGTCAAGTGGAAACCCCTTGCGCGCTCGTTGCCACACCCGGCGTCATGGCGAGCGGACCGCCATCGCGGTTAAGCGTCTGATTGATTTTATTGAGGAGATCGTAGCGAACCATCTCGTAGCCGACATCGACCGCGTAGGCAAAGCCTTCGGCGTCGGTGCCGCCATGGCTTTTGACGACGACGCCGTTGAGGCCGAGGAAGACGCCGCCGTTGGATTTCTTCGGGTCCATCTTGTCGCGCAGCGCCTTGAAGGCGCCGCGGGCGAACAGATATCCGATCCGGGAACTCCAGGTCCGCGACATGGCGCTGCGCAGATACTCGCCGATCTGCCGCGCCGTCCCCTCGGCGGCCTTCAGCGCGATGTTGCCGGAGAAGCCCTCGGTCACAATAACGTCGGCGGCGCCCTTGCCGATGCCGTCGCCCTCGATGAAACCTGTGAACTCGAGCTGCGGCAGGTTCAGCGAGCGCAGCAGTTCGGCTGCGGCACGCACCTCTTCCACGCCTTTCACTTCCTCGACGCCGATGTTGAGCAGCGCCACCGTCGGCCGCTCGATATCGAACAGCACCCGCGCCATCGCGCTGCCCATCACCGCAAGCGCGGTGAGATGCTGCGCATCGCCGCCGATCGAAGCGCCGAGATCGAGCACGACGGATTCGCCGCGCATGGTCGGCCAGATCGCGGCGATCGCCGGCCGGTCGATGCCGGGCAGCGTGCGCAGATTGAAGCGCGCCATCGCCATCAGTGCGCCGGTGTTTCCGGCGGACACGGCGGCGTCCGCTTCGCCCTTCTTCACGGCATCGATGGCGAGCCACATGGAGGAGGTCTTGCGGCCGCGCCGCAGCGCCTGGCTCGGCTTGTCGTCCATGGCGACCGCAACGTCGGTGTGGATCACCCGCGACGCGGCTTTCAGTGCGGGCAGCTTCGCAAGCTCGGCATCGATCAGCTTGCTGTCGCCGAACAGCAGGAATTCCGTGTCGGGATGCCGTTCGAGAGAGATCGCCGCGCCGGGGACAACCACCGATGCGCCAAAATCGCCGCCCATGGCGTCAAGCGCGATTCGAACCTTTTGTGGCATGAGGACCCGGAAACCTGACCTGCGAACGGCCGTCTTTCAGGCCTGCGAACCAAACCGGCCGCATACGGCCGCCAAATGAGGGGCCGTCCGCCCCCCGATCGGGCCGGACAATACCCTGTCCGCGCCCCGATACAACCGCTTGACCGGCGCGTGGAACCTCTGTCAGCCCCGCTTCGGCTTGCCGCGCCGGGGCGATTCTGGCTTCTCCTTGAGGGCTTTGAGGGCTGCAAACGGGTGGTCCTCCGGGTCGGGCGGGGTTTCCGGCACGTCGAAGGTCGCCCCCGGCTTTCGGGGATAGGGATCGATCCCCAGAAACAGGAAGTCCTGCGCCAGCCGGCCGAGATCGATCTGGCCGTTCTCGATTGGTTCAGGAGGATCGGGCTGATCCTCCGCGCCCTCGTCGTCGGGCTTGGTGCCGGCAGGATTGGCACCCGTTTTGGTGCGAACCCCAGCGTCCGTTTCCCGGGCCGGTTCGAACGTCACGTCGACATCTTCCTCGATCGCATTCTCGATCGGTTCGAGCGTCACCACGCAGTCCTGCCCGACAATCGCTCTCACCGTTCCTGTGACGTGAAAGCCGTCGCCGGCTGCACGCCGGATGTCGAACGACGCCGATGCATTCGCAATCGTGCGCAGCTTCGCCGCTTTCGCCATGGCCTCGCGCTGCGCGGCATCTGCTTCGATATCGAGGTGCAGGCCGCCTTCGGGGATTTGCGCGACCGCAACCGGCCTGCTCCAGATCTTCTCGTCGCTGCGAGTCATGCGCCGGACTCGCTCGCCGCCGGCAGCGGAAGACGGATACGCCCAGCAGCCAAATCAGCATCAGCAAGAGAGGCAAGTTCAGCGATGGCGCGCCGCACATAGGCGGCAAGCGGTGCGGCAACATCACCCTCGCCGCTGTTCAGGATGTTGCGCGCGAGCGCAGCCGCCAGCGCTGGACCGCCCGCCTCCAGTGCTTGGTCATAGGCGATGCTCCGGCCGTAGAACGCCTCGCCAAATGCTTTCATGCGCTTCGGCACACCGACGTCGCTGACCCCCATCTCGCGCAGATTGTCGTCCATGTCGTCGCAGAAATGGTCGAACAGCGCCTGGGCCAGGGCCGGCCCCTCCGCCCCCGTCCGTAGCCGCCGCAGCACCATCCAGAGGTGCAAAACGACCATATCGAAGCGGCCGTTTACCGTATCGGGAACGCCTAGCCCTTGATAAAAAAGCGGTTCTCGCGCTTGCGCCACGATCATGCCATAGATGGCTTCAATGGTGCCGCGCGACGGCGTCCGGGATGAGCCGCGACGATTGAAGGGCCAGAGCATTGTTTTCGCGCTCCGCGTGGCAGGCCGCGACGGACATCGGTCGTGGCGGCCTAGGGTTCGTAAGGATCTTGGGTGGCGTTGCAATCGAGAGAGCTGCCGGGTACGTCAACCCTTCACCGGATGCAAGAGTTCGATCAGAGCAAGGCCATAAGCCCGAATGACTGACCGCCGAACCGATACTGCCGCCCCGCTGCTGACGCGCGGACTTTGGCATGGAGCACGCTTCCGGACGCTCGCGGCTGTCGCCCTCCTGTGCGCCGGCGTTGCCGCCGGCTGCACCTCGGAGCAGTTCCAGAAAGGCTACATCGTCCCCGACGGCGCGCTCGAGCAGATTCCGATCGGCGCCAGCCAGGACCAGGTGCTGATCGTGATGGGCACGCCCTCCACCGTCGCAACGCTGAGCGGCGAGGTCTTCTATTACATCTCGCAGCGCGCCGAGCGGAAGATCGGCTTCATGAATCAGGAGGTCGTCGACCAGCGCGTGGTTGCGGTCTACTTTGACAAGAACCGCACCGTTTCGCGTCTCGCCAATTACGGCCTGAAGGACGGCAAGGTCTTCGACTTCATCAGCCGCACCACACCGACCAGCGGCCAGGAGCTGAGCTTCCTGACGCCGCTGTTCAAGATCATCAGCCTGCGTCCGACCTGACCCGGGCATCGAGCCCGCGGCGGCAGTTGCCGCTTGCCATTTCAATCCTGAGCCTCACCCTTCATCCAGGCATACAAAATGTCGGGCTTTAGGGAGAACGCTATGACCATTCGCATCACCCGCCGCCGCGCGCTGACCGGCGCCGCCGCAATCTCCGCTGCGGCGATCCTGCCGCGCAGCGCGCTCGGACAGGAGTGGAAACCGACCGAAACCGTCCGTGTCATCGTGCCGGCCGCGCCAGGCGGTGCAACCGACGTGATGGGACGCCTGCTGGCCAAGCAGCTTCAGGCGAACTGGGGCCAGAACGCGGTGGTCGAGAACCGCTCCGGCGCCGGCGGCACCATCGGCACGCTGGAAGCGATCCGGCAGAAGGCTGACGGCCACACCATTCTGATCGGCAATCCGGGCCCGAACGCGATCGCCTTCTCGATCTTCCGCAACCTCACCTACAAGCCCGAGCAGATTCTGCCCGTCTCGAACATCATCCGCATTCCGAACATCGTCTCGGCGCATCCTTCGGTGCCGGTCAAGTCGATCCCGGAACTGATCGCCTATCTCAAAGCCAATCCGGACAAGCTGACCTACGCCTCGTCCGGCACCGGCCAGAGCCCCCACCTCACCGGCGCGTGGTTCCTTCAGCTCACCGGACTGAAGATGACACACGCGCCGTTCCGCGGCGCGGGCCCTGCCCTGCAAGCTGCGCTCGCCGGCGACATTCAGATCCTGTTCGACAATCTGTTCCCGACACTCCCGCAGGTGGAGGACGGCAAGCTCAACGCACTCTGCGTGACCACCACGGAGCGGACACCGCGGGCGCCGAACATTCCGACCATGCGCGAGAGCGCGCCGGAACTTGCAAACTTCGACGTTTCGTCGTGGTTCGGCGTCTTCCTGCCGGCGGGTGCGCCTGCGCCGGTGGTCGACGCACTGAACAAGCAGGTCAAAATCATGTGCGACAATCCCGACAACCAGAAAACCTTCACCGCGATGGGCGCGCGCGCTGATCACGGCACACCGGCGCAGTATGCGCAGTTCATCCAGAATGAGACGAAGAAATTCGGCGCCATCATCGAGAAGGAAGGTCTCAAGATGGACGTGAATTGATCGTCATCCATCCCGGCCCGGTTCGGAAAGAAAAACCCCGCGGTTCGCACCGCGGGGTTTTATTTTGTCATTCCGGGGCGCGCAGAACGTGCGAACCCGGAATCTCGACATCGCCGAGCCTTCGAGAGTCCGGATCGTTGCGCTGATCGCGCAACGTCCGGAATGACGCCGTCAGTGCGCCAGGATCGCGAGCAGCAGCAGCGCCACGATGTTGGTGATCTTGATCATCGGGTTCACGGCGGGGCCCGCCGTGTCCTTGTACGGATCGCCGACGGTGTCGCCGGTCACGGCCGCCTTGTGCGCGTCCGAACCCTTGCCGCCGAAGTGACCGTCCTCGATGTATTTCTTGGCGTTGTCCCACGCGCCGCCGCCCGAGGTCATCGAGATCGCGACGAACAGACCCGTCACGATCACGCCGAGCAGCATCGCACCGACCGCCGAGAACGCAGCCGACTTGCCGGCCGCACCGCCGCCCGCGATGAAGTAGATCGCGAAGTAGACGAAGATCGGCGATAGCACCGGCAGCAGCGACGGAATGATCATTTCCTTGATCGCAGCCTTGGTGAGAAGATCGACCGCCTTGCCGTAGTCCGGCTTGTCGTCGCCCTTCATGATGCCCGGCTTCTCGCGGAACTGACGGCGCACCTCCTCGACGATCGCGCCGGCCGCGCGGCCGACAGCGGTCATACCCATCGCGCCGAACAGGTACGGCAGCAGACCGCCGAACAGGAGGCCGACCACGACATAGGGATTGTTCAGAGAAAAGTCCGGATTGACGCCGGCGAAGTACTTGTTCTGCGCGGAGTTGGCGATGAAGAACTTGAGGTCTTCATTGTAGGCTGCGAACAGCACCAGCGCGCCGAGACCGGCCGAGCCGATCGCGTAGCCCTTGGTCACTGCCTTGGTGGTGTTGCCGACCGCGTCGAGCGCGTCGGTCGACTTGCGCACTTCCTTCGGCAGACCAGCCATTTCGGCGATGCCGCCGGCATTGTCCGTCACCGGACCGAACGCATCGAGCGCGACGATCATGCCGGCCAGCGCCAGCATGGTGGTGGTCGCGATCGCGATGCCGAACAGGCCCGCGAGGCTGTAGGTGACGAGGATGCCCGCGATGATGACGATCGCCGGCAGCGCCGTCGATTCCATCGAGATCGCGAGACCCTGGATGACGTTGGTGCCGTGGCCGGTCACCGACGACTGGGCGATCGACTTTACCGGGCGGAAGTCCGTGCCGGTGTAGTACTCGGTGATCCAGATGATCAGGCCGGTGACCACGAGGCCGACGACGCCGCACTCGAACAGAGCGAGGCCGGTGTAGTTCGCGCCCTGCAGCGGACCCCAGCCGATCAGGTAGTGGATCGCGCCGGCGACGCCGAACAGCGACAGCACACCCGTAGCGATCAGGCCCTTGTAAAGCGCGCCCATGATCGACTGCGACGCGCCGAGCTTGACGAAGAAGGTACCGACGATCGAGGTGATGATGCAAATGCCGCCAATGGCGAGCGGGAGCGTCATCATCGGAACGAGCAGCGACGACTTGGCGAAGAAGATCGCGGCGAGAACCATGGTCGCGACCGCGGTCACGGCGTAAGTCTCGAACAGGTCGGCGGCCATGCCGGCGCAGTCGCCGACGTTGTCACCGACGTTGTCGGCGATCGTCGCCGGGTTGCGCGGATCGTCTTCCGGAATGCCCGCTTCCACCTTGCCGACGAGGTCGCCGCCGACGTCCGCACCCTTGGTGAAGATGCCGCCGCCGAGACGGGCGAAGATCGAGATCAGCGAGGCGCCGAAGCCGAGCGCGACCAGCGCGTCGATGACGGTGCGGCTGCTCGCGGCGAGGCCCGCGAACTGGGTCAGGTAGATGAAGTACAGCGTCACGCCGAGCAGCGCGAGACCGGCAACGAGAAGGCCGGTGATCGCACCCGCCTTGAAGGCGAGCTCGAGACCGCCTGCAAGCGAGGTGGTCGCGGCCTGCGCGGTGCGGACGTTGGCGCGCACCGACACGTTCATGCCGATGAAGCCGGCCGCGCCCGACAGGATCGCGCCGATAGCGAAGCCGACGGCGACGAGCACGCCCAGGAAATAGGCGAGCAGCACGAAGATCACCACGCCGACCATGCCGATGGTGATGTACTGGCGGCGCAGATAGGCCTGCGCACCCTCAGCCACTGCGGCCGCGATTTCCTGCATCCGGGCATTGCCCGCGTCTGCCTTGAGCACGGACGACGTTGCCCACGCCGCGTAGACGATTGAAAGCGCCCCACAGAGCACGATCACCCACAAAGCTGTCATATTGTCCTCAGATCTCTTTTTTGATGCTTCCCCGGAGCACCCGTGAACCGCGATGGGACGGGCGCGTAATCAAGGAGGCCATTGCCCCGCATTTGGGCAAAAACGGCCCCAAATCGGCGCGGACAATGCCAAAATCACCCCGGCGACGCAACGTCACGGCCGGGATAACGGCCGCCTTTTTGGTCCGTTTAGAGCCACTTTGGGCGAAGATTTACACTCCACCTTCAAAAGTGGCTCCAGGACAGCCGCTTCAGCGCCACAGGCTCGCCGGAGGCATCCAGAAAGCGCGGCGGCTCATCCCCGGCCCGGACAGCCCCGATGATCGTGGCGGCCGTCCCCGCGGCTTTCGCCGCCGCCACGAATCGTTCCGCGGCCGCGGGCGAAACGGCGCACAGCAGCTCGTAGTCGTCACCGCCGGAAACCAGGCGCTCGACGTTCACCGCGCCCTTCGCCAAGAGATCGCGCGCCTGCGCCGACAACGGCACATCTTCCAACTGGACATCGGCGCTGACGCCCGACACCCGGCAGAGCTTGGCGAGATCGCCCGCGAGACCGTCCGACACATCCATGGCAGCGCTCGC
>JBMOOJ010000107.1:0-7951 GCA_049323835.1 Pseudomonadota bacterium | reverse complement strand
AGCCAGCCGTGTTCGCTCTATTGGTCGACGCGAAGAACGAAGGCGCTGTGGCCTTCTACCGGCATTTTGGATTCACGCGCTTCGCAAGCCGTCCGATGAGTCTTTTCTTGCCTGTCGCCACTGCCTTGAAGTTGTTGCAGACCTAAGGCGCACACTGCCCGCGCCGGCGGCATGCATGCATTGCACGCCCCCATGGTTGCATCGAAACCCCTTGCTTTCGCCGTCGAGGACGTGATGCTCCCGGCCATCGTTTGTCCGGTCACGAGCAGCATCACATGACGCACCACCACCTTCTCGCCAGTTCCGGGACGTGCCATTGGGGCTTCTTCGAAGCAGCGCTCAAGCCTGTGCTCACCATCGCCAGCGGCGATGAAGTCACGGTCGATACCGTCAGCGGCGGCCCCAGCGTCCTGCCCGATCCGGCGAAATTCCACATTCCGCCGGAGATGAAGGAGATTCACGATCGCAACGAGCGGCAACTGCCGGGCCACATCCTCACCGGACCGATCGCGATCGACGGCGCTGAGCCGGGCGACGTGCTGGAAATCGAGATTCTCGACATTCAGTTGCGGCAGGACTGGGGATGGAACGCGATCCGCCCGTTGATGGGCACCCTGCCCGACGATTTCCCGGAAGGCCGCCAGATCAACATCCCGCTCGACCTCCGGCGCAACACCGGCCGGATGCCATGGGGCTTCGATCTTCCGCTCTCACCGTTCTTCGGGGTGATGGGCGTCTCGCCGCCGCCGTCATGGGGCCGCATCTCGTCGCTCGTTCCACGCGCGATGGGCGGCAACCTCGACAACAAGGAACTGCTCACCGGCGCGAAGCTCTTTCTGCCCGTGTTCGTCAAAGGCGCGATGTTCTCGTGCGGCGACGGCCATGCGGTGCAAGGCGACGGCGAAGTGTGCGTCACCGCCATCGAAACCGCGCTGCAAGGCCGCTTCGCCTTCAATATCCGCAAAGGGGCGAGCCTGACCGCGCCGCGCGCCGAGACGCCGACGCACTACATCACCATGGGGATCGATCCCGATCTCGATCAGTGCGCCGTGCGGGCGCTGCGCGACATGATCGTCCTGCTCGGTGAAAAAGGCGGCCTGTCGCGCGACGACGCCTACATGTTCTGCAGCCTTGCCGCCGACCTGCGCGTGACGCAAACCGTCAACGGCTCGAAGGGCATTCACTGCATGATCGCGAAATCGCTCGTGCATCCCGCAAGATCATAATCAAAAGAAGATCGGCAACCGGAGTTGATGATGTCGCTGTTTTCACCGCTGAAGCTTGGTCCCGTCACGCTCGCGCATCGTGTGGCGATGGCGCCGCTGACGCGCATGCGCGCAAATGCCGAAGAGCTCGCGCCGGTCGAGCTCAATGCGGAGTACTATGGGCAGCGCGCCACGAAAGGCGGCCTGATCATCGCCGAAGCGTCGCAGGTTGCGCTCAGCGGCCAGGGCGCGCCGCGCACGCCGGGCATCCATTCGCAGGCGCAGGTGGCAGGCTGGAAGAAGGTCGTCGATGCCGTTCATGCCAAGGGCGGCGTGATCTTCCTCCAGCTCTGGCACGTCGGCCGCATCTCGCATTCGTCGCACCAGCCGGGCGGCGCGTTGCCGATTGCGCCTTCGGCCGTGAAACCGGCCGGACAAGCCTTTACCGCCGCCTTCAAGCGCGAACCCTTCGAGACGCCGCGGGCGCTGGAGACGGTGGAGATTCCCGGCATCATCGAGAGCTACGCGAACGCGGCGCGCAACGCGCTCGCCGCCGGCTTCGACGGCGTCGAGATTCACGGCGCAAACGGCTATCTGCTGGAACAGTTCCTGCAATCGAAAACCAACCTGCGCACGGACGCCTATGGCGGCTCGATCGAAAACCGCGCGCGCCTTCTACTGGAGGTGACGAAGGCCGTCATCGGCGTCTGGGGCGCCGAGCGCGTCGGCGTGCGGCTGTCGCCGTTCGGCATCGCCAACGACAGCGGTGAGGCGGACCCGATGCCGCTCTACACCCACGTCGTGCAAAAGATGTCGGAACTGAAGCCTGTGTATCTCCATTTCATCGAACCGCGCGCGAGCGGCGCGGGCCAGGCCGAGGTGGACCATCAGAACGTGCCGTCGGCCGCCGAGCTGTTTCGACCGCACTGGACGGGCGTGCTGATCGCCGCCGGCAACTTCCGCCCGGACACGGCGAACGCCATGATCGCGGCTGGTAACGCCGACGCGATCGCATTCGGCCGCCTGTTCATTTCGAATCCCGATCTGCCGGAGCGCATTCGCAGGAACGTCCCGCTGACGCCCTACGATCGCGCGACGTTCTATTCCGGCGGATCGAAAGGCTATACCGACTATCCGGTTTATGCGGACGCCTGAGCGCTCTTGGCCGTTGCGGGCGAGCGCCGCAGATTGAGCAGGTTGCCGAACAGGATCAGCACGACGCCGGCGGCGGTGAAGATATCGAGGCTTTCGTTGTAGACGAGCCAGCCCACCGCCGCGCTGAGCGGCACGCGCAGGAAGTCCATCGGGATGACGACAGTCGCATCCGCATGACGCATCGCCTGCGTCATGCAGTAGTGCGAGTAGGTGCCGCAGAACGCGACGACAACCAGCCATCCCCAGACATAGGCCGACGGCCAGACCCAGACGTAAGCAGCCGGAATCACACCGATCGCCGACTGGATCAGCAGCATCCAGAAGATGATGGTCACGACGCTGTCGGTGCGCGTCAGCGATTTGACGAGCACGATCGAGATTGCGAATCCCATCGCGCTCGCGACCATGATGAGCTGCCCCGTGTTCACGGCGCCGAAATTCGGCCGCACGATCACCAGCACGCCGATCAGGCCGAGGATGATCGCAACAGCCTTCCAGCCCGTGATCCGCTCGCCGAGAAAAAGGGCGGCCAGAATCGCCGTCCAGATCGGCATGGTGAACTCGATCGACACCACCTGCGCGATCGGGATCATGGTCAGCGCCAGAAACCAAAGATACTGCGCGACGTAATGCACGGCGTTGCGGCCGAGCTGCTGCAACGGCCGCGCGGAACGCAGCGTCGAGAAGCCGCCCTGGCGATAGATCAGCGGATACAGCAGCAGAATGCCGATCGTCGAGCGCAGCAGCATGAGCTGAAAGACATTGACCTCGCGCGCACTCGCGCGTCCCGCCACCAGCAGCAACAGCATGGCGGCCAGCCAGCCGGCCATCCACAGCGCAGCCTTCAGATTCGATTGGGCGGGGAGCACGGATGCGGTCACGGGAGAGGTCTCGAATTCGACAGTCCGAGCGCCTCCATACGCAAATCGCAGCCGTGCCTCAAGTTGTCGCAGCGGGGACGAGGCATGCGAAAGCCCCGGAGATGTCTCGCCGGGGCTTCGCCGTCGGGTTACCGCAGATCAGCTGCGCGTGCGCATCCGGATCATGAAGCTGTCGAAGCCGAGTTCGGCCACCTGCATCCAGGCAAGCGACTCGCTGCGGAAGTTCGAAAGGCTCGTGTACATCTTGTTGAAATGCGGGTTCGACTTCGACAAGTCGGCATAAATCTCGTTCGCCGCCTTGTAGCAGGTCTCCAGCACTTCCTGCGGGAACGGCTTGAGAATCGCTCCGGATGCGATCAGCCGCTTGAGTGCGCCGGGATTGACGTAGTCGTACTTGCCCGTGACCCAGGTGAAGGTGTCGTGCGAGGCGGTGGTGATCGCCGTCTGATAGGCTTTCGGCAGCTCGTTCCACTTCGCCAGGTTGACGATGTTGTGGCCCTGCCCGGTGCCTTCCCACCAGCCCGGATAGTAGTAGTACTTCGCGACCTTCACGAAGCCGAGCTTCTCGTCATCGTAGGGGCCGACCCACTCGGCCGCATCGATCGTGCCTTTTTCCAGCGACGGATAGATATCGCCGGCCGCGATCTGCTGCGGCACGCCGCCGACCTTGGCGATGATCGTTCCGGCGAAACCGCCGACGCGGAACTTCAGGCCCTTGAGATCGGCCGTCGACTTGATCTCCTTGCGGAACCAGCCGCCCATCTGCGCGCCGGTCGAGCCGGTCGGAATGCCGTGACAGTTGTACTCCTTCAGCAGCGCGTTGAGCATGTCCATGCCGCCGTCGAACAGCATCCATGACATGTGCTGGCGCGTGTTGAGCCCGAACGGCAGCGACGTGCCGAAGGTGAACGCCGGATTCTTGCCCCAGTAATAGTAGAGCGCCGTGTTGCCGATCTCGACGGTGCCGTTCTGAACGGCGTCGAGCACCTGCAGGCCGCCGACGATTTCGCCGGCCGCGAACGGCTGGATCTGGAACTTGTTGTCGGTGAGGTCGGCAATGCGTTTGCAGAAGAACTCGCAGCCGCCGTAAAGCGTGTCGAGTGATTTCGGCCAGCTCGCCGCAAGCCGCCATTTTATTTCCGGCATCGACTGCGCGATTGCAGGCGCAGCAACCGCGCTCGCGGCAAGGCCCAAGCCTCCCGCCTTCAGGAATTCACGACGCTTCATCCGCTTCCTCCATCGTTTGTGTGTCGACACATCGACGAGGGGAGAACGTTTCTTGTTAAGTCGTCTTCTTGCAGTCGCCGACGGCAACGTTGCTTGTGGTGATCGAAGTCCCCGCCTCCATGCAGATGCATCATCGCCGGATATCCCGATCCCGAGGTCAGCTTGCGGAAACACCGGCCCGGAATCAAGTGCATGACGTGGCGCAGCGCACCACGCAGCCGGGAAAAGGGAAGTTACGTTCGGCGGACCATCGCCGTCCGGCTGAGCGGCGGAATTGCTGCCAGAGCACCGTCAGGCCCGACTCGCTCCGCATGAACAGCTGTGTTAGCGATCGCGGAAACACATCCATTCTGGCTATTCTGGCGGCATTAATGATCGAAGCGGTGATCTGGGACTTCGGCGGGGTGATCACGACCTCGCCGTTCGAGGCGTTTGCACGGTTTGAGAGCGAGCGCGGTCTCCCCGCCGACATCATCCGGCGCACCAACGCCGCCAATCATCTCGAAAACGCCTGGGCAAAGTTCGAGCGTGCGGAAATCGATATCGAGACCTTCGACCGGCTGTTCGCGGAGGAATCCCGGGCACTCGGCGCGGAAGTGCGCGGCAAGGACGTGCTGCCGCTCCTGTCCGGCGACCTGCGGCCCGAGATGATCGAGGCGCTTCGACGCATCCATGCGCGTTTTAAGACTGGTTGCATAACCAACAACCTCCCCGCGAACGCGATCGGCAGCAAGAGCGGCCGCTCGCTCTACGTCGCCGAGGTGATGGCGCTCTTCAACCATGTGATCGAGTCGGCGAAGATCGGCCTGCGCAAGCCCGATCCCCGCATTTATCAGATGATGGTCGAGGCGCTCGGCGTCGATCCGAAGCGCTGCGTCTACCTCGACGACCTCGGCGTCAACCTCAAGCCCGCGCGGGACCTGGGCATGACCACGATCAAGGTGGCGAGCGTCGCGCAGGCGCTGCCGGAGCTCGAAGCGGCGACAGGGATGACGCTGCGCTGATTTCAGCGAAGGACGGCAGTCAGCTGCGCAGCCCGGGCGCTTCCTGCCCGGTCCGCTCGACATATTCCGTATAGCCGCCGCCGTACTGGTGAATGCCATCGGGCGTCAGCTCCAGCACGCGGTTCGACAGCGCCGCCAGAAAATGCCGGTCGTGCGACACGAACAGCATGGTGCCCTCATACTCCGACAGCGCCGCGATCAGCATCTCCTTGGTCGCCATGTCGAGGTGGTTGGTCGGTTCGTCGAGCACCAGAAAATTTGGCGGATCATAGAGCATCAGCGCCATCACCAGGCGCGCCTTCTCGCCGCCCGATAGCACCCGGCAGCGCTTCTCGACATCGTCGCCCGAGAAACCGAAGCATCCGGCGAGCGCGCGCAGCGAGCCCTGCCCCGCCTGCGGGAACGTATACTCCAGCTGCTCGAACACGGTGCGCTCGCCGTCGAGCAGTTCCATCGCATGCTGGGCGAAGTATCCCATCTTCACGCTACCGCCGACCGATACCGTTCCGGTATCGGGTTCGGCAGAGCCGGCAACGAGCTTGAGCAGCGTCGATTTGCCTGCCCCATTGATCCCCATGACGCACCAGCGCTCCTTGCGGCGGATCATGAAATCCAGCCCGTCATAGATGCGCTTGCTGCCGTAGCTCTTGTAGACGTTCTTGAGGCTGACGACATCTTCGCCGGAACGCGGCGCCGGCAGGAAATCGAACGCGACAGTCTGACGGCGCTTCGGCGGCTCGACCCGCTCGATCTTCTCGAGCTTCTTGACGCGGCTCTGCACCTGCGCCGCATGCGAGGCGCGCGCCTTGAACCGCTCGATGAACTTGATTTCCTTCGCAAGCATCGCCTGCTGGCGCTCGAACTGCGCCTGCTGCTGCTTTTCGTTCAGCGCGCGCTGTTGTTCGTAGAACTCGTAATTGCCCGAATAGGTCGTGAGCCCGCCGCCGTCGATCTCGACGATCTTGGTGACGATGCGGTTCATGAACTCGCGGTCGTGCGAGGTCAGCATCAACGCGCCTTCGTATCCCTTTAGGAAGGATTCGAGCCAGATCAGGCTTTCGAGATCGAGATGGTTGCTCGGCTCATCGAGCAGCATCGCTTCGGGGCGCATCAGCAGCACGCGCGCCAGCGCGACGCGCATCTTCCAGCCGCCGGACAGTTTGCCGACGTCGCCGTCCATCATCTCCTGGCTGAAGCTGAGACCCGCGAGAATTTCGCGCGCGCGCGCTTCGAGACCGTAGCCGTCGAGTTCCTCGAAACGCGCCTGCACCTCGCCGTAACGCTCGATGATGGCGTCCATCTCGTCCATGCGATCCGGATCGGCCATCGCCGTCTCGAGTTCCTTCAACTCGGCCGCGACGGCGCTGACCGGACCGACGCTGTCCATCACCTCGGACACGGCGCTGCGGCCGGACATTTCGCCGACGTCCTGGCTGAAATAGCCGATGGTGACGCCGCGCTCAGTCACGACCTGGCCTTCGTCGGGCAGCTCCTGCCCCGTAATCATCCTGAACAGCGTGGTCTTGCCCGCGCCGTTCGGGCCGACAAGACCGATCTTTTCGCCTTTCAGAAGCGCCGCGGACGCTTCGATAAACAGGATCTGGTGGCCGTTCTGCTTGCTGATGTTATCGAGACGGATCATGTGCACTGCGTTCGCAAAAATCGCGCCGTGCTTAGGACATGCGAGCCGCGCTGGAAAGGGTTTTGCGGCGGCGCAATCACCCGTTTTTTGCGCTTCTGCCGATCCGCTTGTCACACCCCTGCCACCCGTGAACGAGTCTGGTATGATTTCTCGGCTGCGGAGCGCGAATCTCCGTCATCGGAACCGGGGGCATGGGACAAACGACAGGGAGCTCGCGACCGGCCAAGCGGCCCGTAGACCATGCCGTCACCGTGGACCTTGTCGCCGTTCTCGCCGCCGTCACCGACGGCGAGCCGAAGATCATGACCATCGCGGACGCGAGCGCGCTGCCGAGCGGCCCGTTTCAATTCGCGCACCGCTCCCTCCAGACCGGGCTGCGCGCATGGGTCGAGGAGCAGACCCATCATCCGCTCGGCTATGTCGAGCAGCTCTATACCTTCGCCGATCTCGGGCGCGCCGGAGGACCGAAGGCATCGCACCGGATATCGATCAGTTACCTCGGGCTGACTCGCGAAAGCCAGACGCATCAGGCAACACGGGCGCACTGGTCCGGCTGGTACGACTACTTCCCCTGGGAAGATCATCGCGCCGGCCCGCCGCCGATGCTCGCGAAGATACTGACGCCGCGGCTGCGCGCGTGGGCAAAGTCGGCGGACGGCGCGGGCATCCAGCGCGAGCGCTGGCAGCGCGCCGCGATCAATTTCGGTCTGGAGGGGCGCGACTGGAACGAGGAACTGATCCTTCAGCGCTACGAACTGCTCTACGAAGCCGGACTGATCCCCGAGGCGGCACGCGGCCAGGCGAAACATCCAGAAAGCATCCCCGGGCGGCCGATGA
>JBMOOJ010000106.1:0-7986 GCA_049323835.1 Pseudomonadota bacterium | reverse complement strand
GCAGGGTGAGCTTGCGCGCGCCTGCGTAGAGCGTGACTTCGCCCTTGCCTTCGGCCACGACGGTGATGCCGGCGACGCGCTCGCCGTCGGCGAGCTTCGCCTTCGGAATCTCGATGAGTTTGTTGCCCTTGCCGCCGTTGTCGAGTTCGGGCAGTTCCGCGACCGAGAACATCAGCAGATGGCCGGCGTTGGTCACGACGACGATGCGGTCGCGCGCGGCGTCGGCGACATAGGCCGGCGCGAGCACGTGGGCGTTGTCGTCGATGTTGAGGATCTGCTTGCCGGCCTTCTTGTTGCCGACTAGGTTCGCGAAACGCGTGACGAAGCCGTAGCCGTAGTCGGAGGCGAGCACGAGCCGCGTGTCGGCATCGGCCATCGCGATCGCCTCGAAACTTGCGCCGGCCGGCGGCGCGAAGCGGCCGGTCAGCGGCTCGCCGTTGCCACGCGCCGACGGCAGGCTGTGCGCTGGCGTCGAATAGCTGCGTCCGGTCGAGTCGACGAACGCGACCTGCTGCGTGGTGCGGCCGCGGGCGAATGCCTGCAGGGCGTCGCCGTCGCGGTAGTTCATCGCTGCCGGATCGACGTCGTGGCCCTTGGCCGCGCGAATCCAGCCCTTCTGCGACAGCACCACGGTCGTCGGTTCGCTCGCCACGAGCGCGGCCTCGTCGAGGGCCTGGGCGACCTGGCGTTCGATGATCGGCGAGCGGCGGTCGTCGCCGTACTTCTTCGCGTCGTCCTTGAGCTCGTCCTTGATCAGCGTCTTCAGACGCTGCTTGGAATTGAGGATCACGTTGATGCGGGCGCGCTCTTCCTCGAGCTGGTCGCGCTCGGCGTTGATCTTCATTTCCTCGAGGCGAGCGAGCTGCCGCAGGCGCGTTTCGAGGATGTAGTCGGCTTGCTCTTCGCTCAGACGGAAACGCGCCATCAGCACCGGCTTGGGTTCTTCCTCGGTGCGGACGATGCGGATGACTTCGTCGAGGTTCAGATACGCGATGCGCAGACCTTCGAGGAGGTGCAGGCGCCGCTCGAGCCTGGCCAGGCGATGGCTGAGGCGGCGCGTCACCGTGTCGCTGCGGAACCGCAGCCATTCGTTGAGAATCTGCTTGAGATTCTTGACCTGCGGCCGGCCGTCGAGGCCGATGATGTTCAGATTGACGCGGTAGCTCTTTTCGAGATCCGTGGTCGCGAACAGGTGCTGCATCATCTCGTCGGCATCGACGCGATTGGAGCGCGGAATCAGCACGAGGCGGATCGGATTTTCGTGATCGGATTCGTCGCGCAGGTCTTCGAGCATGGGCAGTTTCTTCGCGCGCATCTGCGCGGCGATCTGCTCGAGGATCTTCGACGGCGATACCTGGTACGGCAGCGCGGTGATGACGACGTTGCCGTCTTCCTTCACGTACACGGCGCGGGCGCGCACGCTGCCGACGCCGTTCTCGTAGAGCGCCTGCAGCTCGGCCTTGGGCGTGATGATCTCCGCGCGGGTCGGATAGTCGGGGCCGTGCACGTGCTCGCAGAGGTCGCGCACGGTGGCGTCGGGATCGTCGAGCAGGCGGATGCACGCGCCCGCGACTTCGCGCAAGTTGTGCGGCGGAATGTCGGTGGCCATGCCGACCGCGATGCCGGTCGATCCGTTCAGCAGCACGTGCGGCACGCGCGAGGGCAGCCACGAGGGCTCTTCCTGGGTGCCGTCGTAGTTCGGCGAGAAATCGACGGTGCCCTGGCCGAGTTCCTCGAGCAGCAGGGTCGCCAGCGGCGCGAGCTTGGCTTCGGTGTAACGCATCGCGGCGAACGACTTCGGATCGTCGGGCGAGCCGAAGTTGCCCTGGCCTTCGATCAGCGGATAGCGATACGAGAACGGCTGGGTCATCAGCACCATTGCTTCGTAGCAGGCGCTGTCGCCGTGCGGATGGTACTTGCCGAGCACTTCGCCGATCGTCAGCGCGGACTTGCGCGGCTTGGCCGTCGCGGCGAGTCCCAGCTCGCTCATCGCGTAGACGATGCGGCGCTGTACCGGCTTCAGCCCGTCGCCGACGAAGGGCAGGGCGCGGTCGAGCACGACGTACATCGAATAGTCGAGGTAGGCGCGCTCGGCGTATTCCTTGAGGGGGATCTGTTCGAAATTGCTTTGCAGGCTCATCTGGGGACCCGGTGTACTCGGCGCGGCGCGGAGCCGCGGCGCAAAGCGCGTAGTTTGCCGGATTCGGCGGCCCGCATCGAATCGGCCGCGGCCGTGCCGCCGGACGCGGCGGTTCAGCCGCGCAGCAGGGCGCGCAGCAGCAGCCAGCCGGCCAGGGTCGCGAGGACGGAGCCGGCGACGTGAGCCGCGATCAACGCCGCCGCCCAGCCGGCATTGCCCCGTTCGAACAGGACGGCCGCCTCGCCGGAAAATGTGGAAAACGTCGTCAGGCCGCCGAGAAAACCGGTGCCGGCGAACAGGCGCAATTCGGGCGAGAGGTCGGCGTGGGTCTCGACGACCGCGAGCAACAGGCCCATGAGCAGGCCGCCGGCGAGGTTCGCCGCGAGCGTGCCGAGCGGCAGATGCTCGAGCAACGGGTTCAACCAGACGCCGAGCCCCCAGCGCAGCCAGGCGCCCACCGCCGCACCGCCGCCGATGGCAACCATCGATATCCAGGGCATGCAGGCTCTCCGCGTAACGAGAGTCCGATTCTAACGGCTGCGTCATCGCTCACCGGCGTCGCATGCCGTGCGATTTCCCCCTGCGACGATGGTCAGGCGCTCGAATCGCAAACCGTGCCGCGCGCGGACCGCGCGCATGGTGCATCATGTGCGCCTCGTGCCGCGCGGACGGCGGCGCCGACCCACTCGAACAGGATCGCTCGCATGGCCCAGCCCAAATCGCTGTCGCAACCGCTCACCGAACAGGAAATCGAAACGCTGTCGCGTTTCCTCGACGAACGCGCGATCGAGCGCGACGGCATGAGTTTCGAGATGCTCGACGGTTATCTGACCGCGGTGCTCTCCGGGCCGGAAACGATCATGCCGTCGGAATGGTTGCCGCTGGTCTGGTCGGGTGAAGAAGCCGATCACGAAGACGGCGGCGTGTTCGACGACGAAGCCGAAGCGCAGCGCATCCTCGATCTCGTCATGCGCCACTACAACCGCATCGCCGGCGTACTCGCTCAGGGCGGCGCCGATTTCGAGCCGTGGATCGGCGAGTTCGAAACCGAGGACGGTCAGTTCGCGGCGTTCGGCCAGGAGTGGGCGCTGGGTTATCTGCGCGGCGTCGGCTTGCGCGAAGCGAGCTGGGACGATCTGCTCGACGATCCGGAGTGGGAAGAAGATCTCGAAGCGATCGACCTGCTCGCGCGCGGTCCCGACGACGAGGAAACCGGTGCCGAGGTCGCGACGCAGGAGCAGCGTGACGCGCTGATCGACGGCATGGTCAACTTTGCGCTCGACGCGCACGACTACTGGCTCGAACAGCGGCTCAAGCCCGCCACCCTGCGCCGCGCCGAACCGAAGGTCGGCCGCAACGATCCGTGCCCCTGCGGCAGCGGCAAGAAGTTCAAGCAGTGTTGCGGGCAGGAGTCGTAGGCGATCCCGGTAGCGGGAGCGGGGGCGGGCGCCGGACGGCGCGCCGGCTCCCCGGTTCCTGTTTCGCGCCGCTCCGCTAGCTCCTGCGTCTTCCTCCGGTTTCCGGTCTCGCGCCGCTCCTCTGGTTTCTGCGCCTGCGTCCCGATCTCATCGCAATGCCCAAACGCGGACTAACCCTGCTGCTGGCCGGACTCGCCATGTTCGGCCCGTTCGCGATCGACACCATGTTCCCGGCGTTCCCGGCGATCGCGCACGAGTTCGGTGCCGACGAATTCGCGATGCAGCAGACCTTGTCGATCTACCTGGTCGCGCTCGCGGTGATGTCGCTGGTGCACGGGCCCTTGTCGGACGCGCTGGGACGGCGTCCGGTCGTCATCGGCGGCGTCGCTCTGTTCACCCTTGCCTCGATCGGCTGTGCTCTGACCTGGTCGATCGAAAGTCTCTGGGTGTTCCGCGCGCTGCAGGGCACGTGCGCGGGCGCGGGCTGGATCGTCGCGCGCGCGATCATGCGAGATCTCTACGAAGGCCCGGTGGTTCAGCGTTTGATGTCGAACGTGTCGATGCTGTTCACGGTCGCGCCGGCACTGGCGCCGATCATCGGCGGCTGGGTGCTGCTCGTGGGCAACTGGCGCTGGATCTTCTGGTTCCTCGCGCTCTGGGGCGGTCTACTGCTCGTCGCCTCGCTGTGGCGTCTGCCCGAATCGCATCCGCCGGAACGCCGTATCCCGTTCCGGGCCGCCGCGCTGATCGACGGCTACGTGGACATGCTGGCGGATCGCCAGTTCTGGCCGCTCGCGATTGCGGGCACGATGAACTTCAGCGCGCTGTTTCTCTACATTTCCTCGGCGCCGGCCTTCGTCGTCGGGTTGCTGAAGCTAGGCCCGCAGCAGTTCGCCTGGCTGTTCGTGCCGGCGGTTTCGGGCATGTTCCTCGGCGCGATGCTGTCGGGGCGGCTGGCGGGACACCTCAGCGTCGCGCGTACGATCAGTGCCGGCTACACGATCATGCTCGTGGCGTCGGCAATCAACATCGGCTCTGCGCTGCTGCTGCCGCAGCCGCAGGTTCCCTGGTCGGTGCTGCCGGTCGGCCTGCACGCGATCGGTATTTCGTTGTCGTTCCCGAGCCTGACCATCCTGCTGCTCGACCGCTTCCCGCTGTATCGCGGCGGGGCGTCGTCGCTGCAGGCTTTCGTCAGCCTCGTGTTCAACGCCGTGCTCGCCGGTTTCGTCGCGGTGTTGCTCTCCGACAGCACGCTTCACCTCGCGCTGGGCGCCGGCACGTTGACGGCGATCGGATTCGTGGCGTGGCGGGTGTTCCGTCGTTCGACCCGTGCGGAGCCGCCGAAGCGTGAGGCAGTGTGAGCGGCGAGTGAGCCCGGCCGCAATCCGCTTCGCGCGGTTCCTGTGCCGCCCGGCGTTCGCTCAGTCCTTCACGCGGCCGGCGTGCCCAGAATCTGCTTGAGCACGGTGAGCACTTCGTCCTTGCTGCCCATGATGGTGAGCTGGTGTTCGCGCGAGATGTCGGTGCCGACGTTGACGTTGTAGCCCTGGCCGAGATCGTTGCCGTCCTCGTCGATGCGTGGATAGGTTTCGACCTTGCCGATATACATGATGCGGTTGGCGTCGACGAAGCGGCCGTCGGGGAGTTTGATCCAGCGTTGCATGGGATGAGCCTCGCGGTTGGCTGGCGCGAACATATCACGCGGACGAGAGCGCGATAAAAAAATGAAGGAGTGAGAAACGCGCCGAGGCGCGCTCGCGCGTTTCTCACTCCGGACCACTCATCGCTGCCTCAATTCCAGCCGCAGCTCTTGCCCTTGTTCTGCTGCTTGAGCCAGGCGTGCAGCGGGGCGAAATAGTCGAGGATGGCCGAGGCGTCCATCTCACCCTTGCCGGTCAGCTCCTTCAGCGTCGCCTGCCACGGCTGGCTCGAACCCTTCTCGAGCATGGCCCAGAATTTCGCACCGGCGGCCTTGTTGCCGTAGACCGAGCACTCGTGCAGCGGTCCCTTGTAGCCGGCCGCTTTGCACAGCTCGCGCTGGAACTGGAACTGCAGGATGTGGGCGAGGAAGTAGCGCATGTACGGCGTGTTGCCCGGTACGTGGTACTTCGCGCCCGGATCGAAGTCGGCCTCGGTGCGGGCGACGATCGGTGCGACGCCCTGGTACTTGCGCTTGAGCGCCCACCACGCGGCGTTGTAGCCGTCCGGCTTGATCGAGCCGTCGAACACGCCCCAGCGCCATTCGTCGATGAGTTTGCCGAACGGCAGGAACGCGACTTTCTCGAGCGCCTGCTTCATCTGCGCGTTGAGCATCGCTTCCTTGCTCGGCTTGTTCGCGCCGGCCAGTCCGATCTCGGCCAGATAGCCGGGCGTCAGGTTCAGCTGGATCGTGTCGCCGATCGCCTCATGGAAGCCGTCGTGCGCACCGGTCTGGAACAGCGGCGGCAGCGTGTTGTAGGCGAGGTAATAGTAGATGTGGCCGAGCTCGTGGTAGATCGTGCGGAAATCTTCCTCGTTGATGTTGATGCACATTTTGATGCGCACGTCGCCTTCGAGGTTGAGGTCCCAGGCGCTCGCATGGCAGACCACGTCGCGATCGGCCGGGCGCTTGAGCTGGGATTTCTCGTAGAACGATTTGGGCAGCGCCGGGAAGCCGATCGAGGTATAGAAATCCTCGGCACGCCTGACCATGCCGTCCGGCGTGTAGTTCTTCTCCTTGAGCGCCGCGTCGACGTCGAGGTTGGACACGCCCGGATACGGTTGCAGCAGCGGATACAGCGCCGCCCAGTCCTGCGCCCACATGTTGCCGGTGATGTGTGCCGGAATCGTGCCGTCCTTGGCCAGCTTGCCCGGATATTGCTGTTCGAGCTTGTTCCGCGCGTAGCACTGCAGGTCCTTGTATAGCGGTTCGACCTGGCGCCAGAGGCGGTCGGTCTCCTTGCGGAAATCCGCGGCGCTCATGTCGTAGCTCGCACGCCACATGTCGCCGGCGTTCGCGTAGTCCATCTCGCGAGCGCCTTCGTTGACGAGTTCGGCGAAGCGCACGTAGTCCTTGCGCATGCCACGCGCGACGTTGTGCCAGGCGGTCCACGCGTCGAGATCGGCGTCCCAGTCGCGGTTCTCGGCTAGCACCTTGCTGAGCTGGTCGAGATTGCGGCAGGTCTCGGGCTTGGACTCGTCGGTGCACGATTTGCCCGAGCCGTAGGCTGCGTTCAGGCGCGACGCGATCTGGGTCAGTTCGGCGAGCTTGGCCGGGTCTTTCGGCGCCGGCATCGCGGTCTGCAGCTTGAGGAGATCGATGCCTCGCTGCGTCGCGGGCGAAATGCCGGCGATGCCGCGGAATTGTTTGGATTTTTCCACATTGGCGGAAAGTCGTGCGAGTGCGCGCTCGTTCGCCTTCGCCACCAGCACTTCGGTGTCGCCGTTGATGTAAGTCTCGGCGACCCACTGCGCGGCGGTGACCTCGACGTAGTTGTCGCGAATCTCCCGGTTGATGCCGGCGACGAACCCGTCGGCCGCGGCCGCGTCTGCGGACTGGGCGAATGCGCCCGACGGTGCGCCGGCGCCAAGACCGAGAATGAGGGCCAGCGCAAGTGCGGAACGAACTGGTTTCACGGACGTCTCCCCGGATGCGGCGCAACCGCCGACAGAAAAGTGGTGGCGCAGGCTAGTCCCCGTCACGGGCGAAAGCAACCGCAGCGCTTGAAATGCCGGCATAAGGACAACATCTGCGACCTCACCGCATGACTTCCGCAGGACGATGCTTCGATGAGCGCAGGACAGGGTTCCGCCGGCAACGTGATCGCCGCGATTTGCAGCTTCTTCATTCCGGGGCTCGGGCAGCTCGTTCAGGGGCGCCTGCTCATGGCCGTCGTGCAGTTCGTCCTGGCCGCCGTGCTGTGGATGATCTTTCTCGGCTGGATCGTTCATCTCTGGTCGATTCTCGACGCCGCGCTGTTCAAGCCGTGCGGTTGAGCCCGACGTTCCCGCCGCTGCGGCGCAAAGCGCCGCAGCGGGCTGTTAGCATGAGCGGCCTCGCCGCCGGAGCCGCCTTCGCATGATCGTCACCCTTGCCGTGATCGGCCTGACTTCGCTCGTTTCGCTGATCGCGTTCAACAACCCGCGCATCCGGCAGCAGTTGATCCTGTGGCCGCCGGCGGTGCGGCGCAACCACGAATACTGGCGCCTGCTCAGTTACGGACTGATCCATGCCGACGGCATGCATCTGTTCTTCAACATGTTCACGCTGTTCTTCGCGGGCCGTTACATCGAGGCCTACCTGACCTTGCGGGTCGGCCCACTCGGGCTGCCGCTGCTGTATCTCGGCGGTCTGCTCGTTTCGATCCTGCCGAGCTATCTCAAGCACCAGAGCGATCCGAACTACTACAGCCTGGGCGCATCCGGCGCCGTGGCGGCAGTGCTGTTCGC